>CAZZKG010000024.1:0-50181 GCA_964654825.1 uncultured Gemmatimonadota bacterium | reverse complement strand
TCCGATTCGTTGGGATCGGCATCTCCCGCAAGCCGGACATACGCGGTGGTTCCGTCGGCATAAAAACCGGGTATGCCCCAGACGAGGTTCTCGAGATCAGCAAGAGAATTGTAGGGGAGGAGGCGTTCACCGTCGGCCGCTATGAGATTGGGATTCGTTGCGTTTACATAAGCGCGGTAGATACCCCCACCCAGATCAGTCCAGACGAAGGCTTCCGGATCTGACCCGTCCAGAACCGCTGTCTCACCGGGGTATCCGCGGATCACGATCGGAGCCCCTTCCGTACCCGACATGGGAATGGAAACCTCGCCCTGAAAATAGATACCACCTCGAAGAACGATTTCATCACCCGGTTGAGCAATCTGCAAGGCATTAGCGACGGAGGCAAAAGGATGCTCGATCGTCCCGTCATTACCGTCATCCCCGGTCGTACTAACGTAATATGAATTGTCCGGTGCAGGGATCGACATCTCCTCTCTGGTGAAACCGCTTGTCTCCAGGGTCACCCCGTCGATCGGGTCACCGTCCTGATCCGCGATTGTCACCCGCATGTCGTAGGTGGTCCCCGGCTCCAGCCAGAAGAGACTGCCCACGAAGAGCTCCAGGTCATCCCCGTCTTCGACACGAAGCAGGCGGGTGAGGGGAAACCCTCTCCGGTATGCGTTTCCCTCTTTCCGGTAGGTAAAAGCCGCGGTCGCGTCGCGATCAGGATCATCGTCCGCACCCAGTGTGATAATGATTCCCATCGAGTGAAAAGTCCCGTAACACTCGATCGTTGCTGAAGGTGTTTTATCACCCCTGTCCGTGGAAGTCCTGTTTCTCTCAAGCGAGAGGATGTCCTGAGAATATGCGTCGTCGTGTGATTTGCCTGCCGGAACCATTGAGGTTGTAAAATCAGAATCGAGATGCGCGGCTTCACCGCGAGCTCTGGAAACGAAGAGCGCAGCAACAAGCAGGGAGAGTATCAGAAAGATCACAACAGAGAATTTCATCGACCCACCGCCCGGTTGAGAGTGAAAAGTAATTTATCCACCGAAGAACATCTCATAGATGCGATCCCTTCCTGGGATCTTTCTGTTCTCGTACAATTCGAACAGTTCGCTATCATCATAAAGAGCTTCATGATGGTGGATCGTGAAGTGGCCTTGTTTGAAGTCGATGAGAACGTATCTCGCGTGGCCTGTTTCGCCCAGACCGAGCGAACCCGGATTGATGTAGCGCCGCCGGCCTCTTTCATCAACCGTATGATGGTAGTGACCGAAGAAAACGACCGAAGCCCGGTACTTTTCAAAGATGCGGTCAAGATCACCGGAAGAAGGTTTTTGATCGACAGACAAAAACTCGGCTCCCGAGGGAGTGAGGGGATAGTGAAGAAAACTCGCTTCAACACCGTCGAATTCTTTCGTCAGCTCATAAGGCCAATATGATATTTCTGAGTGGAGAGTGTGGTTAATCTGATCGTAGGTCCACTGGAAGAATTGCGAGACATCGTCGTTCATCCAATCCGGCCTGGGTGACGGCAGACCTCGTATAAGCCAATCCTCATGATTTCCCATCAGACAAAAGCTCCGGGGTGTCTCGATCAGGATCTCCAGGCATTCGGCCGGGCAGGGTCCGATGCCGATGGCGTCGCCGGTGTGGTAGATGGCATCATATCCATGTGCCTGAATGGCCTTGACAGCTGCCTGTAATGCCGGCAGGTTTGCATGGGTGTCGGTGATCACTGCGATCCACACGATATCGAACTCCGTAAAATGTTTACGAATTGCACCCCAGCCCCGTCAGGTGTCCGCACCGTTCGTTCATCAAGGGTATTCGAGCCGGTCGTGCCGGATATGTCTCCTTTCACCGTTGCCAATCCTGTCTGAACTCTTCAGACGCAGTACACCAAATATAGAAAGTAATGAGCATCGATGGAGTCGGCAGCAAAAACAAATATGAGATATATGGAAACACAAATCAATAATTTTCGTGTCAATGACTGTAAGATACATCGGACCCAGACCACCCTCGTTCGCTGAAAACACTCAATATTCTGGATACCTATTTCTCGATTCTCTTCTACTTGACAAAACCCCTTCATCTCTGATAGAATAAGATTGTGTATTTCCATCCATACTTCTTTTCAAGGAGGCCTGTCATGGAGCGTCCGGGAATAGTAATTGTGTACCACCTGTTTTTGTTGATGCTGTTTACTCTTTTTGTGTCCGCGGCGAATGCTCTCGATCAATCCACCCAGGGCGCGAGAGTAGTGGTGTTCGAGCCTGATTTTACGACTACCTGGGACGGGGGAACCATTCACACCGACAACAACGGTATCGCGCCGAACGTTGTGGATTGGGACGGCGACGGCGTGGAAGATCTCCTCGTCGGGACATTCTACGATGGTAACATTTATTTCTACAGAAACTACGGCACCAATGCGAATCGTGATTTTAACGACCGGGTGATGCTCAGCGCGGATAGCCAGGTGATATCACTGAGCTACGGCTGATGCATGGGGGCGAGTCCACAGGCTGTGGACTGGGACAACGATGGAGACTACGATCTGCTCGCCGGAGAATATGACGGGTATGTCAATCTGTTCAGAAACATCGGATCAGTGACCGAACCCGACCTGACCTATGAAGGACACATTCAGGCAAACGGCGCTGATATCGATGTGGGCACACTCTCCGTGCCGGTGGTGAACGACTGGAACGAGGATGGGCGCAAAGATCTCATCGTCGGAATGGATGTGGGATATGTGAATGTCTATCTGAACATCGGGACGGATACGGTGCCTGTTTTCGGGAGCTCGTCCAGAATTCAGGCGAATGGGAGTGATATCTACCAATGGAAAAATTTCCCCGAAATCGCCGATCTGAATGGAGATGGTCTCAAGGACCTTGTGATGGGCTGGATAGATGGGAGCTGTCTCTACTGGCCGAATTACGGAACCAACAGCGCTCCGGTATTTTACGAGAACTATGAGCTCGTCGGTTACACCGATCCCATCGATCCGGACCCGGACAATTACAACTGGAGTCACATGGAAGTGTGTGACTGGAATGATGACGGGAACCTCGACATCCTTTTTACCCGCTGGGAGAGTGAGATCTTCATCCATCTGAATGCTTCAGAGCTGCTGAGTATTATTGTCGAGCCCGTTGACCCGCCCGTTGTCATACCTCCGGGAGGAGGATCGTTCGATTACCTGGTCACTGTTTCCAATTCTAGTTTAGAAACGGCGATCGTAGACGGGTGGAACGAAGTGAATCTGCCGAATGATAATCTCTACGGTCCACTCCTGATGGTAGAGGATCTTCACATCAACGGAGGAGCGACGAGACAGTTCACTCTTTCGCAACAGGTCCCGGGATCTGTCCCGACCGGAATCTACTCCTATCGGACTTTTTTGGGAAAATACGAAAATGGCTGTTTTAACGGAGATGGGTTCCTGGTCGAAAAGCAATAGGGCGGGGTGCTCATTGTTTATCAGCCATCGTACTCAGGCATCCATATTCCACGAACAGTTGTTAAAACTGACTGGTGGCCCCCGAGTTGTCAAAATGGAGAGGATCTCATGGTGGATAAAAAACGACGTCGAGTGATGATCACAGCAAGCATGACGGTTTTTTTCTCTACCTTGTTTGTGTATCCGGCTACTACAGCAGAGAAGTGCCGGAAGACGGTTCTCACACCGGATGTCGGGGAGTTGCTCCACGATAGGGGAAGTCATGAACCCGCTGACAGTCCCCATCTTGCCATTCTCGGGATCTATGAAAAAGGTCTTTGCAGAGGATGGCCGGTCGATCTCGCTTCTCCCGGTGCGGGTTTTCCCTATACCCCCACACTTTTCGATGCCGACGGTGACGGAGCGGATGAGATCTTTCTCACCGGAGGTCACACCTTCGGTCTACGGGGTGACGGGACCTTCCTGCCGGGCTGGCCGACCACCGAGATGCAGTACATGGGCTATGGTACCAACGCGAACAAACCCGGTCCATCGGTTGCCGACTTAGAGGAAAACGGCGACACGGAAGTAATGTGGACGGAACGGGACTGGTGGGCGGGAGATTCACACATGTGGTGCTTCAACGGGAAAGAGCTGGACGGGAGCAACATGACCGGTTTCCCGCAGCAGGCGATCGATGACCTCTCGAATGCTCTTGATACCCCGTTTGTACTGGGTGACACTGATGGTGACGGTGATCTCGAGGCATGGGGCGCACATACTCTCGGCAACACATTCGTGCACTACCGCATATCAGCCTTCGATCACTCCGGCAACCGCATGTTCACCGTCGACCTGGACCCTGACGAGAATATCATCTCGCTCTACTTCGGCGACGTTGACGGTGACGCCGGCAGCGAGATGTTTGCGGTTTCGATGCTGTCCAATGCATTCCGGCTCCACGTGTTCGATGAAAACGGTGCCGAGGCCCCCGGTTACCCGGCCATACTCGACACTCTGTCTTCACAGTACAACATGTTCGGTCCACCCGTTCCGGCGGATCTTGACGGGGACGGGGATCTCGAGATTATTCTCGGATACTGGGGAAGCGGGGTGTCCACTGCAGCATGTTATCACCACAACGGCGATTCCTTCGGTGCGTTCCCGATCCAGATCGCCACCAGCAGTCAGCTGTTCTATCTCGGACTCGGCGATGTGTCCGGAGATGGCTACCCCGAACTCATAGCATTCGACAACTACCTGCCGGGAGACTACCGCGTATTTGTTATCGACATCGCGACAGGGACCTCCCTGCCGGGTTGGCCCTTCGACGTAGTGGACTGGCAGAAAGGATTTCCCACTGTTGTTGATGTGGATAACGATGATTTTCAGGATATCTGCTTCGCCACCGACGGGGGTGAACTCTTCGCCGTCTCAGGCGCGGGTCAGCTCATCGAGAGTTATCCGAAGCACATGTTCACTGCATCCATTTCCGGTGTCGCTGCCGGTGACATCGACGGTGACGGTTTTTACGAGCTGGTCGCCGCTACGTGGGATGGGTGGGTGTATGCCTGGAACACACCTTCGGAGGTGGCCCCCGGCAATGCCGACTGGCCCATGCGGGGTGTCAATTCGAGGAACACCGGTGTTTACGGAGATATTCCGGCCCCCCGCACTGGTTCGAAAATTATCAGATCAACATTCAATCGTTGACCCCTCTCACGGGGGCCCCGTGAAGGCGGCCGTTCACCCCTGACTGTTCCCGGTTCGGTTCCCCGTACCGGTTTCTCCCGTAAACGATTTAACTTCTAAAGCCTTACGGTGTCAGATAAGAAAAGACTCCTTCGCCCTGCCTGTTGCACTCAACCTGCCCCGGAGTGTATTCATGTCGAATGCATTCGTGAAACATAGTTATGTGGTCTGTGGGCTCATCCTCTGCCTGTCTGTGAATCTCACCGCCAATCCATCGGACACCACAAAAACAGTCGGACTGTTTTTCTGCGAGGAGGGGTCTTTCGATGGATATACGCTGTTCTCACCTCTTCACTACGAATCGACCTATCTGATTGACAACCAGGGCCGGCTGATCCGGTCGTGGGGCAGCGATTACCGGCCTGGAAATACCGTGTACCTCCTCGAGAACGGAAACCTTCTCAGGACGGCATCGCTTGGCCCCAGCGGCAGTCCCCGATGGGGTGCCGGAGGAGCAGGGGGCAGGGTTGAGGAGTTCGACTGGGACAGCTCTACGGTCTGGGAGTTCGAGTACGCCACTGATCAACATTTTCAACACCATGATATCGAGAAACTATCCGACGGGAATATCCTGCTGATAGCCTGGGAATACAAGTCGTCGGGGGAGGCGCTCACTGCGGGCCGCGATCCCGGTATCATCCCACCTGGAGGGTTGTGGCCCGATCACATCATCGAGGTCGAACCGGACGGTGAAACAGGAGGAACCATCGTCTGGGAGTGGCACGTCTGGGATCACCTCATACAGGATTATGATAACACGAGAGAGAACTACGGTGCCGTAGAGGACCATCCGGAACTGATCGATCCCAACTTCGTGGGGAAGCCCGGTCCCGACTGGACTCACACCAATTCGGTCGATTACAACGAAGAATTCGACCAGATCCTCCTGAGCGTGCCTACTTTCAGAGAGATCTGGGTGATCGACCACAGTACCACTACTCTGGAGGCTGCGGGTCACACTGGAGGAGTCAGAGGGAAAGGCGGCGATCTTCTTTACCGGTGGGGAAATCCGCAGACCTACAGGGCAGGGGAAAGCGACGACCAGATGTTATTTGTGCAGCATGATGTCGAGTGGATCGGGACGGGTCTGCCCGGGGCCGGAAACATCCTGCTCTTCGACAACGGCAACGGGAGGCCGGAAGGGTATTACTCATCCATCGATGAGATCACACCTCCCGTGGATGATGAGGGCAACTACCATCTCGAGCCGGGGTCGTCCTTCGGGCCGCAGGAACCTGAGTGGGTATACACGGCTGAGAACCCCGAAGATTTCTACGGTAGTTTCCTTTCCGGGTCACAGCGACTCCCCAACGGTAACACCCTGATCTGTGAAGGACCGAACGGTGTGTTATTCGAAGTCACAGCAGAGAGCGAGGTGGTGTGGCTCTACATCAATCCGGTGACGGACGAGGGACCGATGGTCCAGGGGGATCCCATACCACACGATTCCCAGTCTCAGCTGAACTCGGTGTTTCGGACCGACCGGTATCCTCCTGATTATCCCGGGTTCGACGGGAAAGATATGACACCCGGGGATCCGATCGAGATCTACCCTCCGACCGGCATTACCGAATCCGTTCCGGAGGAGATTATTCCGCGGAAGTCCATTCTCAGGCAAAATGTGCCAAACCCGTTCAATCCACGGACCGAGATCACCAATACTCTAACGGAGCCCGGTGTGGTTCGGTTGAAGATTTTCTGTGTGACGGGAAAATTCGTGAGGACCCTCGTCGATGGACATCGATCTGCAGGCTCGCACCTCATCACATGGGACGGGAAGAACGATAGCGGAGAGGATGTCGGCTCCGGGATTTATCTGTGCCGATTACATGCAGGTGGAGATGTGATAATCCGCAAACTGCTCCTTCTGCGGTGAGATGAACACATGGAACGGTTCGGAATGGGATTCGGCGGTGAACCTCGGATCAGTTGTGAACTCCTCATACACGGAACTTTATTCCTTCTATTTCCTGTACCGGTGAAACGCTCTTCTTTTCCTCGGACAGGCCAGGCGGAGAAGGAGATTACAATATCTGGATGAGCGTTAGACGAGGTAAAATGGTCGCCACCCGTAAACCTGGGTTCCCCCGTCAACAGCACTTATGAGGAGAGGGCACCTGAGATATCACGAAATGGAAACAGCTTGTATTTCAACTCCGATCGTACGGGTGGATACCGGGAGATGGATATCTGGTACTAAGAGAGAACCGGTAATGCCTGGGGTGTCCCGTATAATCTCGTATCAAACGTGAACACTTCCTTCGCAGAGAAGAACTCTGCTGTGTCAACGCTCGAAGTAAACCTCTGCTTCGCCTCGAATCATCCTAATGGTTATAGTGGTGACGACCTCTGGTCTTCATTTCGGGAGGGTGGATTATGGGGGGAGGCGCGCAATCTGGGCTGGAAATTCAATTACAATTCATGGGAGGGTGGCGCCTCAATCTCCTTCAAAGGAGACAAGATCTTCTTCAATTCCGATCGAAACGGAGGTTTCGGGGATGCTGACCTCCGGATGAGCTATCGTGAACCCGACCTACTCAAATCTCTCTATGAAACAAGCCTCGGCAAGCGAAGACCGGTTACGGTCCTGTCCATCGAAAAGCATGCTCAACTTCAACAGGTGGAACGTCACAAATATAGAGGTGTCTATTGTTATGGTGAAAAGCATGTCCCGGAAACGCTCGAACGCCTGGAGCAGAAATGGCATGAGTTGATCCCCGATCGTCCCTTTTACTGTGTTTTCCTGGAGAAGTATCTCAACAGTAAATAGTGGAGAGTAGACAGGCTCGCTAAATTCGGGTTTTACTTCAGTGCACTTGCGATTTTTACAGGATGCCTCGGTCTCTTCGGGATGAGCGCCTACTCCGCGGAGCAGATGACGAAGGAGATCGGGATCCGCAAAGCACTCGGTGTATCGGTCGTGAGTATCGTTGGGCTCCTGACGAAGGAATTTCTCATCCTCGTGGCCATCGCCAAACTGATCGCCTGGCGGATCGCATACTTCGCAATGGATCGGTGGCTCGCGGGCTTCGCCTACCGGATCGAAATCGGCTGGGGAATATTCCTCCTTGCCGGAATCCTCTCCCTCTCGATCGCGCTCGCTACGGTGAGTGTCCAGGCCGTCAAGGCCGCTTGTGCCAACCCGGTGGATGCGATCAGGTACGAGTAGCTGCAGAATCGAAACAGAAGAAAAAGTGAAACTTTTGCTTTTCCCTCTCACTATAATGTAGAACGGGGGGGGTCCATCAACCATTCATCTCAGGAGGTCTTTTGTGAGAATTTTATCGAAAGTGCTGGGGGGGGTATTGTTCCTGGTAACCATGAGCTCTGAAACCGGTTTTTCACTGATCCCTCCGGATGGCTTATACTTTGGTCAATCTCCGCCGGGTTTGACTCCCGAGGTGTTTGCCCCGGGTATTATCTCTCTGGAAGACCGATACGAGTACACCCTGGTATTTTCACCGGAACTGGATGAATGTGTCTTTGGCGTGACCGACAGAACCTGGGGCGTATTCACGCTGATGTACACCCGAATGGATGATGACAGCTCCTGGATCGAACCTGTCGACGCTCCGTTTCAAGGAAGTGGAGATGGACTCCTTCCGGCATATTCACCCGACGCGAACAGGATCTTTTTTGTATCTTCACGCCCGAGTTGGCCGACCGTTAATGTCTGGTATTCCGAACGGGTGGATACCCTGTGGAGTGATCCCGTTGAACTGCCGTCTCCTGTCAACACGAATTCGGCGGAATTCGGTCTGTCCCTGGCAAGTGATGCAACACTGTACTTCACCTCAGATCGGAGCAGTGGATTTGGACAACAGGATATTTACAGATCGACACCGGTCGGCGGTGAGTACTCTTCCCTGGAGCATCTGGGATCTCCGATCAACACACTATACAATGACGCGTCTCCCTATATCGCCCCGGATCAGAGCTATCTGATATTTGAATCGAATCAGCCGGGCGGGTATGGCCAGGTCGATCTCTACATCAGTTCTTTTGAGGATGGCATCTGGACCGACCCCGTGAATCTGGGACCTGAGATAAATACCGAACAAATAGATGATGCGGCCGGCGTCAGTCCGGATGGCAAGTATCTGTTTTTCAATCGACGACGGGCCTACGTGACGAATGAACAGACCGATATATACTGGGTCGATATCCGGGCGGTATTTCCGGATTCTGGTCTGGGAACAGGAGAGACGGGCGGAAGCGGATTACCCAGGTTGTTCACATTGGATCAGAACTATCCGAATCCCTTCAATCCGACTACCCGCATCGACTATTATATTCGAGGATCCGGGACGATATCCCTCATGGTTTATGATCTGTCCGGAAAACTTGTGAGGAGGTTGGATGGGGGGGTAAAACCAGAGGGGAAGAGTTCGGTCGTCTGGGATGGCCGGAATGACAGAGGGATCGCTGTGCCGTCGGGAGTGTATTTCTACACACTGAAGGCAGAAGGTCACACGATCACAAAAAAACTGTTGCTCTTGAAATAAGGAAAATCTTCCGGGTGGTGGGAATCGGGCAGAGCCAACCTGCATACGGCGATTGGAGTGTCAGTAACCGCTTTTCCCCGGGGGCTCTCCCGAATTTTTGTCCTCACGTTGACATGAATGTTTACCCGAGTGGTAAACACTTTTTAGGTTCCTCCCCGGGTCAGAACAATTCTCTCTCAGGAATCGTATCCTGCATTGCCAGGAGTTGCAATTTCTTGGGTTTTCTGGTACAATTGAATATGGGTGTAAGGTTTCCACACTTTGTTACATCTATATGATGGAAGCCGGCTAAATGTGTTCACTGGGCTGTGCATATCAATCCCCCTATTGGAGAAACTGTCATGCGTGCAATTGTACTCTTCTTCTCAGCTATGATTCTCTTGTTCTACGTTTCGATGCTTCCGGCGAATACTGTAAATGTCCCTTCTGACGCGGCGACGATTCAAGAAGGAATTAATGAGGCGGTAGATGGCGATACGGTACTGGTGTCCGATGGTATTTACACAGGTGACGGGAACCGGGACATAGACTTTCTGGGGAAAGCCATAGTCGTCATGTCTGAGAACGGACCTGACAGCTGCATCATCGACTGCCAGGGCGATAAGTGGAATACACACCGCGGTTTTTATCTGCACAGCGGGGAGGATTCAACTTCTGTTGTTCAGGGATTCACGGTAACCAATGGATACGGCGGTGATCCGGGTGGTGGCGGTATCCTCTGTGATGGAGCATCTCCAGTAATAACTGGAAATGTCCTGGAGTCTAACACCGCGTATCAATCCGAGGGACCGGGATCGGGCGGTGCCGTGTACTGCCAGGGAGCCGACATTACTATTATCGGCAATAATATCAGAAACAACGATGCTCCTTACGGCCAGGGAGGAGGTATATACTGTTCGGAAGCAACGGTGAGAATCACCGACAATATCTTTTACGGAAATGCGGCATCAAACGGGGGTGCTGTTTACAGCATGTCATCTGAAGTCCTCATCGAAAGTAACACTATCGAGAATAACAACACCTGGTATGAACTGGGAAACGGTGCTGGTATCTACAGCATCGGGTCGAGCATAGAGATTCGTGATAATCTGATACATGGAAACGATGCGCACACCGGCGGGGGCGGTATCTACTCGAGCACTTCAACGGTGGCTATTTATGGAAACATCATTACGGAGAATCAATCACATTATGCGATTTCGGGTGATGGTGGTGCCATCAGTCTCAACAATGATGTTGAATCGACCGTAATCGGGAACCTCGTCGCAAAAAACTGGGCCGAGGAAACGTATGGATCGGGTATTTACTGTTCCGGTGAGACTTCCTGTCTCATCGAAAACAACACTTTCTTCGGCAATTGGAGCGATGTGAGTGCTGAGGCGGCACACATCCTGAATTCAGATGTCGAAATAGTAAACACGATATTCTGGGATAGCTACTGGGGGTCGGAAATCAGCGTGGACGGCTCGAGTTCGGTCACGGTAAGCTACTGCGACATACAAAACGGTTGGCCTGGAACGGGCAACATCGACACCGAACCGTTGTTCGTGGATACTGAAGGTGACAACTACGAACTCTCACCGGACTCACCATGCATCGATTCCGGGGATCCGGCGGCGGAAGTTCCTCAGAACGGTGGTGACAGAGTAGACATGGGGGCATTCGAGTATCAGTATCCGGAATTTTCATGTCCTTCTCTCACTTTTGAGAACACCCCATCGACCGGGCAACGTGGAGAGACTGTCACATGGGAGTTCACAGTAGCGAATCCCTGTACTGATTACGTAGCATTCGACGGGTGGGTAGCGGTGAGCGGACCGAACAACTCGATCCGGGACAGCATCCTCGATGTTTCGATTCCACCGGGCTCATCCATTACCGGAAATGTGTACCTGCACATTCCCCACAGTGCTCCACTGGGAATGTATACGGTGAAGGGCAGAGTGGGGATCATCCACGAAGAGATATGGGATGGCGAGGTGTTTGATGGGGAGGTTACGGAGAACACCGATACTGTCGCTGACAAATTCATTGAGGATTCCTGGGAGATCAGACTGGAGGTTCAAAGATCAATTCCGATCACCGGCCGTTGATGGAACACCATGTTGATCATTGACAGAACCTCTCAGGAGGGATTTCCCTGTCTACCCCCACGACGATTCTGCCACTTCTCCAGTAATCTCTTCACCTCGTGAGCAGATGATCCACTGCTTTGAAGGTTATCAAACTTCCGGGATATTTCCTCCTTCCTCTCGACCTTGCTCAGAAGAGATGTGAGAATCTCGCGTATTTTTCATAAAATCAACCACTATACGCAATTTTCGGACAATTTCCTTGACAGGGGGAGGATTTTCTGGTATTATTATGGTAACCAATATTGGTAACCATAATTGGATCAGAATGATGGCTGAGAAGAACATTCAGGGCCGTATCCTCAACAATCTCAAGGCGTCTCCGGCCGGTCTTCAGGCGGAAGAGCTCGCCGAAATGCTGAGTCTCACCCGTCACACCGTGTCAAAGTATCTCGAGATCCTCAAAGCGGAAGGCAAGATCCATTTCAGGAAGATCGGCAGGTCACGGTTGTGGAAGGAAATATCCACGACGATCGACGTCAGGATGCTGACGATCGATGACCTCGAAGCGATCCTGGATATCGAGGAGAAGATCAAACGGGTGGGCAACCTGGATGACTCGGAGAGAATGGAATACCTCAAAGAGACAGCGACGTTTCATCTCGAGCGGGGCGACCCCCTGATGAATCTCGGTGCCCTACTAGATGGGAAGCTGGTCGGGTTCGTCCTGGCCGAGACGGGACTCTGGGAGTTCGGCAGCAGTGAAAAGACGGGTTGGATCAAGGTACTCGGGGTCGATCCCGGTTACCAGGGTAGAGGTATAGGTCACAAACTCGGGGAAACGCTGATGGACCATTTCGAGAGAAAGAATGTGAAGAGGGTCCGCACGCTGGTCGCCTGGTACGAGGGCGATCTGATCTCTTACTTCAAATCCCTGGGGTTTGATATCCTCAACATGATCCCTCTGGAAAAAGAACTGGTTGGAGGGAAAGCGGGATTCGGAAGGAAAGGTTAACCAGGATATGTGATCCTGTTCATGAATACGGTGACGCGCCACGTCCGTCGTATTCCGAGCAGATCCACTGAGGGGCGAAAAAATGAGATACGCGGAGACAGGGTTCAATCTGGAGATCGATCTCACCCGGGGAAACATCGAGCGGGTTGCAACAGACCCGAGAGACACCGAACTCTACCTCGGGGGGCTCGGTACGAACGCCAGGATACTGTGGGACAGGGTCCCCCCTGAAGTTGAACCCTTCTCGCCTGACAATCTCCTCATATTCGCCACGGGTCTCCTGTGCGGCACGCCCGCTACCGGTTGTAACCGCACCATTGTTTCTACCATCTCTCCTCAGACCGAGTTGATGGCGTTTTCGATGATGGGGGGGTTCTGGGCCCCCGAATTGAAGCATGCCGGTTATGACAAAGTGATCCTTCGCGGCAAGTCCCCCGATCTGGTTTATCTGTGGATACACAATGACAGAGTAGAAATACGCGATGCCTCGCATCTCGAGGGGA
The DNA here is from genome assembly GCA_964654825.1 of uncultured Gemmatimonadota bacterium. Classification (GTDB taxonomy): domain Bacteria; phylum Gemmatimonadota; class CAZMKB01; order CAZMKB01; family CAZMKB01; genus CAZZKG01. The sequence goes on along the minus strand of CAZZKG010000024.1, from coordinate 36,898 downwards.
AAGGCTCCAATGAAACCATCGGGCTCATCCGCCGGGAGCTGAATGAGCCGAAAGCGCAGGTGGCCGCGATCGGCCTGGCCGGTGAGAACAGGGTCTACTTCGCCTCAATCGAGCAGGGCAGATCCAGTGCCAGCCGTGGCGGGATCGGGGCCGTTATGGGAGATAAAGGGGTGAAGGCGATCGCCGTTCGTGGAACAAATGACGTGAATCTCGCCCGGCCCGCCGAATACCTCGAGCTCTGCAACGAAGTACTGGAGTACATAAAGTTCCGGGAAGAAAACCCGATTCCGGGGGTGATGCCCATTTTAGCCGGGCTCGGGTCACCGCAGGAGATGAAAATACATGATGAGAAGTGGCACACCGAGAATTTCATGTGGGGCAATTCCCGCCTTCGCAGGAAAGGTTTCTGGACCGAGGAGATCGAAAAAGAGTGGACCGAGACGATGAAAAGCGCCCGGACGCGGCTGGTCAGCTGCTACAATTGCCCGATGGAGTGCGGAGCCACGATTTCCCTCCCGGGACTCCCGACATATATGATGAAGTGCTTCACTAAGCTGACGTACACGATGGCGGCCATGTCGAACCTGGATTTCGGTCTCAGAATCGCTCAACGCGCCACGGAGTACGGCGTGGACGGATACTCGACCCCGCAGGTTATGGCCTTCGCTCTCGAACTGTATGAAAACGGCATCCTGACTGATGATGACATGCCGGGACTGCCGTCCGACAACGAGGAGAGGTTCTACTGGCTGCTCGACAGGATCGTCCGGCGGGAAGGGATAGGCGATGTCCTGGCAAATGGTACGTACTGGGCGGCAAAAGAGATCGGTAACGGCGCCGAAGCATACGCTCACAACACGATAAAGAAACATGAGCAGCTGCCTCTCAAACTGTCAATGCTGAATCCCATTTATTTCCTCATGTATTCTACCGGCGAGAAAATAAACATAACCCAGATCGAAGGGCAGTTCCCCCAGGCGCCTTTCCCCGAGAGAGACCAGAGAGAAGCGTTTGTTAAGGATTGGATCCAGGTTCCAGATGAGAAGTTCAAACAGTATTTTCTGGACTGGGAACTCCGCGGAGAGAACTCGATCCCTTATTACCCCACTGTCGAAATGACCTGCGATATCGTCGACTGGCAGGAGAGGATGCACTACATCGATGACGCCCTCGGTATGTGCGCCGGCCTTTCATCGTTTCCTTTGAAGCCACCGTATCATATCCACAATTACCCGAAATTCATCTCAGCGGGTGCCGGGATCGACATGGATGAAGATAAACTGACGCAGGCAGCCAGGAGGTACCGGACTCTGGTGAGAGCCGTGAATATACGAAGAGGCATGAGGAGAAAAGACGATAAGCCTCCGGAGAACCACTGGAAGAAGAGATTCCCCGAGCTTGAAAAGGAGCTCCTGGATGCCTATTACAAACTCAAGGGGTGGAATGACGACGGCATCCCTACTGGGGAGTCATTGCATGAATTGGGTCTCGACTACGTGAGCGAAGATTTTATCGAAAGGGGGATCCTGGCCGATGGTGAAGATGCGTCTCCTGAAGATGCTTCCCCGGAAGAAGAGAAGGTTGAGAGCGGAGGGCGTAAATCGTGACAGGTGACGAGAAGAAGAAAACGGTCAAAATCCTGAAAATCGATGTCGACAAGTGCAACGGTTGCCGGGCGTGCGAAGTGATCTGCTCCGCCTTTCACGCCGCGCCGAAATACAGCAGCAACAATCCGGCGAGGGCCCGTATCCGGGTGATTCGTGATCCTCTGAGAGATGTTTATGTCCCCGTGTACGCGGGTGAGTACACAGTAGCCGAATGTACCGGCAGGGACAAATACACGATCAACGGAAAAGAATACGATGAGTGCGCCTTCTGCAGGGCTTCCTGCCCGTCGAGGGGCGAGTTCAAAGAGCCCGATTCCGGTCTCCCTCTTAAATGCGATATGTGTGAAGGCGAAGAAGAGCCGCTGTGTGTCAAGTGGTGCTTCGCCGATGCCCTGATGTACGAAGAGAGGGAAGAGGACGTCGAAGAAGAAGAGAAGGAACAGGAAGAACTGGAGGTGGGGCTGGAATCGCTGGCGAACAAACATGGGCTGGAAAAGTTGATAGATACCGTTAGCCGGATGTCGAAGTCGAAAAAAAGCTGAAACATCAAGGTGGAAGAATAACATGAAAGAGACAGTGGAGAACGTATCTGACTATAAAGAGATCGTCGATGTCATCAAAGACAAAGGCGGCGAAGCCTTCAAAAGGTGCTATCAATGCGGATTGTGTGATGTCGTGTGTCCGTGGAACCGGGTAAGGAACTTCAGTATGCGGAAGATAGTCCGGGAGGCGACGTTCGGTTTATCCGACATAGAGAGCGACGATATCTGGCGTTGTACGACCTGCGGAATCTGTCCTCGGGTGTGCCCCAGGGATGTCAAACAGATCGAGTCCGGGGTGTCCTTACGCAGGGTAGCAACCGAATACGGGGTTTTTCCAACTTCCGCCCGACCGGTCCGCGGTGTCAGTGCCAGCCTCACAGGCGAAGGCAACCCCCTGAACGAAAAGCGGGAGGACCGGGCCCATTGGGCGGAAGGTCTTTCTGTGAAGACGTTCTCTGGTGGAATGGACGTATTATATTTTGTCGGCTGCTACCCCGGCTATGACCCGAGGTTGAAAAAGGTCGCACGGGCCACCGCCACTATCCTCACACAGGCAGGGGTGGATTTCGGGATACTGGGTACGAAGGAGAATTGCTGCGGAGAGAGTATCAGAAAGACCGGTGATGAGGAGTTATTCAAACGTTTAGCCAGGGAAAACATCAAGACCTTCATTGATCACGGGGTAAAAAAGATCCTCGTCACTTCCCCTCATTGTTACCACACTTTCAAAAACGAGTACCCCGAATTCATGGTGAACTTCGAGGTGGTTCACATCTCCCGGTACCTGTCAGGGCTCATTCGTGAAGGAAGGATCGAGCTTACGAAGGAGTATAGGAAGAAAGTCACCTATCATGATCCCTGCTACCTGGGGCGACATAACGGCATCTATGACGAGCCCCGGGATATATTAGAGAAGATACCAGGGCTGGAGCTCGTCGAGATGCCTGACTCACGGGCAAACAGTCTCTGCTGCGGGGGGGGCGGCGGCAGGATCTGGATGGAGACCCCGAAGGGCGAACGATTCTCCGACATCAGGTTGGGACAGGCCAGGGATGTGGGTGCCGGGGTGCTGGTGACGTCCTGTCCATACTGTATCACCATGTTCGAGGAAAGCAGGCTGGGCCTGGGAGAACGGGAAGAAAGCGAAGCCATAGATATAAAGGACATCACGGAGATTGTCCAGGAGGCGATCCGGGGGGCCGAAGAAGCTGACCGTGCGAGAGATGACAGGTGCAGCGGTGATGAAAGGTAGCGTACCGGACATAATCTGCGACCGGTTTTCTGACGAGGGATGGGTCAGAGCGTCAGCTCACGTGCCTGATGAGATGGAGCTCACCATCTACGTGAATCGCCGGGAGCTGGTCAGCGTCCTGTGCACACCGATCAAACTGAAATGCCTCGTCCTGGGATTTCTCTATGCGGAGGGGATCATCTCGAGTCTTGACGACGTGGCGACCATGCGTGTGTGTGATGAAGAATCAGAGGTCGATGTGAGGCTCGTTGACACCGAACGCGAATTGCCGACACTGCGGACGCTGACCTCCGGCTGCGGTGGTGGCGTCGCTTTTCAAAATCAGGGACAGAAGGTTGATTCGGATCTCGTCGTCACACCGGCGGAAGTGCTGTACCTGATGAAGCGGTTTCAAAAACAGATGGAGTTGTACCGGCTTTGCGGCGGAGTTCACACCTCGGCGTTGTACGATACAAAGAACCTGCTGGCGGTGTCCGAGGACATCGGGCGGCATAACACCCTGGACAAGATCCAGGGTGAATGCCTGTTGAAGGGAATATCAACGAGGGATGGCCTGCTGCTCTGCACCGGCCGCATCTCATCCGAGATGATGCTGAAGGCGGCCAGGATGAGTGTCCCGATTGTTGTTTCGCGAACCTCACCGACGGGGCACGCCGTTTCGCTTGCTCGTGATCTGGGTATCGCCCTGGTCGGCTACGCGCGCGGCAACCGCCTGTCGGTTTATTCGCACCCGGAGCGGCTCGGCCGCCCGGCATGAGGAAAGTGATCGAATTGTGCCCCATTTCGGTCGCATAATACGTGACAAGGATGACGGAAAGTGGAAGAAGGAAGCGCTGAAGGGCAGTTGACCGGAAGTTTCGTGGATAACAATATGGGCGATGTTCTTATTGTCGGTGCCGGGATCAGCGGTATCCAGGCATCTCTCGACCTGGCCGGTATGGGTTTCAAGGTCTATCTGGTCGACAAATCACCGGCTGTCGGCGGCAAGATGGCCCAGCTCGATAAGACCTTCCCCACCAATGACTGTTCTCTGTGCATAGAATCTCCCAAGTTCATCGAATGCAACAGACATCCCAATATAGAGATCCTCACCTATACGGATGTCGAAAGGGTGGAAGGGGAGGCGGGGGATTTCAGGGTGACCCTGATCAAGAAACCCCGGTACATAAGGGAAGAGGATTGCAAGGGCTGTACGATCTGCACCGAGTACTGCCCGGTCAATATCCCCGACAAATTCAATCAGAACCTGTCGATGAATAAATGCACCCACATATACTTCTCTCAATCGGTTCCGCTTGTCACCTATATAGATCCTGACACCTGCCTCTATCTCCAGGATGAGAAATGTAACATCTGCACCGGAGTCTGTAAGAATAACGCCATCGACCTTCACCAGAAAGAGGAGAAGGTTGAAATCGAGGTGGGAGCGATCATCCTGTCCCCGGGCTACGAGATATTCGACCCCGAAGTGAGGGGCGACTATGGTTACGGGACGATGGAGAACGTCGTTTCCAGTCTCGACTTCGAACGGATACTGTGTTCCACCGGGCCTTACGAAGGTGAGCTGAGGCGCCCTTCTGACAGAGAACATCCGAAAAGAATCGCCTGGATCCAGTGCGTCGGGTCCAGAGAGGTCATTCCGGGCGGTAACAGCTATTGTTCAGCCGTCTGCTGTACGTATACCCAGAAGCAGGTGATCCTGTCGAAAGACCACGATTCCGAGATCGAGGCCACTGTTTTTCACAATGATATCCGGGCATTCGGCAAGGATTTCGAGCGGTTCTACCAGAGGACGGAAAACCTTCCCGGCGTTAGGTTCATACGAAGCTACGTGTCGATAGGGAGAGAACTGCCGGAAAGCAGGAACGTGACCATCAAATACTCTACCACCGGTGACGGAGTGAAGGAAGAGGAATTCGACCTTGTCGTCTTATCCGTCGGTCTGTGTCCTCCCGATGACGTGAAGGGCCTGGCCGACATATTCGGCATCGAACTCAATTCTCATGGATTCTGTAAGACCGATCCTCTTCATCCCATGGAGACCTCACGCCCTGGAATTTTCGTGAGTGGAGCCTTCCAGGGGCCCATCGATATCCCCGAGTCGGTTGTCACAGCCAGCGGTGCCGACGCCCTCTGCGGTCAACTCCTCGCCTCCCGGCGGGGGAAGCTGTCCAGAGACAGGGAATATCCACGGGAGAAGGATGTCTCTGCTGAGGAACCCCGGGTGGGGGTATTTCTGTGTCACTGCGGCGCCAACATCGGACGAGTGGTGGATGTCCCTTCACTGGTCGACTACGCTCTCACCCTCGACAACGTCGTCCACGCCCAGGAGGACCTCTTTTCGTGTTCTACCGATGTCGCCCGGGCAATCGCCGAAGCTATCAGGGAAAACGGACTCAATCGAGTGGTTGTTGCCGCCTGTACTCCCAAGACGCACGAGCCGCTCTTTCGGGACACGCTTCGTGAAGGGGGAATCAATCAGTATTACTTCGAATTCGCCAATATAAGGGAACACTGCTCCTGGGTTCACTCCAGGGAAAAGGAAGACGCCACCCGGAAAGCGGAGGATATCCTCCGGATGTCGGTGGCCCGGGCCGCTCATCTGGAACCGTTACAGGAGTTCGAGCTGCCGGTCGACAGGAGGGGGCTGGTGGTCGGGGGAGGTCTGGCCGGGATGACCTGCGCTCTGAGCCTGGCCGGTCAGGGATTCGAGGTGTACCTGGTGGAGAAGAATACGGACCTGGGTGGAACGGCTCTGAGGATCCACTACACACTGGACGGTATGGATGTGCAATCGTATGTGGGTGATGTGATGCGCAAGGTCTACCGGCACCCACTGATTCACGTGTCCACCGATTCCACCATCAGTGAGGCTACCGGGTACGTGGGGAATTTCACAACAAAGGTGACATCCTCTGGAAGGGTCCAGGAAATTCACCACGGGATAACCATCATCGCTACCGGTGCTGATGAGTATAAACCCACGGAATACCTTTACGGGGAAGACGATCGTGTCTTTACCCTGCTCGAACTGGAGGAGCGGATCGCCACGGGAGAGGCAAAGGTGACGGGTTCCCGGAGCCTGGTGATGATCCAGTGCGTCGGCTGCAGGCAGGACGACAGGAATTACTGCAGTAGGGTGTGCTGCAGCAATTCGATCGCCTGTGCTTTGAAACTGAAAGATATCAATCCCCTGATGGACATCTACATCATCTACCGGGACATGAGAACCTACGGGTTCAGCGAGGATTATTACCGGGAAGCGGCAAACCGGGAAGTGAAGTTCATCCGCTACGAGCCGGATGATAAACCCCGGGTGGAAGCCGTCGAAGAAGGTAATCAGCGATGCTTGAGAATCACCGTGAGCGATCCCATTCTGGGGAAGAAGATAGCCATCGATGCCGATTCACTCGCTCTGGCGGCTGCCGTTATTCCGGGAGAGACAAGCAGTGAGATAGCACGATTGTTCAAGGTGTCTGTGAATCGGGACGGCTTCTTCCAGGAAGCCCACGTAAAGTTGAGACCCGTCGACTTCGCAGCCGACGGCGTTTTTCTGTGCGGGACGGCCCACTATCCCAAGCACATACCGGAGGCGATAAGCCAGGCCCTGGGAGCCGCCACACGGGCCATGACCATTCTCTCTCAGGATACGGTCACGGCCTCCGGCGCCGTTTGCGAGGTGAATGAGAGCAAGTGCATATCGTGCGGGGCCTGTATCGCGGCTTGCTCGTATGGTGCCATAGAGTTTCATGACACGAAGCAGGGTAAGAAAGCAGTCGTGAATCCCGTTCTGTGTAAAGGTGACGGTCTCTGCTGCGCGAAGTGTCCGACGGGGGCCGTCTCCCTGAAGCACTACACCGACGAAGAGATCATGAGCCAGATCGACGCGGCGTTTCCGGCACCTGTAGAAGTCCAGCTGTGAACAGAGCAGGGTCACTGACTGAGAGTCTTTATTCTTGAATGCGATTGTCCCGGTTCGTCACCGTATGCATGAACAGGGCCTCACGGGAGGAAAGAGGTAAGTATGAGCGCAGGGTTTGATTTCAAGCCACGGATCATAGGGTTTCTGTGTAACTGGTGAGCATACTCGGCCGCGGACCTGGCTGGAGTTTCCAGACTACAATACCCTACATACATAAAGATCATCCGCGTCATGTGCACCGGCAGGGTCGATCCGGCTTTCATTTTCCGTGCGTTCTCGAATGGAACGGACGGGGTGTTCATCGGCGGCTGCTGGCTCGGCGAATGCCACTACGTCACGGAAGGAAATTACGACGCGTTGAGCCTTATGCATCTCTGTCGAAAGATACTGGAGCACATGGGAGTGAACCCCGAACGGTTACGGCTCGAATGGATATCTGCCGCTGAAGGGATCCGTTTTGCGGAAGTGATGGAAGATTTTGCGAAAAAGCTGAAGAAGCTGGGGCCTCTCGGCGAAGATGACGGGATAGACGAACGTGAACTCAAGTCCAGGCTCGAAACGGTGACGAAGCTCATCCCCTACATCAAGATGGCGAAGAGGGAGAAGCTGGCCCTTCGTCTCGAAAAGGAGGAAGAGTACAAGGACCTTTTCACCGTTGACGAGGTGGGGAAGTTGTTCGATGAAGCAATTTCCTACTACATAGATCCGGATAAGTGCCGGGCCTGTATGATCTGTAAGAGGAGATGCCCCGTCGAGGCGATCGAAGGTGGTAAGAACCGGATCCATGTCATCGACCAGGAACAATGCATCAAGTGCGGAACCTGCTTCGAAGTGTGTCCCCCACGCTTCGCTGCGGTGAACAAGATTATCGCCGAGCCGGTTCCTCCCCCTCTCCCCGAGGAGGCGAGGGTCATTGGTCGGAGGGGATGAAGGCCTTTAGTGGTTCAGCGGTGACAGTCACCATTTATTAAACAAAATAAATAATCGTGATAAAAAATGGTGACTGTCCCTATTTTTACGAATGATATTTTTCAACTGATATTCTCTGGAGAGTAGAGTATTATCGAAGCCGAGGAAAATGTGGAATTCTACGTTTCACTGCTAATCATTAACGATGGCAGGAGTAGTGTGGAAATGTGCAGAGGTGTCTATATTTACGAGTTGATCGGCGCACAGTTTCCGGATGTAGATTCTTCAGAAAGCGCTTGACACGCACTACCGTAGCTGGTATACTCACTCACTTGTATAAAATTTGACGCAACTGCTAAAATGAGCCGATCAACTTCTCCCAACTGTACTCCTTTTACCAACACTTAACTGCTGATGGTCGAACTGCAATTCGTAGGAGGTAACCATGAGATTTAAATTGTCCGGACTCGCCTGCCTCGGGCTCTTCCTGCACATGCTCCCCGTTTATGCAGGGTCCCCGAATATTGTGGGTACACCCGCTGGCGATGCAGCACCATTGACCGAGATCACTCTCAAGAAAAGCTTCTGGACCGGTTGGAAATATTCCCTGGACGGGGAGAAATACGAGTCTGTCGGGATTACCGGCACATCACTGAGTCTCGCTATGGAGGGTAATACAAGAGCCCTCGATGAGATGAAATCTTACCGGTCGAAAAAAATCTTGTCGACGATAATTGACGGTGCGGGCAGTGGGCTCGCGACATGGTCTGTCATTGATTGGGCGGTCGGAGATGATGATTGGGACAATACCAACAGTATTCTCCTCGGCGTCGGGCTAGGACTATCAGTAGCAGGCAGTGTCATCGATGCTGTTGCGACATCCCACCTGAAGCAGGCCGTACTAATCTTTAATGGAAAATCTTCTGCCTGGAGTCTCGGGCTGAATGGCTCTATGTGGGCGGCGAGGGATGCGAATCCAGTGACACTATCGATGCGCGTCACGTTCTGAAGAGCAACGTCACATACAACTGTAGGTTTCAGTAGGGATAGGAGGAGAAACCGACTGGGTTTTAATCTTCTTCCCCGCGACGAAACGAGGGGGGCAGACTTCATAACACGTTCCGCACTTGATGCATTACTCCTGGTAGATGACGTGTATCCGGTTCTTGCCGCCTTCGATAGCCTCGACGTTGCAGCGCCTCTGGCAGATCATGCATGCCTTGCACGCATCCGGATCTATGTAGCATGAGATTACTTCATCGAATAATTTCCCCACTTCATACTCGTGAAAAGATCCTTCTGCTCTTCTTCTCTCTCGAAACGCAGGCCAGTTTCTCTCTTTTCGCCATCTTGATGTAGGGGATGAGCTTCGACACTGCTTCGAGACAGGACGTGAGATCTCGTTCGTCCAGTCCCTCACCTTCACCGGGAGGACCCAGTTCCTTCAGCTTCTTATGAGCCGTCGGAGCAACCTGACAATCCAGAACAGAGAATTACCCTTACGTAAATCAAGACATTTGAAAGATACGTTTCCATCACATAACCACTATTCAGTCTTATGTCACAACCGATACGAATATTGGGTTTGTGTTACCCCGTCAGCCAGTTGGACGCCAACTCTCCAAGCTCTGTAACTGATAAAATATAAGTTAATTATGGATATGATCCATTCTTCTCATTTGATATTGTACCGTGATCTGGCCCGAACGATGTAGAAGAGCAAAATCGACTGCGTGTTCTATCCTATCGATCCTTCCTGGGTTCAACAGAAATCAGTACGCGCGTTCGTGAGAAAGTTGTTTTTCAACAGTGAAGAAAATCAGCCAAGCCACAAATCCGTGCCCCCGCGCTATCGTACTGATTTGTGCGGGTGTGAGCATCCAGGTTTCCCCCTCCTGGTCGCACGTGAGTCGCGAGAGAACGAGCTGCACTCCATGAGTCGGTTCCCCCGACCCACCTCTTCCCCTCTCCAGACTTCGAAACCATTGAAATAATAATATGTTGAAATTCTTACCCTCATCCGTTTTTTAGCACGATTTTTGCCATTTTATCAGCAGGAATCGCTGGAAGATCATACGAAGCTGAGAGGTACAGATTAGAGGATCAAAATCGAATCGAATCAGGAGGGAATATTGAAAAGAGCACAGGTCGTTTCGATACTGTTCTTGATCATTTTCGCGGTGAGCCATCCACAAGAAAGAGCATCGGACATCGATCAGGGGCAGAATCTCGAGGCGGCTGGACTTTCTCTTTCCAGCAACTACAACGCGGTGGATGCCATCAACGTCATCGGGGGGATCAAAAATAGCGGCTTCGTTCCCCAGACAAATGTAGTGGCCCGCTTCTTCCAGGGAGAGCCCGGCGGCGGCAGGATTCAGATCGGCGAGGATGTCATCATTCCCGACATCCCCCCGGGAATTACGGTATTCGATTCGGTCATCTGGCAGGGATCCACCGGAGCGAGATACTTCTTCCTGATCGTCGATCCGGACAGCTCATCTCTCGAGGAGGATGAGACCGACAATGTCGATAGCCTCATGGTCTGTATGCGTGATTCAGTGAGCTGGATACGGATGGGGGAACTCGGCCTGTGCCACTACGCGTCTTCGACAATGCTCTTCAATCTCTACGGGGCTGACACCAGCGTCGAGGCTACGATGGAGCTGGCAGGCTGCTCCCACTCATTCGTAAGCATCGAGGATCAGTTCTGGTTCCTGGGAGGAGCCTCTTCCCTGTCGAACAATCAGACGGATTTCGAATTCGCCGGTGAGATAAGGAATTTTGCTACAGACCGTGAGATCTTTCCTGAATATGAGTCATATGCAGCCGAGTTGAAATCAAGGCTGAACGAGGGAATCCCGGTGGAAACGAATGTCGACCAGTACTATCTGCCCCAGGTCGATTACGATACGCTCCGAGTGTCGGAATCACACACCGGACACTGGATTGTCGTCACCGGCTACACCGACTCCTCCTTCATCATCAACGATCCAGGTGTCGGCTTCGACAATCTCGGGCGGGAGCCATTCCCCGACCCTGAGTTGAGAGGACAAAATGTAATCGTTGATCACGAGGCTTTCAGAACGGGTGTTGAGTCGACAGCGGGTACGAAGTTCAGTCTCCTTTCATACACTCCACGGGGAACGATGCCGCCGGCGGACATGACATTGAAGTATGCACTGGAGAAAAACATCGACAGGCTTATGAGTGACCCGGACGCTTTCGATCCCTACTGGTATTCATACTGGCCGGAGGGTCTGGAGCCGGTGTACGGTCTTGCCTCTTTTCCGATAGTGATCGATTTCCTCGACCCAGGTACATTTCAGGCGATCTTCGATTCTCTGTACGCCGCTTCGGGCGGAGACCTTAATAGTACGCTGAGTACTCTCAACCACATGTCGAGCGGTATGTACGACTGTAAAAAAGGCTGGGATGCCGCGGCCGCGTTCTACGGGGCTCTCGAGCATCCGGAAGCCGCTGTTCTCGAGGATCTGTTCACGAGACTCTCTTCCCACGGCGCCGGCATCACTGAAAATTATTATGAAATGATCGAAGCGATACGTATTTCCGGGGGTGATGCCGGGCTCGCCGAACCATACCTGACCCAGCTTGTTCTTGAATTCGGGGCTGTCTCTTCTCTCGAGGATTCTGTGCTCTTGAACATGAGAGATCTTCTCATGACGGTTGGCGTGACAAACGGCGAAGAGACCCCGGTGGTGCCCGCTATCCAATCTCTAGATCAGAACTACCCGAACCCCTTCAACCCGACCACGACGATCCGATTCGAAGTCCCTGAGTCACCGGACGGAAGAGCAGCTGTAAAAATCACCGTCTACGACGTTCGCGGCAGAGTGGTGAAAACAATCGTCGATTCTGCCCTCGAGCCGGGCAGCCACACCGTGGTGTGGGATGGAAGAAACAGTGACGGAAGACCGGTCACGTCCGGAACCTATCTCCTGACCCTGAAGGTGAGTGACAGGATCTTCACTCGAAAGATGATGGTCCTGAAATGAAAAAAATCGACCAAACCGCAAACAATCCATTGAAGGACGGAGATGAAGTGAAGATAGTACCTCAGAACAAACTCTATGTAATCATCCCCACGATCATTCTGCTGTTTTCCTATATGACTCTCTTTACAGATGTGAAAGTCGTCACCCTGCTCGCGGATGAAGACTGCTTCTTCGAAATGCTCACTGCTCTGGCTTTCTTCCTGGCTATGATCCTGTTCATCCTCGTCTATGTCCGATCTCTTCGTGCCGGTCGTCGTATGTCAGATAGTACCGTGAGACGCTGCAGTTATATTGTACTGGCTCTTGTCATGCTCCTGGCGACGGGTGAGGAGATGAGCTGGGGCCAGCGGGTTCTGGGTGTTGAAACTCCGGACTACATCAAAAATGTCAATATCCAGGACGAGATCAATATCCACAACCTCGATTTGTTCCAGGTCACTCCTGAACGAAATGTTCTTCGTCTCCTGTGGCATGTCTTCTGGTTCATTTTCGCACTCGGGCTGCCGACGATCGCATTACTCAGCTCCCGGGGGAACTGCTTCCTGCATCGGCTTGTACCGGTGATACCGCTTTCGATCGGTCTGCTTTTTCTCCTGAACTACCTGATCTGGAGGATCTTCTACATCGAACTCCCAGCAGAGCTTTACCTGAACTTTCCCGAAGAGATCATGGAATCGAACATCGCGATCCTCTTTTTTGTCACCGCTCTCTGGGTACTGATAGAGTCCCCGTACTGTAGGAAGGAAACATCCCGTTGAAAGTCAGATCGCAGAACCCGGCACCGGAAACATCGGCTTCCGAGAATATGAAAGAGAGTCCCGGTATGGTCTATGCCCGGACAGTGAGATCATACAGTGCGATGAGTAAGGCCAGGGCTTTTCTCCTGCACATACTGGCTTTTCTCGTATACTATTCCGGCCTGATACATCTCCTCAGGTTCATTGGGAGGCACGACACGAAGATCCTGCTCTATCACAGTGTCGATGAAACCGAGAACGATTTTGTAAGGGGAACAAGTATGTGCATCACCCCCGATCTGTTCGAGAAACACATCAAATACGTTCTCGAACACTATGAGGTCATCCCTCTGAGAAAACTCGTTCAATCTCTCAAAACGGAAGAGACACTCACCCGCTGCTGTGTCATCACCTTCGACGACGGTTTCGCCGACAATTACCGGTATGCCTACCCGAAACTCAGGAAATTCAACATTCCCGCATCCATTTTTCTGAACACCGACTGTATCGACAAGCAAGTCATGAACTGGCTGCAGGAATTATCCTTTCTGGTCAATACCGAAGGCGCGAAATGTGTGTGTGAAGTGATGGCTTCCATCACGGGCGGGAACGGGAACGGATTTCGCACAAACGGCGGTTCGCCTGGGAGAGGCCTTCATCGCTATCTGCAGGACTACCTGGCCTATTCGTTCGACAGAAAAAGGCGTGATGAGATCCTCGACGAACTGTTCAGGACAATGGATGTCAATCGAAACGGGATTCCGGGTTCAGACGGGATCTTTCTGAACTGGGAACAGGTCACCGAGATGTCAGACCACGGTATCACCTTCGGGAATCATGGGAAAACGCACACCCCACTTTCTTCCATGACTCCTCTTGACCGGGAGCAGGAGTTGAATGAATCCAGGAGGATACTGAAGGAGAATCTCGCGATGGATTTTATTCCATTCGCCTACCCCTTCGGCCAGCGCAGGGACATTCCGGAAGAATCAATCGATCTGGTAAGACGTGTGGGACACCACGCGGCGCTGACCGCGATGCCGGCGCGGAATCATCCGAAAGCTTCTCCTTTTGACCTGGGTCGGATTCCGGTGTCCAGCGAGCCTGTCTATCAGCTCGCATTCGAGATAGAGAAGGAAACCTTGAAGAACCTTCTGAAATGGAACTCGTGACATGGGTTGTAAAGCAGATACGGGATCGGCGGTGACCGTCGAAGTCATAAAAGAACCTGTCGCTCTGGAAGCGATAAAGAACGAGTGGGATAGACTGCTTCTCAAAGGTCACACCAGGACTGTAGAACTTTCCTATGAGTGGCAGATGACTTTCTGGGATAATTTCCACAATGGAAAGAATCCCGTCAGGGCGAAAAGCGGCAGCCGGTATCCGAGACTTTTCGTGCTGGTCGCTCGAGATGCCGGGAAGCTTGTCGGTGTTGCTCCGCTCATGATCTCGATATCCTGGAAAAACGGTTTTCCCGGACGAGTACTCGAGTTCATCGCGGGGCTCGAATCCAATTACCAGGACTTCATCGTCGATCATGGAGTGCCCGGGGTTCTCCAGACAATGGTCGACTGCCTGATAGCGAATTACAAACAGTGGGACATGATGTACCTGCGATACGTACCGGAGAATTCTCCGACCCTCGAGTTCCTCGCTAACAGCGGTTTCGGCCGTTTGTGTCATAAAAGGACAATTCAGAGAAAGTGTACGGTCTCACTTGCCTTGAAAGGTACCTGGGATGAATTACAGAATACGATGTCCCGAAAAGCGAGATGGAAGATCAGGAACCGGACGAAAAAACTGGCAAAGACGGGAGACGTCAAAACCTTCCACTGCTCGACAGAGAGTGATTTCCTGGCCTACATGAAGAAATTCTTCGAGCTGCACCGTAAGAGGTGGAACAGGACAGATACCCCGAGCAACTTCAATGATCAAAGATGCCGCAACTTCTACCTTGATGTAATACCTCAGCTTTTTCCGAAGAAGCAGGCGGATCTCTATGTGATGGAGGCCGGTGACAGGACACTTGCGATGATTTTTTCTTTCCTGCTGGGAAACGACTGTCTGACTCAGCTGACAATCTACGACACGGATTTCGAGAAGTTTTCTCCCTCAATCGTTGCTCAGAATCGGTACGTTGAGGAATCCTTCGAAAGTCGGATCGAGGTACTTGATTTCGGAGATCATTACCCGTTCAAGGAAATGTGGGCGAGGGAATCAAGATACAAGGTGAGCATGGAATTATATCCCCGAAAAACACTTCGCTCGCTGGTCCTGTATTGTTTTACTCTGCTTGCGGAACCAATTCGGGCACTGTTGCGGAAGATAAAACCTCTGAGAAAGATCGTGATACAAAAACGACAGGACAGAGCGAGATCATCCCAACATTCGGAGGTGTAACTCTTTATGAATATAGCCATGGTTACGAATTCCTGTTATCCGGCTGATCCTCGTGTCCGCAGGGAGGCCGAAGCGCTGGCCGGGGACGGGTACAACGTGGATGTCATCTGCATCAGGCAACCGGGCGAGACCTTCAGGTACGATCTGAACGGTGTTCGAGTCTATCGGGTCCCGCTGAGGCACAGGAGATCAGGTCCGCTGTTCTACATACTCGAGTATACGACATTCTTCCTCATGGCGATGGTGTTCCTTTCGATCCTGCATCTTTTGCGCGGTTACCGGATC
This sequence comes from uncultured Gemmatimonadota bacterium, assembly GCA_964654825.1. Taxonomy (GTDB): domain Bacteria; phylum Gemmatimonadota; class CAZMKB01; order CAZMKB01; family CAZMKB01; genus CAZZKG01. The sequence continues at coordinate 21,231 of CAZZKG010000024.1, read as the reverse complement.
GTTCATGTGCACAACATGCCCAACTTCATCGTGTTCACGACGCTTTTTCCGGGGTTGCTGGGATCCAGGATTATCCTGGATATGCACGATCCGATGCCGGAAATTTACCAGGTCCACTTCGGAGTCGCGGCGAGTGACTGGAAGATACGTATCCTGAAGCTCGAAGAGAAGATCAGCTGCCTGTACGCAGACCATGTCATCACCGTAGATGAACCGATGCGGGAGCAACTCATCGAAAAAAGTCTGGATCCCGACAAAGTCAGTGTCGTAATGAACTTTCCGGATCCGGACATATTCTCAAAGCGTAAAAATGCGGGGGGAAGATCCGCCGGAACGACCCGGAGAAACGGGAAGCTGGATCTGGTATACACCGGACTCGTATCGCAGCGAAACGGACTGGATATAGCCATCGAAGCGGTTCGGCTACTGAAAGGTGAATTCGCTGATCTGCGTCTGACCATCGTCGGTGATGGGCCGCATCTGCCTCAATTGAAACGAATGGTCGATGAGAATAATCTCCATGAGAAGGTGTTATTCAGAGAACCGGTCATGATCGACCAGGTGCCTTCGCTGGTTTCGAAGTGCGATGTGGGGATCTCGGCTCATCGCGACAATGCTTTTACGAAGCTGATGTTCTCGACGAAGGTCTCAGAATATCTGGCCCTCGATCTCCCGGTTATCTCCGCTCGAACCTATACGATGAAATATTACTTCGATGATTCTGAGATTTTCTTCTTCGAACCCGGGAACGCGGATGATCTGGCTTCACAGATACGATTGATACGGGAATGCCCCGACGAGGTCGAATCGAGGAAGCGGGCTGCACGGGAGAAGATGCGTGTTCTGAACTGGCTGGAGGAAAAAAAGAAACTCGCATGTATCATCGAACGATTCACAGAAGAGAGTAGTATGAATTAGCAAACGAAACCTGAACCAAAAGGAGAAATCAATGGAACCGCATGTTCTTGTTCTTGGTCTCGGTGAAGTTGGAAGACCCCTGATGGATGTGCTCAGCACAAGGTACGAGGTAACGGGAAAAGATGTCGAACCGCTCGAGATGGACAGGGTGGATGTTCTTCACATCTGCTTTCCCTTTCAGATCGATGGTTTTATCGGCATCTGCGTCGATTACATACAGAAGTATGCGCCCGACCTTGTCGTGCTGAACAGCACCGTAGTTCCCGGGACGACACGAAAGATCAGTGAGAAGGCCGGTGTCGCCTTGGCATACAGTCCGATCCGGGGCAAGCATGCCCGTATGAAAGAGGAACTGCTCCATTACACGAAGTTCGTCGGTGGTACCGATGGAAGGGTGACCGCGAAGGCGAATGAACATTTCAGTAAGGCGGGATTCAAAGTTCGCTCGATGAGCACGTGCGAGTGCCTCGAACTGGCGAAAATCCTTGAAACGACCTACTTCGGGCTGCTGGTCGCGTGGGCACAGGAGACGGAGCGATTCTGCGGGGACGTCGATGCCGATTACGATGAGGTGATGAATTTCATTGAAGAGGTAAAATATCTTCCCCCTGTGGTTTTCAAGCCCGGCCATATCGGCGGTCACTGCGTGATGCCGAACATACGGCTTCTGGAACAGCTGAGAGAATCCGATTTTCTGAAGGCGATAAAAGCGTCGAATGAACTCAAAGCACGTGAATACATAATCCAGGGCAGATCACTGGAGGAAAGACTTGCACCGGCAGTGAAAAACTGATCGGCCACGTTTTTACTTCACCTTGTTCGACATATTTTCATCGTCATTCCTAGGGACTGCCCTCGCGTACCTCGAGGCCGCTCGGCGGAACCGGCGGGATCGTATCCTGTGGGACACTCACCGATATAAATGCCCCCATCTCCCAGCCGCTGCCGCGGCTGTATTGACCGATGGTGGTGACACCGTCGGGCCAGGACGAACCGGGGTGAAGACCAGAGCTGTGAGATATTCCGAGATCACGACCAGAATCGGCACACGGTGATCCGGGGGAAAGGCCAAAATCGTTCTGAGAGGGATCAGTAAGGAGAGGATCCACGTTCCAGAGGTCATGCGGTCCCGGATCACCACCCGGGGATCTTCCATCCCAGAGATGAGTGCAGTTGTAATCAAGAACCGAACCGCCGCTCTCGCCGGTCACCTCCGTTGCAACATCATCGAAATCAACAATGATATTATTCAACACCGAGCAGGCCGGCGCGTCGTGGAGCCGGACCCCGGATTGCCAGCCCTCAGTGAAACCGGTGATGCCCGAAAAGGTATTGTTGTAAATTCTCGTATTAGAGGCTTCATTCCTTATGCCCCAATCAGCCCGGACGATGTTGTAGCGGATGAGGAGATCCCTGGCATCTTCAATCTCCCACCCCTTCGCGGTGGCTCCTTCGCCCTTGTAGTAGGGGAGGTCGATCAGATTGTATTCGAACGTGCAGCTCTGTGCGCTGTCCTGGACTCCCGACCACCAGTAGGTCTGGAACCCGTCGATGTGTGGGGAATATCCTTCGTTGTCACCTGAGTAATCGATGCTGTGGATGTAATTTCCCCTGAACACGTGTCCCGTGCCGAAGAAACGGATACCGTCGGCATCCTCATTCGTGCAATCAGTCGGTATGTGCCGCACGATCGTACCATAGACTTCGTTGAATTCGCACGTGTTGAATGTACCGTCCACGTAAATCCCGCAGAGACCGTTTCTGCTGCATTCATTGTTGGTGATCGTATTGTGGTCAGCCGATGCGGTCAGAACGATGCCCCCTTTCGGGCAGTAATAGAGAAAATTGTTCTCGATCACGCAGTGATCACTGCTCAACTTGACCCCGTACCCCCACGTGCCGTTGCATTCCTCGGCATGAATCTTGAAGCCTTCTATTCGTATGTAATCGGAACTGACGTTGAATGAATTAACCGTCACTGTATCCTGGCCGGAGATGAAGGAGATTTCATCCCCCGGGCCGCCCGAAGTGGAGATCAGAATGTTCTCATCGTAGTCTCCCGGCCACACGATGCATGAATCGCCGGAGGCCATCGTATCGGCGGCTTTCTGCACCGTCTTCCAGGGTTGAGCGGCACTGCCCGGCTGATTGTTATCACCGAGCGGGGAGACGAAATAGGTAGCTGCGAAACCGGGGTGAGAGAACATGAGAAAAATTGGTAGCAATACCCATGCCCGGTCCATAAAAGGTATTCTCTCTCGAGTCATCTGGCCCCTCTTTGGGTAGATTTGTTCGCAGTTAATATGCCAAGAAATGTTCAGACAGTAGAATATGTAACATATATCAGGATGGGGGGTAAACGCAAGGACGACGCCCCGGGGCGTTTGCTGACAGGTCCTGTCATCGTAACTATTTCAAAGTGGTCAGCCCCCCTCACGAAGTGGTCAACGAACACATACGCCGGATGAAATTGAAACCCTATATACTGCTGACTCCTAGCAGAAACGAAGAAGCATTTATCGACAAGACCATCCGGTCAGTAATCTCCCAGACCGTACCCCCGAAGAAGTGGCTGATCATCAGCGACGGATCGACGGATGGGACGGATGCGATCGTCGAGAGCTATGCAAAAAATTACGATTTCCTGGAGCTCGTCAGGGTCACCGGCCGCAGACAGCGGGATTTCGGATCAAAGGTCGATGCGTTCACTTTCGGCTATGAGAAGATCAGGGACGAGGAATATGATTTCCTCGGGATACTCGATGCCGATGTTTCTTTCGAACCGTTCTACTACGAGCACATGCTCAAGAAGCTCCTCAAGGATGACCGCCTCGGTATTGTCGGCGGTCAGAAGTACGAGATGGTCAACGGTCGGCTCGAGCATTTACGATGTTCTTCGGACAGTGTCCCGGGACCTTTCCAGCTGTTCAGGCGGGCCTGTTTCGAAGAGACCGGCGGGTTCACGCCGATCCCCGAGGGTGGTGAAGATGCCATCATCGAGACCCGCGCCCGATTGCACGGCTGGAAGGTGCGTTCGTTCCCGGAATATCGGGTGTATCACTATCGACCGACGGGGACAGCTTCGTTCGGAATCCTCAGTGCGCGGTTTGTTGAGGGGATACAGGAATACATCATCGGTTATCATCCCCTGTTCGAACTGCTCAAATGTTTCTCGAGGATTTTCCAGAAGCCGTTCCTCGTAAGCTCCCTCGCCCGGTTCACCGGATACGTCTGGGCCGCGCTCAAGAGGCGCCAGAGGCCGGTCCCGGACGATTTCGTCCGTTACCTGCGATCCGAACAGCTTGGCAGGATCAAATCCGTGATCAGCGGAAGGGGGGATCAGGACAACCCGTCGACCAACCGGGGGAAGGACGCGAGATCATGATCGGGGTACTCTGCCGACCGGAGGAGAATCGGATTGCCTGCGAATTCTTCGAACTCTTCAAAACACCATGGTCTTTCTTCGAGGAAAGTGGGACATACGATGTTCTTCTCGCAACGACCGGTGACATTCCCGAAACGGCGTCCCCGGTCATCCTCGTCTTTCGCAGCAGATCAATACCCGGGGATCCATCACCGGTGCCGGATCAGATCGTCGGGGAGGATGTATTGATACATGCCGGAAAGCTGCAATTGCCGATTTACGGGGACCTCCTCACGTTCGACCACGCGGATAAGGTTGTCGCCCGGACCAGCGGATCAGAGCTGGCTGTAGGTATCGAGTATGTTTCGGACCGAAGGAAGGTGCTCCATTTCGGATATGACCTCTTCAAAGAGGTGGAGTTCCTGCTCGTCAATGGTCAAACCGAGAAGAACGCCTCCGTCCCCACGCTAGACCGACACATCGACCTGCTGCGGAATTCGATCATCAGAGCCGGGGTTCCGGTCGTTGAGATCCCCCCGCGGCCGGCCGGCCATCCTTTCATCGTCTGCCTGACCCATGACGTCGATTTTATTCGCATCCGGCAGCATGTGTTCGATCACACCATGCCCGGCTACCTTTACCGCGCCTCCATTGGCTCACTGTTCCGATTCCTGCGTCGGCGTGCGACCGCGGGACAACTGCTCAAGAACTGGCTCAGTGTGCTCTCCCTGCCACTCGTGCATCTGGGTCTATGCCGGGATTTCTGGTTTCAGTTCGGGGGTTACAGAAAGATCGAGGGTGAGAGCAAATCGACTTTCTTCGCACTGCCTTTCAAAGGAAAGCCTGGGGAGAAGGTCACCATGGAAAACCCGAAGCGCCGTGCCGCGAAGTACGACATAACCGATATCAAAGAAGAAGTCTCCGGACTCGAAAAAGCCGATTTCGAGATCGGCCTCCACGGGATCGACGCCTGGCACAGCAGAGCGCTCGCGAAAAGGGAGAAGGAACGTATCCAATCGATAACCGGAAATGGTGGTGAGATCGGTGTGCGTATGCACTGGCTCTGTTTCGGTCCCCAGACGTTCGAAGTTCTGGATCGATCAGGTTTTTCGTATGATTCTTCCGTCGGGTACAACAGAACAATAGGGTACCGCGCCGGGACAGCTCAGGTGTTTCGTCCGCTGTCATCTCTCGAGCTGCTCGAATTACCCATGCACATCCAGGACGTCGCCCTGTTCTATCCCGGTGCGCTGGATCTGCCTGAGGAGGAGGCACGGGAGGCCTGTTCGAACATCATCGATCTCGCCTGTCGGAATGGGGGTACTCTCACAACGATATGGCACATGCGGAGCATCGCACCGGAAAGGTTGTGGGACGGGTTCTATATCAGACTCCTCGAGGAAATGAGATCGAGAGGTGGGTGGCTGACAACCGCCGGTAATGGAGTGCGGTGGTTCAGAAAACGGCGAAGTCTGGTATTCGAGGAATTGGACCTGGCTGCAGATTCGCTCCGCCTCTACTATCGGATCGAGAGAAAGGATCTGAGCGACAAGCAGTTGCTTCTCAGAGTGTCGATACCCGAAGGTGGGGGCTCAGTTCTTGAATACCCGGAGTACCGGTGCGTCGAAGTCCCGCTGGGAGAGGACGAGCAGGAATTGATACTACCTCTCAACCCCTCCGGCTCACAGTGTTCCTGAGGGCTTCGGTCCGCCGGCTCTCAACCAATTCGGATGACAGGAAAGATTCCATCGCCGCTTTCATGACGTCGACCCGCTGATCCCAGGTGTTCTGTCGCGCTACCCCGAGTCGCTCATCGATCTTCCGCAGATCGTCTTCACGCACAGCCGCTTTGATCTTTGCCACGAATCTACCGGGGGAATCCGCGAGGACTATGACATCCCGGAAAGCCAGCAGTTCGGGCAGGGGGTATGCGACGACGGGTGTCCCGGATGCGAGGTACTCGTGAACTTTGCAGGGGTAGGCGTACCTCGTGTGACCGATGATCCGGTAGGGAAGTATGGCGACATCGAAGGCTTTAAGGTAACCGGGTATCAGGCCGACATCCTTTCGCCCCAGCAGATGCACATTCTCCCGCCGCCTGAGCTGTTCGTACGACTCCTCCCGTGGAAATTCGTCCGGTCCCACGAGGACCAGGCTCCATTCCGGAAGGTCTCGTGATATCCGGCAGAGGAGATCGGCATCCAGGTTCCGGGAGAGGGTCCCTATATACCCGGCGATCGGCGGTCTGATGCCGGCGATGTCCTCCGGGATCGGTGTTTCGAATGACATGGCGGAGCCATAGTGCTCTAAGTCCACTCCGTGCGGAGTGAAATAGGTCCTCCGGTTGAACCTGCTGCGCCTGTTGAACTGGGACCGGGATGAGGCGAAGACGATATCGGCGAGCCGGGTCATCTCGACCTCCCGCTGTGCAACGAATTCCCTGTGTCTCGCATTCCGCGGGAACTCCGCTATCTCGTCGTAGACGTAGTAGCACACGAGCTTCTCCCCCAGGCGCCCGACGAGGTCCCTGTAATACGGTCCGAAAAACCAGAGTACCGGCGCCTCCACTTTCTCTCTGTTGAGGATGCGGCTGGTATGTATGAGCATACTGAAACAATTGACTGCCGTGATCGCCGGGCTCGTGTACTTCAGGATCCCCCGGGGAAGGCTCGTCGCAGCATACGGCAGGCTCGGAGGACCGGGATAGATAACGAGATTCTCTGAGAGACGGCGGCATTCGAGTGCGTGAAGGTTGCGCAGATTGTTCAGAAGGCTGGAAAGGTAGGAAAGGTCGGGATCACGTTCGGGTTCGATGTAAAGAACTCGATTGTCGCGGGAAAGGCGTGACATTATCTGCTGTCTTTCCCTCCACATTCCGCTCCACTTCTCAGGGGAGAAGCACAGGATGGTCTCACCTTTCATGCCGATTCCTTTTCCTCCAGGGGCACATCCTGTTTCGGGTGAAATCCGGTGATCTCTCCGAGAAATTCCGCTACCTGCCTCGCCTGGTGTTCCCAGCTTCTCTGCTTCGCATACTCGACAGCCGCTTTTGAAGCACCGGACAGCTTTTCCGTAGAACCCATGAATTCCAGAACCTTCCGGGCGAAAATTTCAGGGGAGAAAGCTATGTTTACCCCGGCTTTTGATTCCTCGACGATCCTCTCGGCGTCACCGCCCCCGGAACAGACTACGGGTAACCCCGCCGCCATGTACTCGCAGATCTTCAGGGGAGACGCATAGTGCCTGAAAGCGTCCTTTCGAGATGTGGCGATGCCCAGGTCGGCCTCTGCCATGAGTGCGGGAAGGTCTGTATACTGCACCAGGCCTTTGAAGAAGATCGAACCGTTCAGGTCCAGCGAGGCCGCCAGTTCTCTCAGCTCATCTCCGGCCGGACCGTCTCCGGCAATGAGCAGGCGGATATCCGGAATGTGTTTGCGCAGAATCGACATGGCGCGCACTGCGAGATCGACACCCCAGCGCCTGTCCAGTGTTCCAACGTACAGCAATGTGGGAGGGTGTACGGTCCTCTCATTCACGGCACTGTGAAAGAGCTTAAAATCCACGCCATTCGGTACGAACCTGATGCGTCCGGCACCCTGCTGACGACGGAGCTTCTCGAGCGGCCGGCTGACGGAAACAACCCCATCTGCTCTTCTGACACATGCCAGTTCGAGTCTCTCCATTACTCTGGACCAGAGACGAAAGTGATAGGAAGCGTGGTTGTCGACATCGAGGTACAGTATGTTTCGGACACGCCTGTCAGCTTTGAGTAGAAGCAGCGTCAGAAGATCTTCAGGATTGTATATGATTGCAGCTTCGTAAGACCGGGCGAGCCTGGATCTGAGGTTCAGGTAGAGCCACAGATCCTGAGTGAACAGGTCCAGCTTTTCCCAGAGCGGCAGTTTACGAACAGTGATGAGTCGGACTGACCCGTTTACGGCGACCGATACTCGATCCCGCAACATATTGATGAAACCACGAGTGAGGCGGTGGTGGAGTGGGGCCGGCTTGCCTCCGTAGAAATTCCCGTATCCAACAATGTCGATCTGATCGACATGGTTCCCGAGGTGTCGCGAAAGATGATTGGCTGACATGGGCATCCTGTAAAAAAGAGCTTCTCCTCCGATGAAGAGATATCTGCCGGGGATCCTGTTGTTCCTCTCCTCTATCACGGTCTGCTCGCTTCCCGTCTGTACCACCCGGCCAGTCTTGCAAATCCTCTCTCCCGGAAGGTACGCATCAATTCCAGTTCCTCTGTATCAAATGTCCTGAGAACGAACAGAGCAACTGAGTAGACAACAGCCGCCGTCAGTATCGTGCAAATCAACCCGACTTCACGTGTGAGATGCACACTCACCGCCATTATACCGACACTGATCACAGGTTTTAATGACAGGTGTGGTAAAGGCAGTCTCAAACCGGACTTCGAGAGAACGATCAACTGGATAAAAAGCATCAATCCTTCGGTCAAGAGGCTCGCACCGACCGCTCCATACGCAGCCCATCTCGGAATGAGCCCCAGGTTAGCGATGACATTAACAATCATCAAAACCATCACGATTCGTAATACAGTCTTTTCCCTGTCGATCGATACCAGGGCATTGGACATACCCCAGTTGATAAAAATGAGGAGGATCACCCAGGCTACCATCTGCAGAATTGCTGCAGCTTCGGTATATTCATCCCCAAGGACGAGTGGGACGAACCGGTCGCTCAACATCGCGAGTCCGACGGTGATTGGGAGTGCCATTATGATCAGATACTTCAGCGAACGGAGATAGATGGTCCACCAATCTTCAGGAGACGACTTCCAGAATTGCGCCATGGCGGGGAGGACGGCACCGACCAGGCTGGCAGGTAAAAATCCCACGATGCGGGTGAAGTTCATCGCTCCGGCATAGAGACCGGTGATGTAGTCCCCTTTCATCATCGAAAGGAAGATCGTTGCAACGCTACCGTAAATTAAAATGCACACGCTGGAGAGGAAAAAGGGCCAGGAAGCCTGGAGAGGCTTTCTGAAAATATGCCATTTCAATGTGAATGAAGGACGGGCAAGGTTATGGAAAACCAGATACAGTCCGAAAATGAGAATCAGGCTGAAGGCAATGAACTGTATTATAGACAGCTCGAGAATCCCGTACCCCAGCATGAGGACCCCGGCTCCCAGGCTCATGTTCAGCAGGCTGCCCGAAACTCTCATGCCTGCTTCGAGTTCCATCCTGTGGTGGGCTCTGAAAAACGCGGCAACCACATCCAGCAGTATCGTAAGGATAGTAGCTGATCCGGCGATAGAGACGATGAGAATCCTGTGAGAGGAATATCCGAGCAGGATCAGAGTAAGGACCATTACAACGATGGCAATGATGGAGAAAGCTGCTTCTAGAACAAGAATGCTGCCAAGCGTCTCGTCAGTCTTTTCAGTCTCTCGAGCGAGGTCTCTCGTGATAAGCTGTGGAAATCCAAAGAGAGCTCCGATCCCGAAGATGTGTCCGAATGTCACCGCAAAAGCATAGAGTCCATATTCTTCGACACCCAGTTTCCTGGCAACGATGATCGTGAAAACCGTCCCGATGAGTTTCGTGAATACCTGTGTCCCCATGAGGATACCGGCATTCCCGAATATCTTGCTTCCGGTGTGTTTGTCCATATGCTCCTATCGATACTGTCGTATGATTGGGTGTGAACGATCAAATTTGGGGGTCAGCCTGTTCACGAGTGATGTATCGTCCAATTCCCTGTTCATGACACATTGACCCCAGAGACCTGCTGTAACGCCCGCCATGAACCAGAACTGCGTGAACAGCGTGAGGTCCCAGAGCAGTGCAAAGTCCACCATCCCGTGGAGGGTCAGGGATATGAAGGCGGACAGGATACCGACTCCTGCTATCCATTGTGTTTCATCCAATGCCCGGCCGGTTATCTGCCACGCGCGTCGCATAAGAGCCACGAGGAACATCATGAATGCTATCAGGCCGATCAGACCGGTCTCCGCCGCGATCAGTAAAAATATATTGTGGACGACCATCGGACCGCCGTTCGCGATTACCGTTGCCCAATCATACCCGGGCATGAACAGGGTGTAATTATTGAGACCGACACCGGTGAAGGGATAATCCCGTAGCATGGCCAGGGCGCCTTTTGCCATTGTTATCCTGCTGTAGGCGGAGCCGTGATCGCTCGAAGTGAATCGCGATATAACGGTGTTCGACCCTATGGAAAAGACTGCAAGGAGGATGAGGAGTATCGAAAGAGTCACGATGAATACCATGCGTCCCTCGATGCGCTGTCTCCGGATCGCCGATACCAGAACAACACATGTCACCACAGCGAGACTGATCCAGCCGCCTCTTGAGAGGCTGAATATCAGTCCGAGTACGCTGATGATCAGAACGGCTCCGATCATAAATTTCCAGAACAATCTCATCCGTGTGAACATCATTGCAAACCCGAACGGTATGACAGTTACGATATACATCGCGTAGCAGTTCGGATGGCCGACGGTGCCTCGAGGCCTGTTTGCGAGGTTCTGTCCGATCATCATATGATCGATCTCTTTTGTCTCACCGAGTGTCGAAAGTCCGAGAGGACGCCCTGCGATACCCTGATATGAACCGAGGATCCCCTGCAGCAGAAGCCCGAGGAGCAGCCCTCTCATGATCCATTTGAGATCCTCAGTGTCCTCGACGCTGTTGGCGACAACGATGTAGCAGACGAACAACTTGGTCATGGCAGTCAGCTGTATCGCTGCCAGTTCCGGCTCTCTCGCGTTCACCAGGGTGTACCCGCTCGCTGCCAGCCAGAGCAGGGCGGGCAGGGTGATCCATGGATAGAGACGAAGCCGCGCCTGACCGACGGTCAGGCGGATGAGAAAGAGAAAGAGAAGCGCGATAACAAGAGCATCGGTTAGGTATACACCCACAACACGCACTAGTCCGATGTGCTCGGGACGTGAAATGAAGTCTTTACCGATATACAGGGGGATTGCGAATGCAAGCGTGAAAAGGAGAACGTGTTTTCCATCACGCAGCATCAGGAGAAGCAGGGCAAAACCGAATGCCATCAGGAACGTGAGCTTCCATTTCATCGGGATGTCGAGGAAAAGGATGGTACCGCAGAATACCCCCGTAATGACCGGCATTACGATTTGCAGATACTCCGGGTTGTTCCTGACGAGTGTGTTGTCCATGAGACCGGACACCTCCCGGTGACTGGCTTTGTGAAACGATTATGTGCAGATCGGCGCCTTTGCCTCGAGAAAACGTCTGATCTCACTGACGGTATAACCGATCTGCTCCGCAGTCGCCTCGGGGTACATCGGCAGGGAAAGCGTCTCTCTCGAAAGCTTCTCCGCTACTGGAAAGCTGCCTTCGCTCAGGCCCATACTGCGATACGCCTCCTGCAGGTGGATCGGTACCGGATAGTGAATACCGCAGTGGATATTCATTTCAGCCAGCGCTTTCATCATCGCTTCACGATCCTTCACCAGCACTGTGTACAGATGATACACGTGACGGGCACCTTCGGCTTCGAAGGGAGTGACGACATCCTGTGAGGAAAGAAGATCATTGTAAAGCATCGCGTTTTTCCTGCGTGCCTCGGTCCAGCCTTCGATATGTCGCAGCTTTACGTTAAGTATTGCACCCTGAAAACCGTCCATCCGGGCGTTCCACCCGATCAGCCGGTGGTAGTACTTCTCATTCTGGCCGTGGTCCCGGAGCATTTTAATCTTCTCAAAGAGCTCCGAATTGTTCGTCACAACGGCCCCTCCCTCACCGTATGCTCCGAGATTTTTCCCAGGGTAGAAGCTGAAGCACCCGGCGTCACCTATCGATCCGGCTGTCCTTCCCCTGTACCTGGCTCCGTGCGACTGGCATGCATCCTCGATGACATACAGACCGCGCTTCCGAGCTACTTCCATGATCCCGTCCATGTCGGCCATCTGACCATAGAGGTGAACAGGTACAATCGCTCTGGTGTTTTGAGTAATCGCCGATTCGATCAGCGAAGGGTTGAGGTTGTATGTTTTCGGATCTACATCCACGAATACGGGCTTCGCACCGGTGAAGCTGATCGCTTCAGCAGTCGCAATGAACGTGTTCGGCACGGTGATGACCTCGTCTCCCGGGCCGATACCGAGGCCGGCGAGCGCCAGCCAGAGAGCTGAGGTTCCGCTGCTCACACCAGCGGCGAATTCGGTGTTGCAGTACGAGGCGAAATTCTTCTCGAATTCCGCAACGAAGGGCCCTCCGGCAAAAGCCGTCCTTTCAAGAACCTGCCGGATGGCCGTATTGATTTCGTCCTTGATCGAATCATACTGGGTTTTGAGATCGAGAAATGGTACGTTCAATTTTCAACCAGCTCCTTTCTGATCACGCGAATCATTCTTGCCGGGTTGCCGGCGAAGATGGTGTCCGGAGGAACATCCTTCGTGACGACGCTACCCGCTCCGACGATCGCATTTTCGCCGATTGTCACGCCGCACAGTATCGTAGCGCTGGAACCGATCGATGCACCTCTCTTCACTAGGGTGGGTATGCACTTCCAGTCCTCCTCCGACTGCATGCCACCGTCCTCTCTGACGGCACGGGGATAGATGTCATTGATGAAGGTGACGTTGTGACCTATGAAACAGTTGTCATCGATCCTGACACCTTCGCAGATAAAGGTGTGACTGGAGATCTTGCAGTTCTTTCCGACACGCGCTCCTTTCTGTATCTCGACGAACGTCCCGACTTTGCTGTTGTCGCCGATCTCACATCCGTAAAGATTCACGAAATTGAATATTTGGACATTCTTTCCGAGTTTGACATCTTTCGAGATGTTCTTCTTATCCATAGGTCGGCACCTCTGCATTCCCATTCACCATTACGGCTGCCCCATTATCGGTAAGAGATCGATTCGCCGCTTCGATGATCCTGACCACCTTCAAGCCACAGGTACCGTCGCTGCGGGGTGAACGGCCCAGCCTGATGCTCTCGACGAAATCTCTGCATTCATCCTTGAGGGGTTCATGTTCATCGAGCATAGGAATCTGGATGTCACCGTATCGATACGAGAGATGGAACTCCCCGAAGGAGTCATAATACTTCGGCATCTCCACACCCTTGTCGTATATCTTGATCTTCTCGGTCTGGTTGATGTCGTCATACAGAAGCATCTTCTTGCTCCCAACGAAGATCATTCGTCGTATCTTGTTAGGGTCCAGCCAGCTGTTGTGAATGAATGCGATCGTACCGTTCTCGTAGTTCAAGGTGAAGAGGGCCACATCTTCGATGCCGTTTTTGTAGTGATGTTTACCCTGGGCGTTCACATGGGTAGGCTCTTTGCCGAGGGCATACAGGATGATGGATATGTCATGAGGGGCGAGATCCCAGATGACATTGATGTCATTCTGGAAAAGGCCGAGATTGACGCGAGTGCTGCTGACGTACAGTACTTCTCCCAGTTCACCGCTCTCGATGAGTTCCTTTATCTTTTTCACGGCCGACGTGTAGAGGAAGGTGTGCCCGACCATGACGATCTTTCTCTGTCTCTCTGCCAGGTCGATGAGTTCGCGGCATTTCTCGGATGAATTGGTGAAGGGTTTTTCGACAAGGATGTGCTTCCCGGAGGCAAGACAGGCTTTAGCGAGCTCGTAATGCGACCAGACCGGCGTCGCGATAGCGACCGCATCCACCTTGTCATCTAGGAGGTCGACGAAATCGGTCGTGGTCTTGATGTCACCGAAAAGTGATTTCATCCTTTCCAGTTTTTTTACGTCCTTGTCGCAGCAGATGGTCATTTTACATCCGTGAATGCTGAAAAAATTGCGGATGAGATTCGGTCCCCAGTATCCGCATCCGATCACACCTATTCTGACCATATTTTCCTCCTAAAGAGCGCCCTTGGTATTGAGCACCGCGCCGATGGTTTTGAAGAGTATCTTGAGGTCAAGGAGAAAGGACTGTTTGTCGACATACTGCAAGTCCATGCGGATCATCTCGTCGAAGGTGGTTGTACTTCGTCCGGAGACCTGCCATATCCCGGTGATCCCGGGTTTTGCCTCCATTGCCCGCTGCCAGTGCCAGTTCTTGTATTCGTCAGCCTCATATCTGAGCGCTGGTCTCGGGCCGACCAGGCTCATGTCACCAGCCAGGACATTGAAGAACTGCGGCAATTCATCCAGGCTGGTCTTGCGAAGGATGTGCCCGACTTTGGTGATCCTCGAGTCGTTGCTGAGTTTATAGAGCGGTTCGTCCTTTGTACCGAAGTTGATGCCTTCTTCCTTTCCGCTCATCAGTTTCTTCACATACTCCCTGTGGATCGTGTCATCGCAATCGGCCCTCATCGTTCTGAACTTCAGAAAGATGAAAGGCTTGCCGTAGTGGCCGATCCTCTTCTGCTTGAATAGGACGGGGCCTCTGGATGTGCACTTGATGAGGATGACGATAAGAAGCATGAGAGGAGAGAAGAGAAAGATCCCGATGAGGGATCCGACAATGTCTGTCAGATGCTTCCACTGTCTGTAACCCGATCCTTCACTTCGGGAGTTCTTGTGATCATCGATCGCCTGCATGTTCCAGACATCGGAGTCCTCGGAAGCCGCTACGCTGTCCCAGTCGAGCAGGAGTCTGTCATCCCACTGATCCTCCCATTTATCCCCACCGGGTCCTTTTGGGGAGTTCCCTGGGTGATTCTCCCATACAACAGGCGACGTTTTGAATGTTTCACAGCATCTGGCGTTTCCTACGATATGAACGGAGATCTCGATAGATTTCATGATCTTCAGATATTCATCTCCGTTCTTCCGGTCGCAGTACGTCAGAAGTTCGGCTGAGATCCTCTTTGCGAATAACTTCGCGCCGTTGATGGAAGTGTCGATCAGAAGGATACCCATCCTGTATCGGTCGTAGAGGTACTTCAGATCGAAGTCCCGCGTGTTATCCGACAGTACTTTGATCAATTCTTTTAAAAAGCCTTCATAGACGCCGGGAGGAAGGTCATTCACCAGAATGGGCACAAATCGGATGATAACATATGCCGTCGATGTCCCCGATCTTCTGCTCCTGTTGAGCTCCCTTTTTACGCGGTCGGGAAAATCCCCGTTGTGATGCCATCCCTTGCGGGTATCGATCAGGGAGGTGTAGGATTCTCTGTGGATTGACCTGAATTTTCCCAGCAGTTTCATATCCCACTTTCGCTATTCATGAAGCGTCAGAGGCTCTGACGAGCAGTTTCGTTCCTGTTGCACGTACTGTATTCGGTGTCGTTCTCCCGATCACCGAAGAGCAGTTCCTACAATTTCCTGTAGATCCATTCGGGGATGAAGTATTCCCTATGATTGAGGACCGCTCCCAGGATGGGCACCCGCGCCCGTTCCATGAGCTTTTTCGCCTCTTTCACGACCTCCATTCGAGCTCTCCCGGCACTGACGACGAAGACAATCCCGTCACACAAATTACTCAGTGCGAGTCCCTCGGCGTAGTTCAGGATGGGAGGAATATCGAGGAGCACGAATTCGTAACCACTTTGGACCATCCGACCCAGAAATCCTTTGAACTTCTCCATGTATGCCTGGTTGTAGCGGAAGCCATTCTCCTGCCCGATCGTCACGAGTTTCAGCCTCGATCCTTCGATCTGCTTGATCGCTTCTCTGTAGGGAAGCGTTCCGGACAGAAGTTCATAAAGACCTCCCTTGATCGGCACGTCGAGCATCGTGTGAAGCGAGGGGTTTCTCACCTGAGCGTCGATCAGAAGAATTCCGTTCTCCGTTTGCTTCAGTGTTCCATCTTCACATAGAGACGGGCCGTAGTAGCTTCTCTCACTCTCGGCCATCATCAGGGCGAGGAGGGTGATGAGCGTCGAACTGCCGTGACCGGGAACCGCGCTTGTGATACCGATGACATGGGCATCGCTCTCGGCAACTCTTGAACGGATGCTCTCGATGACCTTCTGGAAATCGTTATGCACCTCATCAGCGATCTTCCCCAGTCGGATCATCACCCCACGGCCTTCTGCGAGTCCGATTTCAAGCTCGCCTGTCCCGGCTTCTGAACCATCCCATGGAATGTAACGGGCATTTATTTTCCCTTCTTCTCGAGCCTTATCCAGTACTTTGTGGAATAATCTCATGTCCGTTGACCTTTCTCTTAAATAATTATAAACAGGGTTTTATAACTCCCGGGATCACTGAAGGCGTGTACTCTTCAATTACCCGGGGTCTGATCGGTGACGGATGGCGCTCATTCTCTCCTGCCGGCACCTCTGCCGGTTCATTGAAACAGGCCTCACTGATAAGATCAGCGTCGATCGAACGAACATCTGTTGCGTATCCTGCAAGAAGGGCATTGTTGCAGAGGATGTTGATCCTTCGCGGAATACCCTTTGTGATCTCGTATATACTGTCTATGGCTCTGTCAGTGAAGATGACAACATCATTATCGTTTCCCGCTATACTGAGACGGTGGAAAATGTATTCTCTCGTTTCCTTCCTGGAGAGAGGCTCCAATCGGAACTTGAGGGCTATCCTCTCACGCAGCTGTCTGAGATCGTTCTGTTCGAGTTTGAGAGAGAGCTCGGGTTGACCGACGAGAAGGATCTGGAAGAACTTTTCATGAACGGCTTCGACATTGGAGAGCAGCCGGATGATCTCGAGGCTGTCGCGTGACAGGTTCTGTGCTTCATCGAGGATGACGACCGACTTTTTTCCTTCGCTGTAGCACCACCTGAGATATTCCTGGAGTTTGAGGACCAGTTCGGATCGTGTTCGGCCCAGATAGGGAAGGCCGAATTCATCGCATATGCCCTGGAGGAGGGCTTTCGCGGTAAACATCGTGAAGTGGACCTTTACGATCCGATAGGTCGGCCGGAGTTCCTCGATGAGCTTGTTGATCAGGAGAGTTTTCCCTGTTCCGACCTCACCCGTCAGCATCATGAATCCGCTGTCTTCGGTTATCGAGTATACCATCTGGGAGTATGCCTCCCTGTGGCCGGGCGTGTAGAAGAGGTACGCGGGATTCGGTGAGAGGGAGAAAGGTCTCTCTCTCATGTTGTAAAACTCCAGATACATTTTCTGTTGCCTTTCCTTTCACTTATCGGCAGAGAGCACACATCTCCGGTGTATGCTCTGGTGGGGTTTACCTCAACCAGTCTTCACCTGAGCTCCCCCGCCGCTGTTCTGCTCCTCGAAACATACCTCACGTATGGATCCCAAAACTGTCAGACCGGAAAATTTTTCGAGCTCGGAAGGGCTCGAGACCGAGTGATCGAAATATTCGGCGAAGACCACGAGGACGAGCCCGCCTACGAGCCCCATGAGTATTGAAAGGATGATATTGAGCGCTTTTCGGGGCCGGACGGGATCGGGTGATGTGAAAGCCGGGCTGACGACGCTGACTTTCACTCCTCTCTCGAGTTTCGCGAGAGATATACGGGCCTCTTCACGCTGCCTGAGGAACATCGAGTAGACTTCCTTGTTCTCATCAATACCGCGACTGAGTTGTTCCAGTTCATATTCCTTGCCTGCGAAGTTCTTGATCTCCTCCTTCAGGCCGGCGATTGTGGACTCGAGCACTCTTTCTTCAGCTTTTTGAGCTTTGATGGAAGTCTCCTCCATACTGATGATATCGTTTATCTCTTTCTCGATCTTATCTCTCGTCACATCGATCTGGTGTTCGAGGTTTCTGACCCCTTTGAACTTCGGAGTGAATGTCAGGAGCATGGCTTCCCGCTGGAGCTCGAGGTCGAGGAGATCACCTTTCAGCTTGGCGATGTACCTTTCACGGCTCGGGCTGTCGCTAGCATCCGTGTTGGGTATGTTGCTCACCATGCCGTTTTTCAAATGATCTTTGATAACCGACAGACTCGCTTCTTTCGCGATGCGCCGCGTCTTCACCTCCGTCAGGCTTTTCTCGAAATCGGCCAGCCTCGCCAGCAGAATATCCCTCTGCGCATCGGGTGAAATTATTCCTTCCCTGCTCTTGAAATCGGTTTGCCGCTGCTCGAGCTCACGGAGATTCGTGTCGGCGATCCGCATCTGATCTTCGAAGAAATGATAGGCATCTGTTTCACTGGTGATCTTCGATCGGTGATCCAGATAGGCGGCAATGACCTTTTCCACGACGGCCTTCGCCAGCTGAGGATCCTTGTCCTCATAGCTTATCTCCAGTACGTTGCTCTCGTTCATGTTGTCTACGATCAGGTGCTTTTTGAACCTTTCGACCGCCTTATCATGCCTCCTGATTTTCTCGGATTCGGTGATGGGAACATCCGTCTTCTCTCTCTCGTCCAGCTTGAATGAATCGACCAGCTCTACTGCCACCGGATGACTCTTTATGATATCCATTTCTGACTGGATCCAATTGTACCGCTCATAGCTCGAGGGAAGACTCATCTGGAAGAGAAACGCCTTTTCCGAATCGAACTCCCGCTCCACGAGTAGTTTTGAGTCCGCTCTGTATACCGGGGTCATCACAAAACTCGCGATCGTGACTGTTGACACGACCGAGACAAAAAAGATCAGGATCACCTTCCCTCGCTTGAACAACATGTTCAGAAGGCTCACTGCGGAATCAGGCTTGTTCGTCACTGGGCTGTTCGTTCCGGGAGTATTCATTATCTGAGTTCCACCTTTGTCGGAAGTTCAGTTTGCGCAGGTTCAATTCCATTTTGTCCACAAGAGCCATCTTAGATACATGTCGACCGGCGGGAGGAAGCCGTCGTACACCTGCTTCATGAACGTGCTCGCGCTCGCTATCCTTGTTTTCGGCACGTACACGATGTCCAGCGGTTGGATGAAAAGATCCCTACCGTCGTTATCATCATTGTCATTCTTCAGCGCTTTCTTGAGATCGATCTTCACGGCCTCCACCCCGCCAATCTCCGAGCGCCTGAGAAGCATCACGTCCCCGAGCTTAGCCCCATCCTTCGCTCCGCCTGCCGAAGCGATCGCCTGGACGAGAGTCATATCGCGCTGCACGGGATATCCCCCGGGAGATTGGACCTGACCCAACACATACACCTGATAGCCGCTGAATTCCCTCACGAACACCGTGGTTTCGGGGTTCTGCATGAATTCCGCGTATCTCTCGGTGATCAAGCTGTCGAGTTCCATCGGGGTCATTCCGGCGACCATGATTTCTCCCATTCTCTGCAGTGTGATCCGGCCGTCCGGTCGGACGGTGACCGTCTCATTGAATCGGTCACTTTCGAAGAACTTGATCTCGATCACATCACCGAATCCAAGTGTGTACTCCGGTATCATAACACCATGAGTAAGAGGAGAAGGGTTCGACGCGGCACAGAGAGGTCCCGAAAGCTGTGAAACAGCGGTGAGAGAGATAAGTGATGTGCAAAGAATGAGATTCTTGAACATTTTCGTACCTGTCCTTGTTCTGGTTCTATCTGCCTAAAAAACCATCGGATCTCTTCAGGGTTTCTATTTCAAGAGCCATTTTCCCGACCAGCCGCTGCAGACGCTCGATCTCTTTTTTCATGAGCTCCCTCTCCTTCCCACCGGAGGCCCTTGCCAGACCCAGCTTTCCACCCTCGAGGAACCGATTCCGCCACTTGTAGTACTGGGGTTGGCTGATGCCGCGCTCGCGGCAGATTTCGGCGACCGGTCTTTTCCCCCTTATCCCTTCGAGGACGATCGCACATTTATCTTCGACTGACCACGGACGTTTTTTTGTTATCATGCTACCTGGTATCTCCTTAATAAACATGCTCGTTGATTTGAAAGAAGACAGGAAGCGAACAGCCTAACGACCGTCTTCAGCGACCTTCATAATTGCTTGTTATCAAGTAAGTTCCATCATATATTGTTCTCTAGTGCTACCGGATCTTCTCAAAGTGGGAGGTGAGAGGAGATCGGTTACGAGTATAATATACTCATATTACTACCCATTTGTCAATATTAAGAGTAAATTTGTTACTTTTCTTGTCTTCTCTTTCCTCCTCTTCTATCCAAAGATCCGCGGGAGTGGGGGGCATACCATTAATCAGGCAAACAGCGCCCGGATTCGAAAGGAAGCGGATGAGAGCGGGGGAAGAGATACCGCCAGGTTGGTAACTATTTGTTATTGTAGAAGATAGAAGGATGGACTCGAAATGGATCTGTTCAATCGAACCCATGAGAAGAATCTGAGGAACGTGCCGGAGGGCAGGAGATCAGGTCCACAGACCTGATCTAAGACGACTCAAAAGAAGTGAACAGGGGAGAAATTGAAGGAATGGAATTAAAAAATTGGTGATGGAAGAGGCGACTCTTTCAGAGAGAATGTGCGGACGTGACAGTGTAACCGATATAATGATAATTTGTTAGAAAATCAGCGAGGAGACGGAAATCGCTCCCTTCGAGAGAGAGTATTTTTCTCCCACTCACTATCTTCCTCTCCTCTTTTTTCACGTCAAGGGGGGATCTCTCTTCTCCCCTGATCAGGGCTTTCTAAAATTCAAGACTGTTCAACACTTATAATTTAATGTACATCATGAGGTTACAAGAGCCAATTTTAATGTCTCTGTCGGGGATGGTTGCAATCCCTCGTCTTTTAAGCGAAGAAAACCCCGACGATATGGCCGAATGCCATGAGTCAATTAAAAACAGTCATTTTTCTTCAAACGTCAGTCGGTTTCAACCGACTAACGAACCCACAGTCTTCCAGACTGTGGTCGTCGAGAACTTGTCCCCGTTTTTTACCTAATAAGGGTTAAAATATAGCTTATTTGAGCTGTTTGGGCAAAAGGTATCCCCACTTTTCGGGTATATTTCGTATGTCCATTCAAAAAGACCGGTTCTCTGTATCCATTTATTGTATAAAGCGTGTCGAGGGCCAAAACAATTCCCCCGTTTAAGCTGAATTAGGGTCAAAAGTATTCCCCATACCGGGGTCAAAAGTATTCCCCACCCTGGGGTAAAAACAATTCCCCACCCTCAGGGTCAGAAGTATTCCCCACCTTCTGACTATCCACAC
>CAZZKG010000023.1:0-52568 GCA_964654825.1 uncultured Gemmatimonadota bacterium | reverse complement strand
AGTACCGGAGGACTTTGTAACTCCAGCTATAACATAGCCTCCATCTGCCGTCTGCAGGATTGACCGGACCGCACCAAGTGTATCAGTATATAATCTCGTCCAGAGAGAATCTCCGGACGAGTCTGTCTTGATTAGATAAATAAAAGATTCTGGACAGTTCCAATCTCCAGCAATGACAAAACCGTCATCTGATGTCTGCTGGACTGCCCATCCTCTATCGTTAAATTCACCCCCATATCTCCTCGTCCAGAGAGTATCCCCCAATGAGTCCGTCCTGATCAGATAAACATCACCGGATCCGGAACCGAAGGATTCCGTGTACCCCGTTATGACATACCCTCCATCTGTTGTTTGTTGGACTGAGTGCCCGTCATCCCACCGTTCACCGCCGTATTTTCTCTCGAAGCTGATCTGGGAAAATGAAATGGCAGGTGAGATGAAAGAAAGGACCAAAAAAAGAATGAACGTACGCATGATACTCCCCCGGTTTGAAGATGATGCGCTAGTGGCACTTCAAACGATCTAAACCGTCTCTCGTATTAGACATCTCACGAGAAGTGAGAATCCTTCACAGAATGTTGATCCTTATCAGCTGTCAGCCCAGCTGGCCTGAGAGGTGGCCGGTGTGGTTTGTGAAGTTATCATTCAACCACGATGAATTGGAACCAATCCTCATCAAAGATTAATGACGGAGGAAGTGCTAAAACAGACTTGTACTCATAAACACCCGGTGAAGCATTCGGTTGGATGTAATGGAGTATATAAACCTGCTCGGTATGGATTGCCGGTAAGATATATCTGTCTGGCCCCAGGATAAATTCAGATGCACCGTTTGGAAGTGTGGCTTGTGACAACACCCAGAATGTCTGTGGCCAACTCCAGCGATTAATAGCGGTGTAGGTAACACGCGACTGACCACCTTGCGCGACCGCTGTCGTATCCGGTGTCAAATAAATGGTAAGGTAGTCATCCTGATCGAAAAAATATACACCTATGTCGCTTCTTGTTCCATCAGCATCAAGTGAGTCAGGGTGCCCTGTGTCGATGCAGGGTGATTTCCAGAGAAGTCGATAGTCCTGTTTGTCGGGTAACACGAACATTGGATCAGCGTCGATATTGCCCTCACCTGCAAAACCTCCCTTGATGTTAGAGTAAGTAACTATAGGGCTCCCGCCATATATCTCCCGTGGTAAGTTATCCCAGAGGACGCAGTTTGAAATCAACGGAGAAGAACTATAACACCAAATCCCAGCACCATACCCATCATCTGAGTTACCGGAAATAGTGTTTCTGGATATTATGGCGGGTGGACCGTATGTACATAAGATTCCCCCCCCCACCGATGTCTGCCGTACATAACCATTCACCAGATCAGAACAGGTTGACTGTAATGCGCGGTATCGGCAGCGGAAAACGCTCTTCCATCAGAAGCATCTTCTCCCATGTAAGACACCGGTTCCCACCTCGCCGATTGAGCCACTTATAGAGTAGCCTCTTCGCTTGGTGGGCAAACCGCTCCATTCCTTGGGAGTTGTCAGTCACTCCATAGTAGGCATAATGCCCTCGTAACATCATGCAGGCACCATCCCACAGCTCACGGGTTCTCTTCCTCGACCGGTTTGCCTTCAGCCAATGCTTAAAGACAGCCAGTTTGGTACGGAATCTCTTCCGTGATGTGACCCGCTTCATGCGAAAACGTTTTCCATTCTGCGACCGGCTACAGTAATGGGTAAAACCCAGAAAATCAAATGTCTCGGGCTTACGCCTCCCTTTTTGCCGGGCGTACTCTGCCGCATGAGGTCCAAACTCCAGCACTTTGGTCTTCGAAGGTTCCACTTCCAGCGAAAACTGGGCAAGCCGCTCAACTAACTCACTCCGAAAACGCTCCGCCTCTGCTTGCTTCTCAAAACAAACTACAAAGTCGTCGGCGTACCGGATCAGTCGAGCTACCCCGCTACAGCTTTTGTGAAAGCGCCTCTTAAACCACAGGTCCAGGACGTAGTGAAGGTAGACGTTGGCGAGCATCGGCGAGATCACACCACCTTGCGGTGTACCCTCCTCTCTCATCAACAACTTCCCTTCCTCTACTATCCCGGCCTTGAGGAACCTCTTTACCTTCCGAAGTACTCGCTTGTCACCGATTCGGTGTCCGAGGAACTTCATCATCCACTCGTGGTCGACGTTGTCAAAGAAGCCTTTGATGTCCGCCTCCACGATCCAGTTGATGCTGCTGTCCTCAACCGTCCGGCTCAACGCACGCAAGGCGTCGTGACAGCTGCGGCCTGGCCTGAACCCATTGGAATCGTCTATGAAGTCCGGTTCATAGATCTGCTCCATGATCCTAACCAACCCAGCTTGTACGAGCTTATCCTCCAGAGTCGGAATTCCTAATGGCCTTTGTTTGGTGCTTCCCGGCTTCGGTATGTACCTCCGCCGGACCGCCTGGGGCCGGTACCCCATGCGATGAAGCCGCTCCATCAACTCGGTCAGATTGGCTTCCAGACTCTCGGCGTACTCGGCCTTGGTCACCCTGTCGATGCCGGCAGCTGCATTCGGGCGCAGCCGCTCAAAACATCCCCGCAAGAGTTCCATGTCCATCAGATGAAACAGACTGGTGAACACGAACTTCGGTTCTCTGCGGGCTTTTTCGGCTATACGACGCAGTTTCGTTGCCACCTTCTCTCCGCTGCTGAGCGCGGTCGGTGTTTCTTCACGTCGCTCGTTCATGTGTCGCCTCCTTCCCTCCAGCGGCATTACCCGCCTTCATCGGTACTATTAGGCGATCCGATTCCCCATGCACGATCAGTCCTCTCTCCCTTCTTTCGGTTGATCGGACTGTCTCCCATCTACAGAAGCACACATGGGGCCTCCCGGGTTGCTGTCTCCTCGCCATGTCATGCATGCCATGGTCTCCGACCCCGGGGAAGTGACCAGATCCTGCCATATCGGATCTACTCATATAGGCTTCCGCATGGTCAACGGCGTCGCCCTTCCCGGTTCTCACAAATTTCGGGGCTCAATCCCTTCAACCTCTCGGCTTACAGCCTGCATGCTTGTGGTCATACGCTTAAAGTCGGGGATTACTCCCTTCCCTCCAATGACTCACTACCCGGCGGTTGGTGACCTTACCGGGGCGGGATTCCCACCCGCTCGATGAAACAACCTTGCCCGGCCGCACTGACCGTATTGTGTCCATAGCGGGTCCAAATACATCGTAATTGGTGCAAATTGGCGTAAAAAGGAATGTGTTTAACTCGCTGATACAAAAGATAATTGTTTGATATGTTTGAAGTTGTGGATGAGGCTTGGAAAGGTTTTTAAGTCCCTTGCGTTCCCCAAACTGCTCCATGTTCTTCATGAGCCCGGCCGCGCATTACACCCTCCCCTACCTCTCACCACCCTCCACACCGGCCAGCCGGGCCCTGGCCCTCTCATTGTTCGGGTTTATCGACAGGCACTGGAGCCACTTCTCTACAGCTTCATCAGTGCGGCCGAGTTCATAATATGCATTGCCGGCCCGTAGTGCCGCTATTTCATTGGCCGGGTCGAGCTCGAGTACACGTTCATATGTCCGGGCGGCCTTTTCGAATCTTTTTGCCGACATGTAGGCGGTGCCGAGATAGAAGTTAGCCATCTCATCCATCGGATTGATTTCCACCGCTTTTCTGAATTCGATAATGGCTCGAGCGAAATCCCCCTTCTTAGCGTAGATTAGACCGAGGTTGTTGTGTACCTGCAGATGTCTCGGAAAAAACGTGCGGGCCATCTCATACTCGGTTTGAGCCGGTTCGAGTTTCCCCTCCTGGTGATACGCCCAACCGGCCAGATAATGAGCCTGAGCTCTGTTTCTGTCGGTGACGGCTCCCATACCGGAGTTGAAAAGAACCACCAGGGCGATCACCCCGCACACCGGTGGCAGGGCCGCCTTCCATCTCCCGGCTGTCACATTTCCCACAAGCCATGAAACAGTGAAGGCAGCGAACATGAGAAGAAACGGTATGACCGGCATACGATAGCGGGCACAGACGAAAAAGAGAATAACAGAGATCATGTAGGTGAGGACAAATCCGGTGATGGGGAGCAGTTGCCGCCACCGGTTCCGGGTGAGAAAAAGTCCCAGCAGTGCGAGCGGGCCGATAATCCCGAACGGAAAGGCGATTACTCTCTGCCACATGAGTACATCGAGCACACTCGAGAACCTTCTGAAGAAGTAAGTGTCCTCGTTATTCGTCACCTCGATGCCGCTCCAGAAATAACCCAGCTTTTTCACCATCAGTTGAAGCCACACTGCGGGATTCTCCCGCACGAACTTCATCCCCTCCACGTACCAGAAGCCCGACACCTCGGACGGTTTCAATGTCCTCCCCTCGACCGACTCGGCGATTCGCACCGAGCTGACCCAGGCGTTGTCGAGGTATTTGCCGTAGATGCCTCCCCGTTCGGGTGTCGCGGCGGTTTTCCCGTCTGCTTTCTCGTTGTTTCCCATGAAGAAGTTTATTCCACCCTGTGAGGAGATAAGGATAAAATCACCAGCTCTGCGGTAGTTCTGAACAGTGACCGGAGTTATCGGGACGGCGACACCGACCACGAAGAGTAGAATCCACACGATCCGCGAGCCTGTGGGTCGATAAGGTTCACCTCCCAGCTTTCTGGAGATGAGGATGAGGAAGACCACAAAGGGCGCGAAAACCAGGATGTTCGGTCTGGCAATCGCGGAAAAACCGAGTACAAGCCCGGCTGATAACCATTTTACGGGGCCCGGTCGTGAGAGGGAGCGGATGACCAGGTACAGGAGCAGCAGGTCCAGAAAAATGATGAGTGTGACGATGAGGATCTCTCCGGCCCAGTAGATAGCCGGACCGTAGAGAGCCCAGCAGAGTGAACTGATGACGGCGACCGTTCTCCCGAACAGCTCATCAGCCAGAAGAAAGATGAATACCGCACTCACTGAGCCTAGAAGCATCTGAATCAGTCGAGCAGTATAGAGATCATGACCGAACACCCTGTAGATCCCGGCGAGAAATGCCGGGTAGAGCGGAGCCCTGAAAAAAGGCTCTATCGCTTCGGAAGTACCGAACGCGATACTCTGTGCCCAGCTGTCATAGCGCAGGGCATCGAGGTAAAGGGCCTGGAAGAAAGGGCTGTCCGCAATCTGTTGCAGGTACAGCAACCGCACCAGGAGGGCGAGCAGAAAAATAGCTGAAATCAGGAAGAGACGTCGCCTGTTTTCGTCCTTCATCTTTTTCCAGCCTCGTAGTGTAAAAACAATTCCGCCTGTTCGTTATTTATCCTGCACCCGGAACGCACACCCGTGAATCAAATTAAAAGAATAATGAAGCTGACAGCATGGTCTGTCAACGGTGGCGAGTTACAATCTTCGAGGAGGGCTCAACGTCCTTCTGTTATGGAAACAACAACCGTGTCGCTGTCGATCACTGAGAACGGAGACATCGTCGCGGCCATTCCGATCAGTGCGTAATCACCGGCCGGTGCTTTTAACGGTATGTAGAGTGGCAGAGTACCGGATACGGCGGCCACCGGTCCAAGAGTCAGCTCCTTCTGATTGAGGATGAAGCCGTCACCGACCGGAGGACGCACGCCCAGGAAGGCCTGGAAGTTCTGCGGGAAACTCGTCAGGTTCTTCAGTTCGAAATCGATGTATGCACTGTCACCGGGCTGGTAGGTACTGTGTTCCGGTTCGAGATCGAAAATCACCTCGGTGAGACCACCGAGTTCTTCGAGCGCACCCGGGAGATTGACCAGACCCCAACCATAGGAATTGTCCTCCCCGGCGGATCCGAGATCTGTCGCACTGCCCAGGAGCGATTCTTTAATCTGTTCTCCATCCGGGGCCGCCTGTGCCTGTTCGAGGAGAAGGACACCACCGGCGACGATGGCAGTCGACAGCGACGTGCCGCTCCAGATCTCGTACCCGCCCCCGGCGACACTGGAACGTTCGTTGATCCCCGGAGCTACCACTTCGGGTTTGATGGTCTGGCCGTCACAACTGGACGGCCCTCTTCCCGAGAAGTACGCCAGGGGGTATTCGGGGTTCCAGCCGTCAATCGTACCGATGGAAAAGCAGTTCACCGATGATTCGATCCGGTCCGCGGGAGATCCCACGGTGCCCGAACCGGGACCGTAAGCTCCGACGGAGGTGATGACAACAACACCGGTCGATTCGAGATTGTCGATCGCCTCCCAGAGAAGGTCATCACAGGTACCAAAAAACGTCCAGGTAAGCGGCAGAACATCGGGAACATCATCATAAGTCTCAGGGTCACCGTCCGGATCAAAGGCCCACTGGAGGGAGGACAGGATGTCGGCAATAAAATCATCACCACCGAGAGCCCGTGCAGCTATCCATTGTGCATCAGGTGCCACTCCGGTCGTATCCGATCCTTCTCTACCGAGCACAAGCCCGGTCATGAAAGTCCCGTGATTATCATCATCAACGGGGAACTCAGTCCCTCCGACGGGATCGAACCACGCTTCACTCCAGTCCACATCGTCGAGCGTACCCCTCCATCTTTCCGAAAATGCCGGGTGATTACCGTCGACGCCGGTGTCAATGATACAGACAAGCGTACCGAGGCCGGTCAGCCCCAGGCTCCAGAGAGCCTCTTCTTCCATCACCCCGGTCCCTCTTTCCACGAAGTTGTCATTCGCTTCCTCACCGGGATAATATTCGAACACACGATGGGGGTTGTCCGTTTTCACAATGCGGGTGACTTCGTAAAAATCTGTGAGATGCCGGATAACGGAACGCTCAGCCTCGACCCATATGGCATTCGTCACCCAGTAGCATCTGAATTGTTTCACCCTCCCGAGTTTCGTTTCGGTTTCAAGGAACCGGACGATACGGGCCTGTGAACCGAACGAACGGATCCTGAGTATCCTCAGCTGTTCTCCATGCGTCATCATCGAAGGATCCTGCCCGAATCCAGTCGGATCCACGAACACGACAGCCTTCTCGATCGATTCATTGAATGAATAAGGAGGGCCAGAGGGAAAGCTTAAACCGGCTACCGGTAACAGGCAGAGTACCAGGACAGGCGCCAGTATCATATAGCTTTTCTCCACGATCAACCTCCGGGCTGGTGAAGAATTTTCTTTGGATTTACTCAGTAGTATCTCGTGCGTACTATTCGATCAGGGCTATTCAGAGTTTAAAGAGGATCAATCAATTTTCGAGTATGTTTCCTTCGAAGAACCTCTCACTCATCAGGTCTTTAGAATAGTATCCGGACCGGGTGAACATTTTATAATAGCCTGTAGGTACCCCTAGAGGTATGATAATTGTATAATTCAGATGTATTTCCTGCCCGGGGGCCAGTTCGAAACTGGAAGGATTCACAGGGCCGTCGATGATGCTCGAGGGAACCCTGATCTCCCCACCGGGCTCACGACTTGCGACGAGCCAGACATCGGCTGTAACGGTCGTATCCTGTGAGTTGGTGGCGATAACCTCGAATGAGATCGAAGAACCAATGGCGACATCCGGATCGACCGGTGGGATGAGGTTGAGTGACAGGACCCCCCACTGATTCAGAAAAATGGTGACTGAGTCAGTTTCAGAGCTGGAAACAGCAAGATCCGTGTGCCCATCACTGTTGAAATCCCCGGATGTGATCCCGAGAGGGCTGCTTATCCCGGTGATCAACCTGTGGTTGGAGAATCTGCCGGAGCCATCCCCCCGATAGATACGAAGCCGATCATTATAAGTGAACGAACACGCGATATCAACGTTGCCATCCTTATCCGCATCGAATGGTTCGATATCTTTGACACCCGGAGACTGATAGTTCATCGACTGTTGCAAAGTGAAACCACCAAACCCATCTCCGAGGAACGTGACCAGGGAGTGTTTCGTACCACAGACGATATCAACGTGACTGTCGCCATCGAGGTCGGGCACGGCAATGGCGAATGCGTCATATCCGACATCCAGGGATTTCATACCGTAAAAAGTCCCATCTCCCTGCCCGAACATGGTCACGACATCGTTGTATGCCATATTTGAGACGATGAAATCGGTGTTCCCATCTTCATAAAAATCTGCGGTGAGAATCATACTCGTCCCGCCGCCGACATCGTACTCCGCGACAGACTGAAATGTACCGTCCCCGTTGCCGAGAAAGGAATAGACTTTTCCATAAACCCAGCTTGACAGGATAACATCTTCATACGCGTCCCCGTTCAACAGATCGACTGCGAGATATGTCGGGTAGTAACCCGTGTTCGTAACTTTGTATACACCGAAGGAGCCATCTCCGTTCCCGAGGTAGGTACCGACGGTATGCTCGAGCGTATTGGGAACAACAATATCGAGATTGTTGTCTCGATCGAAATCACCGGACTTGATCGCATTCGGCCTCAGTCCATTGTGAAACTTGTCATATCTCGACGGGAAAAGACCCGTCTGATCGCCCCAGAAAAAGCTGATGTAGTAATCGTCGAAATACCTGTTTGGTATTGCAAGATCCAGAGAGCCATCCTCATTGAAATCATCGCAGATAATGTCGTAGGAATCACCGAGAGACTGAATCGTGAATCTCTCAAAATACGGCTCGGCCGTGTACCCGGGGCTCGCTGTGAGTAAGTAAACAATAAACATGCCAAAAAATATTGTGTATTGCTTCATAAATCCCCTCCGTGAATTGGATATATTATACCAGAATACACTTTACTTGTCAATCAATCGGGGCACAATCCGGCAACGATTTTATCCGTAAACAGAAAAGCTCATCCCCCGGGAAAAAGAATATCCAAACCTGTTTTTTCCCAATCCGGTACTTGCTTTTTCGATGAGCTCGTCCGGATTGCTCAATACGTTTCTTTGTTTTATAATAGTATCTGATTAGAGAACCGGGAACTGCCCATTTTAGGATACAGATGCCGTCCTGAACAGATTGTTTTTCTCAAGTAATCTCGAAATCGACGGCAGGGTTGTCAAGGAATTCAGAAGGTGATCACTGAACATGTTCCTCTGATCGAATCACCGAGATCCGGGAAGCGTTCACGGCGAAGCGAGCGACTTCAGTAATGAGATGCGCGGGCCAGCAGGGTGTCCGGTGAACGAGCGTGAGGGGGTGGGCCCCGTTCTTATTCAGAGATGACATCGAAACCGGAGGTTTTCATGGAATGCAAATTCTGCGCGCTCAAAGACAAAACCCGGAACCAGTACGAGGACAACATCTGCTTCATTTTCGAATGCAACGATTGCAAAGGTACTCCGCTGGGAGTATTGAAGAGACATACGGACAAACCCTCACGGGAGGAAAGAGATCACCTGTTCAGATCTCTCAGAACCGTTGCAGGCAAGAAATACGGCCGGGACGAATTCTTCATCGACGAAGGCCTCTCGGAGTGTGAATCGCACTACCACGCTCACGCCAGAAAACTCTGATGCCGGACAGGGCGGAATCAGCCGAGCAACGGTGCGATCTCGGCCCTAAGATTGGCTTCCATCCCCGGTTTGAAACCTATGTGCCGGTACCTGATTACTCCTTCTCTGTCTATAATGAAACTCGTCGGATAGGCATACACCCCGAAAAGTTCGCTGGCAACTGAAGCACCGTGATCGGTGATGATCTTGAATGTAATTCCCTTTTCGTCGATGAAGTCCTGCGCCCCCTTCCTGTCTCCTCTGACCTCCAGTGCAATGACGGTAAATCCGCTGTTCTCGAGTTCCTCATAGATCTTCTGTATGTATGGAAACTCCACACGGCAGGAAGGTCAGGTAGGAAACCAGAAGGCAAGGAGAACGACTTTCCCCCGGAGGTCGGCAAGGGAAAACTCCTCTCCGTTATCATCGCTCAGGGTAAAATGGGGAGCTTCTTTCCAGAAGGACTTCCGAGCTTCTTCGATTTCCTCCGACAGTCCGTCAAGATCGCCTCTGTTCTCCTTATAAAGACTGTCCAGGTAGACCCGAGCTTCATCATCGGTCTGCCTGGACAAGAGCTCGATGAGCGTCCCGATGGCATCTTCATCCCGGTCGAGGTGAGTATAGGCTCGTGCGAGTGTGAACAACACCTCGCTCAACGGGTCCGCAAGTTCGGACTTCGCGGCTTCCAGGGCAGTGACCGCATCCTCATAACGGCTGAGCCGGTAAAGAGCCTGCCCCAGTCCTTCCCCATAGAATCCCTTCATCTTCGACGACCTGCCAGCCAGCCAGAGAGCTGCTGCCGTTGGATAATATGTCCTCATATTGGACGAATCACATTTCGAAATGGCACGCTCGAAAAATTCGATCGAGTTGATTATATACAATGAATCGGCAGACATTTCGTAGGCGATGTCGGCAAGAACGGCGGGATCGCCGACAGTATCCCGCATATCGACAGCGTGTTGAACTGCCTTTTCCCGGTCACTGTCCCAGAGGAGGAAAAATATTTCTTCCTGAGCATGAAGCCCTGTCTCTTCATCGGCACAGGTACGAGCCAACTCCTGCAGAATCCCCAGCGCCTCACTCGTCTGCCCGGATTCATTGAGGGCATCGGCAAGGAGGAAGGTTTCTTCCGTGACACCGGTCTTTTTCCCGCGGATACTCTCGAGCAGCGTCACCGCACCTCGAGGATCACCACCACCCAGTTTTAACCTGGCTTTTTCGAGGATAGCCCAGAAATAGGTCCCGTCGAGTTCGAGTGCGTTCTCGAGGTGCTCCTCTTTGATCGATACATCTTCCTCGATGAGGGAGAGGCACACATGGTAAAGGGGATTGGTCATGTTATTTGTGAGGAACGCCTCGTACAGCTTGCCTGCTTCATCCCCACCCTTTCGAGAGAGAAGTTTGATGTATTCACGATGCGCTTCGAAAGAATTCGGATAGAGCTCAATGGTTTTCTCGAGGACATCGAGCGCATCGTCGTAATCCCGGATCCGTACAAGGTTACGTGCTTTCTCCCGCAGGGCCCTTTCCCCCCCTCCATCATTTTCCGATCTGCTGCAGCTTGTAAAACAGGTGCTGAGACAGGCGACCATAATCGCCAGAAGCACCAGAGAAATCAAGGAACCGGTCTGTCTCATAACAATCAGACTCCTCTCCTGCCGTTTTGATGTACAAAACAGCCTCTATACCAGATCGATGTATCCTCTCAGGATGTCACTCCTGCTCGGATGCCTCAGTTTGCGCAGCGCCTTCGCTTCGATTTGACGAACTCTCTCCCTCGTAACATTGAAGATGCTCCCGACCTCTTCGAGCGTTCGGGGAAAACCATCACCGATACCGAATCTCAATCGCACAACTTTTTCCTCACGCCTGGTCAGCATCTGGAGCGCCATGTCGATCTGATCCCTCAACATGGAGAATGCAGCAGAGTACAGCGGGGATATCCCCTTGGTATCTTCGATAATATCTCTGAGATGACTGTCGTCATCATCTTTAAGGGGACGATCGAGTGAAAGTGGTTCCTGTGCCACTTTGATGATCGCTTTGATCCGTTTGGTTGGCAGATTGAGTTTCAACGAAAGTTCCTCGGGCAGTGGTTCCCGTCCATGCTGCTGGACAAACTTCCGGGAGGCTTTATTTACCTTGTTGATCGCCTCGATCATGTGAACGGGAATCCGGATCGTCCTGCCCTGATCGGCAATCGCCCTGGTGATGGATTGTCTGATCCACCAGGTCGCGTATGTACTGAATTTGTAACCTTTCTTGTAATTGAATTTTTCCGTGGCCCGCATTAGCCCACTGTTGCCTTCCTGAATCAAATCTAGAAATTCGAGTCCACGGTTGAGATATCTCTTCGCGATGCTGATCACCAGCCTTACATTTGCCTCGATGATCGATCTCTTTGCCTGGGAAACCACCGTCTCCAGCTCTCTCAATCTCGACATGAGAGCGAGGAATCGTATCCTGCTGAGCCCGGTTATGTGCTCAGCTTCGAATATTTTCGCATCAGCCTGTTCGACCACGTCGAGGAGTTCGTTCCGCTCATCCTCCGGCAGATTCCTGAGAGCCACAGCCTTTCGGGGAAGCCTCCACCTCTGATTGGCGGATCTGTTTCTCGTTATCTCGATCAATTTCTCTGGTGACATCTCAAGGTCATCGGACCGGCTCGTGATCTCTGTGAGAGCTTTCTGAACATCGGACTCGATGGATTTCGCTCGATCAATGAGGTAGTCAACCTGTTTCTGTGTCAGATCCAGTTTCCTGACCTCTTTATTTAGTTTGTTGTATTTCTTCCTGAGATCACTCTCTACGGATTCTCTGTCCTTCTCCTTTTTCAACCGGGCCCTTTTCCCCCGGGTCTCCTGTATTTCCGTGAACAACCGCTCGATTCTATTGATTCTCTTCAAAACCTCTTTTTCCCCACTCTCACTGTCATGCTCCTCGCTCCAGGTTTCGAGTTCGAGATTCACGACATCCTCGAAATTGATCTTCCCCTCAGAAAGGTCTTTCGCAATTTCTTTCAATCCCTGTATCGTGGAATAGGTCTTAAAGAGTGTCTCGATCATGAGTTTTCTCCCGGATTCGATCTTTCGAGCGTACTCGATCTCGCCCTGTCGGTCCAGGAGTGGTACCTTCCCCATCTCCAGTAGATACATCTTGATAGTGTCTTCTGATTTTACCGCTTTTGAAATTGTCCTGCTCTTCCGCCCCCTCAGGTATGGAGATTCCCAGTATTCTTCTTCCGATTCGACGACCTCGACACCGTGATCTGAAAGTCTGTCGATCAGTGTAGTCAGCTCATCGGTATCGGTTATGCCTTCAGGAATGAGATTGTTGAGTGTTCTGTAGGTAAGAAATCCCTTCGATCTACCGATCCTGAGGATCTCCTGGAGCAGTTTTCCGGTCAGACGGCCAGACATCGCTTAACCCCTGTGCGGTGACTCATTCCGTGTCCTCCGAAAACAGAGAAGAGAGTTCACGTGAAAGTTCATAGAACTGCTTCGCAAGCCGATCAGCCTCTGCTTTTTTCTCCCCATGACTCAGCCTGCGAAGAGTTTCAGATATCTCGCTCATGTTTTTTTTGATCTTCCTCGCTTTTATTTTTTTGAGACAATCTTCGAGCATTTTTTCAGGATTCTGAACGATGGCTTCGTCCAGGGCGATACCACTCACGGTTGCATGAAGTTCCTGCGGCAGCTCACTCATCACGTGATCGAGTACATTCCCCTGACGGCCGGCCAACCCCTTTACAACCCGATAGATCTCCCGATAAGACTCATTGATGAAGTCATCCACCTCGAGAACTGCTACAGTATCGATAAATGAAGAGCTCTGACAGCTTTCGACCAGGATAAGGAGAAGGAGATACTTCTCAGTGAGGTCGTGGACCGACTTCCCTGCTGATCGTTCCCGGGTTTGAGGAACGACACCTCTCTTCTTTCGATGTCTCACCTGCTCCAGTTCTCGGGACAGGAGCTCAATGGGAAGATCCAGTTCACGAGCACACTTGTCGAGGTACAGGGTCCGCATGATCTCATCCCGAATCCCCAAAAGGGAGTCCAAAATATAACCAACAGCCTTTCGTTTCCCTTCCACGCTCCGCATATCTCCCCTGTTCCTCAATATATTGATCTTTGCTTCAACAATTTCAAGAGCTTCACTCATGAGATTTTCCACGGCCGATATTCCAAACTCTGAGACAAAACTAGCGGGATCTTCACCATCAGGCAACTCGACGAATTTTGCCACGACACCTTCGGTAAGCAGGATATCACCACCTCGGAAACCAGCCTTACGGCCGGCTCTGTCGCCGTCATACATCAGGTAAACGGTATCACACATCTTCGAGAGCAATCGGGCCTGGTCGTCCGTGAGAGATGTCCCCAGAGGAGCGACAACATTGCGGCATCCTGATTGATATAGGGCGAGAAGATCCATGTACCCTTCAACGATGATTGCACTTCTCTTCGAACGTATCTCGTTTTTAGCCAGATGGAGACCGTACAGGTTTCTGCCCTTGCTGAACACTTTTGTCTCGGGTGTGTTGAGGTACTTGGGTTCCCTCCCATCGAGCGCTCTGCCGCCAAAACCGATGACCCTGGATCGCGAATCCATGATCGGGAAAATCAACCGCTGTCTGAAGAGATCCCTCGATGCCTTCCCGTCCTGTCCCCGATAGAGGAGTCCTGCTTTGAGAAGAACATCAGGAGAGATCTCGTGTGCACTGCACGCTTTTATGAGACCCTCCCACCGTGTTGGAGCGACACCGAGTAAGAAATCTTTTATCGTAGCTTTTGTTACCTGTCGTGACTGCAAGTATTGGAGAGCTGGTTTCCCTTCATCCGACTCGGTCAGGATCCGGTGGAAAATCATCATGGCCACCTCGTTGGCCTTGACAACTGAGTCCTTCTGCCCATCCGGCTTATCGCGATAGGTTGGCAGCTCTATCCCACTCTGCCCGGCGAGCGCTTCCAATGCTTCATAGAAACTCGCGTTACTGATCCCCATGTAAAAAGAAATCAGGTCACCGCCTTTGCCACAGCCGAAACAGTGATAGATCTGTTTCTCCTGACTGACCGTGAAGGAAGGTGTTTTTTCCGTATGAAATGGACAAAGGCCGAGATAATTCTTCCCGACACGCTTCAGGTCGACGTGATCTGAAACGAGCTCGAGGATGTCCAGCCTGTTTTTTATGTCATCGATGATTTCCGGCGGCACCATGGGTGACATCATTCATTGACCTCGATAATGGTAACACCGCTTCCCCCTTCCCAGGGTCTCCCCATCCTGAATACTCTGACTCTCTTGTCCATCTTGAGAATTCTTCCCACTTCATCACGGAGCACCCCCGTCCCTTTTCCGTGTACTACCCTGAGAACCTTCAATCCGTGGAGTATGGCGGTGTCGATCGCCTTCGATAGCTCGAACCCGACTTCCTCTCTCGTGCAGCCGCGTATATCAATCTTGTCGGTCCGGTTGTCTGAACTGACATCTGTCTGAATGATCCTCCCGGAACCCGTGGGGTACTCATTCTTCCCATTTGTGCGGGATATGTCAGAAGGGACGATCACCTCGAGCCCCACCCTGAGCGACTTCCCGGCCACCTCGACCTCCACTTCGCCACGATCGACAGCAACTCCGGTGACCGTTGCCGTGTTGCTCAAACCGGGGAGTACGACCTCATCCCCCACACGGGGTATGTAGTCAGCCATTGTTGAGGTGTGGGGAATAATACTCTCTGAGATCGCCCGCAGACCACGGTCGAGCCTCCTCCTGGCCTCCCGTATGATTCCTTCACGGTTCCCACTTCCCTCTAGTTTCCGGACGGCATTTTCGAGTTCTTTCCTCGCCTCGAGATACGCTTTTCTCGATTCTTCTTTCGCCTCTCTGAAAGCTTCCTCGCTCTTCTGGTTGTAAATCCTCGTCTCTTCCTGAAGCCTGCCGATAGCTGTCTCCATCTCGAGGGTTTTCTGCTGAAGCTCTTCACGCTCCACGAGCATATTCTGCTTCAGCTGTTCAAGTTCTCCGAGGAGATCCTCGAGTGCCATTCCCTTATCATCAAGATACGATTTTGCACGGATGATAACCGATGCCGGCAGCCCCAACCGCTCGCTGATGCTGATCCCCATACTCCTGCCGGGTAATCCCTTGCTGAACTGAAATGTCGGTTCGAGATTATCGGAATCGAAAGAGAGAGAGGCATTTTGTATCCCACGGGTTGCGTCGGCCAGACCTTTGAGCTGGCTGTAATGTGTTGTGGCGATCGTTCTCGATGCTTTTTCGTTTAAAACCTCGAGTGTCGCTCTCGCTATGACGATTCCCTCGACCGGATCGGTCCCCACACCCACTTCATCGAGGAGTACGAGAGTACCCTGCCCCGCGTTCTCGAGAATCTCGACGAGCCTCTTTATGTGCGATGAGAATGTACTGAGATCATTCTCGATCGACTGATCATCACCAATGTCGACATACACTCCATTGGGAAAAGGGATGACGGTCCCGGATTCTGCAGGAATATGCAGCCCGGAGAGAGTCATGAGGGTAAGCAGTCCGACAGTCTTCAGCACGAGGGTCTTCCCGCCTGCATTCGGACCGGATATGAGAAGCGTCTGCTCATCCTCTTCGAATTCGAGGACGAGCGGAATGAGTGCTTCCTCCTGACCGCAATCACGCAGCCTTTTCAGGAGAAGGGGGTGTCGGCCGTTGATGATTCGTAATCTGTCATTTCCGTGGGCCATGAGTACCGGTTCATAGCAATCCCAGGCAACCGAACACCGTGCTCTCGCAAAGACAGAATCCAATCTCACGAGTGCATGGTAGGCAAAGGAAATACCATCACGGTTGGACACGGCACAATCGGACAACTCTCGGAGAATCCTCGCTTTTTCGCGTTCGACTTCGATCTCCATCTCTTTCAGCAGGTTGTTCGACTCAACAATGGAAACCGGTTCGAGAAAAATTGTCTGTCCGCTTCTCGACTTGTCGTGGATGATCCCTTTCACCCTTTTCCGTGACTCTACGCGAATCGGTACCACATAGCGCCCATTTCTCAATGTGATGGATGCTTCCGTGGAAATATTCCCTCCCAGCTCTTTCTGCTTCGCCTCAAGATCCCTCACAATCCGGTCTCTCGACATCCTCAGGTTATTGGAAAGCTTCGAGAGCTTCTTCGATGCATCTTCCTTCACACCGGTCTCCGGATCGATCGCTCTGTCGATCAGAGCGGCAAGTTGTGGATCAGGAGCGACACCTTCCAGGATGGAATAGAGAGCTTTGGATGTGTCGCGTTCCTTTCTGATAATCTTTTCGGTGTGGGAATAGGTCGAAACGACAAACGAGATCCCGACCAGCTCGGGGACGGAGAGGAGAACTCCATCGACATCCAGGCGGCCCAGTGATTGAAATGCAGCAGGAACGCTGAGAGGGGGGAGAGGAACCCGCTTCTCCAGGAGGCGCCTGGCCTGGCTCACGAGCTCAAGTTCTTCTCTCGCTGAGGTGACATCCACGAGAGGAAGAAGAGCCCGGATCTCTTCGGAGGCAGCGGCGGAATCTGCGAACTCTGAGACGAGCGCCAGGACCTTGTCGAATTCTAAGACCTGAAAGGTATGGTCATCCATTCCGTAAATCGATTGTCATAAAATCGGCGCAACGGCGAAAACGAACTAGAGAGGAAGCGTGTTCCGGTTCCTGGTACTTCACAGGTGGTTCTCGTTCTTGTACTGTTTCTGGATTAACAAGGACCTGCATTGGTCCGGGATACCACAAGTAGAATAGACTGTGAAATATTGAACAAAAGTGGGAGAGCTCTGCTCCCCCACTTGGTTTCAACGTCCGAAAGGCATCAGATGAGAAGGAGAGACTCATTCACGGACAGGACCATAGTTGTTCGTCATTCCTGAATCCGTACGCGTAAAAGTTCACTATCAAGGTATGCCTACAGATATTATGGAGAGCGCTTCTGTTTGCGTCTCGCAGCGCTCAGCTTCCTCTTTCGCCTCTCACTCGGCTTTTCAAAGTGTCGGTGTTTTCTGAGATCCGAAAGTATGCCCGCTCTCTCACATTTTTTCTTGAATCTCTTTAACGCCTTTTCGAAAGACTCATCACTGTTTATTACGACCTCGGTCATCGAGTAAATCAACCCCCTTTACGGTAAAATTGAAACAAATATACACTTACGGGTGATTTTTTAAACTGTTTGAAATATTCTCACTTATCAATATAATATCCTTTGGCCTTCCCGTCAAGTTCATTTATGAACATATATTAGCCCGGAGGCCACCTGAAGGTTCGGCCTCCCAGCAGGTGAGCATGAATATGAAATACGGTCTGACCCGCCCCACTGTTACAATTTATAACAATCCGGTATCCGTCTTCGCTCACATCCAGTCGCTTTGCCAGATCCCTGGCGATGAGGAGCATCTTTCCGATGAGCAGGGAATCCTCCTCCGGAAGGTCATTCACTGTCGAGATGTGTTTTTTGGGGATTATCAGCACGTGTACCGGGGCCTGCGGATCGATATCGTTGAAAACGATTACCTCCTCATCTTCATACACGATCGAGGCAGGAATATCCCTACGAGCGATACTGCAGAACAGACAATCCATGATCTACCCTCGCGTTTATTTTTACGGTTACTGAGTGGTCTCGTTCACTGAAGACGGTCAGGCACCGAGGTCCCCTGTGCGCCCGAAACCACACCTTACCACCAGTTATTCGAGGATCTGACAGCCGTGAGAGCTACAATACAGGCAGTCTCGACACGCAGGCGGGCAGACCCGAGTCGAGCCGGAAGAAAACCTGATTGCGTCGCAGAAATCCGCTCGCTTTCGTCGAAACCGCCCTCCGGCCCGACAGCTATCGTATAGTATGAACTCCGATTGGCCGCAAGCACATCACTTATCGTACCATCTTCGCTCCGCTCATCCAGAATGATGGAGACATGCTCCTGGTCACGGGTCGACAGGAATCGTGTGAACAACACTGGTTCCTCGATCCTCGGGAGGTAGGCCCTTTTCGACTGTTTCAGAGCACTGATGGCAACCCGTCGCATCCGTTCCGCAAACGTGCGTTTCTGCCCTTCGCTCTTTATCAGGAGAGACTTATTTGTCAGGAGAGGTACGATTACAGCCGCACCGAGCTCGGTCGCTTTCTCGACGATCCACTTCATGCAATCATTCCTGCTCAACCCGACTGCCAGCACTACAACACACGGCTCCGGTTCCACCTTCCGGACCCCTGCGATCTCGCCATGGACCACCTGCCCGATGGAACATATCGTGATATCAAACAGTGAACCGAGACCATCGGATGCGATAACCTCATCACCAACACCCGCCCTCAGACTTTTCACGAGATGGGAGGATTCCTCCGGTGAGAAGGAGACTTCCCGTTCACGTACAGATTCCCGGTCGATGAAAAAAAAGGATTCCTCGCGTCGGGAGGATGTCCTACCCTGATAATGCATCTCTCATCTTGTTCCAGAAAGATTTACCCTCTCTCTCCTCCCGGTCTCTCTCATGCTTCTCCAGCTCTTTGAAAAGTGACTCTTCGTCGGCAGACAGATTGTTTGGGGTGACGAGTCGGACAATCGCTACCTGGTCCCCTTTCCTGTTACTGTTGAGCTTTTTCAAGCCCTTGCCCCTGAGCACAAACTTCGATCCACTCTGGGTCCCGGCCGGAATCTTCAGCTCTTCCTCACCGTAAAGGGTCGGGATTGTAATCGTTGACCCCAGTGCGGCCTGACTGAACGTCAGTTCGATCTCGACAATGATGTGATCTCCATGCCGTTTGAAAAAATCGTGCTCCTCGACCTCCATGAGTACGATCAGGTCTCCCATCTCTCCACCTCTCGGTCCCCTGTTTCCCTGCCCCCTGAGTGTCATGAAGTTACCGCTGGAGACCCCTGAAGGTATCTGGATCTTCACTGTCTTCACACCCTGCACTCTGCCCTCGCCATCACATTTCTTGCAGGGCGAGTCGATAACCACACCTTCTCCCCTGCACCGGGGACACGCACTCACGCTGACGAACTGTCCGAAGATCGATCGCTGCGCCTGTCTGACTTCACCGGTACCGCCGCACGAGGGGCACTTCACACTACCGATGGAACTGCGTGAACCGGATCCTGAACACTGGTCGCACACATCGAACGCTTTGAGCTTAACAGTCTTCTCCGTGCCGAGAGAGACTTCTTTCAGGCCGAGCTTCACGCGAATCTGCAGATCCTCGCCTCTGTTACTCCTTCTAGACTGTGTTTCGAAACCGGAGAAGATATCACTAAAACCGAATCCACCGAAATCCCTCATGAATGCTCTGAGCGCATCCGAGAGATCAAAACCATCGAATCCGCCGAATCCGCCGCCGACCCCTCCTAATCCGGCATGTCCGTATCTGTCATACCTGGAACGTTTCTCAGGGTCCCGAAGAACTTCGTAAGCCTCGGTGATCTCTTTGAATTTTTCCTCTGCCTGATGATTGCCCGGATTTTTGTCAGGATGGTATTCCATTGCAAGACGCCTGTATGCCTTTTTTATCTCTTCAAGGCTCGCATCCTTCCCAACAGCGAGAAGATCATAGTAGTCTGTTTTCGCCATGTGTGTCCCCTTACAAGCTTCGTTCTAAGAATCATCGGATAGAATCGATGAGATGTACTTTGAGGTGTAATCAACCATGGCCACGAGTTTGTTATATGGCATCCTGGTGGGACCGATTACTCCGATCGTACCTTTGAGTGAACCTACCGTATAATTCGACGTTATGATGCTGAAATCCTCGAGATTTTTACTCCCGTGCTCTTTCCCGATCGTGATGAGAAGACCTTCTTTCTCGAATCGAGTGTTCAGGATACTCGAAAGAAGGGTTTTACTCTCTGTCAGTTCGATGAGAGATTGAAGCTTCCCCTTATCGGCGAACTCCGGCTGGCTGACAAGCCCCGATGCTCTGCCCAGCATGAGCTGCTCTTCCTGGGCGGAAAAATTAAAGAGTTCGCTGGCGGATTCGACAAAAACGTTCAACAGCTCGGATTCCGGAGGTTTTACTTCCTTCAACCTGCTGGAGAGTGTTGTGCGAATCTCCTTGAGTTGAAGACCGGCCAGTCTCTCATTCAACAGGCCCGCGGTGGCATTGAGGTCTTCAGCTGAAATGTTCTCATTGATTTCGACAAAAATTGTTTTTACAAGACCTGATTTAACCGTCAGGATGAGGAGGACGCGACTGAGTGAAATCGATACGAGATCGATTTTCGTCAGTACCGCTTCCTCGAGCTGGGGTACGAGTCCGATACCCAGCTCCCTGGAGAGTACACTTAAAACCTGGGCTGCCTTATTGATGAGTTCGACTGCCATCTGCTGTTCGGGCCTGAGTCCATTTTCTATCTTCGATATCTCTCCTCTGGTCAGAAGCTGAATCTTCAACAGGTGGTCGACATATAATCGGTAAGCTTTATCTGTAGGTATACGTCCTGCTGAGGTATGCGGCTGCATGAGGAGTCCCTTTTCCTCGAGGTCCGACATGGTATTTCTCACCGTGGCAGGACTGATTTCCGGCATGTATTTTTTGACGAGTTTCCTCGAGCCGACTGCTCTGGCTGTCTCCACGTAATCATTTATAATGGCCACGAGGACCGCCCTCTCACGTTCGGAGAGCATTTCGATAGTGAATGCCGTATCTTTTTTACGTTTTATCACAGATCTGTTCCTCTGAAAATCTTCTCTAATTTATATCACTCTTCCGGAGAGTCAAGCCAGCCGCTTTCTACCGTAGACGATACCGCATGCCCGGGAGCTTCTCGATAAAACCGCCAACCTCGAGATCAACGAGTTTCACCAAGACGTGCTGAGAACTCCGGCCGGTCATCACTGAGAGTTCTTCGATACTTCGAGGTCCTCCCCCGAGAAGCTTCAATACATCGTGCGTCTCCGATGTTACGGTCGGACGGGGTCTCAGCCATCCTGACAACTCGAGGGCCTCTGTGATATCTCGACCCCCTTCAACCGGAAAAGCGCCTTGTTTGATCAAATCATTTGTCCCCCTGCTGGTCGGATTCAGTGGTGATCCGGGAACGGCGAACACTTCTCTTCCTTCCTCGAGCGCATGATGTGCGGTAATCAACGCACCGCTCCTCCTGGCTGCTTCAACCACAACAACCCCGAGACTCATACCGCTCATGATCCTGTTTCTTCTGGGGAAGAACATCCTTCTGGGATTCGTCCCCGGATGGAGTTCAGAGAGAACAGCTCCGTCCCGTGTCAACTCGTGATACTCCCTGCCGCACTCCCGAGGGTATACGATATCCGGACCATTCCCCAACACGGCAACCGTATGACCTCCCGCATCCAGGGCACCCCGGTGGACTGCTCTGTCAATACCTCTTGCGAGCCCGCTGATAACAACAATTCCCTCCCGGGCGAGCTCCCCCGAAATGTGATGCGCAATAGTCATGCCTTCCGGAGTTGGTAACCTCGATCCGACCACACACACAGATGGTCGAGTGACAATGGTACGTTTCCCCCTGATGAACAGGATTCCGGGAGGATCGGTGATATTTTTGAGGAGCGGAGGATAATCCTCATCAATGATGGAAATGATCCCGATGCCGTCCTGCTCCATCCTCTGGCGTACAGAATCGACTTCACCTTCCCCAACACGATTTATACTCTCCACTACCGCCCTCTCGATGGGGAGACGGGCAAGTGTACCGGGATCGGCGATGAGTACCGGGTCCTTGATGTACAGCAGTAACTCCCTCATAAGAGAATGTTGAAGCTTCAGTGCCAGCGATATCTTTATGAGACAATCCTTCCTATCCCCTTCCATCCTCATCCTCCCCCAGCGACAGTTCCAGTAGCTTTTTCTCCACTGTCTCCATGAGTTCATCGATACCGGTGCCGGTCACAGCCGAGACCACTCTCACAATCACCTGTTCAGTATGGAGGGGACAGTCCGCCTGATAATCTGGAGCAACCAGGTCTGCTTTGGTGAGAATGAGA
Organism: uncultured Gemmatimonadota bacterium; assembly: GCA_964654825.1. Classification (GTDB taxonomy): domain Bacteria; phylum Gemmatimonadota; class CAZMKB01; order CAZMKB01; family CAZMKB01; genus CAZZKG01. Next base: position 30,190 of record CAZZKG010000023.1, on the reverse strand, counting down.
TACCTGGGCTTTTCAATGAGTTTTCTGCTGAACGCGCCAAGCTCCTCGAGCAGGCCTCTGTATTCCCCAACGACATCCTCACCGGTCACCTCGACCAGGACCAGGAGCAGCCTGGTTCGCTCGATGTGTTTGAGAAATCTGATGCCCATCCCCTTTCCCGTGTGCGCCCCCTCGATAAGACCGGGTATATCGGCAACCACGAAATCCCGTCCCTTCCCCCGCACCATCCCGAGATTGGGCGATTTGGTTGTAAATGGATAATCGGCAATCTTCGGCCTTGCCTTTGATATCCGGGAAAGAAGGGTCGACTTCCCGGCATTGGGCTTTCCGACGAGACCGACGTCAGCCAGGAGCTTGAGATGAAGAAGAACGGTTCTTTCCTCTCCGGCTTTGCCCTGAGTGGCTTTTCTCGGTGCACGGTGAGCCGGCGTAGCGAAGTGGACGTTGCCACGCCCTCCTTTTCCCCCACCGGCGATTATCAGGCGCTGCCCTTCCCTCGTGAGATCACCGAGCTGGATCTTTGACTCTGCATCGAGTGCGACGGTGCCCGGAGGGACCGGGATCAAACAATCCCGACCGTTTTCTCCTGTTTTTTTCTTCCCCATGCCGTGACCTCCGCTGCCGGCTGCATACCTCTTCCGATACCTGAAATCGAGGAGCGTGGTCATGTTGCGGTCCACGACGAGGACTACATCCCCACCCCTGCCACCATCCCCACCATCGGGCCCCCCTTTCGGCACAAACTTTTCTCTCCTGAACGACATGCACCCATCTCCTCCCTTCCCCGCTCTTACAAAAATCGCCGCCTCGTCGATGAACACAATCACTCTCCAACATGTGAACGAAAAATACGTGAATCAAAGGAATGAGAAGACCGCCGGTGGAAACATGGAATTCCTTCATCAGTCGCGCAGATGTTACCCCACCTTCACATTGACAGGGCGGACATATTAATTAAATATAAAAAGAATCTGCTGTATGGGAAAGACTGAAAAACAGGGATCCGGGGTTTCGATTAAACACGAACTTTTTCGGACAGAAGGCATGATGACAGAGAGACGCGAGACCAGGGTCGTCAGGGTCGGAAATCTCAAAGTCGGCGGCAATAATCCGATATACATTCAGTCTATGACGAATACACACACCGGGGATGTGACGAAAACCGTACGGCAGATCAGGAGACTCGAGAAGGAAGGGTGCGAAATCATCAGAGTTGCAGTGAGGAGCATGGATGAAGCAGAAAAACTGGCTGAGATCAGGAAGAGGATTACCATCCCGATAGTCGCAGACATTCACTTCAATCACAGTATAGCGATCGAGTCTGTCCGTCAGGGAGTGGACAAGATCAGGATAAATCCCGGTAATATCGGAGGACGAGACAGATTACAGGAGGTCGTCCGCGCCGCCGGGGAGGCCGGAATCCCCATCAGAATCGGTGTGAACTCCGGCTCTCTCGAGGATGACATACTCAACAAACATGGACACCCCTGTCCCGGTGCTCTCGTCGAAAGTGCGAAACGAAACATCACGATCCTCGAGGACATGGATTTCCAGAATATCGTGATTTCGATCAAATCGACGGATGTCAACTCTACGATCGAAGCATACCGCGGTATATCCGGATTGACGGATCACCCCCTGCACATAGGCCTCACCGAGGCTGGTCTTCCGGATACGGGCGTGATCAAATCATCTATAGCACTCGGTTGCCTCCTCTCGGAGGGGATCGGTGATACGATAAGGGTATCCCTGACCTCACCACCCATTGATGAAGTGCGGGTGGCGAAACGGATTCTCCAGTCACTCGGTATCAGGAGTTTTGGCCCGGAAATAATCGCCTGCCCTACATGCGGCAGAATGCAGATCGACCTTATATCTCTCACCAGGGAAGTCGAGCGGCGGCTCGCGTCGAGTGATAAACACATCAAAGTGGCAATTCTCGGGTGTGCGGTGAATGGCCCGGGTGAAGCGAAGGAAGCGGACATCGGGATTGCCGGGGGGAAAGGCTCAGGTTATCTCATCAAGGGCGGTGAGTTTGTCCGAAAAGTGAGTGAAGACAGATTAATCGATGTACTCATCCAGGAGATCGAGAGTATCCCTTCCCACTCCTTCCCCGATACCGAAGAGTGATACCGCGTTGGTCGTCGTGTGAGCGGCGAGTTTTTCCAGGGGCACATTCCCGATAAATCTCGTGAACCCTTTTAAAACAGAAGGAAGATATGCCGGTTCGTTGGTCTTCCCACGATACGGGATTGGAGCAAGATAAGGAGCATCGGTCTCGACGAGAAGTCTGTCGAACGGTATCTGCTCCAGACAGGTACCATCGAATCCCTTGAACGTGATATTACCCGCGAATGAGAGATAAAACCCGAGTTCGAGAATCTCGGAAATCATCGACGCCGGCCCCCCGAAGCAGTGAAACACTCCACAGACAGTGCCCTCACCGTACCTGCCGATGATCTCGATACAATCCTCTACCGCTTCTCGCGAATGAACCACGAGAGGGAGCCCCATCTCACGGGCCAGAACGACCTGGGCGGCAAAGGCCTCTTTCTGTTGTTCCTTCGGGGAGAACTCATAGTGATAATCAAGACCCGTTTCACCGATCGCCACTACACGCGGGTGCTCAGCCATACCTCGGAGGTTTTTCACGACACGATCACTGAATCCGCTCGCTTCATGAGGGTGGAGACCAACGGTGGCATAGACGTCAGGATAGGATTCGGCCTGATTGATTGTTTCCCTGCTCGTATCAGGTTCTACTCCGACTGAGACTATAAAATGTACACCGGCCGCTCTGGCTCGCTCGAGACATCCATCGACGTTGGTTGAAAGAGCTGATTCGGTAAGATGGCAATGAGAGTCGATTAACGGGGGAAGGTCGTCCTTCATCGTGTCTTTTTATCTGTTCTCCGCAGATGCCACTCAACCAGCACCGGTGAGGCCACGAAAACCGAAGAATAGGTACCGGTGACCACTCCTATGAGGAGGGCGAAAGAGAAATCCCTGAGCACCTCTCCACCGAAAATGAAGAGACCGAGAACGACGACCAGAGTCGTGCCGGAGGTGATTATGGTCCTGGAGAGCGTCTGATTAATACTCCTGTTGAGTACCTTATCGTATGATTCTTTCCGCCAGAGCGCCAGTCCCTCCCGTATCCGGTCGAAAATAACGATCGTATCATTGAGTGAATACCCGACGATCGTGAGAAATGCCGCGATGACGGCAAGTGACAGTTCTCTCCCGCTTAAAGAGAAAGCCCCGAGTGTGATCACCACATCGTGGAACAGTGCTATAACTGCAGCCACACCAAATCTGAACTCGAATCTGATAGTGATATAAATCAGGATTCCGATCAGTGAGTAGAGGACCGCAAATAGAGCCTTTTCCTTCAGTTCCTCACCGATCTTCGGCCCAACGGATTCAGTTCTTTCTCTCACATAAGGGTTATCAGGAAAGGCCTTTACGAGATTTCCATCGAGTAATGCTATAAGCTCTTCCTCCTTGAGTTCCGCTGTCCTGAATATCACCCGGTTCTCACCTCCGAAACTCTGGAGGTCGTAGTTTTTCAATCCGACCACCCCGGACAGGGCATTTCTCACTTCCTGGACTTCGACAGGATTCTCGAATTTGATCTGAACGAGTGTCCCCCCCGTGAAATCGATGCTGTACGCGGGGCCGCCCTTGATAACGAGAGAAACAATCGAGATGATGATGAGTAGTCCGGACAGGATAAAGGCATTTCGCCTCCAGCCGATGAAATCGAAGTGCCTATCTTTAAAAAGTCTCATATCACCCTCATGGTATTACTATATACTCAGTCGTGCGAGTCGTCTTCCACGTGTGTAAATGTGAAATATGGTTTTTGTCACATAAATCGCAGTGAACATACTTGCAAGGATACCGATCGTCAGAGTCACGGCGAACCCTTTTACCGGGCCGGTACCGAACTGGAGGAGTACTACCGCCGTGATGATGGTGGTGATGTTTGCATCGAGAATGGTCTTGAACGCACGATCATATCCCGTGTCAATCGAAGCCCTCACCGTCTTCCCTGTATCGAGCTCTTCACGGATCCTTTCGTAAATGAGCACATTCGCATCAACAGCCATCCCTATGGTGAGGATCAGACCTGCAATGCCGGGGAGTGTCAGCGTCGCCCGGAACCCCGCGAGAGCAGCGAGTACGAAAACGAGATTGAGTGTCAGTGCGAGAGTGGCGAGCACCCCGGCGAAGCGGTAGTAGAAAACCATAAATACCATGATGATGATGAGGCCGAGGATCCCCGCCTTTTTCCCCTTTTCTATAGAATCATGACCGAGAGAAGGACCAACGGTCCTCTCCTCGATAATCTTGAGAGGTGCGGGGAGTGCACCTGCTCGGAGGACAATTGCGATATCCCGTGCCTCTTCGATTTTAGGGATGCCCTCGATCACCGCAGAGCCTCCGGCAATCCTTCCACGAATCGAGGGAGCGGTCTTTACAACACCATCGAGAACGATGGCCAGCCTCTCCTGCACATGCGCCCCGGTGACTTTTTCGAAAATCCGGGCGCCGGCACGGGTCATCTCGAGCCGGACGACGGGCTGATTGGCGACACTCGGATCGCTACCACCGCCGATGGTCGCCTGTGCGTTCGCGATGATTTCTCCCGTCATCTCAGCCTTGTCCCTGAGCAGGTAGAATTCACGATATTCACGGCCGTCTGGAGTGTGAACAACATCACCCCAGTGAAATTTGTATGTTTTCGGCATCGCCTCGATTACTTCTTCCATTTGGAGATATTTATCGATGATCGGCATATCTTCTTTTAGAACAATGAGATCAGAACCATACGATCGGATGTATCCGGAAAACGGGCGTTCATCGGCGGAGAGCTCATCCTCTGCATTTGCAAAAATCTCTTCTTCGGCCTGCCCTTCTTCAGGAGTGAGCGTCGTGTCTTCGGTAGCCGTCCCTTCCTCTTCGCCCGGCGCTGCCTTCTCGATTTTTGTTAACGTGCTGTCGATCCGCGAGATGAACTGCCCCAGCCTGGGCCCGTTCTCCACGATCTTGAATTCGAGGAATGCAGTCGACTTTACGAGTGATTTCGCACGCTCCACATCTTTTATGCCGGGAAGTTCGACAATGATACGCTCGTCCCCTACGAGCTGAATGAGCGGTTCACTGACACCGAACTGATCGACCCGATTTCTGATAATCTCGAGTGCCCTCTTGATCGCATCCTTCGCCTCGTCAGGAGTAAAGGCCTGACCTTCGGTGTCGAGCTCCAGAACGAGATGCATGCCTCCCTGCAGATCGAGACCGAGTTTGAGGGATTTATCCAGCAGGTTCCCGTAAGCTACGGGATCGTTTTCTCTGAACTGCTGCCGGCGCTCCGGATTCATGGAGAACATTCTGACTGAAGGGAAGAGATACCAGGAAGCGACTATCACGGTCAATAAAATCACGGCGAGACGAATTTTTGTCTTTTTATCCATTCCTACGGCCTGTTACAGGATTGTCGTTCGTCCAGAAAGTGGATATTAAATCTATAACTATACATTCATTTACTCTTTTGTCAAGGATCTTGACAGGTGGAGGACACGGAGTGATGACTGAGTAAGTTGGCTGGTTTTCGTTGTCAGGCAGGAAGTTAGATGGGTCTACCTTTCCTTTTCGGTATCCATTTCTCGAAACCGCTCACCGATACTCCGAAAAGGATTACTCTTTCCTTTACCCCCAGGGTTTCGAGCTTCCCCCGTTTCATATACTGGGTAAAAAAATCGATCCTTCCCCGCCCATCTCCGAGATTCATTCCAACACCGGAGACGAACGAAATTTCCTTTACACTCTCCCCGTTCACCTGAGACGGCAGAGTTCGGAACATCAACCCCATTCTGAGGGGCCATTTCTTCCAGAACGGCGCCAGGGGATCACGGCTGGGTGTAAATTCGAGTCCGAGTGAATATCGTTTGTAATTATTCAGAGGAAACGGGAAGGGATCTGAAAACCTGGCATCTCCCCAGAATGAAGTTTCCAGGTCGAATCCGCAGACGAGACGTTTCCCTGCTTTGACGGAGACCCCGAAAATGAGCCTCTGCGGCATATCGATATACGACTTGTTCTCTTCTTTGTAGCCATTCCCAGCTTCCAGATTCTCATCCACAGACAGCCGGTAACCCGGCCTCCAGGACAACCCCGCATCGAGCCATCGGGCGGGATGCACGAGGATTCCCATGGTGACACTTTCACCGGAAAATTTACTCTTTACGATATCCCGGGAACCGATGCCGGGCCCCCCGCTCTCTTCGTCTGACGGAGGCGGATCGAGCAGCCATGTTCTTGTCTGCTCCCCCCTGTGGAATTCGAACTCGGCACCGATTGCGAATCGCCTCCTGAATGACCGGGCGACGCTTGCCGAAATCGCATAGAGGCTTCCCTCGTTCGTGAGATACTCCGAAAGATTATCTCCCAGAAATTCCCTCTCCCCATCAAAACGCCAGTTCATGTCGAATTCATGTTTGACACCGGCTGAAGCGACGAATCGCTTTCTTAACGGGAACACAGCCCTTGCTACCGGGATATTGTAGTGTCTCAGATTCACACTCCCCTCCCCGTCCTCGGGGCGTCTATATTCCGGAATCAACATACCGGTGAATCCGGACCGGTAAAAGTTTGCGACGAGAGCGGGATTGGTCGTGGAAAAATTCTCCCCGCCGAGGGCGGCGGAAACTCCTGCCATGCTCCAGCTCCGCCCGTCGAGCGGGGTTACCGGAATTCCGAAAGAATGCGCAGCGAAGATCGAATCCGCCTCCAGAGAGCCGGGCAGTAAGACGAGTGTCGTGACGATCAGGAATGAGAGAAATCCGCAGGTACTTCTACTTCTCATCCGGTGTTTCCTTCTGTTGTGGTTGGTCCAAAAGCTCGGGAGGCAGTGTGTACTCGATGATGCATCGAGGACCACTTTCTTCCCCGTTTTCCTTCCCTTCGAGATCGACGTAACTGAATTTACCTCTCTCGACGGTTCCTTTCAGAGCCACACCGTCATTTTCAGCAGCGTCGCTGAGCCAGCCCCAGACCAGCTGGGTGATATTCAGAACGACTTCATTCCCGTCGGTGACCTCGACAGTGTCCAGGGGAGTAAATTCCTGAGGTGTAAACTCTCCATCCCAATCTCCGGTGACCCGGTATGCTCCAAAAACTATGCTTCGATCTACGGGAAACCGCTCACGAACGGGCAGCACAAGAGTCGCCCTCCTCACCAATGCCGCTTTCGAAAAACCGCTCACGTCAAAATTGAGATACGACCGGTACTGGGGAACGAGCCCAACCCTGAGTGAACCACCCGGCACCTCACCATCGTACCGGTATATACTGACATCTTCAGTAATGGAGATCCTTCCTTCTACCGTACTGTCCGGATCATCGGCCTTGTTGTACTCGAGGTACAACTGTGGACCAAGGAATTCTTCACTGCTCATGGACTGCCTCGATCTGAATTCCACGAGGCCGGGAGCGCTGCCCTCACTTTCAGCAACAAGGATGACACCTGAGTTTTCGATGGTTGAGTCGATCCACGCATTGACTATATCCACGTCGAGCTCAATCGATACCGTGGTGTCGATCGACGAACTGGTTATCTCTGCCTGACCGAGCAATTGAGTGCCATCGAAATCACCACCGGAGACACCCCATGATACGGATTCCTCATTTTCCCGCCCCGAGATGATATTCCAGGTGGCTTCAGCTTCGATCCAATCCGGATTGGTGACTGCGTATACATTCAGTTCAAACCCCTCGGTCTCGATAAAATCGTGGACCTGCAGCTCGAGGTTTGCCACAGAAACACTTTCTGCCGCGGGAAAAAGAGAGATCTTGATCAACGCTCTCGATACGAGATCGGAAACCGATCCGACCAGCAGGATGGGAGATGCCCCGGCTCCCTCATTTATCCGTGCGGTCATCACATCTTCAACGAGGAGAGTGTCGAGGAAAGGTCCTTCTCCATACCAATCGTCATCGGGCAGGTCTGTCCCGACCGGATTGCGGTCGTTCCGTGCACACGAAACCATCAGCATAAACAGCATGAAGTACACAACAACAAGCCGGTAACGTGGCATCTTGAGTTGTCCTATAAACTGATCATGATATACGAATAATAACCGGGTACGCCGTCCTGTTTGATCTTCCACACGAATCCGGGTTCAATTTGCATATTTGATGAATTGCAGTCTGAGTTCGGCGAGTACTCTGTCGATCAGTTCCCTTTCGTCTTTTTCGAGATTATTCTTTGTCTTGTCATCCAGCACCTGAATCGTATCAATCGTATGGCGGGCGAGCTGGAGGAGCAGATTCTTCTTTTCGGTTTCAGCCTTCGCGATATCCTCCATGTATCCCAGAGCCGTCGTACTCAGCATCATGACCAGCGATGTAAAACTCGCAGGCGGGAGTTTGACATCCCGGGATTTCTGTTTTTCCTGCTCTTCACTACCAGTGTCACCCTGATGTTGTGCAGTATCTTCGGCAGAGGCGAGAGTCTCCTCTACCTTTTCCTTCTGATTTTTGTTTTCGATTTCACTCATTGGTTCTCACCTTCCCGCTTTCCATCACTTTTGTACACGTTTGTACACGCCTCCTGCCGATCCGTTCCACCGGCACACACCACGTGAATGACTCGGTTGTATTTTTGATACACACGAGGAACCCGCATGCCGGTCGAACAGAGTATGTCATACGGAATGGTCGCCGCGATCTCAGCTATCTCTTTTGCGTCGATCCGTTGCCCACGGTCTTCTCCGATAATCGTCACCACATCTCCTCTCTTCACCTGCACATCATCAGCAAGATCGACCATGAACATGTCCATACAGATAGAACCGATAATGGGATACGATTTCCCTCGGATCAGGACCCTGCCTCCGTTCGTCAGTGTGTAGGCGACCCCATCCCGATACCCTGCCGAGACAGTAGCTATCCTCCGTGCGTCAGGAGCCGTCCATCTACCTCCATAGCTTATCCGATCACCTCTTCTGACTTCCTTCACCAGGATAACCCGTGCCCTCAGACTGAGCACCGGATCGGGTTCATCCACGCCCTCACCTGCCCAGGAGAGCGGCGACACCCCGTACGGGTAGAGTCCGGGCCTGATCATGGTGAACCTGGCCTGAGGGAATCTCATCGAAGCAGCAGAATTGGAAGCATGCAGGATCACACCAGCCATCAGGTCGGGTGGGAGTTGCGACAGCACGCCCCTGAACCTGTCTATCTGTTCTGTAGTGAACGCGGGCGACCTGTCATCCGCTTTCGAGAAGTGGGTCATGATTCCCTCGAGCTTTATTCCCTCGGACCCGGAAATCCTCACAATTTCATCCGCTGCCGAGGACCAGGGAATCCCGGTTCTCCCCATGCCCGTGTCAACTTCCACGTGTACTGAGGCTTCTCGTCCCCTGCTCCTCGCGAGGTCGCCGAGCATCCTCGCTGTTGCAGCTGTCGTCAGAACCGGTGTGATGTCGGCATCGAGCAAACGGGGAATCTGCTCCTCTAGAGGAGGTGTGAGAAAAAGAATGTCCACATTTCTACTCACCTCTCTAACACTCAGCGCTTCCTCGAGCGAAGCGACTCCGAAGTAAGATACTCCGAAAGAGGAAGCTTCCTTCGTTATCTCGGTAATACCGTGCCCATAGGCATCAGCTTTCACAGGCAGCAGTATCTTCGTGTCACCGCCGATGTGCTTCTGTAACCTATCTAGGTTCCTCCTGAATGCGGAGAGATCGATCTCGGCCCAGCAACGGGACATCTGATTGTCTATGCCGGTTTCCGGGCAAGGGACCCTGTCGTTATTCATGCTTATTCACCCTCGAGGAGGCATGCCGTTCTTCCGTGAAACCCGACCTCGCCCGCTCTCGCGGTTCCCGCGGGTGCAGGTTGATTGTATCCGGATCCACAATCTACTAATCATAAACGGCCTGAGGGGTAAATGCAAGATCATAATAAATAGGGACAGTCACCATTTATTTATTACGGTCTCCCTTAGAGTGGGCAGACAGGAATCACTTTCACCTGGCCGAGGGGTCTACCGTCCTAAGCTCTTTCGGGGGCCTGTTCTGCCTTCTCTCCAGATTACCCTGCGTGAGTGCCAATGTTGTGCACTCGGAACTCGCTAAGACGGATCCCACCCCCTCGGAATCGTTCAAGCGATATCCTACCAGCCCGCTTGACAAAGAACAGGGTATATCCTTAAAACAAGATCTATAATAAATGGTGACTGTCCCTATTTATCAGATCTATAATAAATGGTGACTGTCCCTATTTATCTATTTATCCTATTTATCTAGGATAACGCGAGAAATGCATTGATTTTAAGCCAAAAAGTGTTTAACATTGGGAGGTTATTCACTTTATGAGATTAATACACATCGAGGACAGCGGAAGAGCAGTGGCCGGAGATAATCTTCAGGAAAATATGGACAGGAAACCGGACTTCGAGGAGATCCTCGCCCTGGTCGAATTCCTCAGGTCACCCTCCGGTTGCTCGTGGGACAGGCAGCAGGATGAGAAAAGTCTGAGACCTTTCTTCCTGGAGGAATGCTACGAGCTCATCGATGCGATCGATGTCGGTGACTCGAGGAGGAAACTCGAGGAACTCGGGGATATTCTCCTCCACTGTGCCTTCCAGATCCGAATCGCCGAGGAACGCCGGGAGCTTACCCGGGAAGAGGTTTTTTCCACTCTTCTCGATAAGATGAAAAGGAGGCATCCGCACCTCTTCGATGGTTATAATACAGAAGCACCCTGTCCTACCGACTGGGAGACCATCAAGAAGGAGGAGAGGCTGAAGAAGGGGATGGAGCACATCACAGACGGGCTGCCGAACTCTCTCCCGCCCCTGCTCACGGCATACCGCCTCCAGGAACGGGTCAGCAGCCTCAACTTCGACTGGCACGAGCCGGACGGTGCCTTCGATAAAGTCAGCGAGGAGCTCGAGGAAGTCCGTGAAAAATACATCCAGGACGATCGTGATGGGCTTGACATCGAGATAGGTGATCTGCTCTTCGCTGTCGTCAATGTCTCGAGATTGCTGGGACATCACCCGGACAACTCGTTGCGTCGAGCGATCGATAAATTTGCCGGCAGGTTCGATAAACTCATGAAGATTGTCCGGGAGAAGGGGCTCGACATCGACAACACTCATCTCGAGGAACTCGATGAGATCTGGGACAGCATTAAAGAAACGGAGAAGAAGCATACCAAGGAGGCATAACATGAGGCTGAAGTTTCTCGCACTTACAACCGTACTGCTCGTATTCTCACGTCCGTGTGCTTTTGCCATCACCGTTCTTCCCTTGAGCGAAGAAGAACTGGCGAAGAGGGCGACAGTCATCGTCACGGGAGAAGTTCAGGAAGTGAGCGCCGACTATGATGCTCAACACAACACCATCTATACATACATCACTACCAGGATCACCAGTGTACTGAAAGGGGACTATGAAGACACATTTCTCACTCTGAGGCAGATGGGCGGGACTGTCGGTGATCAGACTGTAACGGTGCCTGGCTCACCGGCTTACGAGCTCGGCGATGAGATCCTAGTGTTTGCCGGCCCCCTGGGTCAAACCGGGTATTATGGAGTGCTGGGGATATTTTACGGAAAATATGATATTATACTCGATCCACAGACAGGAAAGAAGTACGTTGATGGAGCTTCATTCCATGTGGAGCACACCGACCCGGAGACACTAAAACCGCTCCCGAAAAAAGTGAGACCGGAATTAGTATATCTCGACAGTTTTCTATCGGAGATCAGATCATATGTAGAGAAGGATTGATAGTATCCCTGTATGAGGAGGAGTGGGAAAATGAAATGGAAAATATATGTTGTTCTTACTGTCACGGCACTCTTTTTTATTTCAGGTGCCGACCAGCTACTGTCGTTCTGTCTGATACGGGGTAACATCAATTCTTCGGGAGGAGAAGACTGCTGCGCTCAGGACATCTCGCAGTGGAGGTTCGAGAATCTGCCGGTACCGCTCTGGATCAACGACGAGACCGATCCGGATCTCTGGGAAGGCATCCGGCACTCTTACGACACGTGGGGAGAGGTGACCTCTGCTTATCTCACCATCGAAGATGCAGGATTTACTCCGATCAACTATGTCAACACGAATGATGGGGTTAATGTGGTAAGTTTCAGCAATGACACCAGTCAGTTCCCGCCCGGCAGTAACACCCTCGCCTTCACCTCCGGAAACTGGGGTGTCAATGTAGGAGATGATGAGACGATCACAGGATTCGATGTGATATTCAACGATGTCGGATTCGACTGGGGCTGGCCTCCTATAGGCAACCAACTCAGCGTTGTCGGGGTCACTATTCACGAGGTGGGGCACGCTCTCGGTCTCGCTCATTGTAAAGATGGGGGTCCTCCCGGGTGCGGTCCCAACTGCCCGGGTTCCACGATGTACGGATACATCTCCGGTAATGGTGTCGCGGACGAAAGCCCAGAGATCGATGACATCGGCTCACTGACACTAGCCTATCCCCGCTGGCTGATCAGAGGGACTGTCAGTGACGCCGGTTCGGGACTCCCGATTCCATCAGCGGAAGTACTCCCATCCGTTGCCGTCTTCAAGGACACGCTCACTTACGGCACACTTCCCGACCCCATGCCTGGAAACGGCAGCAGCTGCGGTTACGGGGGTGATGTAGTTACAGCCGACCAGGATGGCTTTTTCGAATTCCCGAGTTATGATTCGGTTTACACACTGATATTCTTCAAAAGCGGCTATACTCCCGATTCGACCCAGGTGGCCTTCTCCGGGATCGACACCACCACGCTGGACATCGAGCTCGAGCAGACCGTCTTCAGTTCTATAACCGGGACTTTGACTGATGGGAATACGCAGGAAGGGGTCAGAGGAGCGATCGTTCTTTACATGAACGGAGCAGCTTACGATACAACGTATACCAACGAGACGACAGGAGATTACACTTTCTCAGATGTTCCGATATCCCTGCCTGGATTTGTGGATTATACCGGTATCGAGATCCTTGCTGTAATCCCGTACCCCCTGTCTACGATGATTGAAACCGGCATCGAGGTTGGCGAAGGCGGACCCACAGTCCTCAATTTTTCCATTCTCCCCGCCGAAGTCTTTCTCGTTGACGACGACGGTGGCAGTAATTACGAGGAATACTTCTATCCGGCTATTGACAGTGCAGGAAGAACCTTTGTCAGATTTGATGTCAAGCAGAGAGAAGCGAGCGCAGTAAATTTCCTCTCAGAATTTCCGTCGCCGCCAACAGTCGTATGGTTCACCGGTGACGAGGCAGAGAGCACTATCACTCTCGAGGAACTCGATAGTCTCCAGGCCCTGCTCGACGAAGGCGGCCGGGTCCTGCTCACCGGGCAGAATCTTGTAGAAGACCTCTGGAACCAGGATTCGAACCGTGTCATCGAAACACTACATATTTCCTATGAGGACAACATCTCGGGCACGATCAGCTTCGGTCGAGGTTTCGAGGACGTGCCGATCGGGGAGAGGATTGAGAAGATACTGACGGCCGGCAACAATGGGGGAAACAACCAGATCTCCAAGGATAAGATCTCCCCGCTGGGAGACGCGTTCAGCATACTCTATTACACCTTGAGTCCGGTCGACACGGTAAACCAGGGTATCGCGGCTGTTGCAGAAGACAATCTGGGAACTTCCGGTGAGGGAAAGCTCGTTCTCCTGGGATTCGGTTTCGAAGCACTCAATCGTCCAAACGAATCCGACCCGTCGATCGTGAGCAGAAAGGAAGCGATGAGGATATTTCTCGACTGGCTCCAGGATATCCCCACCGGTATCGAACCGGAAGAAACCGAGGGAGGATTGCTGCCCAGAGTGTTCTCTCTCGAACAGAATTTCCCCAATCCCTTCAATCCCCAGACTTCGATACAATTCACGATACCATCGATATCCGGTGATCCCGAAGAGAGTGAGGCGGTTCTCCTGAAAGTGTATAACATGCGGGGCCGGTTCATCACGGAACTCATTAACAGAGATCTCACACCGGGTGTCTACACGATCCACTGGGACGGGAAAGATTCGAGAGGAAACCACGTTCCATCAGGGACGTATCTGTACAAATTGATCTGGGGACAAACATCTACGATAAGAAAAATGGTCGTACTCAAATAGCGTAGATTCACTGGCGGGGATTCCCTGCCCTTCCGATCAGATTCCTGATTATCGGGTACGGATTCTTCTTTGTCTTAAGGTCGTTGTAGGAAAAAAAACTTACCCCCGAAAAACCCCTATCAAGAGCGATCTGTGCCTTCTCTATCACCCTTTCGAACCGTTGATTGTATGTAGAGATCCCGACGACGATACGGTCGGCACGGGTCACCACTTCACCTTGAGACACATATGCGAGGAAATCATCTCTGTCCGGAGTGTAGCTCATGATAACACTGAAATCCAGCAATCCCTCATCCAGCCAGTCCGTCCAGTCCTGACCGTATATCACCCTTGCCGAATCCGGATCCGGAATTACTGCAGCCGAGAGAAGGATTTTCTGGCCTGAAAGCGATAGATGTTCCCGCAGCGATCGGACGAATTCCGTCACGAGACCTGCTCTGAAGTCGATCCAGCGCCTGGAAAGATCCCGTCTGCCGGCCGGTCCGAATGAATCCAGGAGAGCCGAGCTGTCGCCCAGGAGTGATACGGGGTCAACATAATATCGCCTCTCGAAAACAGAACGCTCCACCTTCCCGAATCCGCTCGATCGAGAGGGAAACCTGATGTAATCGAGATGGACTCCATCGATATCGTACCGTGCGACTATTTCTTCAATGTATCTCTGTATGAGATTCATGAATCCGGGGTGAACGGGCGAGATGAAATAACCGGGGATTTCTCGGGCCTGAAGAGTTGAGAGACTCATCTCCCGATGTGATGTGCCGTCTGGATCATGGACGAACCACTCGGGATGCTTGTTGAAGGGGTGTTCCGGTGACTTCGGATTATTTTCTTTTGACCAGGCAAAGAAGATGTTGATCCAGACGTGTACCTCTATCCCGGCCTTTTTCGCCTCGTCGACAAAGTATGCAAGCGGATCCCGGAGGTCGCCCCGCGTTACGAGATCCTCGGCGACAGGAAGAATCGAGGAGGGATAATATGAGTGTAATCTCCCGGACACCTGTAAAAACACCCTGCCCAGCCCCGCTTCCCGAATATCCCGGATGGCGGTGTCGATGCTGTCTTTCGAAAGCAGCAGATGTCGAACGATCCATACGGAACCGGGGTGGCGGGAATGATGATGCTCTTCAGCCTGAGATAGTGATACGATACAGAGGCAGAGAAACACAAAGGCAGGAAGGTTGATGAATCGACACCAGTTTTTACTCACTATGGACCTGGTTATATTATGAGCTTTGAGCTTTCTCCTCTTTCACCTTAGCCTTTTTGACCTTCTCCGAGATCTCGGAGAGCTCGATGATAGACACACTGGCATTATCCCCGAGTCTGTTTCCCAATTTCATGATACGTGTGTATCCGCCATTTTTTTCGGAGAACCTTTTTGCTATATCATCGAACAACTTACTCACAATATCCTTTCTCTTTATGTCACGGAGGACGAGCCGGCGTGCGTGGAGATCCCCTCTCCTGGCAAGAGATATCAGATTTTCTGCAAATGGCCTGAGCGCTTTTGCCTTGCTATCAGTTGTTTCGATCCTCTCATGTTCAAAAAGACTCGTGGCCATGTTTCGTAACATGCTCAGCCTGTGACTTGCGGTCCTCCCGAGTTTAAGGACACTGGTCTTTTTTCTGTGTCTCATTGCAGAATCCTTCTCTTTCTTTTCATAAGCTCGTGTTGGTGAAGAAATTCTTGATTTATGAATTTATTCCACTTCGACAGGAACTTCTTCTTCGGGTTCAAGGATCCGAATATCTCCATCAGGACTCTCCTCGATTATCATGTTGAACTTTAACTCATATCGAGAGAGGACTTCCTCTATCTCCTTCAGTGACTTCTTCCCGAAGTTTTTGAATTTGAGCATCTCCGCTTCAGTTTTCTGAACCAGGTCCCCAAGTGTTTTTATATTAGATGCTTTCAAACAATTACCCGAGCGAACCGACAGTTCGAGCTCGTCGACACTTCTGGACAGAAGCTCCCGCAGACGGCTGGCTTTGAAATCTTCTTCCGGTGACCTGGTCCTCTTCGCTTCCTCGAAAGACAGGAAGTAATCGACGTGCTTGAGAAGGATGGAAGCGGCACGGTATACCGCCACTTCAGGACCGATGGCTCCATTCGTCCAGATCTGGAGTATGAGTTTGTCATAATCGGTTCGCTGTCCTACCCGGGCACTGTCTATAACGAAGTTCGCTTTAATCACAGGATTAAACAGAGAATCAACAGCTACGAATCCTAACTCGTTCATTTCTTCTACGACGTGCTGATTCGCAGCCACATAGCCGCGTCCTTTTTTGATGTATATATCCATCTCTACTGTCTCTTTTTCCTGGAGTGTAAAGAGTTTGAGATCAGGATTGAGTATGTGTACCTGTGGATTCTCTTCGATGCGGGATGCATGTACTTCACCCGGACCGGAGACCTTCAGGTTGAGAATTGCCTGATCTATGTCCTCATCCATAGTGAGGACGAGTTTTTTGAAGTTGAGTATGATATCAGGCATGTCCTCGGTGACACCGGGAAATGATGAAAACTCGTGGAGAATTCCTTTTGCGTGAACACCCCACACTGCCGCACCATCGATCGATGAGAGAAGAATCCTCCGCATCGCATTACCGAGAGTCACACCGAAACCTCTCTCCAGCGGTTGAATGAGAAATTCTCCGTAGGTTTCGGTAAAAACTTTGGTTACTTTTTCTACACGCTTCGGGAGAACGAAACCCTCTAGTTTTATATCCATTGTTCTTACCCCTGCAACAGGTTGTGTGAACTGTAGTATCTCAACTATTTCGAGTACAACTCAACGATCATCTGCTCCTGAGCAACAACAGGGATTTCTTCCCGCGTCGGCATGGTGAGCATTCTTCCTTTTAATCCCTTGAAATCAACTTCGAGCCAGGACAGGATCTGTTCTTTCTGTCTGCTCTCCACAGAACTCTGAATAAGGGGAATGTTTTTGCTCTTCTCACGAACAGTAATCTCGTCACCTGCATTCACGCTGAAAGAAGGGAGATCAACCAGTTTGCTGTTCACAAGGAAGTGTCGATGCCTCACCATCTGGCGGGCCGACTTCCGTGAAGGGCAGAATCCCATCCGGTAAATGATGTTGTCGAGACGGCATTCGAGGGAAACCAGTAATAGTTCACCGGTGATACCCTGCATCCTCGTCGCTTTTTTGAAATAATTCTTGAACTGTGCTTCGAGCAGACCATAGAGACGTTTCACTTTCTGTTTTTCCCGAAGCTGGATAGAATATTCAGAAGTCTTACGCCTTCTACCTCCAAACCTGCCATGCATCCCCGGTGGATACCCTCTTTTTTCGAATGAACACTTCTCCGTGTAGCACCGGTATCCCTTCAGGAAAAGCTTTGTAGCTTCTCTTCTACACAACTTACAATTTGCATCATGGTACCTGGCCATGTGTTTTATACCTCCTTATACCCTTCTTCTCTTTGGAGGCCTGCATCCGTTATGCGGTATGGGGGTCACATCTTTAATAGAACGTATCCCCAGCCCTGCGGCACGCAATGACTGAATCGCAGACTCCCTTCCTGAGCCCGGTCCCTGAACCTTGACCTGAACTCTCTTGACACCGAGACTCAAAGCCATCTTCGCACATTCTTCTGCAGCCATCTGTGCAGCGAATGGAGTACTCTTCTTGGAACCCTTAAAACCTGATTTCCCCGCGCTGCTCCAGCAGATCGTATCTCCACTCGTGTCAGAGATCGTGATTATGGTATTGTTGAAAGTCGCCTTGATGTGAGCAATACCTTCACTCTCGATAACGCGGCTCTTCTTTTTGACTTTTGTTGCTTTCTTCTTACCTTTCGCCATCTAATTCTCCCTTAATCTTACTTCTTAGCCTTCGTCTTCTTTTTGCCGGCAATAGCTACACGAGGGCCTTTGTGGGTTCTTGCATTCGTGTGAGTCCTCTGTCCCCTGACAGGAAGATTTCTTCGGTGCCTGAGACCTCTGTAACATCCGATATCCATGAGTCTTTTGATGTTCATGGCAACTTCTGCCCTGAGAGCGCCCTCGACTTTATATTCCCTCTCGAGGATACTCCTGATTTTACCGACATCGGCATCGGTCAGGTCTCTTACTCGAATGTTCCCATCGACGCGAGCCTCTGAAAGGATCTTCCCGGATGTCACAGGACCGATCCCGTATATATAGGTCAGTGCAGTATAAATATTTTTATCTCTTGGAAGGTCAACACCAGCTATCCTTGCCATTACATGATCTCCTTTCGGAATTTCTATCCCTGTCTCTGCTTGTGCTTCGGATTTTTACAAATCACAAAAACGACACCGCGTCTTCGAACGATCTTGCAGTGCTCACACATCTTTTTTACAGAACTTCTGACTTTCATGTTATCTCCTCACGCTGGTTCGAGGTACTATCCGGACATCCGTGCTCAGTACTCGAGAATCATTTGAACCGGTACACAATTCTTCCCCGGGTCAAGTCATATGGAGAGAGCTCGAGAGTGACTTTGTCCCCGGGTAATATTTTTATAAAGTTCATCCTCATCTTGCCTGAAACATGGGCGATGACGATGTGTTTGTTTTCCAGCTCAACCCTGAACATGGCGTTTGGTAGCGCCTCGACGACGACGCCTGTCGTCTGTATGGGTTCTTCTTTAGGCATAATGTCCCACGCTCTCCTGTTAGTATACTGCCATCTATTGTTGCGTAATTCCCCGATCGTTCGTCAATGTCAATATTTTGGGTCCATTGCTGGATACGGCGATGGTATGTTCAAAATGTGCTGAGAGGCTCCCATCTAACGTGACGATTGTCCACTCATCATCAAGGGTTTTGACCTCTGATCCTCCCATGTTAATCATCGGTTCGATCGCGATGACCATCCCTTCCTGCAGGGGAACACCTTCTTCCGAGCTTCCATAATTGGGGACCTGAGGATCCTCATGCAGGTTTTTCCCGATGCCGTGGCCGACGAGACTTTTGACCACGTGAAAATCTCTGGATTCGACACTTCTTTGAATCGCCGCTGAAATGTCCCCGATCCTGTTTCCGGCGACAGCCTGATCTGCTCCTTCTTCCAGAGCTTCACGGCAGACATCGATAAAACGTGTTACGTCCTTATCGAAGGGAGGTATCTGAAACGTCAGAGCGGAATCCGCATAAAACCCTTCCAGGTACACTCCGAAATCGAGGCTAACTACATCACCGCTTTTCAACTTCCTGCCGGATGATGGAATCCCGTGGACAACCTCATCATTTACGGAGACACAGATACTCTTAGGGAAACCCCGGTATCCGAGGAAAGCAGCCTCCGCAGAGTCGTAATCACGCAACCACAGAGTGACCAGTTCATCGATATCTCCGGTGGTCATGCCCGATTCGACCCTCGATTGTATCCGTCTGAGGATCTCAGCGACCACCGAACCCGCTTTCTTTATCCTCTTGATTTCTCTGTCTGATTTGAGGGTTATCATCGCCTCCCCCTGATCTTGCCCTTCTTCGTAAAACCGTCATAGTGCCTCAAGAGCAGATGTGCTTCAATCTGTTGAATCGTATCGAGCGCAACACCAACGACGATCAGAAGGCCTGTCCCACCAAAGTAGAAAGGTAAGTTGAGCTTGGTTATCAAATAGATAGGGAGGAGCGCAATCGCTGCGAGAAAAAATGCACCCGGTAGAGTGATCCTCGTCAACACCCTGTCGATATAATCCGCAGTCCTGCTTCCCGGCCTGATACCCGGTATAAAACCGCCCTGGCGTTTCATGTTCTCGGCAAGGTCGATAGGATTAGTAGTGATCGCCGTGTAGAAATAAGTGAAAAAGATAATCATCAAAGTGTATACAAGCGTATAGAGCCACGAGCCATAATTAAACATTCTGCTGAAGCTTTCGAGCCAGATTACCCCGGGAAAGAACTGGGAAATGGTCCCCGGGAAGATGATGATGGACTGAGCGAAGATGATCGGCATAACACCGGCGCTGTTCACCCTCAACGGGATGTGGATTTGTTGACCGCCGTATATCTTCCTCCCCACGATCTTCCTCGGTATCTGGATCGGTATCTTCCGCATCCCCATGGTCATATACACAACACCTGCAATGATGGCCACCATGAACAGGACAACGATGAGGATGACGAATGTGGACAGAACGTCATTCCGCCACAGGTCGATCGATTTAAAGATCGCCAGTGGTAGTGATTCAATGATACCGAAGAAAATGATGAGTGATGCCCCGTTACCGATCCCCCTGTCGGTGATCTGTTCACCGAGCCACATGACGAGGACGGCGCCGGTCGAGAGAGTGAGAATGGTGACTATTGTAAATCCTATACCTGGATTCATAACGGCTTCAGGCACCTGCGTAGCGAGCCAGATGGAGATACCGTACGACTGAACAACAGACAATAGAACCGTGAGATACCTGGTATACTGGTCGATCTTCTTTCTTCCTTCTTCTCCTTCCCTCTGGAGTTTTTCTATGTATGGGAAAACAGATCCGAGAAGCTGGAATATGATCGAAGCACTGATGTAAGGCATGATCCCAAGAGCAAAGATAGTAGCTCTCTGGAGAGCCCCGCCGACAAACATATCATACATCCCGAACAGTGTACCCCGGGACCTGGCGAAGAAATCCCCCAGGGCCTGCACATTAATACCAGGGACGGGTATATGACCACCGATCCTGTAAATGATCAGGATGAAAACTGTAAAGAGGATCTTCCTCTTGAGCTCAGGTATCTTGAAGAGATTCTGGAGACTACTCGCTGGCATATTTATATTACCTCCGCCTTTCCACCACTGGCTTCGATCTTCTCTCTCGCACTGCGGCTGAATCTCTGTGCGGTCACGATAACCTTTTTGTCCAGTTCACCTTTTCCCAGAACACAGACCGGAATTCTCTTTTTATTGATGAGACCGAGTTTCAAAAACACCTCAGGCGTAAACTCTTCGAGATGTGGAAAACGTGACAGATCCCCGACGTTGACAACCTGGTACTCTACTTTTCCCAGATTCGTGAATCCCCTCTTTGGTAATCTTCTCTGAATCGGCATCTGGCCACCCTCGAACCACCGCCGCTTTGTGCTGCCGGAGCGTGATCTCTGACCCTTTTCACCTCTTCCGCAGGTCTTTCCAAGACCCGAACCCGGCCCTCTGCCGACCCGTTTCTTCTTCTTCCTGGCACCATCGGGTGAGTTCAGCATGTGGAGTCCAAATTGCTTACTCATGAGTTTATCTCCGTAACCTCGACGAGGTGAATGATTTTTCTTATCATCCCCCTTATTTGTGGATTATCCGGTTTTATGACTTCCTGATGCAGCTTCCTCAGACCCAGAGCTTCGAGCGTTCTCCTCTGAGTTGATTTTCTCTGTATGGCGCTGTGCACCTGACGTATTTTAAGACTCTTTGTCATCTGGCGTCCTTTTCATCAACCTGGCAATTTTCTTCTTCAAGAGCTCCTCTTTCGGGATGCCCCGGAGTCGTGCCGCTTTATCTACCGAAACAAGGTGTTTCAAACCTTCTATGGTCGCCTTTACCATGTTATGGGGATTATTGGATCCGAGGGATTTCGTGAGGATGTCTTGAATTCCAACGCACTCCAGGACGGCCCTCACCGGACCACCGGCGATGAGACCGGTTCCGGCGGATGCCGGTTTGAGAAGTACCCTGCCGGCTCCGAATCTCCCGATAATCATATGAGGAATGGTACCCTTTACAAGCGGGACGTGAAAAAGGGCCTTTTTCGCCATCTCGGTCCCCTTCCTGATTGCATCAGAAACTTCGTTGGCCTTTCCGAGCCCGATCCCGACGTTCCCCTTCCTGTCACCGACCGCCACCAGTGCGTTGAAACTGAACCTGCGTCCACCCTTGACGACCTTTGCGACCCTGTTGATACTTACCACGTTCTCCGTGAACTCGAATCCATCCTGCTCTATCTCACGCAAATACTACCTCCATGGTTAATCATTCATCAGAACAAAAGGCCGCCTTCACGAGCACCTTCCGCAAGAGCTTTGACTCTCCCATGGTAAAGAAAACCGCCACGGTCGAAAACAACTTTTTCTATGCCTTTCTCTCTGGCCATCCCGGCAATGATCTTACCGGTGATTTTACTGACTTCTGTCTTGGTAAGCCCGGTGCCTGCCTGATCCATGACTTTTTTCGAGAGGCTCGAAATCCCCAGTAGAACTTTGCCCTTGTAATCATCAACGATGTGTGCCTGGATACTCTTGTTGCTCCTGTGCACAACAAGCCGTGGCCGGTCCTCACTACCGGAGACAAACTTTCTGACACTTTTGTGACGCCTCTTCCGTAAAACTTCCTTGTTGATTTTTCTCTGGTGTGCCATTCTATCCCCTTTGTATTTACATTCCGGTTTTTCCGGCCTTCCTTCTCACTATCTCCCCGACGTAACGAATCCCTTTCCCCTTGTATGGTTCGGGAGGTCTGATCGCTCTTATCTCCGAAGCAACCTGTCCGACAAGTTCCTTATCAATTCCATGAACATGAATGAGCTGTGGACTGTCAAGCTTGAACTCGATGCCATCAGGGGATGGATAATGCTTCGGAGTCGAAAATCCTATTTGAAGAACGAGATCTCCATCCGCCAATTCCGCCCGGTATCCGACACCCTGGATCTCGAGGCTTTTCATGAATCCCCGGGTCACTCCCTCCATCATATTGTTGATCAGACTCCTGGTCAATCCGTGAAGGGCGAGATGCCGTTTGGCTTCACTCGGCCTCTTCACAACGATCTCACTGCTCGAGACTTCTATGATCATCTCAGGATGAAGACGCCTCGTCAGTGTCCCTTTTGGACCTTCGATGGTCATAATCTCATCCTGGTATGAAGCTTTTACGTTCTCAGCGATCGTAACGGGCTTTTTCCCTATTCTGGACATTGTCTCCTCTCGTCCTCTTACCAGACATGGGCGAGGATCTCGCCTCCAACATTGATTTCTTTACACCTGTGATCAGTGAGGATTCCGCTCGATGTCGACACGATAGCAATGCCGAGACCACCTTGAATGGGCGGAAGCTCTGAACATCCCACATACTTTCTGAGTCCCGGTTTGCTGATTCTCTTAACCCCTATGATCGCGGGCTCCCCGTCCCGGGAATACTTCAGGAGGATCCTCAATTTCTCGTGGGGTGCATCTCCGGTCACTTTGTAACCAGCAATGAACTTCTCCTCATGGAGAATCCTGGCAATTTCGATCTTGATACGGGACGAAGGCATTTCTATACGCCTCTGCTTCGCCCTGCATCCATTTCGCACTCTTGTCAGCATATCAGAAATCGGATCAGTATGGGACATCCTGTTTTTCCTCCTATCAACTATCAACATGAGGTGAACTACCAGCTTGCCTTTCGTACTCCGGGTATCTCACCCCTCAACGCCATTTCTCTGAAGCATATCCTGCAGATCCCGAAACGCCTTATATATGCACGGGACCTTCCGCATCGCATACAGCGGTTGTATTTCCTCACCTTGAATCGTGGCTCTCTTTTTGCCTTGGCTATCCAGCTTTTTTTAGCCAACACCCCTCCTTCGTACAGGAAATTACTGTTTTCTAAAGGGCATTCCGAGCTTCCCGAGGAGAAGAGAAGCTTCATCATCTCTGTTTGTGCTTGTCACAATCGTTATATTGAAACCGCGTATTTTTTCGACCTTGTCGTAATCGATTTCGGGGAAGATAATCTGTTCTTTGATACCCAGAGTAAAATTACCGCTTCCATCGAAGGATTTAGAGCTGATACCTCTGAAATCCCTGATCCTCGGAATCGCGGCATTCACGAGGCGGTCGAAGAAATGGTACATCCTCGCTCCCCTCAGGGTGACCATACATCCGATCGCCATACCCTCTCTCAGCTTGAAATTGGAAATCGACTTCTTCGCAGTCGTGATCGCCGGTCTCTGACCGGTGATGGTAGCAATTTCTTCTACAGCAGCATCGAGGAACTTCTTTTCTTCTTTCGCTTCCCCGACCCCGGAATTAACGACGATCTTCACCAGTCTTGGGATCCGGTGTTTGTTCTTTATCCCAAGCTCCTTCGCGATCTCCTGTGCAATTGTAGAATGATATCTTTCTTCAAGAGGTTGTGCCATCGTTACTCTCCACTTTTCGGTATAACTTCTCCACAATTCACGCATTCCCTGACTTTAGTCTTCCTCTCATCTTCAAGGATGAGATGCCGGAGCCTGCTCCCTTTTCCACACTTGGGGCACACGAGCATGACTTTTGACACGTGGACCGGTGCTTCCCGCTCGACGATACCACCCTGTGGATTAGTTGGGCTGGGCCTGGTATGCCTTTTGATAAAATTTATTCCTTCCACAATGACCCTCGAATCCCGGGGGAACACCTTGAGAACCTTCCCGGTTTTCCCCTTGTCATTTCCCTTTATAATGAGAACCGTATCCTGTTCGAGTATGTCCATCGTTTTCTCCCTCAGATTACTTCGGGCGCAAGGGATATAATTTTCATGAACTGCTTGTCCCTCAACTCACGGGCAACAGGTCCGAATATCCTCGTCGCCTTCGGTTCCTTCTGGTCACTGATGAGAACAGCGGCGTTTTCATCAAACCGGATATAAGAACCGTCTTTTCTCCTGATTTCCTTTTTCGATCTTACGATGACGGCTCGCACTACGTCACCCTTTTTCACATTGCTGTTCGGTAATGCGTCCTTGACCGAGGCGACGACAATGTCACCAACACTGGCATATCTGCGCCTCGTTCCACCGAGAACCTTGATGCAACGTGCCTTCTTCGCACCCGAATTGTCAGCTATCTTCAGTATCGTGAACGCCTGTATCATCACTAATCCCCATTCGTTACGTGAGGCTGAAAAGCCTTATGATTCGATGCTAACCCGCTCGAGTACCTCCACCACCCTCCACCGTTTGTCTTTGCTCAAAGGCCGCGTTTCCATTATTCTGACCTTATCACCGATCCGACAGGTATTGTCCTCGTCGTGAGCTTTGATATTCTTGTTCTTCTTGATGGACTTTTTATAGAGTGGATGCCACGTGAGACGCTCGAGTCTCACGACGACAGTCTTGTCCATCCGGTTGCTGACTATGAGTCCAATCCGTTCTTTCCGTTTTCCTCTTTCACTCTGTGCCATGGTATCCCCTATTCGATGCGCTCCCTTAATCCAAGATCCATCTCCCGGAGTGCAGTTTTAATCCTGGCAATGTCCCTCCGCAGTATTCTCATCCGCAGTGGATTGTCGAGCTTCTGAGCACCACTTCTGAATCTCAA
The DNA here is from genome assembly GCA_964654825.1 of uncultured Gemmatimonadota bacterium. Classification (GTDB taxonomy): domain Bacteria; phylum Gemmatimonadota; class CAZMKB01; order CAZMKB01; family CAZMKB01; genus CAZZKG01. The sequence continues at coordinate 4,779 of CAZZKG010000023.1, read as the reverse complement.
TCTCCAGAGTTCTTCTTCGAACTCACTGAGTTTTACGCTCATTTCAGCACCACTCATCTGCCTGATCTCTGCCTTCTTCATACCTGACTCCCTATTGATATCTCTGCGTTATCCTGGTCTTAATGGGGAGTTTACTGGCAGCGAGGGTCATCGCCTGGAAAGCAATTTTTTGCTCAACTCCCTCCAGTTCGAACATGATTCGACCCGGTTTCACAACAGCGACCCATCCTTCAGGATTACCCTTACCTTTCCCCATCCGGGTTTCAGCGGGCTTCTTGGTAACCGGTTTATCCGGGAAAATCCGTATCCAGATCTTTCCACCCCTCTTTACATGACGGGTCAGAGCAACTCGAGCGGCCTCGATCTGCCTGTTTGTGATCCATCCAGACTCGGTAGCCTGAAGTCCAAATTCACCGAAACTCACCTTACCGCCTTTGATGGCTTTCCCGCCCATCCTGCCACGGTGCTGTTTCCTGTGTTTTATCCTCTTAGGCATTAACATGCTTCATTCCTCCGCTCTCTCAGGCCTCGGGGGTCGAGCTCTCGACGTCTGTGAGTACATCTCCCTTGTATATCCACACCTTGACGCCGATACAGCCGAACGTCGTGTGAGAAGTGCTTGTCGCATAATCGATGTCGGCGCGGAGTGTGTGGAGAGGAACGGGACCATCGTGATAACCTTCGCTCCTCGCTATCTCTGCACCTCCCAATCTCCCACCACACTTTATCTTGATACCGTTGGCACCCATCCTGACAGCTGAAGTCACAGCCTTCTTCATAGCTCTCCTGAAACTCACCCGCTGCGCCAGCTGAAACGCGATGTTGTCAGAGACGAGCTGTGCATCGAGCTCAGGTTTTTTGATCTCCTTGATGTTGATGGAGATTTCATCCTTGGTCAGATGCGTAAGTTCGTCCCGTAACTTGTCGACCTCGGCACCCCGTCTCCCTATAACAACACCTGGTCTCGCCGTATCGATGATGACAGTGACCTTTTTGGGCGTCCTTTCGATCTCAACTTTAGAAATCGCTGCATGTGAAAGCCTGCTCTTGATATACTTGCGGATCATTTCATCTTCATGAAGCAGCTCCGGGGTGTTTCTCTTCGAGATCCACCGTGACTTCCAGTCCTTGACAATGCCAAGTCTGAAACCAACTGGATGAGTCTTCTGTCCCAAGATAACTCCTTTCCTCTAGAACTATTCCTCGAAAACTTCGCTGTGTGTCTTCACCATGACATAAATATGACTTGTTCTCCTTCGTATCATACCGGCTCTCCCCATCGCCATCGGCCTGTACCTCTTCAACATCGGCCCCCCATCGATTCGTATCTCGGCCACATACATGTCTTCGGGTTTGACTTCGAATGTCCCCTTCTGGGAAATCGCATTACTTACCGCCGACTTCAGCGCCTTCATGATCGGGACAGAAGCTCGTTTCCGTGTGTGTTCCAGTATAGTATATGCGTCCTCTACGGGTTTTCCCCTGATCAGGTCAGCAACAAGCCTCGCTTTAGTAGGGGACATCCTCACGAACCGGCTGATCGATTTGCTTTCCATCTCATCTCCTCTGATCTTTTCTATCTCTTACCGGCTTTTCTCTCAGCCAGTTTTCCGCCGTGCCCCCTGAACATCCTCGTTGGCGCAAACTCGCCGAGCTTGTGCCCCACCATATTTTCAGTTATGTATACGGGGATGAACTTGTTTCCATTGTGCACCGCGATGGTGTAACCCACGAATTCCGGCGTGATGGTGGACCTTCTGGCCCAGGTTCTCACGACCTGTTTATCACCCCTTTTACTCATCCTGTCGATACGGGTGATGAGCTTTGGATCGACATACGGCCCCTTCTTCAGTGATCTAGCCATCTCCCTGCCCCTTGAACATGGTCCACAGATTATACAATCACTTTCTCCGTCTTACAATGTACTTATCCGAATGCTTCTTACCCCGGGTTTTCAAACCCTTCGTCTTCTTCCCCCAGGGCGAACAGGGATGTCTCCCTCCGGAAGCCTTCCCTTCACCACCACCCATCGGATGGTCGACCGGATTCATGGCGACTCCCCGCACCTTTGGTCTTCTACCCAACCATCGGCTCTTACCGGCTTTCCCGATGGATATGTTCTCATGATCGATATTCCCTACCTGGCCGATGGTGGCCATACAATCCAGCCTGACGAGTCTCACTTCACCCGAAGGTAACTTCAGGTGACCGAACTTTCCTTCTTTTGCGACCAGGGTAACACTCGAGCCCGCACTCCGAGCGATCTGGCCTCCTTTTTTTTCTTTCAGCTCAACGTTATGTATCTGAGTACCGAGAGGGATCCTCGCCAGAGGGAGGGAATTGCCCACACGGATCTCTGCATCCTGCCCGGATTCGACCCTGTCTCCAACCTTCAGGCCAACCGGATGAAGAATATAGCGCTTCTCACCATCGACATAGTTGATGAGAGCGATGCGGGCAGATCTGTTTGGATCGTACTCGATCGAGGCGACCTTCCCCGGTATCCCTGACTTATCCCTTTTGAAATCAATGATGCGATATCTTCGTTTGTTACCCCCGCCCCTCCTGCGCATCGTGACATGTCCACTCATGTTCCGCCCTCCCGTCTTCGATACATGACAGACGAGTGGCTTGCACGGCCGGTCGGTCGTTATCTCCTCAAAAGTAGAGACAGTCCTGTACCGTTGACTGGGAGTTATCGGTTTGAAACTTTTGATACCCACGTTCGCGTCTCCCTTTTTAATCCTGAAAAACTGAGCTCAGTGATCCTGTTTATAAATATGGTGACGCACCGAGGCCACCCGTACGCCCGAACCAGTTATACCCCTTCGATGACCGGTATGCTTTCACCTTCTCTCAATGTCACAACAGCTTTTTTCCAGGCGGGTTTTCTCCCGCTGTGAAACCCCATCCTCCGTTCCTTCCCTATCATATTGAAGGTCCTGACATCAGTTACTTTCACACTGAAGAGCTCCTCGATTGCGTGTGCGATCTGTATCTTATTTGCATTCTGGGCAACCTCGAAAACATACTGATTGCTGTCCTGCATCAACTGGGTGCTCTTCTCGGTCACAATCGGCCTTTTAATGATCTTGTGAAATTCCATCGCTTTCTCCCACCTTCATTTCCGCTTCGAAAATTTCCCTGTCTATCAGTATCTTATTCGCATTCAGGACATCACAACAATTTATCTGCTGGAATGGTTTCACTGTGAGCCAGGGTATGTTTCGAGATGACATGAGCACCTGAGTTTTGCTGCCGTCAGTCAGCATGAGAGTCTTCTTACCGCCGAACCCGATCGTATAGAGTGCATCATATATCGTTTTCGTCCTCGGCTTCTCGAACTCGGGAACTTCATAAACAACAACCCCTTTCTCTCTTGCGCGGATGCTGAATGCGGATATGAGCGCAATTCTCTTCATCTTCTTGGTGATCTTCATTCGGTAGTTACGATTGGTAGGACCGAAAATCGTACCGCCACCTTTCCAGATGGGAGATCTTGTACTACCGGACCGTGCGCGTCCCGTACCTTTCTGTCTCCAGGGTTTAGTCCCACCACCCCTGACGAGCGCCCTGCTCCTGGTCGACGCGTTACCCTGCCTGTTATTTGCCATGTATGACACGACGACCTGATGGAGAAGAACGGGGTTTACTTCACCACCGAACAGCCAGACGGGCAATCCGCAATTTCCGTTCGGGCTACCATCAGGGGCATGAAGTGGAAAATCCATAAGTTCGATTTCCTGCATAAGTTCTACTCCGTCTTTCTTACAACGACCATACTGTTTCTCGACCCGGGGACAGCTCCTTTAACGAAAAGCAGACCGTTTTCTGTGTCGATCTTTTTAACGATGAGGTTTTTCGCGGTGTGTCTTTTCACACCGTAATGCCCCGGGAGCTTTTTATTCTTCCATGTTCTCGCCGGATCAGCTGAAGCCCCGACAGAGCCGGGAACCCTGTGCGTGTCCTTTGTCCCATGTGTCGCCGGGAATCCGTGAAACCCCCAGCGTTTCATGCTGCCGGCGAATCCATGCCCCTTCGAAACCCCGATCACGTCAACCCTGGTATCGAGTTCGAAGATTTCTACGGTGAGCATCTGACCTCTATCAAGTTCATGATCCTCGGGAACTCTGAACTCCTTTAAAATCCTCATCGGGGCAACGCCAAGCTTTTTGAACTTCCCGAGGAGCGGTTTCCTCACTCGATGTTCCTTCGCCTCTTCCACACCGAGCTGGACAGCGCTGTACCCGTCGATTTCGACCGTTTTTATCCCGGTTACCACACAGGGTCCGGCCTTGATCACGGTTACAGGTATGATTCTGCCATCCTCTTCAAAAATCTGACTCATGCCCATCTTTCTACCTATGAGACCTAACATCACGATTTCCTCTTCTAAGATTCCAGCTTGATCTCGACGTCCACACCCGCCGGCAGATCGAGTTTCATTAGGGCGTCTATTGTCTGCGGTCTGGAATCTATAATGTTAATCAGCCTTTTGTGGATCCTGATTTCGAATTGTTCTCTCGATTTTTTGTCAACATGAGGTGACCTCAATACGGTAATGAGATGCCTCTTCGTTGGAAGCGGGATAGGACCGGATATCAGAGCGCCCGTTTTCTGGGCAATCCTCACGATATCCCCGGTGGACTTGTCAACCAGTGCATGATCGTACGATTTCAGACGAATCTTTATCTTCTGTCCAGCCATCAATGCTCCTACTCGATAATTTCAGTTACGATGCCGGCACCGACGGTTCTGCCGCCTTCTCTGATGGCGAAC
>CAZZKG010000022.1:0-52636 GCA_964654825.1 uncultured Gemmatimonadota bacterium | reverse complement strand
TCGTCGTCCGCTGGCCGGGCGGGAAGCGTTCGAGGCTCGTGAACGTCGGCTCGGACCAGACGATCAACGTCAGTGAAGGCGGTTTCGTGGCACTCCCGATCAACATGCGATAGGAGGAACCGGCAACCGGCAGTATCACCGTACAACAATCATTTTGCGGGTATGGGTGCTATCGCCGCATTTTAGAACGTAGAAGTAGAGCCCCGAGGATACCCGCTCACCGCTCTCGCTTCTGCCGTCCCACGTCGCTTTATGTGTTCCGGCTGACAGTTCTGAATCGAGCAGCGTCCTCACGAATCTGCCGCGTGAATCGTATATGATCAATCTCGTCCGCTTTCGAGAACCGGGGTCTCCCGGGATAACGAACGAAATCGTGGTTACGGGATTGAAAGGGTTGGGATAGTTCTGATGAAGGGAAAACGACCTTGGGACAACGTTATTATGTCCCGTGGTATCCGAGATGATACCCGTTGGCAGAAATTCAAAAAGATAGAACCCGTACGCATTTGTTCCCATGTATATCCGTTCATTATCGGCGAAGATACCACCTTGACTCGGTACTTCGTAATAACCGACTTCATGCAAGCTGTCCGGAACACTTATATCCACTACCCTCAAACCGTCCGCTCCTCCCGCAAGATAGAGGTAAGGCTCCACGATGTGAAGCTGATTCCCATAACCCCCAACATAAGGCGCGATTTCCCGGGGATGGGACGGGTCGCTCGCATCGAACACCCGCACTCCCGCAAAACCCGCCGCGGCATAAATATAGTGGCCCGACACCTTCACGTCGGTCACCATATCATAACAGAACCGCTGCGACACCACATAGGGATTTTCCGGGTCACTTATATTTATCAGATATATCCCGTAGAAACCCCCGGCAATACAGGCCCAATTGCCCTCGACATCAACCTTGTAGGAATATTCCGTCGGTGCATATCCAAGAGCCACTATGGAATCGGGTCTCGAGACATCAAGTATCTGCAATCCTTCCGGATCACCTTCCTCCCTTGCAAGATAGGCGTAAGGATATCTCACAACCACTCCCCGCGCATCGATGTCGATATGACCGACTTGAATGATACTGTCGGGATCCGTAACATCGAGTATGAAAAATCCATCCGTCACCGATGTCACGTACGCCAGGTTCCCGTCGACATACACGTCATATGCCGCATCTACAGGGTACGCACTGGCAATCCTGGGAAATCGGGGATTGGTCAAATCCACCACGTATAACACCCAATCCCTGTAATCCGCCAGATATGCATAATTATTCACGACATGTACACCTTTCATGCCATGATTCCCGCCGTAGAATCCGATCTCGTTCATTTCAGACGGATCAGAGAGATCCATTATCCTCAATCCCATCTCACCAACCAGGTAGAGAATGGGAAGATCAATCGAGAAGTCATATTGCCATCTCTTATCATAGAACGTGCACACCACCTCCATGTTTTCCGGATCCCGCACATCTATTACGTTCAGTCTGATAGATCCTAACACTACCACATAGTGGGAATATACAGCGATCCCCCTGTTCCCTGTTCCATTATATTCGAGTGTTCCGATAAGCTCGATATTCCCGGGATCGTGCACATCGAATACGTTCAGACCAGTCAGATCACCAGCACCGTCTACATAGGCGAATCCATCTTTCACGCATACAGAGGTCATATAACCTTCTTCATACGCTCCAATCTCTTCCGGATCTTCCGGATTACTCACGTTCAATATCTTGAGACCCCTAGGCCCACACGTAGCATAACATAACGTATCAGCCAGGAACAAATCAAACGAGCCGAAGATACCAAGATTGTAATCTCCCACGACGGCAATATTCCCCGGATTACTCACATCCAGGATGGTCAAACAGGAATCATGGGAAACATATGCCAGATTGTTAGAAACAATTATATCCCCCATCCACTTCCCCGTAACGTATGAACCGGCGATCTCGAGCCGGTCTTCCGCAACCCGCTCGACTACATACAACCCTCCGATCCCCTTCGTGAGATAGATGAAGGATCCATCGACAAACATGCCCCTCACTTTCAAGGGTTCGGGGAGCGCAATCTGGCATTTGATGAAAATGTTCGCCGTATCCCTCACATCGAGCACGAACAAGTCGTTATAGGAGTTGATGTAGCACACACCGTCCGAATACTCGACCACAAATAACGGCTCAAAAAGTGTCCTCCCCAACCGCCTCACATTGAGGCTGTCGGTAAACGATGGTGTATCTTCCGGCAATGACACGCTCACATCAGCGTAACCCTGAACGGCTGCAACCTGGAAAATAGCGATCAATACGAGGACTATCCGCTGACCGAGCCACAAGGGGCACAGCCGCTTCTCCCGGTTCCCTCCTTTATCTCCCGCTCTCGCCCTACTCGATGTGTTGCTCCGGATCATAACTGAATCCATCACCCTCTTTCAACAAGATGATCGCATCGCCGGTTCCACTTGGATCGACAACGACGCCGATTTTATGATGAATACCCGAATTCGTCCCATCGTTATAGTATCCCGGACACGGGCCTCCTTCTATCTCCATGAAACAACATCCCCCAGGGCATAACATTGTCCATTCCCTCGGATCCTCCTGGATAACCATCCCATCGAACACGACATCATACACATCTCTCCCGCCGGGACAGCTCTCCAGTGCCAGATGTGCTATCACCAGTCCATGATCGAATTCCCGGTAGATGATGTCTTCATGGTCCCTGTACCATCGTGGATACGGCAAATCCGGATCCTGTGGATCTATATCCGGATACGCCTCTTCAATCGGTTCTCCAAGATAGTATCGGCTCTGATATAAATATAACTCATTATCGATGGGAAAGGCCACATTACGGCAACCGTGCCCCTCTGAATCAACCGCATATTCATCATAGTAATCCTCTATCTCCACATCGTAACTGTCATACAAATCATTGAACAAAGGCGTACGAGTGTTATAATGGTGCCCAATGGGGCCACCTACGGTCCCATAGTTCCCATAATTCGTGGTGATGAGTGAGAGAGCCATGGTAAGTCTCATCATCGACAGATTCACATGATTCGGCTCATTGGGATCGATGGGATCCACTTCCCGTTCGAAAAACAGGACTTTCCTGGGGTCTCTATAATCAAAATTCTCGTATTGGTAACAATGTTCTAATACTTTATCCAGAGTGGCTTCCTGGAATCCACCGTTCACATCTTCGAAATGACGCCCGTTCACCAACTGGCGAATCGAAGCATCCGGATGCCCGTTGGGGGTGATGTAGACGTAATCTGCATTATTTCGGATCGCCGGAGAAGCTGCAGAATCCCTTATGTCTGTAAGAAAATGAACATACCCTTGCCTCCACGCATCCATCCTCTCTTCCTCACAATTCTCACTCAACCCTCCCGGGCAATCGGGGAGACCGTCCAGATTCAAATCGATCTTCTCGGCATGAAGATAGACCTTTTGCGTGTTCACCTTGGCCTTCAAGCCGCTCCCGAGATATGCATCGAGCATGAGGCCGTCATCCAGGTATATTGTAGTGTCTATTGATGGGAAATCACGATTGATAGCTACTTGTGCCTTCAAAAGATGGTTCCCCGCAAAGGCAGCGGTAACATTCGACAACCAGTAGAGGCCGCTGTCTGTACTCTGCAGGTATGCCCGGGGAGCATCCTCGGAAGGATTCATGAAAAACGCGGTACTTCCCCACATGATAGGGTTGGCCCATATGAGCGGTCTGATCTCTTGTCCTGGATAAAAATCTATTTGCGGTGTTCCGAGTTGAGCTCTCTTCGCACGTAATGTCTGGGGTTCTATGATGTCAGTAACCTTCATGATTTCATAGTGACGTGTGAGCCAACAGTCTGTCAGCGTTATTTCATCAAGTTCTATTGGCAACACCATTACATACGTATAATCACGAACATCCATCTGATCACGAGAACAATTTCTGTCATTGTCAGGGGCGTCCCAACATGCATGCTGAAAGTGAGAAAGCGATTCCGCATGTTCAATAGTAATGTCGTAATAATCATCTCCCAGATAATCAATATCGTTCACAATATCCCCGACTGCCATCTCGAACCACCCAGGGCTCAACCAGTCACTCAATTCTCTTTTCCCATGGTCGGCATTGACTTCAGAGAAATATGAATGATTAAAATTATGGGTATCATATCTCGCATATACCTCTTGAGAAACATCCGAGCCGATGAGAAGCGGCCCGGCTTTGCTCTTTGTTAAGAGATCCTGCTTCGATGCGCCATGGTAAGAATCGTGATCATAATAGTGGCCGAAAAAATCATGGTTTAAGCTAATACAAGTTAATACTGGAGAATACTGGTTATATATTTTTTCCCAGCTCATCACATGAGTCCAATCAACGACATTCTTATCAAATCGCCTGAGAAATTTAACTCTGTTTTCATACCAGGTCCATTCACCTTCTGGAAGACTTCCCTCTCCATCCCCAAAATCACCACCCGGCCCGAATCCCGGGACTACTCCCCCTTTTGTAGGTAAAGACCAGAATTCTCCCAATACTTTGGGATACCTTTCACCAACCGGTTCCTGTGCGAGAAGATTCACACCGACTATGGAAATTACTGTTGTCATACTCAAGAAAAAGACGACAAGGCGTTTCATGATGTCCTCCTCCTGGTAGGAGTTCTCTGGAAACTGGATATTCAATGAGTGTATGAACAAAGGGCGAGGCCCAGACGGCCCTCAGGAGTGATGTATATTAATGATAACGTACTCGGGGGGGGGGGTTGTCAAGGGAGATTTTTGATGGAGGCCCTTTTCTGCGAGGAGAGGTTCCCCCGATAGGACCTTCCAGGTGATCATAAATCTCCCGGCCACTTCCCGGTTCGTTTTCACATCCCGGTTGATAGCGATGGTCACCGCGATGAAGGCTCTACCTCCCGGCAGATGCGCCCTGCCGGGCGCACAAAAGAAAAGCCGGGGGTGATCGAGGTCTTCCCCGGCTTTCAATCGAAGAGTAACAGACGATCTTTATCTCGTAGGTGTTCTATCACCGTATCATGATCATCTTGCGCACGGACTGCTCGTTCCCGATCTTCAGGCTGTAGAGGTACGTTCCCGATGGGAGCCGGTTTCCAGTCTCGTCGGTTCCGTCCCAGTGGATGGCGTGAAGTCCCTCACCCATCACTTCGTTGATGAGTGTCTTCATCTTTCGACCTCTCATGTCAAAGATCGAGAGCTCGACTTCTCCTGATACCATGCCATCAGCGATCTCAAATCTGATCGTTGTACTCGGGTTGAAGGGATTCGGGAAGTTTTGCTGGAGCAGGAATCCCCTTGGAAGGAGTGGATCAGTCGATTTCTCGGTTTCATCGTCAACGACGGTAGGAAGCAGGCGCTCGATGATGGTCGACATCTCGGTCGGGCGATATTCGGTCGCGACGTACTGGACGACCCCCTCGGGGTCGATGATGTAATCCCTGGGAAAAGGTGAGAGACCACCAAAGAGGGTATAGCCGGGAGGGTTACCGAGGATGACCGGGAAGGTGATGTCAATCTGCTCAAGGAAATTCAGAAGATCCGGCATTCGTTCGTCATTCACTCCGTAGAGAAGCACACCTTCATCACGGTAAGTCTGCCAGATTCCGTCCTCGATATCCGCTAACTGCGGACCGCAGACCGGTCACCACGAGGCGAAGAATGAAAGCACGACAACACTTCCCCGCAGGTCGAACAGGGTCACTTCCCCACCATCCAGAAGCGGGAGAGTGAAGTTGTGCGCCTGGTCACCAACCCTGAGGTCGATGTCGTTTCCCCACACGCCGATCCTGAATGATGGCTCATCCGTATCGTTGGAACTAAAGGTGATATATTCCTTTTGCCCGTCCTCTACCGACGGAGTGTAGGTGAGGGTGACTTTCAAATCCTGTCCGGGTGGAATGTCGAGCGGAGCGGTCACATCCAGCGAAAAATCTGTGAAGCTGATGTCGATCGATTCGATGGTGAGAGTCGATCCGCCGTTGTTCGAAATTACGAAAGTGGTGTCCCGACTCAGGCCGACTTCCGTCCTCGGAAAGTGAATGTCCACAAGATCCAGGTCGAGATCAGCACCGGCGACCTGTCCGAAACGGTAAACCTGAAGAAGGTTCCACTCCGCGACATATACCAGGTCATCTGCCAGATCGATTCCCATTACGCGTCCACCACTGTTCTTGTGGCCCACGACCTCGAGTGTCCCGTCCGGTCCGTATTTCAGGATCTCAATGTCATCCCAGTCGGCTACGGCGACGATGCTGTCGTCCACAGCGAGGTGGGCGGCGAGTCCGCTCGAATTGTACTGCCCGACGAGAAACGGTGTCTCAGGATCGGTGACGTCGATCATCGCGATCCCTGCATCCCCCAGGGCCAGGAAAGCGTAATTATTCCTCACTCGGACATCCTTTGCAGAACCCTCAAGCGCCAGCTGCCCCGTGACAACAGGAGCAGAGGGGTCCGAGATGTCGACGATCGAAAGACCCGCCCCTCCATCCGCCACGAAAGCGTGGCTCCCTTCCACCCTTACCGCCCAGGCATTATCGAGAGGAGTACTGCCGAGTGAAACCGGGAAGGAGGGATCGGAGACATCGATGACTTCTATACCGTTCGTATGTGCAGCTGCAACAATGAGGGAGTCACCCGATATCGTCACATCCTCGTAATCGAACAATCCGGTCCTGTGACGGGAAATGAGCTGGATTTTGTTGTTATCAGTCAGAGTGAGTATGGGGATCGGACAACTCCTGCCCGCACCGGCGATTAGCTGCTCCCCGAAGAAGATGTTGTACAACCTGTCCCACGCGCACTGAAGATCGAGGTACCAGTCCAGTTCCTGTGGATTATAGGGATCCGTCACATCGACAAGGGCCGTCCCCCCGAGTCCTGCCGTGATAAGAAGGTAACCATCCCTGTGTTCTACATCGAGCAGTTCGTCGTTCAGGGGATTCAGGTTGGAAAGGCGTTCGAGATTCAATCCGAACAGGTCCGAAGGTCCCGCCAGATTGGTGAGCAGGACGGCCAATAGTGCGCCGAACAGGACGACCGTAGTGAGTCGTGCGATAAAAGGTTTTGTTTCACGAGGAGCAGCAGTGTGCTCCTCCGTGGAAACGTGATCCCTGGATGTCATTGTCACCTCACGTCCTTCGGTGTCCCTCCATCCTACTTCGGTATTTCCATCCGGGTAATCAAGGGGGCTTGTGTTCCATCCCAGAAATTCGACGACAATTACAGAGAGCAATAGAGGTTCCCGGCCATGCGGAAAAATAGGGACAGTCATCATTTATTGAACAAAATAAATAATGGTGAAAAAATGGTGACTGTCCCTATTTTTACTGGAAATCAAGAGGGCCGGGATCAATACAGCGACGGGAATGGATGAGGCGGATGAATCCGTTGAGTGAGGTAACTCCAGTGCGTAATTGATCAATATTCCTTTATGTTGTATATTATAGTAAGAGGGAACACAACATGTAGAAATCCAATCGATCCCGCCGCCGCCGGAAACTTCTATCACGAGAAGCGGGAGTGAAGTGAAGGGGATTCACATGAAAAAACTTATATTTTCCAATGCCCTGTCATCCGCCGGTGTCGTGGTCCTTCTTGTGACCACCCTGATCGTGGTCACTCAACCCGCAACCTCCCGCTTTGCAAGTCCGGACACCGAGGAGGAGGGCTGTCTCTCCTGTCACCTAGGGATCGAGATTATCAACGAGCGGATGCAGCCGTTTTTGCTCGGATTCGCCCAGCAGATATATGGGAAGGGATCGGGATACGAATGTGCCATCTGTCACGAAGGAAATCCATCGGCCCGCAGCAAGCGGGAAGCGCACATGAATATGATCCACAATCCCTCGAGCCTCTGGGTGCTCCATGAAGGGAAGGGCTGTTCGAAGTGTCATGACAGCCCTGGAAGTATAACCAGCATCATGGGACAGGCTCTCGAGAAACCCGTCGGAGGGGAACTGCTGTCCATGGCGGTTAGTTCGTCCGACCCATCGGGCAGGACAGGCATCGATTATACTTACCGGATGGCGAGGGGGCTCATGTCGCTGGAAACCGGAAAGGCTAGCAAGATACTTTCCTCCAACGGTTTCATCGACAAGGGGACATTCCCCTATGCTGATTTCACCATGGATGATTCTGACGGACCCGTGCCGAGGGTCGGGTCCGATGCCTACAGGGAATGGACTTCCCGGGCGATTGAAGAGGGATATCAGAGGAGACTGGAGGGTGTGAAGGAAATCCCCTTCTTCGAACGGGGTGTGGAGGAGCTGGGTTCGGAGGAGGCCGCCGGGTTTGCCGATGTGCACAGGAAACAGTGCGCCCGGTGCCATGTGTGGGGTGAGGGGCGAGACAGGAGAGGGGACATGAGAGCTTCCGGATGCGCAGCCTGTCACGTGCTTTATGGCAATGACGGGCATTACGAGGGGGATGATAAGACAATCAAGAATGACGGAACCCGGCCCCATCCGTTGAAACACAGGATCACCACGGCGATTCCGGCATCTCAGTGCACCCACTGCCACACGAGAGGAAAGAGGATAGGGACAACTTTTGTCGGTATGTTCGAGTATGATTACGTCAAGGACGGCAAGGCTCCACCATACGATGAGAACGCGAATCCCCAGGAACCTCTCTTCACCAAGGAATACCTGCACGTGAGGGAAGACGTTCATTTCGAAAGGGGCATGCAGTGTACCGATTGCCACACGTCGATCGAGGTCCACGGCGACGGTAACATTTATCCGGTCACCTATTACCAGATCGAGATCAGCTGCTACGACTGTCACGGAACACCCGAGAGGTACCCGTGGGAACTGCCGGTCGGTTTCGGGACTCCTGTCGTCCTGGATGGTGAGAGGGGGACGTTCAAATCAGGAGTCGGGGAGTTCCTGTTGACCACTAAGGGCAACGTCAAGGCCAACTGGAGAAAAGAGGGTAATCGTGCTTACCTGATAAGCCGGTATACCGGCACCGAACACGACATCCCCCTCCTCAAGGAAATTGCTCTTGCAGGTACTTTCAAGACCCGGCAGGGACAGGTCGCGATGGAACAGATTCCGCAGCACATCGAGAAGATGGAATGTTACGCCTGCCATGCCACCTGGGCTCCCCAGTGTTACGGCTGCCACATGCAGTACGACAGGAGGATCGAAGGGATAGACTGGATAAAGACATCGAAGAATCGCGACCCTGCAACTGGCAGGCAGTCTCTAAAGAGGGAATTCGGAGACCTATCCATCGAGAACAGGTCTTTCCTGAGATGGGAGAATCCCATTCTCGGTGTCAATTACAGGGGGAAGGTGTCTCCCATCGTACCCGGTTGCCAGGTCTTTTCGACATTCATAGACGGGGATGGTGCGGTCAAGGCTCTCAACCGACACTACCGCACCTCAACAGGCCAGGATTCACCGACGCTTGCCCCGCTCCAGCCGCATTCCGTGAGCCTCGTCGCCCGGACATGTGAGAACTGCCACACTGATCCGAAAGCCATCGGCTACGGAACCGCAAACTCCCGGAGTGCCGCCGTGCTGAACGGCGACCACCCGGAGTTCCAGGATCTGTCGCATGGAGTGTACGGAGACATCCCCGGTGCCGTGTCGGCAAAATGGCAAGTTCCCAGGATACCGGATTTTCCCTTCACACTCGATCAGCTTGTGACAAGAGGAGGCTGGCAGGTATTCAACATGCCTCTTCCCGAGGATCGCCCCCTGGATCAGAACCAGAGGAACCTGGTCGAGAGGGAAGGGCTCTGTATAGGCTGCCACCGGTATTATGGTACCGAGGAATGGGACAGGATTGTCAGGACATACGGCAGAGCTCTGACAGCCGAGGAACACGAGAAGATGGTCGGTGAGGCGATCAAGAGCCTGATGAAGACCTGTCGTTGATCAGAACCGATGCACCTCCCGGTGTTTCGGAGGGACATTCACGTCGAGGTCGCAGATCCCCTCGTAAGGGATACCGTTGTATGAGGTCACCGTGACATCCATCTCGCCCGATGTGACATCCAGGGGGATGGAGAAGGTGATCTCACCACCGGCATCGGTGTAGCCTGCCAGTTGAAGTTCGTCGACTTTCCACAGACCGACGAGGGCTCCCTCGATAGGTACGAAGGAGGATGACACTGTTACCGTCAGATTTTCGCCGGGAGAGATCGCCCCGGGATGTACCACCTCAATATCGGAAGGAGTGTCGGTACGCAGTTGTACCGAGGCATCCCCGAAGATGTGCCAGGTCTGGAACATCTCGGCACCGTAGTTACCCGGATAGTACTCCTCGATCATGACGCATGAACCGTTGAACAGTAATCCTCCCACCGTGTTGGCCTGGTCCCCTACCAGGTAATCGACCGCAGCGCCCTGGGCGACCGTCGGGGGAACCCAGCTCTGTGAGATCGAAGAACCATAAAACGCTATCGCTCCCGCCGGGTTCGTCGCAGATCCTGCCCTGGTCCAGGCTTCCCCGAAACAGGTTGTACCGGGGAAATACCCCCCATCACAGGCGACGGAACAGACGATCGGAAGCATCCAGTAATTGTCGAGCTGCTGGGCATCCGCGTTATCGAATCCGGTGGTGACCCATCCCTGGTTCCAGCCGTGCCCGATGTAATTGATATAACTCCGTCCTTCATTGACAGCATTGATCAACGTGGTGACAGAGGCACCGGGATCATAGATCTGATCGACCTGTGTGTAGTTGTAACCGAGAAGATCGGTTCGCAGCCAGTTGGCGCGCTGGTAGTCGGGAGGTGAACCTTCCGCACTGGCGACCCCCGTCGCCTTGTGGTACCAGTTTCCGCCGATGGATGGATATCTCTCGTAGCCGATCGAGCGGGCTACCAGATTTTGGGCCTGTGAATGGGACTGTACGGAGAACCTCGAGACAAAACAGTCGGGATACCAGTCGGATCCCTCGAGACACGCGTACACAGGATCGGCCACAGCGCCAGAGGCTGCACCGGTGTTCCCGAGCTGGTACGGTACATCTTCTCCATCACCTACAAGCAGCACGAAGGTTATACCATCGTTGTTGTAGCAATTCTGCACATAACTCTGAACCTGTGAGCGTGTGCTGCCAATTTCCGAAAGCGGAACGATCGTGGTTTCAATGCCTTTCTTCATCTTCCACTCGTAAAGTGGTAAGATATCATCCACGTAAGCATCATCGACAATTATTAGCATTTTCCCGGCTTCACTGATGTAAAGATTGTTCCTCGTACCATCTGTCGAGTAATTCAGGAACATTGTACGGTAGAGGCTCTCGAAGTCGGATGAAATCCCGTTCCCCCTTCTTTCCTTCACGTTCACCATACCGGCATGATCCTCGAAGACCCTGACCACGAGCCTGTCGCAGACCCTCAGTGTCCCCTGAGCAGGATTGTACTGAAACGGATTGAACTGACAGGACACACCTCTGAAATCCCTCAGGATGAATGGATCGAGCAGAACGAACGTCTCTGCCGGAAACCAGGAATCCGTCCCGTAGAAGTCGCCGAAGGTGTAGGGGACATCTGCGGGATCCACTGTCCTCGGGAGGTTGCCCCTGGAAGGGACCATCTTCGGTACGTCATAGGAGGTGTAATGGGCCTCCACCACTTCATACGACACGCCCGCGTAGTCGGGAATGATGATGCTTCTCGTAACCCTCGGCAGTTCGGGAAGCCCTTCATCCATGTAGGTGACGGCATGGGGGAGTTTCACGAGACCGGCCTCTTCACCATTGATTGTGATGTCGTTCAGGTAGAATCCCGGAGTGTCGAACTCCAGCACGGTCCCGGCAGGGCCATCTTCCAGGACGGTAACCTGGACAGGCGAATCGGGTGTACCACCCATGCCGATCCAGGCAGCATTCGCAGCACAGGGAACCAGCAGAATGGAGAGTACAAGTACGAGTGATCTGAGCACGGTGGTAACCTCCTTAACGGGGGTGACTTAGTGGTCCTCTAGACAAGAAAACGCAAAAACTGTGTAATATTATACCATTGTATCACTAACTGATTGAAATGTCAAGCACTTATTCCCCCGTTGCCAGATAAAAATTAAAAGTGAACTGTTTTTGTTAAATTTAAAGTTTAAAAGTGAACTCTTGAAAATGAAGATTTGAGATTATTAAGGTGGTTTAGGATCATTGTTCAGCATTACAAGTAACGGTCTCCACAGTAGTGATTATCTGGAAGTTATCAACGTTTTGAGATTCTTTAAGGCTCAAAATGTTGGTGACTTCTTTTCTCTTGATCGTCTTCTGATGTGTTCACTTTAAATTCTTAAAGAGTTCACTTTTAACTTTCCTAACCCGACAGGAGTAAAATCCAGCACCGGATAAACCAAACCCATAAAAAATGGGGACATATCAACCGAGCCGTCCCCTCGTTTGAATGCCATATCTATGAACAAATCAGGATAGGTATGATCTACCTTTTTGAACCTTTTTGACATTGCTTGACTAATCAGGACTTCTCATGCTATAATTAGATCACACAATCTTCGTTTTTCAATTATACCCCCTTCTGAGACTAACAGTCACGCAACAGGCGAAGCTGTTTGAGAGTGTCATGGATATGAACCTCGTAGGAGGTTACAATTGAGAATAAGAAATGTGTTCGTATTGCCTGCCATGAATAAGAAGGATTCACAGGGGTTCATGTAGGTGTTGTTTCGAACCAGTATACTCCAACACAAGATTGTAAGAGCAATATGAGATAATATCAACAATCTCTCATCTGACAAGGAGATATAAAAATGAGGTTCCGTATTCTCATCATCGTGTTGTTTACAGTTTCCGGATTTCACATTCAGGATTCATCCGGATACTCTTTGAAACTAATAAAAACATATATGGGGAAACAAAACCTCAGCACGCTTGGGCAGGATGCCTGCTCCTTCGACTACAATGGAGATGGCATCAACGATCTCATCCTCTCGGCTATGAATGAATCAAATCACAGAGGACGGACCTATCTCATATGCGGGGACATTCTTCTTCCCGATCTTCCATGTTTCATCATGAGTGGGGAAGAGACCAAAGATTTCTTCGGTTACTCAATCGCCAATGCAGGAGATGTGAATAATGACAGTTGGGATGATTTCATCGTCGGGGCGTACCAGCAGGGAGTGAGTTTTGATCCCAGCACAACCTATATCTACTTTGGAGGTCCCTCGGCGGACTCCAGCGCTGACGTCACATTTCAAGGTTCCGTGATAAGGGATTATTTCGGATATGCCGTGGCTGGAGCAGGCGATCTGAACAATGATGGGTATGAAGATGTCGTCGTAGGGGCGGATGACGGCGAAGGCGGACTGGGGAGAGCTTATTTTTACTTCGGAGGTAATCCGCCGGACACAGTAGCAGATCTCGTGGTCACCGGTTTTCTTGCTCACGGGCACATCGGGGCCTCTACAGCCGGTCTGGGTGATATTAACGGTGATGGTTCTGATGATGTTCTGGTCGGGGCTCATTCCATCAATGCGGGGGACTTATCATACGGTTATGCGGAGATCTTTTTCGGAGGAGAAAACCTCGATGAATCATTCGACCTGCTCGTCGTCGGTCAGTCCACCTACAGCATGTTCGGATGGGCAGCTGCCGGTTGTGGAGATCTTAACGGGGACGGCTATAATGACTTCATCGTAGGTGCGAAAACGGATTACGCAGGCGGAGTAGAAGCCGGGAGGGCATACCTGTTCTATGGGGGTTCTCCTCCCGATTCGACTCCCGATGTCATATTTACCGGAGAAGACGAGGGAGATCAATTTGGGTTCGACGTGAAGATGATTGGCGACATCAACATGGATGGTTATAACGATATTGCCGTTGGAGCAGCCTACGCGGGTCCCGAGGAGCAGGGCAAGGTGTATGTTTTTTTCGGTTCGCCCACCGGTCCTGACAACACCGCTGACATAACCCTCAGGGGAGAGAACTCGGGAGATGAGTTCGGCTATTCCCTAGCTCGAACCGTCGACCTGAATCAGAACGGATTACCCGATTTTTCCATTGGCGCAAAGAAAAATGATGAAAATGCATCTAATGCAGGCAAAGCCTACGTATACGAACTCCCTCCACTCGGTGTGGGAATAGACCAACCGGTCCCGGGAGTGTATCCTGGAGACACGTTGAGCTTTACCGTAAGAATGATAAGCCACGTCGATACCGCCTTGACAGTACAGCTGTCCGTGGTGCTGAGACCTGACACCGGAACGATATTCACGGTCGCAGATACGAGCTTCCACTTCTCCGGTTCCGAGACGATTCTCTACCCGCTGGAGGTGTATATCACACCTGGAACTGAGCCGGGAGAAGCACTGATCAGGGCAACGCTGGAAGATACAATGGGTGAAGATATCGATCATGGTTCAGCCACGGTGGAGATACTGGAACCGATTGGGATCGATGATGACGATCTCAATGAAAATGATCCACGAGTACATGCATGGCTCTATCAGAACATCCCAAATCCATTCAATCCACAGACCGAGATTCGCTTCGATATCGAGGAAGAGGGCGATGTCCTTCTCAGGATCTTCGATGTGAGAGGACGTACGATTCGTACAATCCTGGATGAACGGTGTCCCGCAGGTTCTCACAGGGTGCTCTGGGACGGAACAGACGAACTCGGTATCGAAATGCCTTCAGGAGTGTATTTCTACCGGATCCTCTCTTCCGGCAAGACAATGATCCGGAAGATGGTCCTCTCGCGATAGTATCTAATAACCCTACCAGGAGTGATACAGTCCTCACACCCGGCTACTTCTTTTCAGAATTGTAGTATCCCGGCTTCTTTCTTGACAGATTCCTGTCGGTTCCTGGACAAATTCCTCCCGTGATTACGCAATAATTCTTCAAAATCCCCCGTATTTCAATGCACTCGTGTGAACCGGTTCAGTGGCATGATACTTGCCACGTAACGAGTAATAATGTAACGACAGAATTCAAAAACTAGCAATTGCGTGAGGGCATAAGTACCATGAACACAAGAGTGATGGTTTTCGTGATGGTACTATCTCTTTATTCAACAATGTGTTACGCGAATACCTACATTGTTCCAGTAGATTTTAACGGGGTTCAGGATGCAATCAACTCTTCAAATGCGGGCGATACGATCACCGTGCTGCCGGGGAGATACTATGAACAAATTGACTATATGGGGAAAAATGTCGTCATCATTTCACGAGGGGGCCCCGATTCAACGATCCTGGACGGGAACGATACGGGAACGGTCGTGAAATTGGTGTCCGGGGAGGTTTCATCCGCCACGCTCTCCGGGTTCACGATAACCGGAGGGTATTCTCCTAGCAATTCCGGCGGCGGCATATTGATTAACGGTGCAAGTAGTCCGGTCATCGCAAACAATATCATAAAAGAAAATACCGGCAAGATAGGCGGGGGGATTGCGGTCATCAACGGCTCAAAACCTATTATCGTGGACAATCTCATTATGGATAATAGATCCACAATGAGCGGCGGGGGAATATATCTCAGTGCCGGTTCCGATGCCACCATCCTTTCGAATACGTTCTTGTCAAATATCTCTGAGAAGTATGAAGCAGGGGGTATAACCTGCTATGCGTCCTCCCCTTCGATAGGAATGAACACTTTTCGTGATAACCATGGCATCGCCGGGGCCATTTCCTGCAAGGAAAATTCGAATCCCGATATCCACGCGAATGATATCGAGAACAATTTCGCTTCGCATGCGGGGGGCGGCATTGTATGCAGAACAGGATCATCCCCTCATATATACGAGAATACAATCGTACTCAACAAGGCATTCCACTCGGGAGGGGGAATACTAGCGTTAGACTCCTCTCCAGTTATCGAAGCGAACACGATCGAGGACAATGTGGCCGGTTATGACAACACTATCGGCTATGGCGGAGGTATAGCCTGCTTCAGCAACTCGAGCGCCGTGATTACCGACAACGAGATTAACAATAACCATGCCCAATCTGAAGGAGGTGGAGTGACGTCCACTTTAGCATCTCCTACAATAACCGATAATACCATATCCGGTAATTCGGCTTCCGGTCAGCCCGGATATGGTTTCGGCGGTGGTGTGTTCCTGAATGATTCGTATGCTGTTGTAGAGAACAATGTCATCACCAACAACACTACGTATTATGCCGGAGCGGGAGTATACGTGGAAGGTGATGAAGCCACGGTGTACATGTCACTCGTCAAGGGTAATACCATTTCTCACAATGTTTCAGATGGTGATGGAGGTGGTTTCATCTGTACCAAAAACGACTCCACGATATTCACCGGGAACATCGTGGAATCCAATAGGGCACAGCATATCGGGGGTGGAATACTTGTACATTATCTAAGCAGAGCTGTCATTGATTCGAATCGTGTGGTGGACAATGAGGCCATTGAGGGCGGTGGAGGAGGGATAACCGTTATCGACCGTTCCAATCCTACTATCTCGAGGAATCTGGTCGAAAAGAACCGAGCATTAAGCGCACGCGGGGGCGGAATTAACATTCATAGCAACTGCTCTCCTCTGGTCACCGAAAATTACATTAAGGAAAACGAAGCATCCGGCGGGGGAGGCATCCGATGCTACTGGGGCAGTCATCCGACGATCACGAGAAACATCTTTGTTCTCAATACAGCCGACATCGGTGGGGGAATCCTGGTCGAAACCAATTCATCTTCCCTGATAATGAACAACACGCTGATCGGAAATATTGCGCAAAATGGGTCCGCCGTACTTGTCAACACCAACTCGAGCGCGACCATTGTGAATAACATCGTGTACGGCAGCACCGGTGATTACTGTATTCGGATCAATACTGACCTTGAAGTCGAAACAAATTACAACTGTTTTTATCTGAACCCGCGTGGTGAAATGATCGGTGGAAGTCTCGGGGAATCAAATATTTTCAAAGATCCCGAGTTCATTGATCTTCTCGAATACAATTTCAACCTCAATGAGACCTCTCCCTGTATCGATGCTGGAAATCCATCGAGCCCTCTCGATCCTGACAGTACAATCTCAGATGTCGGCAGATTCTACTTCGAGCAGGCAGGTGGAATTTTCGTTAATGATAACGAGACTGAAGATCTTCCTTCAATGCCGGTACCACTTCTGCAAAATTATCCAAACCCCTTCAATCCCGTGACGACAATTGTTTTTGAGGTGGATGAAGAAGCCATGAACGATGAAGCGGGCCTGTTCGACCTTTCGGTTTACGACGTGAGGGGAAAGAAGATTATAACTCTCCTTCATGGGGTTGTGGAGGCAGGGATGTACAGATGCGTCTGGAACGGGAAAGACCAGTTCAACCGGAATGTACCCTCCGGGATATACCTGTATCGACTCACTTCAACCAACCGATCCTTGATGAAAAAGATGGTCCTCATGCGATAGGTGAATCTTCTCATTTGTCCGATCGGGAAACGAGGATCATTCCATCCTTCGGCGCGATCTCAAAGCTGCTAGCTAGCAAACCGGTGCTTACATTGATATAATCTTCACCCAGAGATACCTTTACAGATTCCCTTCCGTTATTGCCGATCACCACGCCCTTATCAAAACTTCTCAAGTAATATTTTCTCCCCCTCGGATCTTCCTTAATCGAAAAGCCCGACTTCGGGAAACCGAGATCCACATTATATTCAGGCCACCAGTAAATCTGGTTATGGTATCTATGCCCGCCATTCATCAAATCATAGGAATCGTAACTGAAATAGGCATCTGTCATCAAAGTCATCGTAAGGGCATAACGCACCTCCTGCCTCTTCAGAGTATCAGGATCGGTATTCTCGAGATGTATGATGAAGACCTGTTCGGGTTTGCTGTAAGCGTGTTCTGCGTTGAGAAGGGCACCTTTGACGCCCATTTTCACCACGAAGTACACTCCCTCAGCGCCCTCCTGCATGTTGCCATTCGCATATTTAAACATTTCTGAATCGTCATATATTTTGTTGATTTCCCATGGCACCCCGGGATTGCCGATGATGATTTTATCATCCCCCAGCTTCATTCTGACATTTTTAAACAGACTCGCATACCCCTTCTGTATCTGATTGATAGCCCAATTTGCGCCATGTTGCTGTAGGTCATTTACACCGTCACGATCCATATCGATATTCAATTTTTTTTCTTCAAACCATTTGCTGATCACCCTCTCTCCTCTCATGAGGTCGAGCCAGACTCCATCGAAAAACCGATACTGCTCAATCTTGTCTGCAATGAAATCCGCCATGAATGATGCGGAACCATCCAGTGTATATTGTACGAGTTTCCAGTCCCCGTGAGGGGGAAAGGACTCCCCGCCAGGGGTTCTCACGAGCCACCCTTTCCCGGAGAGATTCTGCGTGATTTCATCTGAGAATACACCTTTGCTGTTGATCGGAAAATTCCCTCCGGGAAGGTACATGAGGAGTTTCGTGTTCGGATTGAATTCCTTTATCATCTTTATGATATCAAGATGCTTATCCAGATTGAATTTTCTTATATTGTAGAGTGATGGTGATACAAGGTCCCACTTGGATAATGCGGAAGCAAGTTCCCTGTTGAGATTAACACCCTTGTAATTTTCATCGAGAATCTTTCCGGAGATCATGAAATGGTTCACGAGCCGTGGATATGCTCCCTTCTTCTTGGTGAGCGCCACATCTTTCTCGAAATCATAGGTCTTTTTGAACGCCAGCAACTGCCTGTACAGATCCTCCTTGACTGATAATATATCTATTTCGTCATGTTCTTCGAGGATCGGATAATCGCCTCCACCACATTTCACAGACCATGGAAACATTCCCGCCTCCCTGGCCTTCATCTGAAACCAGTACAGACCTCGTTTTTTATCGAAGGTCATTTCCCGGGTACCTCGCTTTGATTTGATTTCACATTTGATATCATCGGATCTTACCGGTTTCTTGCCGGTTCCATAGAAAGCGTAGAATTTGACGATGTCGCCTTCGTATCGTTCATGGTTTCCGAAGACCCGTTCGTCCGTTTCGTCCCATACGATGAGCCGGATCTGTCCGGACCGGGGCACGCCTTCATTTACGGTTCCCTGGTCGGGAGTTGTCGAAGACCGTTCCTGTGACGAACCCCCGTTGCTAAAGAGGCAGGCAGAAGCGGTTAGGATCATAGTGAAAATGAGAAGCATGAGAGCTTGCATGGTTCTGTTCATGATAAGTTACTCCAGATTTTTTAAACCGCAGGACAGTATAAGACATTCTGATTGTTATAAATGTAAGATCAGATTTAAGCATCATCAAGGAGAATTTTCCGATTGTCATTGACCGAGGCTTCCGGGTAATATAGATTTTAATCAGTATATGTGATTGCCGCTCAGAATACACAATGCGACAAATGTGATCCCTTTATGAAGACAGTCTGTTACGTGCTGCCGACAGGTGTGATAAAATACGACAGATGAGGGATGGAATTCTCATGGTATCGAAAAACAACAATTCGTTCGAACTGACACTCTTATTGTTTCTGACATTCTTTTTCGTCTCGGGGATGTCGAGCGAGATCCAGTCATACCAGACTGAAAAAGTTATTGTAATTTTCATGGGAGGTGTGAGAAACACTGAAGCGTTCGATGACCCGCTACATCAGTACATCCCGAACATAGCTCAGAATATTCTCCCACAGGGTGTCATCTACCGGAAATTTTACAACTTGTCCTTTACAGGTATGGCAACCGGTACGTTTACGGCAGTGATGGGGGTGAGAAGGAGTGAGAACAACAGAGGGAGTTCCTGGCATGGACTCTCACCTACCATGTTCGAATATTACAGAAAGCAAAATCAGGTACCTGAGAACAAAGTCTGGGCTGTCCTCGCGAACACGTTCAACGCATTCGGTGTCAATTACAGCCTGCATCCGGCATTCGGCTCTGATTATGCAGCCTCCATCTGGGGAAGTCCGAACAACAGCGACAGACAGACATACGAAGAAGCGATTTCGATTATGGACACGTATGAACCATCTCTCATGACTATCCACTTCAGGAAAATCGACAGGGAAGCTCAGCACACGGACAATCCCGACCTTCCGGATTCAATCGCCTTCGAGAACTACACAACCGCTATCATGGAAACAGACTCACTGATCAACCTCATCTGGGAAAAGATTCAGACTGACCCCGCGTATGCAGGTAAAACAGCACTCTTCATTACTTCGGCTCATGGAAGACATCTACCGGCGTATGGTGATTTTGAATGGCACGGAGATGCCTGCGACGGCTGCAGGAGGCTGCCTTTCCTCGCAGCTGGACCTGATTTCAGGCAGGGCGAGATAGTAGATGTGAGAGGGGATATCATCGACATCTGTCCGACAATCGGGGTGCTCCTGTCATTTGATCCGGTGTTCGCAAAGGGGCGTATTCTCGAGGAGCTTTTTATTTCTCCACCCAGCAAAGGGGGCCGCCGTGAACACGTTACCGGAGAAGGAAACGAACATATTAAGGTTCAGGAGACAAGACTTTCCCCACCCGGTGTTCACTCGCAATCCCCGTTTATTCGAGCGATTGGAGATGTGATTCACGTGATCTGGACTGAGCGTGATGATCAAGAACTCCTGGAATCCTGGAACGTCCTGTACCGAAGGAGCGAGGATGGCGGAGGAACATGGTCGAATGCAGTCCCGATCCTTGAGACGATAGATCCCGACCACAAAATTGTGTCCATTGCCTCCATGTCAGGCGATGGCTCCGGGCTTGATGTTGTAGATGTGATGAGGACCAGATCCCAATACACTCAGGGAGATTCGGCCTGGTTCTATCAATGTGAATCAAAAGTCAGCCTTGATGGATCCGAATGGCCGGATGAGCCGGTGAATGTGATACCAAACAGGAAGCTCGTTACAGTAGATAACATTCCCGCAACAGCTCAACATGACTCTCTTCATGTGACTGCTATTCTTAGCTCAAAGTGGAACAGATATTTCGGGATAAGTTACATCCATGGAGAGGACTGGTTCAACTTTTTGGTCGATGACCGGCCTGATGAGGAATTTTCCAGTCCGGACAATCCTTCGATTGTGGTCAGGGGCAACGTATACTATGTCGAGACCATGAGGTATATCTCTCGCTCGAGATTACTCTTTTTTATTTCAGAAGGCAACACCATGGTGTTACACTCAATCATCGATGACAGTAACGATGAGACATTCTTTCCCCAGCTCGCTTACAGCGATTCTGTATTGTACTGTGTCTGGTCGGACGACCGGAGCAGTCACTGGGAGGTGTATTTTTCGAAGAGCACCGATGAAGGGGACACCTGGACTCCCAATCGGAGGCTGTCCCAGAGTGAGGTAAATACATGGAATGTCGCCGTCGAGGCACGTCATGACACTCTGCTTGTGGTGTGGGAGGACTACAGGGATGGGGAAGGATCATTATATAAGAAAGTGTCATTTGATCGCGGAGATCACTGGTCGGAGGATTACCCCGAGGTGACAACCACTGGATTATCAACTTCTCCGAAGTTGTCCTCCAACGGGGATCACTACTACCTGGTGTGGCAGGATTACAGGAACGGGGAGTGGGAGGTATACTTCAAGGATGTCGATGTGGATCTCCCGGTGAGTATCGTAGAAGACGATGAAGGGAACGAGGCGCCGGTACCGAGGACGTCGATGCTCCTCCAGAACTATCCAAACCCGTTCAACCCGCTGACAGAGATCCAGTTCGAGGTACCCGAAGGGACAGAGGGAGCCGTAAGACTGTGCGTGTACGATCTGCGGGGGAGACAGGTAAAGGTATTGAAGGAAGGATTGATAGAGCCCGGCCACCACCGGACGACTTGGGACGGCTCTGATTCCTCCGGCAGCCCGGTCCCTTCCGGTGTGTACATGATCACATTCGAGTCACCGGATGAGAGAATCACCAGGAAGATGATGCTGATCAGGTAATTTACAACCGTCAGCAAGCCAGGGGACAGGTCAGCTGACCTGCCCCCTCGTTTTCGGTTTATTATTCCCCTCTCCCTATTCGATCAGGAGAAGTTTTCTCGTCGCAACGTAAGAACCTGCTTCCAAGCGGTAGAAATAGACGCCTGAAGTGAGCTTCTCACCACGATCATTTTTCCCATCCCACTGCACGTAGTGGTTCCCGGGCACCTTCCAGGTGTCGACGAGGGTTCTCACCTTTCTCCCCCTCAGATTGTACACGGAAAGGAGAACATCGACCCCGCTCCCTGCCGACGGCGGGATGTCAAAGACAATGGTCGTCTGAGGGTTGAACGGGTTGGGATAATTCTGGCCCAGGGCGAAACTCATGGGGATCCCCGGACCGTCTGTCTCACCCGGTTCGTCGATCCCGGTGATCCCATCAAGGAAATCGAGTACCAGTCTCATGAGCTGACTTCTCGTGATCTGGGTCTCTTCCTCTCCCGGCCTGTTTACCGCTTCGAAGCCGAAACCGAAGAATACGATCCGCGAGTCATCGACAGGACCATCCACCCAGATCCCGGCAGTACCGAGATTGGTCAGATCGGCAGGACTGGCGACGAAGAACATCACCTCGCCTGCTTCAGGTCTCAACTCGAGCTTATCTCTCGAAGTCTGGTTGTTCGCACCGCTGGACCCGACGGTGATGACGAACTGGATGTTCCGCCCGAGAGGATCAGCACTGTTCCCGTACAAGAATGCCTGGGGGGCATTCTCCACCCAGGAAGTATGGAGATAATCATCGAGGAACGTGCTCTGCTGGGTGGTAAGGTCCTCGGCAATGTTCTGTCCGGTCAAAAACAGCTTCCCGCCTGCATCCAGAAAGCCCGCCAGGCTGTCCTGCTCTTCCTGAGTGAGGGTGGAGGAAGTGGCATCGCCGGTAAACCAGACGATTTTGCTGGTCGTCGGGAAGAGAGACATGGCTTCCACCGGAGTAACGCTCGAGGTCTGCGCGTCCAGATGCACATACGTCCGGCCGGCGGAGTCGATCGCCGGAGTGAAATAGCTCTCGTATCCGAGTCCGTCATCGTCATCGACAAGAAGAACATCAGCCGGCAGAAGCTGCTGGAACAGCGTAGCCGTGTCGCCTTCTGCAATCGTGATCTCCTGATCGATCGTAGTGATCGGATACGGCATCTCAGGGTAGATTTTTATCCCGGTGTACTCCTGAATCCCGGTGTATGTGATCGGGAGATTCTGGAAGAAGAAGAAGCCTGTCGTCGGATTGGTGGACGCACTGTCCCAGGGCGCGTCCCTCATCATGAGTACGACTTTTGCGTCGATTCCATCCCCGGTCTCCTGATCGGTCACCGTACCCGCAAATACACTGGTGGGGAGGGCGTTCAGAGTAACCTGTACCGCGACGGTCGTATCGTCCAAGATTTCCACCATCGTGGTGTCCGGATAGTGGCCGATGGCGATGGTTTCGATGTTGTAATTGCCGACGAGGAAGTTGAGCGTGAACTCTCCAGAAGCGTCTGTGGAATCATATCTCCCCGTTTCAAGCAGAGTGACGAGAGCGTTGTCGATGGGAGCTCCCTCACCGTCCTCCACGGTGCCCGAGACGGCACCGGCCGGAGATGTCCAGCGAGCCCCCTGAAGGATCTCGTTGTTGTTCTCCGGAGTCTGAATAAATGCTACGACACTCAGATTAGCCATGTCCCAATGGGTCTGCATTCTGAAATAGCCGTCGTAGTGAACGGAGTCTCCCTGAGCCATATCGCCTATGGTGAACCCGTAGGCATCAGGCACCATGGTTCTCATCACGTCGTTCCAGATCTCGCCATAGGAGCTGTGGTATGGGATATCCGTCTCCGTCACGGCGATCATCAACTTCATGTTACTCACACCGGGATTGGATTCGGCATACACATCTACCGCAACAGCCATACTGTCGCCTTCGGGAGTCACGTCGAGGCTTAGTGCGAGGGGGCTATCCAGAGCAGCCCGCTGGTTGAAACGGTACTCGAACTGCGAATTCGAACCCACGTAGGTGCCGTCGACAGCAGGCCAGGGTACAAAGTTCAAGCCGTAGTAATTCACTCTCGTGGTCACAAGCGCGCCGGATTCCAGGTAGAAAGGATCCTGACTGCTCGGCCACCACACGTGATTTCGAATTAGAATGAGGTGATCATAATTGGTTTGCCCGAAATCATCCAGAAATCGGTCCACTGTGGGGCAGGATGGTCAGCCAGTGTTGGTGAACATTTCACCAACGACTATTTTCTCAGCCGCGGAGAGACCGATGGGCAGCGCGACTGCGAAGAGGACGGAGATCGTGAGGATCTGTCTGATCGTCTTCATGACAACCTCCCTTGGTTAAGGAACTGGGGCGGACGGTAAATTAAATTGAAATGAATCGAAAGTATTCTTCAATCGACACATAATCTCTCATTATTACCGGTTGAAAGGGTAACATACCTCGGACCCCATCAACCTGACTCTCCAACAAGTCTCCGAACCGCGGGGAAACTCATCCGGTGAACCGGTGTCGGACCACATCTGGACAGTGCCTGCCGGTGGCTCCTGGTAGGATATCCCTTGTTGTGCGAGAACCCGTAATCCGGAAATTCCCGATCGAGAACTGCCATGATCCTGTCTCTGGTTACTTTGGCGACAATCGAGGCGGCCGCTATTGTCTGACACTTCCGGTCGCCCCCGGTTATGAACTCGTGCGGTATATCGACACCGGGAAACCGTAGTCCATCGATCAGTGCGTATTCGGGTACACAGTGAAGACCGGCCAGAGCTCCCCTCATGGCTTCGTGAGCCGCGCCTCTGACATTGAGCGCATCGAGAACGGCAACATCTATAATGGAGGTACTCACTGATAAGGCATACTCGAGGATTACCGGATACAGGTATTCCCGCTTCCGGGCGGACAGTTTCTTCGAATCATCGACACCTGCTATCATGATCCCCGGTTCGAGAACAACAGCAGATGCGACAAGTGGGCCGGCGAGTGGACCACGCCCGGCCTCATCGACACCGGCGACACGGGTGTGGCCCCCTTCCAAAAGAGACCATTCACGTTCATACAGGTCTGAAAGCCTTGCCACCTCGCATGCGGAAGGCGCTTCCCCATCAGGTGAAACAATCATATCCCGGTGGAATTTCAAATGCTAATCCTTTTCCTCGATCCGTGCGGCTTTTCCCTTCCTCTGTCTCAGATAATATAGTTTGGCCTTTCTCACCTTTCCTCTCCGAAGCACTTCGATCCGGTCGATAGACGGTGAATGGGTCGGAAATACTCTCTCGACGCCGATGCCACCCGAGACTTTCCGAACGGTGAAGGAGCTGCTGATACCGCTCCCTCTCCTCTTCAGCACGTGACCCTCGAAGGCCTGGAGCCTCTGCTTGTCACCTTCAATAATTTTTACATACACCCTTACTGTGTCACCAGGAGCAAAATTCGGGATATCACTCCTTAAGCTGTCCTTCAAAACTTCCGCTTCGAAGTTCATCATCCTCTCCTCTCTATTCAGGGATTATCATTTTTTTTCTTCGGTCTGTTCTCTTTTCCCTCTATTCTTCTATGAAGAGCTGTATTTTTCCCATAGATCGGGGCGCCGATCTTTCGTTAACTCGACAGCTTTTTCCTTCCTCCACGCGCGTATTGCCTGATGATCGCCCGACAGGAGGACATCAGGCACTTTCATGTCCCTGTATTCGTTCGGTCTCGTGTATGCAGGCGGCGCGAGGAGGCCTTCGAAGAAGGAATCCTCGAGCGCGGATTCGAAATCTCCGAGGACTCCCGGTAACAGGCGCACAACAGCATCGATGACCGCCATCGAGGGCACCTCACCACCACTCAAAATAAAGTCACCCAGCGAAATCTCATCCGTCGCGAGGCCGAGCCTTACTCTCTCATCGACATCCTTATAATGTCCCGAAATGAATATCAACCTTTCAGAGATGGAGAGGGCTACCGCCCTGTCGTGACGGAAGATCTCGCCCCTTGCCGTGAGCAGGATAACGCGTTCTCCTTCAATGCGACCGCCGGTCCCCTCCCATATCGATTCGATGGCTCTGAATATGGGTTCCGGCTTGAGGACCATCCCGGCCCCTCCCCCGAAAGGATAATCATCCACCTGACTGTGTTTGTCGTCGGTGAAATCCCTCGGATTGACGAATTTGATCGAGATCAGGTCCTGTTTGATCGCCCGGTGAACGATCCCGCTCCTGGCGAATCCGTCGAACAGCTCCGGGAACAATGTTATCACATATATTTCCATTAATCGGTCTCACACCCGGTCGAAGAGACCGGGCATCGTTTTGATGATGACCTTTTCTGCTCCGAGATCGACTTCCTTTATGAATTCTTCCACAAACGGTACCATGTATTCGATCCCGCACCTCTCAATCACGATGACATCCTGTCCCGGCAGGGTCAGCACATCCCGTATGACACCGAGATCCTCCCCGGAAACATCGAATGCTCTTAATCCTACCAGCTGATGGTGATAGTACTCCCCCTGTTCGAGCTCGGGAAGGTCATCCGCTTCCACGTAAAGGTACCTTCCCCGCAGCGCTTCGGCCCCGGTCCGGTCCGTGACTTCCGGCAGGCTCACGAGGAGTTTCCCCTTGTATGGATCTGCAGTCTGAATGATCACCTCAGCCTCCGGCACATCACCCTCACCCTCCAGGTGCAACCGGGATCCCGGCCTGAACCTGTCGGGGTTCTCGGTCATCGGTTCAATGATCAGTTTGCCGTGAATACCGTGGGCGGAAACAACGCGCCCAACTGCGACATATTCCATTACCATCGGATCCAACCCAAATCGACGTTCTGCCACCGGTTGCTCCCCTCACTCCGGGCTCGAGGCGTTCTCCTCGAGAGCGGTCTGCCTCTTTCGACCTACGACATCCTCATCGTGCCATTTCTTGAGGAGCCCGAGCCTGGTGAGGAGAGACTTCACTGTCTCACTCGGTTGTGCCCCCTGACCAAGCCACTCTCTTATCTTCTCCTCATCGACTTTGATGGTGGCGGGATCTGTGAGCGGGTCGTAGTGACCGACGGTTTCGATAAAACGGCCATCACGCGGGCTCCGTGAATCGGCAACGACGATCCGGTAACTGGGCCGGTTTTTTCTTCCCATCCTCTTCAATCGGATCTTAACTGACATACGTGTTTCTCCTCTCCCATCCTAATTGAACGGAAAGTTCTTCAGAAAATGTTTCTTTCCTCTTCCCGCGAATCCCATTTTTTTCATAAAAACTTCCATTTCCTTGAACTGTTTGAGTAGGCGGTTCACCTCCATAACCGTAGTACCGCTTCCCCGTGCAACCCGTTGACGCCGGGAACCATTCATGATCTTCGGTATGGCCCGCTCCCTGGGAGTCATAGAAAGTAAAATGGCTTCCATGCGGTCCAGGTACGAATCATCAGGCACCTCGGTTTTCGGGAGAGCGCCTCCAACACCCGGCAGCATCTGGGCGATCTGCCCGAGCGGCCCGAGCTTTCTGATCTGTTTGAGAGAAGCGAGAAAATCCTCGAGTGACAACTCGCCCTTCGACTTGATCCTCGCCGCCACCTTCGTCGACTCTTCCTGATCGATGAGCTTCGTTGCTCTGTCGACGAGGGATTGGACATCTCCCATGCCGAGTATCCTCGACGCCATTCTTTCGGGATGAAAGGGGTCAAGGTCCTCAACCCGCTCTCCGGTCCCGACGAATTTTACCGGCTTCCCGGTAACACCGTAGATCGAGAGTGCGGCCCCGCCTCTTGCGTCTCCCTCCATCTTAGACAGTACCACCCCCGAGATACCGACTCGCTCATCGAAGCTCTTCGCCATGTTAACCGCATCCTGGCCCGCCATCCCGTCGGCGACGAGGAGTATCTCTGATGGTTCGAGTTTTTTCTTGAGAGATACGAGTTCATCCATCATTTCATCATCTATGTGGAGCCTGCCTGCCGTATCGATGATGGTTACATCAAAACCCGCTTCTCTCACTTCCTTCATGCCATCCTGCACCAGGTCGATGGGGGACAGCTCGACATCACCGTCGAACACACCGATCCCGTTTTTATCCGCGAGCTGTCGGAGCTGCTCCATGGCAGCGGGCCGGTAGACATCGACTGAAATCAGATACGGCCTGCGGCCTTCCTTCGTGAGCATGTGCGCAAGTTTGACCGCAGTCGTGGTCTTTCCGGATCCCTGGAGTCCGACAAGCATCACTACCGGTGGTTTTCCGGTGAGCTTCAGACCTTCATTCTTCCCACCGAGGATCCGTACGAGTTCCTCGAAGACGATCCTGGATACAAGCTCCCCCGGAGAAAGATGTCGGGACGTGAGTGTCCCGGCGGCCTTCTCCCGGACCGAATCAGTGAAATCCTTCACGACACGGTAGTGGACATCCGCCTCCAGCAAAGCGAGACGGATGGACCTGACGTTTTCCTCGATGTCCTTTTCGCTGAGAAGTCCCCGGCCCCTCAATGTCTTGAGGACCGATGACAATTTCGTCTGGAGATTCTCGAACATACATGCCTGCTCTATTGTAAACCACTTATTATAATATAAATTACACACAAAATCAATCATCCCTGTTGCTTCCAGCCTGATTCATCTCCCTTTCGCGGGAAACGGGACTTAATTCCATCGGGAGAAGATTACGATCTGGGGGGTGATAAAACGTAACTGAATATTTGTCAGGGGATTACGCAGCGCACTCTGCCCCTCGTGGTATCCCCCCGTAGAAAAGACCCGGAAGAGTTCAGCGGGTGAGATCCTTGAGCTCGCCGATTCTCTTCGCTACATCCTTCGCTTTGTAGACCCCGCCGCCTGAAACGGCGATTTTCGCCCCGGCTGCATGTACACGGGCGATGTTGGTGAGATCAACCCCGCCGTCTACCTCTAGGAGTATATCGAAACCTGATTTATCGATCATCTCCCGTGCTCTTTCTAATTTTCCCAGAGCGCTCTCGATGAACTTCTGGAACGAAAAACCCGGATTCACAGACATGATGAGCAACAGGTCGATATCGCCCAGAACCTCACTCACCATCTCGAGAGGCGTCGCCGGATTAAGGGCAAGGCCTGCTTTCCTGCCCAGTTCTCTCACCCTGGTGAGCAATCTGTGCAGGTGATCGGTGGCTTCCACATGGACGGTGAGAATGTCGGCACCCGCCTCGACAAAGTCTTCGAGGTAGTCACCAGGTTTGGTCACCATGAGATGTACATCGAGAGGAAGAGTGGTCACACTTCGTACAGCTTTGATCATGTCAGTTCCGAATGTGAGATTCGGCACGAAATGACCGTCCATGACATCGAGGTGAATGTAATCGGCTCCACCCTCCTCCGCGGCTTTCACCACCTCGCCGATCCTCGAGAAATCCGCCGCGAGCACCGAAGGCGCGATCTTGATCACCTGTTCCTCCTTCCGCAAATCACTCACCTGATGAGATGACGAGTTCCACCTCCTGCCCCTGAACGACGCGGCTCCCTGCAGGAGGCTTCTGGCCGATCACGGTCCCGATGGCAAGATCCGTTCTCACGTATTCGATGTTTGTGATCACGAGCCCCATATCCTCAACAATGTGCTTCGCTTCATCGAGCAGCCTTTCCTCGAGAAGAGGCATCACGAACGTGATCGCCCCGGTACTGATCACGAGAGTTACTTCTGTTCCGCTTTTCACCCGGCTTCCGGGTGGAGGTTCGAGAGCCATGACTTTCCCCTCGGAAACAACTTCGGAAGACTCGTGCCGTTCACCGATAACCTTGAGACCGGCTGTGGAGAGTATGCTTGTCGCCCGGTCGGCATCGAGCCCGGTTATGTCGGGTATACTTGTCAGCTCCTGCCCGAGGCTTACGATGACATCGACTCTCCTGCCCCGCTTGATAACGAGTTCCGGCAGAGGATCCTGCACGATGATGAAACCCGGCGGTAGATCTTCCTCGTATTTCTCACCCTGTTTGTTGATTACCAGGCCCCGCTCCACACAGAGATCCCTCGCCTTCTCGAATTCCATCCCGGTGACATTCGGAACCTTCGTTGTATCACGGGATCTGACCATATAAGGCATGATGAAGTAATTTATGACTGCGAAGCCAAACAGGAAGAAAAGAACAGAGATTATCAGGTAGATCGATGCCCTTTTCACCAGTTTCAGAAAATTGCTCATCTCGTTGTCCTAACTTCTCACCATCAGGCAGGCGAACATTCCATCCATTGAGTGTCTGTGCGGGAACGTATGGAAGCAGCCGGTATCACTGACGA
Source organism: uncultured Gemmatimonadota bacterium (assembly GCA_964654825.1). Taxonomy (GTDB): domain Bacteria; phylum Gemmatimonadota; class CAZMKB01; order CAZMKB01; family CAZMKB01; genus CAZZKG01. The sequence continues at coordinate 22,487 of CAZZKG010000022.1, read as the reverse complement.
AATCCGGGTCGACGTTTGCTGCCATCTCCAGAGAGAACTCCCCCCTTTCGGCCAGAAATGTTTCGATCACCGCCGTGTTCTCTTCCGGTTCTAGTGAGCATGTAGAATATAGTAGATAACCACCGGTTTTCACAAGGGTTGATGCATTTCGCAGAAGAGAGCTCTGGACACGGGGGAGGGCTGTCAGGTCTTCTTCGGACAGCCTCCACCTGAGATCGGCTCGCCGTGAAAGGACACCGGTACCCGTACACGGTGCATCGACCAGGACGAGGTCGAATCCCTTCGCGTGAAAATTCCTCCCATCGGCCAGCACACTGAGAATCGAATCGAGGCCGAGCCTGGCTCTGTTCCGGATGAGGAGTGCCATCCGCTCGAAACTCGAGTCGACCGCAACGAGAGTACCCATGTTCTCAGACCTCTCTGCGATGTGAGTGCACTTACCTCCCGGCGCGGCGCAGAGGTCGAGAAAACAAAAACCCGGTTCGACGGCCGGTATCAGCCCCACTAGAGTTGAAGCCGTGTCCTGAATAGTGAAGAGCCCTTCCCTGAAAGCTGTGAGTCCGGCTAGCTCACATCCGAGCTGCAGCTCGACACTCCCGCTGCAGGCGTTCGAAACCCGGCAGCTGAAGTAGGGATCGGCTCCCGCCATTTCCACAAGCCGGGAGGGAGTCGTCCGGAGCAGGTTGACCCTGGCCATGAGGGGTGGTCTCCTGTTGTTCGCTTCGAGCAGCTCTTCGGTCTCGGCCGGCCCGAACCGGTCGAGCCACTTCCTGACCAACCATCGTGGATGGGAGTAGAAAGCAGCGAGGAAGGCCTCAGGCGAGTGCTCCCTGTCCGGATACTCGACCTCGAGCCCCTCCCGCAGTATCGATCTCAGCACGCCGTTTACGAGTGAAGCGAGGCCCGGGAAGCCGGCCCACTTCGTGAGCCTCACGGCCTGATCACAAGCTGCTCTGTGAGGTATGTTTCCGAGGAAGAGAAGTTGATACAGCGACAACCTGAGAATCAGCAGGACACCGGGAGGAATGGAGGAGAGCCCTCCGGGTAAAAAAAAAGAAGGTGGTGATCGAGTCGTGCCTTTTGTCTGACTACGCCACAAACGAGTTCGGTGACGAGATTCTTGCCGGGCAGATTTGCAGGATACGAAGCCAGCCTCCCTGCGAGTGCCAGGTCGAGCCGTTTCCCCGCCTCATGAGCTTTCAGGACCGTATAGGCGGTCGCCCTGTCCATGATCTCTGCGGGAATGGCGCCCCTGTCTTTCATGCTCTCCACTCTCCCCTTCCCTCATACGAGGTGTCTTTTTGCAAACTGTACGGCGTTTTTGAAAACAGCCATGCCCTGGCCTTCTTCCGGAAGGTTTTCCCTAGTCCAGTGCGGGTGGTTGGTCCGGTGGTTGTAAGCTTCCGGATGGGGCATGAGCCCGAAAATCCTTCCTGTGGAATCACTGATACCGGCGACATCACCCATCGAGCCATTCGGGTTGTCCGGATAGAGCGGCAGGTGCCCCTCACTGTCGGTGTAAGTGAGGACGAGCTGTCTCCCGCTTACGATTCGCTGGAGTATTTCCCGGTTGTCCGCAATAAACTTTCCCTCACCGTGTCTCACCGGAAGGTAGAGCCTCTCGATCCCTTTCATAAAAACACAGTTCGAATCAACATTCACCTTGAGGTGAACCCACCTGTCCTCGAATCGCCCCGAGTCGTTGTGAGTGAGTGAGACGGTTTGTGCCCAGTACTGATTGTCGAAAGCCGGAAGCAGTCCGAGCTTCACCAGAACCTGGAACCCGTTGCATATGCCGAGAATGAGCTTGCCGTTCTCGATGAACTGCTCGAGCGAATCACCGAGATGAAATCTGAGTTTGTTCGCAAAGACGACACCGGACGATATGTCATCTCCGAACGAGAACCCGCCCGGCACGACAAGGATGTGGAAATCATCGAGCGACCGAAGTCCGGTGATGAGGTCCCCGAGATGGACCCTCACCGCATCCGCACCCGCCAGTCGAAGACAGTGCCACGTCTCGTAATCGCAGTTGATCCCGTATCCGGTGAGAACGAGCGCTCGAGGGTTTTCGTTGTTCATGAGTTGTTTCGATCTCCCCTCACCAGAAGAGCGGTTCCTTCCAGGCTATTTTGAGCTCACCCACGGTTGTGTTGACAATGAGCTTCCCGTCACTCCCGCGGATATGAACACGATCGTCCTTCGCCACCCGTCCAATGAGGCCGAACGGGATCCCATCGAGAATTTTCTCGACCTGCTCTTTCTCCTCAGGATCGACAGTCATCACGAACCTGCTCTGAGATTCACTGAAGAGAAGATAATCGTCTCTATCGACATCCTCTTCCGGAATTCTTTTCAGTTCGACCTCCAGCCCCAGGCCACCGGCGATGGCGGACTCGGCGAGACAGACCCCGAGACCCCCATCCGAGCAATCGTGGCACGACCGAAGCAATCCCGCCTCCGTCAGAGCGGAAACCTTCTCATAGATCATTCTCCCGGCAGCCGCGTCAACGGATGGGACATTCTGTCCGACAAGGCCGTGGTGGGCGTAATACTCGGACCCTCCCAGCTCCGACCGTGTCATGCCGACAACGTAGACCAGGTCGCCGGCCTTCTTTACATCCACAGTAACCGCTTTCGACACATCATCGATCCTTCCCAGAGCCGTGAAGAGAAGCGTTGGCGGGATCGATACCTTGTCGGGCGGGACACCATAGTCGTTTTTCATGCTGTCCTTTCCCGATATGAGAGCTATGTCATACGCGGTACAGTAATCTTTGATAGCCATGTTTGCCCGTACGAGCTGCGCGAGCTTGTAATGCCCGTCCGGTGTTTTCTCCGATTGTACTGGGTCCGGCCAGCAGAAATTGTCCAGCCCGGCGATGTGTCCAAGTTTTCCCCCCACCGCGATGACGTTTCTCACTGCTTCATCGATGCAGCAGGCTGCCATGTTATAGGTGTCGATGTCGCTGTATCGCGGGATGATGCCATTGGCTACGATGACACCGACATCAATATTCAGGACAGGCCTCACAACAGCCCCATCGGACGGGCCATCGCAGTCCCTGCCGACGAACGGCTTCACCACACTTCCACCCTGTACTTCATGATCGTACTGCCTGACCCAGGATTCTTTACTGCAGATATTGAGTCTGCCGATCACCTGCTTCAACATCTCACTGCAGTCATCGGGAGGAGGGAAGTCGGGCTCCTCGTATACCGGCTTCTCCCACCTGGCGGTGAGTTCCATCCTGGGAGCACCATCGTGAAGAAAATCCATGTCCAGGTAACCTACGGTTCTGCCGCGGAAAAGGACATGAAAACGACCGCTGTCGGTGTACGTACCGAGCACGGTTGATTCGACACCGCGACGGGAAGCGAGCTCCTGAAACTCGCCTATCCTGTCGGGAGGGACGGCGAGTGTCATCCTTTCCTGTGCTTCGGAGAGGAGGATTTCCCATGGGGCCAGTCCCGTGTATTTGAGTGGGGCTCTTTCGAGGTGGAGCTCGGCTCCGCCGCTCATCCTGGCGGTCTCTCCGACCGAGGAAGAAAGTCCTCCCGCGCCGTTGTCGGTGATGGACCGATACAGGCCCAGATCTCTCGCTTCGAGGAGAAAGTCGATCATCACCTTCTGGGTGATGGGATCTCCTATCTGGACGGCCGTGGCCGGTGAATCCTCGGTGAGCTCGGCAGAGGAGAATGTCGCACCGTGGATACCGTCTTTCCCGATCCTCCCGCCTGTCATGACAATGAGATCACCCGGTTTGACAGACTTCTCGTGTGACGGTCGACCGTTCAGCATCCGGGGCATGATCCCTCCCGTCCCGCAGAACACGAGAGGCTTTCCCTTGTACCGTTCATCGAAAAGGATGGCGCCGTTTACCACCGGGATCCCGCTCTGGTTGCCGCCGTCCTTCACACCCCTGTGGACTCCCCTGAAGATCCGCTTCGGATGTAGGAGTCTCGACGGAAGCTGGCCGAACTCCTCCGGAGGTGCAAAGCAGAACACATCGGTGTTGAAGATGAGTCTTGAACCCAGGCCGGTGCCGAGAGGGTCTCTGTTTACGCCGACGATCCCGGTGAGGGCACCGCCGTATGGATCGAGAGCGGAAGGCGAATTGTGGGTTTCCACCTTCATCACGAGACTCCAGTCTTCGGTGAGTTTCACCACTCCCGCATTGTCATGAAACACGGAGAGGAGCCAGTCGACCTTCTTCGAGACCAGATCGGTTGTACCTTTGACATACGTGTCGAACAGGCTGTCGATCTTACTGACTCTTCCATCTTCCTCGTATCTGATGAGGGCATTGAATATTTTGTGTTTGCAGTGTTCTGACCAGGTCTGGGCAAGAGCTTCGAGCTCGAGGTCGGTGGGATTGGACCCCAGTCCGACTTCCCTTCTCGCGGTCCTCACTTCTCCTCTTCGATAGTAATCCCTGATTGTCTTCATTTCCTCGAGGCTCAGGGACAGGACACCTTCCTCGGAAATTGTGACGAGTTCCTCCGCCCGCACCTCGAGGTCTAGCTCGCGTACCTTCGTCTCGGATTTCCCCTTCACCTTGGGAACCATCGAAGGAACACGATCACCCTTTTCCCACTCGCTGTATTTCCTGATTACCCATCTTTCGATCAGACTGTTTGCCAGTAACCCTGAGGCAGTTCTCTCGATGTCTTCCCTCTCCAGTTTCGTCCTGAGGAGATACTGTTTCGACGTGTATACACCTTCACCCTCGTTGAAGGACCGTCCGAACATATCTCTCATCCCTTCGAGGGAGGTTTTACCGACGTTGTCCGTAACACCGGGCTTGAAACCTACTTCGATGAGCCAGTCGAAATCTGTGGCGATGGGCTGGTTTATGGTGAAGTGCTCGACGATGGGATCTGCGAAGAGGCCCTCTCCGAGCCTCCGAAGTTCTGTTCCATTGAGGTCGGCTTCGATCGTGAAGACCTTGACGGTGCGTACCGAATCGACATCTAAGGCAAGATCTTCGACAATAGCCCTCTTGAGCTCCTTGCCTGCCGAATCAAGGACACCGGGTTTGATGGCGACCTCGATCCTGTGGACTTTTGACCTTCTCAATGATCCCTCATTGCAGTTCTGCAGGAATATGTAATAGTGTTAATATACACCGTAAGGCGCGCCAAATCAATCAGAATTGAGGCTACTCCATTCAACATTTCTGAAGTCGGGCGGGTTTAAAAATGTCGACGGGTGTCGACCATAACTTACCGTGCAGGATGCCTGTGACGGTACCGGCATGCTCTATCTCATTGGATAAGAACTTTGAGCTGGAGAGGGAAAACCAATCCCCGGACTACTCCGGTCCGTAGACCTGATAGGGCTGCACGACAGGCACGTCACGAACCTGAGTCCGGTAGTCGTCTAACCAGAATGCCTCCGGATTGGATCGATAGGAGAGGAACTTCCCGTTATCTTCAGGACGCGCGGCCATGTGATATCTGAAAAAGACACGGCCCTGAGCCTTGCCCACTACCTCGATTTTGCCCGACGCATGCGACATCACGTACCTCGCCCGCTTCGCCACACCCGCGACGCCGTTCTTGGCTCGTTCGAAAATGTCATACCCTTCCTCGACCGAGACCGCATACATCTTGTTGCCCGTCGATGGTCTGCACTGGAACACATAATAAGGAGGGATACCGAGGAAAGAGAGTCTTCTGAGAAGTTTCTGCAGGACGAGTGGACTGTCATTGACGCCGCGGATAATCGGAGTCTGGTTACACAGTATTGCCCCAGCTTTCGAGAGAAGCCTCACAGCTTTTATAGCAATATCGGTCAGCTCACGGGGATGGGAGAAATGTGTCATTATGTAGATCTTCCTTCTCCCGCGACTGTACCGATGGATCATCTCGCACAGGGCGGGGTCGTCGATGATTCGATAAGGATTAAATGCAGGAAGCTTGGAACCAAGGCGTATGATCCGTACGTGACCGATCTTTGCCAGACGGCTGATGATTTCCTCGAGCCTGCGGGTGGATGACATAAGGGGATCTCCGCCGGTGAGGAGAACATTCGTGATCTCCCGGTGACTTTTGACGTATTCCACAGCTCGAGGAATGTCCTGTAACGTTTCCGAACGGTCGCTCAGGAATATGCGCTTCCGGAAGCAGTACCGGCAGTAATTGCCGCACACATTGTTGACGATGAACAGTGCAGTTGGGCTGTACTTGTGCTCGAGTCCATCGATAACCGTGTATTTGTTCTCATTGGAGGGATCGAGCCGGCCCCAGTCGAAGAGTTCATCCGGGTGAGGTATGGCGATACGTCGGATGGGATCATCCGGATCATCCCAGTCGATGAGAGAAAGGTAGTAGTCGTTGGAGCGAAACGCGAATTTCTGGGTGACCTCCCTGAGTTCTGTGAGTTCACGAGATGGAATCTGGTCGACTTTCCCGATATTCGTTATGTATTGTACGTTCACTACATCCCCCTTCCACTGTAGATAGATACCCTCCCCCATCTGCCGCAGCGTGGACAGCAGACACTCCCTGCACAACCTTCTGTACAGGGAAAAATGAAGGCTAAAATCCGTGACCGGGGCGAAGAATCTCCCACTGATGGAGAGATCCCACCCCAACGATGAGATGATGGAAAATACCGTGCGAAATTACTGGTGTGGGCTGATTGCTTGCCGGTCGCTATCCTTACTTTTCCGGGAGGCCTGCCATAGCTGTTTTCCAATTAGCCTGGAAAGCCCCTGTGCCCTTGGATAGCCTCTTAACTCTTTTCCATCTCTTCTTTCTCTCCTTAAAGTCTACAAAAAAAGCGGAGGATTGTCAAGCTCTGAATTTCAGGATTTTCTCGCGAGCGAGCCGGTGACAAGTGCCCAATCACCCATAACCGCGTGAGTTACGGGGATGATACCGTGTCCTCTCATGCACGCCTCGATTTCCTCCCGTTCCTCGAGGAGGATCCCGGTGAGAAGTGCCTGCCCTCCCTCCTCGAGGTGCCCGGAAATCACCCCCATTGTTGCCAGAAGGCTACTCCTGTCGAGATTTACGATGATGATGTCGAATTTGCCGCATGAAACATTCTCAAACGGATCACATACCGCTTCGATTCTCCCGGACAGGTTGTTTTTCTGTATATTCTCGATCAGGTTACGAAATGCCACCGGGTCGATCTCGACCGCGAGCACCGGTGAGGCTTCCAGCATCGCCGCCGCCATGGCGAGTACACCCGTCCCGGCTCCGGCGTCGAGGACCGAGGATCCCGGCCGAACCGAATCTTCGAGGGCCCGGGCGGCAAGCTGTGTGGTCTCGTGATGACCCGAGCCGAATGCCATCTTCGGATCTACCGTGATCACGATTTCTCCTTCCACCGGTTCATACGGACACGTGGATGGTCTGATGACGGTTCGATCACCGATTTTAAACGGCGTCAGGCTTTCCCGCCATGCCTTTTCCCAGTCCTCAAGTTCAAAGGGTTTCCGGAGAAAAGACAGGTTCCCCTCGACACCTGTATGGGCCATAAATCGGGAGCACGCCCGTTCGAGCTCCTCCTCGAGTGTTTCCGCGGCTTCCGCTTCTTGGAAATAGGCAACCGCATGCCAGTCGGGATAATTCTCCAGCACCTGAACACCATGACATCCCTTCTCGAAGAGGAGAGAAGAGAGAAGCTCCCCGGATAGACCGGGGGCTCTGATCTCGAGTGCAAACCAGTGCTCTTCAGGATATTTCTGCATGCCTGGACGACTCCTTCCACCAGGTGGCCCATGCTCTGTCGGGAATGATAACGGTTTCCGGCGACGACTGCAATATCACAACGAATGAGCGTTAGGCGTGGAGGATGAATGCGGCCCCCCATCTATTGACAACGGAGCATGGCCCCTGTACTATAACAAAATAAAGGGGGATCTCATGCAGCGTTCTTTCAGCGGGAGAACAATCGAACTCATCCGTGGTGATATCACCGAACAGGACGTGGATGCCATCGTCAACCCTGCCAACAGGCACCTCCAGATGGGTGGTGGTGTCGCCGGGGCTATCCGGATGAAAGGTGGAAAAGAAATACAGGACGAATGTGACCGGATGGGGGCGATCGAGGTCGGTAACGCCGTCATCACGGGAGGAGGCCGGCTCACTGCCAGGCACGTTATCCACGCCGTCGGACCGCGTATGGGTGAAGGAGACGAAGACAGAAAGCTCAAAGATGCCACCAGCAATTCATTGAAGGTGGCCGATGAGAATTCCCTCAAGTCCCTGGCTTTCCCGGCTATCAGCACGGGGATATTCGGTTATCCTCTTGACAGATGTGCAGCGGTCATGCTGATGACGACGAAGGAATATCTTATGGGAGAGACGGGGATCGAGAAGGTCGTCTTCTGCCTGTTCGATTCGCTGGCTCTCGACACGTTCGAGAAGGTGCTCGACAAATAAATAGGGACAGTCACCATTTAAAATTTAAATGGTGACTGTCCCTATTTATTTATTTATTAGAATCGGGTGAAGAGTTTCACCTCGAGACCCTTGAACTCGGGCTCGAACCGGCAGACCCCACCCACGCAGTTGAACCCCCCGTGTCTGGAGCCGTACATCACACTGATGTTGTTGCTCTCGCTGATGTTGTAGCTGACATTCGCGAGGGCCCAGCTCGTCCTGTCCGAATCCTCTCCCGGGAGCAGCTGGCTGTTCTCCGGATCAACCGATTTGTTGGTCCATTCAACGTTCACCGAGAACACCCACTTTGGAGCTCTGGCGTATTCGAACAGAATATATTCGGTGTCGAACTCGCCGAGTTCGGAGAATCCTCCGAAGGGAAGGTCGATGCGGTCGCCTTTTGTGTGCTGGTGCTGCAGCTCTGTCCGTACGCTGTTTACATCATCGAGAAAATACTCGATTTCGATCACGGGAGTGTAATTCTTCGTGTGCGTATCCGCACCCTCTTCGCCGTAATCGAATGCGGCAACGGCCCTCATAGAACTTCCGAAATAACGCTCGACTTCTCCATAGACTTCCTTGAACAGGGCCCGGTCAAGGGCATCCCACGTGTTGCTGTGGTTCCCGAGGACAGTCGTGTTGTGGTCGGGCGACCAGGTCACTTCCACCTGATATCCTTCTTCATCTATCGCATTGAGCTGATGAGGGTGCCGGTTAATGAGCGCGTAGGTGTGCTCGCGGGAGAGAGAGGGAGGATTGTTGTACGAAGTGAGATCTGAAGTTGTGAAAGAGAAATCATCGTATTTTTTGTATTCGGCACTCAGACCGAAACCCCTGGTGCTGAACGATGTCGCGAAGTAGATCCCTTCACCCCAGCCATCGGCGACCGGATTGTCGGTCGTCTCCGATGGATCCGACACCCGCCCGTACTCACCGTAGAAATCGAGCTTCCAGAGCGACATCTGCCCCCTGAACGCTGCGAGCTCCTTTTTCTGAAAGGTGCCGCTCCTGGTGGAGAGGAAGCTGGTACCGAGAGTGAGATTGCCCACTACGTCGGCCTCGACGTCGATCGCGTGGAGCTGGTCCACCTTCGTCCTCGGGATCTTCGGGAAATTCGTCGGATCGTTGGAATTCATGCGGCCGGTGAGAGCCTTCATCCTGAATCTACCCGGGGTAGCTTCGAGGAGAAGCCCATCCATGCTGTTGTCCACTCTGATGAACCGGTCTTCATAGAGCCTCAGAGTCATGCCCCGGCCGAACATCGTGTAGAAGTTACCGACGGTCACCGAGAAATCCTCGCCCCGGTACCTCGCGTACCGGTAGGTGATGCCCTGAGTGGAACCGTCGTCCACCGGAGTACCCGTCCCGAGGTTTTCCTGGGGCTGATAGAGTTCGTACCGGAAACCAAGTTCGAAGGGGGAGAGATCGTAATCGAAGTTGAACCAGTTTTCGATGATCTCGGTATTCGTCGAATCTTCCAACGAATATTCGAGCTGGTTCGATGCGCTTATATTGTTGTAGCCGGCGGACTGCCCGAACAACGGGCCGAAACAGAAGAACAGGGAGAAGAGAATGACCGCCGAAACGGCGCCCACTGCGGGCGCGCTCCTATTCACCTTCACTCTCCGTCTCCATGTTATACAGTGGGGACTGCTCCTGCAGGAGAGCGTCCAGTTCTTTCTCGACCTTCTTCTCATCCCCGGGCCGGTATCCATAACTCTTATACACGATGTTACCTTCGCCGTTGATAACGAATGTGTAGGGGAAGAGATGGGCATTGAACTTCCTCGAGACGTCTTTATTAGGGTCGAGAAGAACGGTGAGAGTGTACTCGTGGCCGTTGATGAAAGATTTTACCTTCGAAACACTTCTCGGGCTGTCTACCGAAATCGCCAGCATGCTCACACCCTTCTCCTTGTACTCGTCGTAGAGCTCCTGCAGATGGGGGAGCTCCCGGAGACAGGGTTTGCACCACGTCGCCCAGAAGCTGACGACCACGGGGCCCTTCTCGACGAACTGGTAGAGGGTCAGCTCGTTCCCATCGAGATCCTGCAGGGTGAAATCGGGAGCCTTGAGATCCTCCGCCATGCCTAGACCGGCACCTGCGAAGAGCACCGCAAGGCCTAGAAGCACTCCGAGAACGGTTTTTCTAATCTGAGAACTGGATACACTGCTCAACAAAATCACTCTCCTTTGACTGTGTAATCGCCATGTTATTTCAAAAGCAGCATTTTCCTGGTGATCACCCGGTCGCCGGTCTCCAGGCGGTAAAGATACGTACCGCTCGAGACCTGTTGCCCTGACTCATCTACACCGTCCCAGGAAAATACATGCCTCCCGGCCGGAAGGCCTCCTTCATGGAGCGTCTTCACCTGTTTTCCCCGAAGCGAGAAGATGGCGAGCAGCGCTTCCACGTTATCACCCTTTTCACCGGGTATTTCGACCACTATCCGCGTTTGAGGATTAAAAGGATTGGGATAATTCTGTCGGAGCAACGCCGTCCGTGGTAGTGGAGCGTCCTTCGTTTCATCACCATCGATACCGATCGGGCCGGTGAGCCAGCCGAGCACGCTGCTCATGAGTTCTGTCCGTTGTGACTGGCTGTTGACCGCTTCGAAACCGAACGCCATGTAAACGACCCGGTGCCCCCCTGTCTCGAGTTTCACAGCCCCCGCGTTTTGTTGATCATACTCGAACACCACCGTGGCCGGTGACCGTGGTCGGACAGCGTCCGGGCTCGTCTGGTTGTCGGCCCCGTCACCACCCTGGATGTCTATGTCGAGACCATCTGAAATGGGATCACCGGATATCCCGGCGAGGGAATGGGAGCCGGCGTCATCGCTCAGGTAATCAGCCCCGAAGTATGTGTTGTAGAATTCGAGTGTGGCCGGAGTGTATTCACCGCTCGTCGGATCGGCGAGAGCGAAACCGATGTCCTGGCCGCTGACCAGAAGCCTCCCACCACCGTCCAGGTATCCGGTAACGGCCTGCCGGTCCTCTTCGGTCAGGGTCGGAGTCGCCTCCCCGGTCTCCCAGACGATAACATCGAAATTTGACAGCTCATCGGGGGTTGGCGCCTGGTACTGTCGTGGCCAAACGCCCGAAGCGTAGGAAGACCCGACGGCATCTTCGTAGTAGGTATCGTAATCTTCACCTCCGTCATCATCCACGATCACCACATCGGTCCCTTTAGAAATGAATGTAAAATGAATGGTCTCCTGGAGGGATGGATTACGCATCGAAGTGACATTCAGCGAAGCATACCCCGCCCCTTCGACTTCCGGAAAACCAAAGGTCACGGTTTGAAAACTGATGTCGATGGCGGTATCTGACTCGCCCACCTCCAGAGTTTCGACAGCTGTCGTGACGAATGGAGGCAGGCAGAAACCCTTCAGACATAGCACGGTGGTCCAGGATGTATCGGGCATGTCCCGTTGCATTATGAACTGGAACACGTCGGCCGAATCGCCCGTATTGGTAAGGGTCGCATACATCGGAAAAGGAGCCTGACTCAGAGTGTCTACAGCAACAAAACGCTCCGCCTCTAAAGTAAAGCCGGCCTGGGTCCTACCTGTCGCAGGAAAGATACTCCACAGAAGCAGGGTCAGAAGTATTACCGGGGCCAATCTGATCTTCATCGTAATCCCTCCTACTTGTGATCCGAACAGGCCTGCAGAACTTCGAGGCTGCTCTGGCTCTGAACGAATACTACTGTCTCGATGTTACTCTCGACCCAGGTGGGGTCGATTGTGAACTGACGTATGAATTCCAGTGTGTCGTTGTCAGAAATCGTGAACGATTCTCCGTTACCGGAGGGGAACATGGCTCTCATCACATGTTCGAAGTCTGTCTCCCCGTTGATGCCGGGAGGCGGATCGATATGGAAGCCGCTCTCGACGAGAGCGAAATGGATGACCAGATCAGCGGGGATTGCGACTGAACCTGAAATCACCTGTGCCCTCACCGTGTACTCACTTCCCAAGATTTCGTAGCTCGCGTCCAGAATCAGCGGCGGAGTCACGGCAAGTCTGGATTGGATATCCATTCTCACCTGCAGGCTGTCGAGGGATGGAGAAGTTGACCCGTCCACTCGCAGATGCGGAATACCGGTAACGAAATAGTACATCTGCCGGGCGTCACTGTCACTGCGATTGTGGAGGTAGAATGGATCGTTTGCCCCCGGAAACCCGGTGTGGTATTTGACTGCGACAACGTTATCCCTGCCGAACTGACTGACGAGCCCGTCCAGTATGGGACTCGCGTCGGCACAGGGGATGCAGCTCGTGTTCGTAAACTCTTCGACCAGGACCGTTTTAGAGAATGCCACCTCTGCCAGGGTGAAGAAAGCAGTAGCGGTCTCGTCCGGGCTCACATCTATTTCCTGGGAATCACTTTCATATCCGGAAAGAAGCACCCCGACCGTGCGCTGGCCGGTGAGCACGAGAGCGAGGGTATCGGGTGTAACCTGGCCGGTGGAATCGCCGTCGAGGTAGATAGCCGCACCCTGAGGATCCGAATCGACGTAGATCGAGCCGTACTTCGCCTCTGAAAGAGCGAAGGAAGCACTGGTGGTCTCTCCAGCCATCACGGTGACGACTTCCTCCTCGGGATCACTCTGATACCCCTCGAGTGACACCGTCACCCGGTGAGTACCGGCGGTAACGCCCGTAACGGTGTCTGGAGTCATCAGTTCACTGGAGTTGCCGTCGATAGCAATCGTCGCCCCTGTCGGTTCGGAGTCGACGAAAACTGAGCCCTCGTCAAACCTTGTGGGGTTTTTCTGTCCGCAGGACAGGACGACAGCACTGAGGACAAAGAGAAGCACGATTGTTTTTCTCGGATTCACCGCAAACACTCCCGTAAAATTAGAGTACACCATTTGTGGAAGATATCGCATCGTACGAGGTTGAAATTACGGAGAGGATCACCTCAACATATATGAAAAAAGACTGTATAATCCTGCTCCAATTTAAGGATTCACCCGATGAATGTCAACGGAACCGGGCATGCCTCCCACAGGCTGCGGGAGAAGGCCTTATGTGAAAAAAGGCAGCCCCGGATGAGTGGGGCTGCCCTGCTATTTTCAGTGAGCGCCTCAGGGCGCGACGACTTCAAAGGTAAAACTCGATGAATCCATGAGATCGACCGGAGGATAGGTCCCCAGCTTTGCTTCGTATTCATACGTCCCCAGAGGTGCTGAAGGCGGAATATCCTGGGTAAGCGTAACGGCCAGTTCCTGACCGGGGTCGAGTGTAAGTTCGACAGGACCGAGCAGGGTTATCGTACTGCCGCCGGGAGTCGTGACCTGGGTGAGAGCGTAGAAGGTCTGAGCGGTACTCTCCCAGTTGTGCAGGGTGACGTTGAAGGAAAGAACGCCTCCCTGGGGAACGGGTACTCCGTCATTCCCGAGCACAACCGTCACTTCCGGCAGGAGCTGCTCGATTTTGTTCCTCATCAGACTCTCGGTGAAGCCTTCCATCCACCAGTAAACATTCTGCTCCTGCGTGACCACGTAATTGAGCGGGACGTAGCCGTTCTGAGCATACTGCCAGTAGACCGATCCGCTGACATCACGCAGCATGATGATATTGGGATACATGTTCTGATAATTCTGGACGATGCCGAGGCTCTCCATATAATTGAGGCCGAGCACGACCAGTTTCTGACCGGCGTAATCTCCCGCCATATCATTCAAATGCGGTAACTCCGCACTTCCCCGAAGGGGGGTGTGGTCTTTCCATAGATCCGGTGATGCACAGAAGTCGTCATATTGATGAACAGGGCCACCCGGACTCAGCGCCTTGATTTGACCGAATGCTGTGTTTAAAATACAGAGACGTTTCGGGACAGAGATATCTTCAACCTGTCGATCCCCCGCGGAGGGAGTGCATGAAAGGTGACACACGCCGTCTGGGCTGGCTCTGCGCCTACACACCCGAAGAGATCATTGTGGCTTCGGGTCTTACACCGTCGAGAATACGCGGCAATGAAGAAGTGGCCCCCGGTGGGGCAACCCGCCTTCCGGTAAACCTCTGTCCCTATGTGCGAAGCGTGCTCGATGAGGCGTTGAGAGGGCATCCGGAACGATTCGAGGGCGTCTCACTCGTGGCTTCTTGCGACGCGATGCGGCGTCTCGGTGACGCGTGGCGGAGAGAATTCCCCGGGATACCGGTCTTTATGATCGACTTCCCCAGGCGGACGGGATCTGCCTCTCTGGCTTACCTCACGAAACAATTCGAAGCCTACCGGGACTGGCTGGGAGGGATTTCGGGAAAGCTGGCGAGCGATGACGATCTCAGGGAGGCGACCCGGCGTGTCGCGGCGAAACGACGGTCTCTCCTGGAACTTTCGGCACGGCGGATGAGTGACCCTCCGGGGATCTCCGGCAGCGACTTCTATCATCTGGTATCCCTCGCCTCCGAGGTATCGATCGAGGAATTCGAAGCTCACTGCCGTTCCTTCACGCTCGCTCCTGTCGATGGCGGACCGAGGATCGTGCTTACGGGGAGCATCATCGAAGGCGGTCGTATCTACAGAACCATCCAGGAGGCAGGGGCGCAGGTGGTGGCGGAGGACGTGTGTACCGGCCTGCGCGGTATCGAGGGCGACGTCGACACCGGGGGAGATCCGATCGAATCCATCGCTAAAAGATACCTGCGACGTCCTCCCTGTTCCCGCATGTCTGATCTCAAGGGACGAAACGCATACATCAAACAGCTCGTCCATGAATACAGGGCTCAGGGTGTCATTTACCACTGCCTCAAATTCTGCGACCAGTATCAATATGATTATCCGCTTCTCAGGAAGCGCCTCGAAGAGACCGGGATACCGGTCCTAAGGATCGAAACCGATTACCGGGAAGGCGACAGCGGTCAGCTTCAGACCAGAGTCGAGGCGTTCGTCGAGATGCTCAATGAGAAGGTTCGGAGAGCGGTGTGATGAGCCTGAAGGACAGGGCGAGGAGAGAAATCGTAAAGCTCTACCTCAAAAGGTACATCGCCCGGCTCGAAACCAGGCAGAGGGAACACCCTTCGGCACGAATCGAGATGAACAGGTACCTCGGGACGACCATTCTTGACGGGCTCCGGGCACGCCGCCCGGTCATCTGGACGACCTACAGCTTTCCCATGGAGCTGATCACCGCTTACTCGCTCGTGCCGTACTTCTCGGAAACCGGTTCCGCGGTCATCACGTCTCTCGGATATGGTGGACGGTCACTCGAGATCACCGAGAAGCTCGGTTACGGCAGGGAGAGCTGTACGTATCACCGGGCTACGATGGGTGCCGCGTTCGAAGGATATCTTCCCCGCCCGGACATCCTGGTCGGATGCTCCCACCTCTGCGACGGTCAGGCGAAGATGATGGAGTCGATCGCCGACCACTACGGCAAGCCCTGCTACCTGCTCGATGTCCCCAACGAGCTCGATGCAGATTCGATCATGTATGTGCGCGAGCAGCTGGCCGACCTCGAATCGGTGCTCGCCGAGATAATCGGCCGCAGGATCCCCCACGAGAGGTTTGCCGAGGTGATCGATATCTCCAACCAGACCCGGAGAGAGATGATCAGAGTCAATGAGCTCAGGCGCTCTGCTCCTTCACCCATGTCGGGCAGATGGGCATTCGGATTTATTTTTCAGGCCCTCCTCGGGATGGGTTCCACGAAAGTCCTCGAGATTTACCGGAATCTTGTCCGTGAGCTCGAAGCGGAGATTACAGGTGGTGGCCTCGAGCGACAGGAGCACCGCGTCCTGTGGCTTTTGGCCTATCCATACTTCAAACACAGTTTCGTTGACTACATGGAGAGCGAGCTCGGTCTCTTTGCGGTGGCTGATGAAATGAGCTACATTTACTGGGACGAAATGTCACCTGATGATCCGCTGGGGAGCCTCGCGAAGAAGACCCTCCAGAATCCGGGTCTGGGCGAGGTTTCGAGAAGAGTGGACGTCGCGGTGAAACTCGCGGTTGAACACAAAGTCGAGGGCGCGATCCATTACTCGCACTTCGGGTGCAGGCAGGGATGCGGTGGAGTGAGCGCACTCAGAGAAGGGCTCGAATCGGTAGGTGTGCCTCTCCTGGTACTCGACGGTGACTGCATCGATGAAAGAGATTACTCGGACGGTCAGGTGAGGACCAGGCTCGAAGGATTCTGCGAGATGCTGGAGGACAGGAGGCTGGATGCTGTATTCGGGAGTTGACGTGGGCTCTCTCTCGACCGAGGTAGTCATCATCGATGGCGAAGATCACATCATCTCTTCCGTCATCACACTCACCGGTTCATCGAGCCAAAAGGCTGCGTTGCGATGCCGTGAGGAAGCTCTCGATGCATCCGGATGTAACGATGATGATATTGTTTTTACCGTGGCGACCGGCTACGGCAGGAAATTGGTCCCATTTGCAGATAAAGCGGTCACGGAGATATCCTGTCACGCTCGGGGGACCCGGCACTTCCACCCCGCGGCCAGGACCATCATCGACATCGGCGGCCAGGACACGAAAGTGATTCGCATCGATGACTCCGGCCGGGTCCGGAACTTCCTGATGAACGACAAGTGCGCGGCAGGCACGGGGCGTTTCCTCGAAGTCATGTCCAGGACACTCGAAGTCGAACTGGAAGAGATGGGGCCGTTATCCCTGAAGGCGAAGAAAGGGCTCTCCATCAGCAGCATGTGCACGGTGTTCGCGGAGTCCGAAGTCGTATCACTCGTTGCACAGGGGAACACCGTCGAGGACATCCTATGGGGCCTGCACGACTCGGTCGCCCAGAGGACCGTGAGCCTTCTCGACCAGATAGGGAGAGAATCAGATATGTGCATGAGCGGAGGTGTGGCGAAAAACAGGGGTTTCGTCGAGGCGTTCGAAAGGAGACTGGGGGAGAAACTTCACATCACGGAGGAACCGCAGATCGTGGGTGCTCTCGGGGCTGCGCTTCTGGCCAGAGACCTCAGTACAGGAACACAGAAGTGAACACCATGGAACATATGAAACCCATCGCGGGTATGGGTGCGTGAGGTACATCACATGCAGAGTATGATACAGAGAGACTACATAAAAAAGCCGATTGTTATTATTCTCCTCTCACTTCTCCTGGGCGTGCTCACGAACCTCGATTTTATGAAGGACGCACTCTCGGGGGAGAGCAAGCTCACCATCGAGGAGAAGGTCGAGGAAATAGGTGCTTCTTTAACCAGGATCACACTCGACCAGGCGTCGGAAGATTTCATGGAAGGAGAAGCCCTGTTCGTCGACGCGCGGGATCCGGACTCCTTCGACGCGGGCCACATACCGGGAGCGATCAATGTCTCCTGGGAAGACATGCAGTATAATGAAACACTGATCCTGGAACAGGTCCCGAAAGGTGTACCGGTCATCACCTACTGCGACGGATCGGACTGCCAGGCGAGCCTTCTCCTTGCCGGAGCCATGAAGGAGCTCGGGTATGAAGATGTCAGGGTGTTCTTCGGCGGATGGGTCGAGTGGGAGGATGCCGAGTATCCGATCGAGGAGGGGTCCTACGAATGAAAAACCTCGCGAAAGCGATCATGCGACTTCTGCTCGGTGCGATACTCATTTACGCCAGTATCGGAAAAGTTACAAACGCCGGTGATTTTGCCACCGCACTGTCGAATTACCGCTTACTCCCATCAAGCCTGGTCCTTCTCGGGTCTCTCGTCATCCCCTGGCTCGAGTTCATCCTCGGGTTGCTGCTCATTACCGGCAGGTGGTTGAGCACGGTAACCTTCATGACGGCGGTGCTGTTCCTCATTTTCACCATGGCACACGCCCAGGCCATCGTGCGGGGGCTCGACATCTCATGCGGCTGCTTCGAGCTGTCGGATTCGGGCAGCAAGATCAGTTCCCTTACCCTCTTCAGAAACATACTACTCTTCTCCGGGGCGCTCTTCATCATGACACGGCCGCGGGATCCGGTCCGGGAGCCGGCCGATCCACGAGATTGAAGTTCAGAACTCACTCGCAGGGTTCCCCGCCTTCGATGAAGGAGGTCGCGACATCCACGCACCGCTCGTAAGTGAGGGATGCTTTGATCCTCAACTGGAGATCCACCACTACCCTCTGGCCAACCGGAGAGGATGATCCCCGGACCCTGATGTCGAACGACTGATAGTCCAGGCCGAATATGAAACCCTCGAGCTTCGCCTTCAGCCGGGATATCCCCTGCAGAGCCAGCGGATTTATCCCGACGAAGGCCGGCTGGATTTCGGAATTCTCCGCGAGAGATATGATGAAGTTCTCGAACATGATCGTTGGACCGCCGTTCTCGACGATTTCACCGGTCACGTTGATCGATTCAGCCTCGTTCCCGGTCTTCACGGTCACTTTCACCGCGAGGGCTTCGATCCGGACGAACGTGATCTCGGCATCCTCGTGGACCTTTATCGCGTTCTTGATATCATTTGTGGTGAGCATGACGGTTTCATCGAAGTTTCCATCGGCTTCATCGAGCTGAAACGTGTCGGTCCGGTTGATGGGGAGCGGAAATTCGACGAGTCTCTTCTCGCACCCACCCATGAGAATCACACCGCTCAATGACAGAAACAATATCTTCTTCCTCATTCTTTTCACCCCCTGATTTTCTATCAGGATTAAATAATACAGTGGTACCTGATTGTTTACATACCGAAGCCTATCCCGAGTCCGACCGTACTCTGAGATGCGATGCTGTAGTCGACATGGAGCCGGAGGAATCTGAGATCCACGGCGGCACCCAGAGTGAAACGAGCCGAATTCACACCGTCCAGGTCGTAACTTATGTGGGTGGTCTCGGTATCGGTTTCGATGTCGTATGAGATATCCAGGCTGGACGACTCAAAACCCGGGCCGCCATACAGCGGGTGCTTGCCTCGTAAAGTGTTGTTACTTGCCTTTTGTGCTTCTTCAACTTATGATTATATCACAAGTTAAGTCGACAGTTAAGTATCTGGAACATATCTCAGGAACGTGTCGATGAAGCGTAAAACCATCACTGATCGATGCTGCCCGAACCCGAGAGCGTCTCAATCTCACGATCCGCCAGGGCAGCGCATATTTATACCGTCGCAGTGCCTGTCACGCCAAGGAAGAAGAGTATCTGAGGAAACACCTGGCCCTGCTGCAATGCCATTACAACTTCGTTCGACCGCACCGGACGTTGAAGTTCGGGAACCTGGTCAAGACTCCCGCAATGCAGGCAGGAATCGTTTCGAGAAAGCTGTCATTCCGGGAAATACTTGTAACACTATATTCAAGCATAAACCACCTACTTACATACCTGCCAGACAGTTGAGCCGGGTCATGGAAAATGCAGATTGACAATATAGGTGATTGGTGATATATTTATGATCATCAATATATCAGTGATCACTAATAAACGAAGACGGCTATGGAATCACGGAAACAGTATCTTATCGATAGGATCTCGGATCTGCTCCGAGCACGAGGCTTCAATGTGTCGCTGGCGAAACAGTCGGGTGGTTCAGCCGGAGCAGACCTGGTGTGTCGCAGCGGATCATCGAACCTACTCGTCGAATGTAAAGTGATGAACTTCTACAGAGCATCCGAATTCCGGGCGGCCGTTGGTGATGCCATACTGAGATTCCATCACGAGCCTTCGGCCCAACGGCCTTTGGGCAGCCGTTTCATGGTGGCCTTTTTGTTGCGAAGAATGAGTCGAAAGGCCGAAGAGAATCTTCAGGAATACTCCCTTAAGTATTTGCCCGACCTGCAATGGGCCATCATTGCCGAAGACGGTTCCGGTATTGTACACATTGGTGATCACGAAGAACGAATTTCATGTTCCCCCTTTCACGGTGTCCTTCACGGGGAATCTATTGGGAGCCGGGCGAGTCTCTTCTCGCCCAACAATCAATGGCTCTTAAAGATACTCATTCTTTCAGGAATAGACTCGAGATATTGGGGTGGGCCGTCGCGCATCCCCAAGGGAATCAGTGAACTTGCCAAAATGTCCGGTGTGTCGCAACCATCGGTTTCTGCCTTTGTCATCAAAGCCGAGCAAGAAGGATTTCTTGTAAGGGGACATCAGGGATTTCTTATCCAGAACCATCAAGAATTGCTGGACGATTGGAGCTATGCACTCAAGAACAGAGCACGGCGCCCCATCGGTTTTCGGTTTCTCTATCCTGACGAATCTGAGGAGAAGTTTCTGCGTAACTTACGCTCCTATTGCCAGGACCAGGAAGTCATGCCCCTGGTCGTGGGAGGACACCTCGGATGTCATCTGCTCGGCCTGGGTCGCTCCAATGTGCGCAACGCGCGGCTTTATGTTTCCAAAGCAGTCGAGAAAGTTCTCTCAGCACTCGACCTGGTCGAAGAAAAGTCGGACTCCTCACACTTGTCACTTATTGTTCGACATGCCAGGGACTCGGTATTCCGCTGCGCTGTGAAGGTGGATGGTGTGCCGGTCAGTGATATATTGCAGTGCTACTTTGACGTACGGTTTTCATATGCGCGAGGCAGGGAGCAGACCGATTACATATATGAGCGCATCCTGCAGCCACATTTTGAACGGGCAGAGTGATGTTCCGAAACGCGGCTTTCGATTCGATGTTCGCTAAGGCAGTTACCACTCTCAAACCCTACCTGAGCGATCTGGTCTGTATAGGGGGTTGTGCAAGTGCTCTCTATCGCTATCACGAGCATGCAAGCCATATTTCGTTTCCCTTCCTTGGCACAAAGGATATGGATTGGGCATCTCCCAGGAGTCTTCCGCAGAACCAACGCGATCCGGTCGCAGAACTCATGGTCAAAGGAGGGTTCGAGGAGAAGATTTTTGGAAGCGGCGATCTGCCGGTCGTGAAATATGTGCCCAAGTATGAAGACCCGGCTGCCGATATCGAGTTTCTGTGTCCCCTGTCGGGATTACCCGGAGCGCGAAATGAGAGCAATACCACGTCATCTTATCCGGTGCAGCGGGATCTGCTGGCTCAGCCTCTGCGATACCTTGAATTGCTTCAATACAGGACCTGGGAAATTGACCTCGATCGGATTCCAGAGTACGTATCGCTTCAGGGTATACGAATCAGAGTACCCAATCCATCGGCATACGTAATTCAGAAAGTACTCATTCGCGGATCGCGACGCAATCCACAGTCAGCCGCAAAGGATTGTTACTACATTTACGAAATATCTGTCATTTTTCGTGACTGCTTGGACGCTTTGATACGGGAGTCCACGGCGCTTAAAGCAGAGTTCCCTCCGTGGTATAAGAATTATTCGAAGAAGGCAAGTCAATTATTCGCCGGGGCAGATGCTGAGGGTCCTATTTCCGCACTCAGAGTTTTCAAAGACGCCCATGCTTCGTTCGGATTCAACACCGTGGATCTGACGAAAGAGATGGTTTGGAGATCTGTGGAAAAGCTGCTGGTTGCCCTGAGATAACCTGTTTTGGTCTTTTCCTGGATATCAAGGCAATAACCACAAGAGATTTCATAATGCGATCGACTTCATGACACCGGCTGATATGCAAGCCGGGAAGAGAGATGAGATCGGGAACGACAGAGAGAAAAAATTCGAGATGACCAGGTTGAAAAGAATATGAATAGTACATCCTAAATTTTTACATTTCTGATTTTACCTCATCCATCAGTGGATGTCAATCGAAAATCTAATTTTCCCAGCTGAATTCCTGTTTGACACTTGCAATGACAGTTTTCAAAGGCAGAACCTCCGGCTGAATTTCCCTCCAGGACATACTGATCCCTCAAAGGGGCAGAAAAGATCATCGGGGAGAACACAGGGGAGAGAGTTTCACGCCGCACTGTCAGCGAACGGTCCCGCCCGGGCATCGATGCCTTTCGATCTGAGGTGAGCGAGGATCTTCGCGATTGGCTTTCTGTCCGTCACGAACGAGATAATTTTCATCTCTGTTCCACACCGGGGGCAGACAAGATTCACCTCGAACACCAGCTGTAACAGTTCCGCCCACTTCCGCTTCCAGCGTGCGGGAGCCCGGGCCTCCCTCTCCTCTCCCCTACCCTTCTGGTCACAACCCGCAGCCTTCCTCTTCTTCCTCACTCCACGTGTTCTGTTCGAGTACCAGGCGTAGTGATGAATGGAATGCATACTCGAGGAGA
>CAZZKG010000021.1:12946-52828 GCA_964654825.1 uncultured Gemmatimonadota bacterium | reverse complement strand
GATTCATTCTAAATCAACCGTTCAATGAGAAGTGAGTCGATCTTGCCCGAGAGAAAATCCTTCACGTTCTGTGTCACGATATTCGAAGCGTGGTCCACGATGCGGGATCTGACGCCTGTTTCATAGGTGCGTACGATAGATCCCCATATCCCCATGTCCTGATGCTGCTCGGACGTTTTTTTCTTCTGCAGATAGTGCTGGTAGGAGAGAAAGAGATCAACCGGCAGCTTTTCATCGCGATCGACAGTCGTGTCAGTGAAGAACTCCATGATAAAATTGTCCGTCGGATGCCGGATAATCACTTTCCTGCTCATCGATTTCAGCTTCAGCCCTTTCATGACCGGGCTCACTTTCTGGATTTTCAGCCTGGTTGGAGGATCGCCATCCTGCCGGGGTTCTACATCAGCGAGGACGATGACCGCGCAATCATGATTCGTTTTCAGGATATCCTTCTTCGACTTCCGGCTGATAATCTTTCGATGGAGACCTCCCTCATTCTTCAGGAGACCAAAGGCATTCATTCCTTCGATCGAGAGCAGCAGGGAACACTTGCCGGTTCCATCGTTCAGTTGCTCACCGAAGATGTGGGCCCGGTATCCCCGTCGACCTGCCCACTTCGTATACACACCTGCCACTTCGAGCATCCATCTGATGGCTTCCGGATCTTTTCTGTCGGCTGCCAGGATCAGAAACGCGTCCGCAAAGTCATGCTTCCCTTCGAGAAGAATCTCCATTTCGGCTGATTCGAGATCCTTCAGGAGACTTTTCGCCTGGGACTTTGCTCTCGAGATCTCGGATTTCGTCTGTTTCTTCTGCGGAAGGGACAGAAGTGACCTGATGCGCTCGAATTTTCTTTCCCACCGGTGGATCCTCTCGATTCTTCGGTTTATATCCGAGTATTTCCTGAGGACCGTGTTCGCGCTGCTCGGATCATCCCAGAATGTCGGCTTGCCCATTCGGGTCTCGAGCTCGTCCCGTTCGATCGACACTTCGTCGTATTGTAATTTCGATTTCAAGGAAGAAATCCGCTCCTCCGTGGTGCTGAGGAATTTCCGCAGCCCCCTGTCCGGTATCCTGATGCCCTCATCCGGAAACTGCGGCAGCTCTGCTCCAAACCGCTCGAGTTCGATCTGTCCCTCTTCCACCACGAGATCCGCAACCGGGCTGCCGAAGCGCATATTGATCCTGACCATACCCCTGACCGGGATCTTTGTCGTCGCAACGAGTCTTGCCAGAGGGAGTGCCACTGACTCTTCGACAGCGCGCTTGATATGACGCGCCCCATACTTCTGATCATATCCATTCTCGATGATCCGCTCAACGACTAGGGGATCTACCTCGACCGAGAGACCTTTCTCGACGATGCCTCTCCTCTCGAACACTTTTCCGATCTCTCTATTGATGATCGTCTGAACGACGTCCCTGTCGAGAGGCCGGAAACAGATCAGTTCATCCAGACGATTGAAGATTTCCGGACTGAAGAACCCCTTCACCTCGGCGAGAACAGACCGTCGGGCACCGGTGATCTCCGACTCGGTTCCAAAACCGATCGACTGAGATGTGTAAAAGCGGGAGCCGAGGTTGGAGGTGAGAATGATGATCGCTGATCTAAAAAAAGCAGGTTTCCCCTCTGAATCCGAGAGTACGCCCTCGTCCAGCATCTGGAGAAGGAGGTTGCGGATATCCGGATGCGCTTTCTCGATCTCATCCAGGAGAACGACGCTGAATGGTTCCCGACGGACCTGTTCGAGGAATCGGCTCGCCTTCGATCCGTATCCCGTGTGTGGCCCTAGGAGTTTCGAGACCGAGTATGCATCACTGTACTCGGACATATCGAGCCGGACAATCCTGTCCGGTCCCCCGAAGAGGAACTCGGCCAGCACCTTCGCTGATTCGGTTTTTCCGACTCCGGTCGGTCCAACGAACATAAAACTTCTGATCGGTCGTCGATCGTCGCACAATCGAGCTTTGAATTGTAGAATAGTGTCGACGAGAGATCTGATTGCTTCTTCCTGGCCGAGAACACGATCACTGAAAAATTTCTGCATCTCCTTCAGATCGATCTGCTGATTCCTGTCGATGATGAAATCGGGGATGCCTGTCGTTTCACAGAAGGTGTAAATCACTTCATCTGTTGTGATTTTCAGTTCTCCCTTCCGGCCCCGGGTTCCCCACATCGAGAGAACGCCCCGGATGATCTCGAGACTTTTACCCGGCTGTGCTTTGTATGGCATGAAGACATCAGTTACATTAATTGTCTCGACAAGTGCTTCTTCGTCGAATGTGACATTCCACTCCCTGCCTTCTCTCGAGACAACGGATCGGATGATTTCCAGAACCTTTTCCGTCCTCGGCTCTTCGATTTTCACTTCCGTGACGAGACGTTCGAATCCGGGGACTCTGGACAGGATCGACTGCGCCTGGGAAGAATCGATCTCCCCGAGGAGAATAATAGAACCCTGCTCCATTCGCGGGAGGAGGTAGTCGGCAAAGTTCATGTCGGATCCTTCGGCCCTGCCCGCAGTAAAGACATTGGCTATATCCTCGAAAGACAGGATCACCCTCTTTTTGACATTGCCGAGAGTGCACACCTCCTCGAGCCGCTGCTGCCACTGACCGATGTATTTCGCGCCGGAGAGGATCGCGGAAGTGGAAACCTGGAAGATCCTGAATTCTTTGAGTTCCTTCGGACACTCTTTCGAGTTGATGAGGTAGGCCAGCTGATGGACGGCTGCCGTCTTCCCGGCGCCGCTCGGTCCTGTCAAAAGCAGACTTCTTTTTGGTCCGGAAGCGAGAATGTTTGCCATACGGTCTACGATCTCATCGAGACCGAAGGCAGGAGGGTGTTTCAGACCACGAACACGAGCGCTAAGATCGGTCCCGTATTTTTTCAGTCCATCGCGGGCCCGGGGTACCTGTTCCTCCGGAGGTTGATCATCAACCGATGTGTCCAGCTTTTCATTGAGAAGACGCAGGCCTTCGTTACAACCGTTTTTCACCCGATCGGGCAAACCGGAGGATTGCAGTGTCAGGTTGAGAAGCGAACGGGCCTTCTCGTGATCATTTTTCATATATGCATGCCATCCCTGGAAATAGGTGGCGAGGCTTTCGGCACCGATCTTCTGCAAAGTGAGGATACATTCAGAAAGCGACTCGATCGGATCGAACGCGGGGCTCTCATGATCGGTTTTGAACAGGGCGAGGTTTCGGTAGAAGTCACAGAAGATCTCGTAATCGCGTGCAGGGTCATCATCAAACTCTTTTATCCAGTTCTCGAGTACCTCCTCGTGCATCGGGGTCTCAAGATCCAGATAACGACGCTGGATCTGCCAATTGACATCACCCGAAAGCATAGATTTTTTCCATCCCACGGCGGCGATGAGCTTCTCGTTTCCGGATTTATGCTGCCAGAGGAGGGTGTTGTAAAGCAATTCGAAAACCTGTTGATGGTCTGGATTCCTGATGACGGATTTCCGGAAGAAATGGAGACACTCTTCAGGATACGTGCAATATGAGAGAGACTCGGCGAGATAGAGATAGATGTGTCGACCCTCGTAGTGATGTTCAAGACTTCGGCGGAAATAGTCGATCGCTGTCGTGTAGAGTACCAGCGAATACGATGCCTCTCCCTTCAGATAATAGAGCTCTCCCTGTCCCCTGAATCGTTCTTTCGCTGTATCGATGGCCTCGAGGGCGCACTCTGCGCGACCGTGCTCGACACAGAAGTTATTAAGCCACCGGTAGAATTCCAGTGACTTGGCGGTGTCTCGAGCTCCTCTCTTCAGTATCTCGATAGCGTCGTCGTAACGGGCCGTTTTTTCGTACAGGCCGATAAGCCGGATGTAGGGTTTGTCTTTCGTCTTGTCCAGCCGGATCGACTTGAGGTAGAATTCTTCTGCTTGCTGCAGCTGCTCCAGGATTTCACAGTAATTTCCGTGGAGGAACCAGTATGCCGGATGATTCTGGTACTCTTTTTTAAGTTTTTTGAGCTTCGACCAGGCTCCGGTCAAATCACCGTTTTCGAGAAGGTCCTCCAGTTCCTGATAATGATCATCGAAGAGATCTTTCTTGTGATTTACCTTTTGCCCATTTTTCAGTTTCTTTCCCATGCTCACTCCAGGAAGGCTTTTTTATCAGTCAGCCTGCAGGGGCTCACCAGAATATACCTGATTCATGCTCTGGTGTGGAGGCTGTTCGTGATTCTACTTCCGGTTTCGTCACGATTATACTCTTCACTGGCGCAAATGTCAACCGGCGATATCCACATTAGTGGTATCCTCACCTGATTATGCATGGAAAGTTCTTAGAGGAGGTCCTGCAAAATTACATCGTGAGTGGTCCCATTATTTAACAGGTCGAAGGGGAGCAAGGGGGACGGATTGGTGAGTGAGAGTAGACAGGTCAGTGGACGACGCCGATTAGCCGGGGCGGATCCGCCCGCAACGACCTGAGGTGAAACTGCGCGGTCCGGGGGGCGGGGTTGTTTTCGCGGAGAACCCGCACGTCTACCCGGATGTATCCACTGGCGCGTTCGAGGAAGAGGAGTGGTGGAACAATGATCTCGACAACGCCCCCGCGGCCGGTCAGGGTAGAGGACGGGGCGATCTCCCGGTCCTGACCATCGTAAAAGTGTACCTCGTAAGTGGTCCCCGCGTCGTCACGGCCGAGCAATGCGATCGTCATATCTCGAAGGCGGAGCGTGTTGTCGTCGAATCCGATTGGATCTACGGGTGATACCTGTTCCAGGAAGAATGCGAGCACTTTCTCCCGCCGACGCATCAGCGTTTCGATAACATAATCGGCTGCCCCCGGCTCGGGGTAGTCGGCCGCCTCGACGAGCGTCCGGATCTGTTCGGGCGTGATCGCCCCCACGATCTTTGCTGCCCAGTAGTCATCTTCCGGAAGGCTCCGGTGGATCGGTTCGTAGGGATAGACCTCCTTCCATCGCTCCGGACGGAAATGCTCCGCTTCGAAGGCACCTACCGACTTCCACGGTGTGTACTCTATCCGCTCCCAGTCATCCACCTCGAGGCCGAGCCGCGTGAAGTTGTGCCCCGCTTCACCGAAGCTGAAGAGGTGCTCGTAGCCGTCCCAGAGATAATCGTGCTCCGCGCCGTGCCCGCCGAATGCCTCCCCGAAGTCGAGCAGGTAGTGACGGACGTAGCCCTCGCCGGGTGAACCCTGGTAGAAGTCGCCCGCGTTGTCGACCCGCATGTCGCTGTGGTTGATAAACGCTCCGAAGACCCGGAGTGCTCTGAGGGTGCGCCGATCCTCGTGCAGGACCAGGTCGTTCGGGTCGTCCGGGCGGACGCCGTGGTCCGCCGTAGTTCCCAGATAGATCCCGGGGATCCAGAGGCTCGCGGTCGATCGGTAACTGCCTTCGGTGGGGGAAGCGACGAGGTCCAGAACTTCATCCACATCGGCCGGAGTGAGTTCCCCCTCCGGGTCGATCAACAGATCATCGTCCCGGCGAAACGTGAAGACGTAATCCTCCGGTACGCTGTATCCGAAACCCCAGAAGAGGCGATCGACGATCAGATCGGTCGTAGTCTCAATGCCGGGGAACTCGGGGGGGTCGAACTTGAGGACATACTTCTCGCCCCGTGCGTCGAGTACAATGAAACCGGGGTTACCCTCCGGCTTCGCGTCGATCACAGTGACCGGAGGCTGCGGCGGACCGATGACTTCGACTCCGTGGAGGAGTTCTCCGGGTGTCACCTCCCGATAGCCGAGACGCGGTGTGAACCAGCTCGATGAGGGAATCTCGTCCATCGCGTTGACATCCCCCGCGGGACCATTGTAACCGGCCTCGAGGCCCCCGACAGCGGGGCGTCGGAGGAGTACATCGAAGAAATAGGCGTTTTTATCGAACTCAGGCTGGTCCGGGACGGGGATCGGTCGTGTGTCGTCAACGACCGCCACGGGGGGCCGATCGGCGAAGCGTAGAGATCCCCCCGATGCGCAGCCGAAAAGCGTAACAAGCGCGGGGAGAGTCAGGGCCAGACCGAGCCCTACGCACACGATGGGAATCCTCCGGAAAGCTCTCAGCCGGGAAGGGTGGGCCACGCCGCCGGGATGGAACGAGGGTGTCGATGTACATTCTCGGCCTCCTGGTTGTGTAAGCCCCTCGGGTTTCACTGCCACCTCGTGCGTTCGTTGTGGTGCGCCCCGAGCCCCGCGGAGATCATCACGCGAAGCCCTTCGGAGCCGGTCGAGATGGCGAATCGCGCCATCTCACTCTCCCGACTGTGGACATCGAAGCCGAACCCCCAGGCGTACGGGGCTCCGGCAAAGGAGAGATCAGCGAATCGGTCGGAGACCAGAAGGTAGTCGATGAAAAGATGCCCGCCGACGTGGTGGGTCAACGGCCACTGGTACTCGAGCGAGGGGACCATCGAGATTTCATCATTACGCAGCAGTGTCGTGCCGCTGGCGCCCCGGAATGCGAGCTGCCGGGGGTACTCCGCGAAGGAGAGGGGGATGTCCTCTCTGAGGTTGTCAACGGTGTCGATCATAAGCCGGGGGACGATCACGCGATTGTGCTGGATGACAGGGATGTAGAGAGCGGCATCCATCCCGGAGCGGATGAATCGGCTGCGGTCCTCGTCCACCCCTGTGGAGAGGCCTGCGTAACCTTCCACGCGGATGCCGGGCGAGATCTGTCCTCTCGATTCCCGCGTGTCACATCGAACGGCGAACTCGGAGTAGAACTGCCGCCCCTCGGTCTCCTCTCCGGCAGTGATCCCGGGCAGAGCCGACGCGTCGAAGACCCGGTCGATATTGCCCGACACGTCACCGGCGGGACTCGCGATCCGCCGTTTCTGGTAGTGGCCTGTGTAGATGAACTCCCAGTCGTCGAGGGGACGTGCCCCGACGATCCATTCGATGCGGGTGAGACGCTGGGAGTAGGTGCCGGCATCACCCCGGCGGCCGGGCAGATAGGGATTGCGCGGATCGTCGGCGGGATCGGCGCCGAAACCGTGGAACTCGAAATCGTTGCGTTGGTTGATCCAGCCGCTGACGTCGAGTCTCCAGGCCATCCGCCCGGTGACCATCGATGATGTCAGTCCGGCTTTACCCGCCCAGTTCTCCGAATCACGGAACTGCGCACCGACCGACGCGCCGAACGGCCGGTCCCGGAAGTAGACCCGTGCGCCGAAACCGCTCCGTGAGCCGCTCGACACTTTGATCACGGGCTGGATTCCGATCCGTCGGTCGAAGTAAGCGAGATACTCGTTCAGCCTCCGGAGCACCCGGGAATCCCCACCCGTGGACGCTCCGTAAGACATAGATTGCATTATCCCTCGCACCAGTGTGCGTGGTGGCCAGAGGAGCGTGTTCTCCACGGCCCGCACTCCATGCCCCGGCTCTCCCGGCGCTTCCTCCAGACCGCGCAGCTCGAGCCGGGCCTTTACGGCGTCATCGGCCACGGACGCCCCGGACAGTGCCGGTGGCTCGCCCTCTGAAGGTTCTTCGGCCCTTATGGCTGTCAGTCCGGCCGGGAGCAGGAGGGCCATCAGGGCCGCGGCCAGTATTCGGCTGCGGGCGGCGGACGAACCGGGACACCGTCTCTTCTTCAAACGGGGTCTCCTCTCATACTCTTGATCATGAAAAACGTGATTCGTCGATCCACGTTGCAGGAACATACCTTTGAATTGCAGTCAACAAAATCTCTGTTTTGTATAGGTGATAGAGAGTGTTGCGGTGCCCGCCCGTGATTTTGCAAGTCTATTATTATAAAACAGGTTGCCCGATATGTCAAATCTGGAAGTGTTTTTTCGAGAAATGATTCCCTGATTATTACAACCGGTAGAAGTATTTCGGATTATGCACAGCTTTGCACAACTGGATCCTCACTTGATTTCTCCTGATGGACAGGGTAGTATCAGAGAAGGTGAGAGATCAGTGTCTTACGGATTACAGAGAATTGAATGAAAATTAACTATAAAAAACTTGTTGTCCTGGGTGTTATTGTCATCATTGTAGCAGCATATTTCAGGTATGACCTGGGGCAGTACTTCAATTTCGACTATCTTAAGAACCAGCAAAAGGCTTTTCAGCAGTTCTATAGCAATCACAGACTGCAGACCATCAGCGTCTTCTTCGTGGCCTATGTGATCATGGCAGCCCTTTCGTTCCCGGGAGCTGTTATCATGACCCTGGCAGCCGGATCGATATTTGGTGTCCTTACAGGCACGATCATAGTTTCTTTTGCCAGTTCCATCGGGGCGACTCTGGCCTTCATGGTGTCCCGTTATCTCTTCAGAGATTCTATCGAAAAAAAGTTCAGCAATAATTTGAAATCCATCAACGAGGGCATCGAGCGGGAAGGCTCTTTTTATCTTTTCACCCTCCGGTTGATTCCTGTATTTCCATTCTTCGTCATTAATCTGGTTTCCGGATTGACCAAGATGAAGGCCCGGTCATTTTATTTCGTCAGTCAGATCGGAATGCTGGCTGGCACCATTGTTTATGTCAATGCGGGTACGCAACTGAGCAAACTTGAATCACCTTCCGGAATACTCTCTCCGGGGATCCTGGGCTCTTTTCTGCTGCTGGGGATTTTCCCCCTCATCACCAAAGGGACGATCTCGTATCTGAAATCCCGCAAATATCTCCGGAAATACAAAAAACCTTCGAAATTCGACTACAACGTAGTCGTGATCGGTGCGGGTTCGGGCGGACTGGTATCTGCTTACATTGCGGCTGCTGTAAAAGCCAGAGTGGCACTGATCGAGAAGCACAAAATGGGGGGCGATTGCCTGAATACCGGCTGTGTGCCGAGCAAAGCCTTCATTCGCTCTGCCAAAATGCTGCATTATGCGGGGCGTGCGAATGACTGGGGGTTTAATTCGACCTCAGTTGATTTTGAATTTGCAAAGGTCATGGAAAGAGTTCAAAAGGTCATCAAAACCGTGGAACCCCATGACTCCGTCGAGAGATATACAAGCCTGGGTGTGGAAGTGTTTGAAGGTGCAGCGAAGATACTCGATCCCTACCGTGTCGAAGTAAACGGCCAAACGCTCACCACAAGAAACATCATCGTTGCTGCGGGTGCCAGTCCTTCAGTACCACCAATTCCCGGTGTCGAGAAAGTCAAGCCCCTCACCAGTGATACTGTCTGGGAACTCCGGAAATTGCCGCGCCGGCTGGTCGTCGTTGGCGGAGGACCGATCGGTTCAGAGCTGGCGCAATCCTTCGCACGTTTCGGCAGCAGAGTCACCCAGGTCGAGGCTTATGACTGCGTTCTCTCGAGGGAAGATGACGATGTAAGCGGACTCATTTGTGAACAGTTCGCTTCTGAAGGGATCGAGGTGTTTAAAAATCACCGCGTGACGGGATTCCTTGGAGAAAACAACTGCAAGGTGGTCATTTGTAACCACACGGGAAAAACCGTTCGGATTGAATGTGATGAAATCCTGCTGGCGTTGGGTCGAAGAGCCAATGTAACCGGATACGGTTTAGAAGAGTTGGATGTACGGCTGCGTCCGAACGAGACCATCGACACGGATAGATTCCTGCGTACCAATTATCCCAATATTTATGCGGTCGGTGATGTTACGGGTCCCTTTCAGTTCACCCATTTTGCAGCTCATCAGGCCTGGTACGCCAGCGTGAATGCGCTGTTCAATCCCTTTAAGAAATTTAAAGCAGACTACCGGGTCATTCCCTGGACCACCTTTACGGATCCGGAAGTTGCCAGGGTTGGAATCAATGAAAAGGACGCAAAGGCTCAGGGCATCGAATATGAGGTGACCAGATATGGTTTTGATGAGCTGGACAGGGCCATTGCTGATGAAGAGGTCAAGGGATTTGTTAAGGTGCTGACGGTACCGGGAAAGGATAAAATTCTTGGTGTCACCATCGTCGGACCTCATGCCGGTGACATCATCACCGAATACATCACCGCCATGAAGTACAATATCGGGTTGAATAAGATCCTGGGAACAATACACGTCTATCCCACCATCGGGGAAGCGAATAAAGCTGCCGCAGGCAACTGGAAAAAAGCACATGCACCCGAGGGTCTTTTACGCTGGCTCAAAAAATTTCATACCTGGCGAAGATAATTTCAGTCCGACGCTTAAAACGAATTAAAACAGGAAACGACTATGACAGACGAAGGATTGACAAGTTACTGTCTCTCATAGCCGCTTCGTTTGAAATCACGGAGGAGGCTGTAACCCTATTTCATCAGCGCCGGAACTTTGTGGATTAACGGGTTCTGCCGGTATTTGACTGTGGCATAATCGTAATTGCTGCCGGTTCCAGCCATACTCCCGCCGGTCACGAAAACATTACCGAGTCCATCGACCGCCAGTGCAACTGCGCCATCATCTAAACCGGTTAAACAGTCATAACGAGCTATCCACTGCTGTGTCCCTGTCGGGGATGGTTGAAACCCCTCGCCTTCAGGCGAAGCGAAGTATATATTTGTCGCCATGCGACGTTACAGACTTGGAGCCCATACAAAAACAGATCTCAAAGTACATTTGATTTGGATACCAAAGTACCGTAAACAGGTGGGCAATAGGGAAAAACTTACGAAAGGAGATATCTGGTGTGTACCCTGTGAGCGGTTCTTAAGAAAACTCATCCCAAACAGGCCATTACCATCCGGGCTACTCACCCTCTGGGACAACCTCTTCAAGGAGCACTCAACCTTCTAATTCCCCCTGTCTCCTTAGCTTTATCGTCGAGTAGATCAAGGAGATCGTCGGTATACAGATTGCGCGTATACAGGATAGGCTTTCTTCGAGGGACGTGGTCGTCGTGTTGATGGACGCTGCGTAAAACCACCTCGCGATAAGGGGTTTCGACCCATCTTACGGGGCACGACCGCTGAAAAGAGCTATCCAGACCAGTATTCTCGATCCAATCGCGCGGCTGATACTCGAGGGAGAGCTGAAGAACGGATCTCTCGTGGAGGTCGACTCCGATCCTCCGAAGGATCGATTTACATTCGCTGAGAAGGGGAGAGGTTCGAGACAATCATCTCGAACCGGCGCATGATCGTCTCGATAAGCTGCCTTAGCGCGCGGACCGGCAAGAAGTCGCTTTACCCTGATTCTGGCACAACTCGCCCTTATTTACCACACTCTCAAGTGCCTGCCGATCCCTGAAACGATGAACTGTTTGAATCTGCACCTACTCCTGCTTGACACCTCCCCGCTCATCATGTATAATCAGATTCGGGAATTACGAGAGTCTCTACACAATTATACGATAACACTTTGACTTTCCTTCTTGGATTTGCTACACACGCGGAATGTCAAGCTACATATCATACAGCAATGAAAAAGACGGGGATTGAGGGTGATCTGCTGTCTCGTGAGAATCGTCAACAAATAGAGCTGTATTTTAATCAGTTCCTGCCCAGGGGGAAGAAGAGAGTCATTCGTGAAAATATACAGGGAGCTGTCGTCGGGGTTGCCACTTCTTGCATGCAGCAGTCGAGCACGCGGTCTGGTGGCCTGGCACACGAAGCCGCCGTGTTCGTCTCCGAGGATTTCGAGTTGGAACTCAATGAACAGAATCTGTTCGTGATAAAGGAACTGACAGGGCAGCCGGCACAACAGACTTTCAATGACTCATGGCTTCTGTCCCCCGATCCGAAATCTATGGCAATACAACGGCTGAAAGAGATTCAGGACCAGGGAATCGACGACCTTCGGCGGATCGTTGAGAACGATTCACTCAAGGACAAAGACATCAACGAACTGAGGTCTTGATTGTCGTCAATTGGCAAATGAAGTGAACTGCAATCTCACGCTGACACCTGACGGTCACCTTCTCCTGCGAGATGGCAGAGGCGATCGTATAGCAATACCCGATGCATGGATGAAGAGGGTGGCCGCCGCTTTTTCATCCTCCCGGGCGGCGGGCCTTTTCTCGCTCGCCGCCACGAGGCCGGATGCACCGCCGTCACCAACATTCTCCTTCTGGCGGGATTTCGCCTGCCGTTACCTGACACAACTCTGCCGCACGCCCGAGTTCGCCGGGAAACAGCTCAACCCAATCGAACCGCCTCTTGAATCCGAACTGGCGACCCTGCTGCTCTCCTCACCACCCATGCAGGGCGGAGAATACTTGAGCACCGATGTCTTTCGGGACGTCTGGGTCGATCTGGATTCATGGGCGCGGAAAGAAATAGCCGCGTCTGAGGACGGCCTGTCCGGGTGGCTGAAGAAAAATGCCGCCATCTGGCAGCAGGTCGGGCGCGTCTGCTTTCACCTTGCAGAGAACAAGCGCGATCACAAGCTTCCTTTCGCGTTCCTGGCCACCTACGCGCCTCGTCTTTCCAGAGCAGGGCGAGTGCAGTACCAGCCCCTCGGCAAGGCCCTGCAGGAATATGCGGGCGAACGGAACAAGGATGCGCTGATCAACCTGCTTTCGCCGGTACATCGGGCGTCCGAGATGGTCGACTTCGTCAAGGAGCTGGTCGATTCCGGTGAGGTCTTTCATCCCCTGGCGTGGACTCCGGGCGAAGCGTATCGTCTGCTAAAGAGCGTTCCCCTCCTCGAAGAAAGTGGATTGCTGGTTCGACTCCCGGACTGGTGGCGCAAGCGCCCCCGCCCGCGCGTGGCCGTTACCATCGGTGATAAGAACCAGAGTCGTTTCGGTGCCGACGCGATGTTGGACTTCAAGGTCGGGCTTGCCCTGGGAGACCGGAACCTGACCGAAGAGGAATGGCGTCAGATCATGGCGTCGGAAGATGGTCTCGCATACGTAAAGGGCCAGTGGATTGAGGTTGACCGGGAAAAGTTGTCTGAGGCCCTTGAGCATTGGAAACAAGTGGAGGCCGACGCTGCTGAGGGAGGCATCTCTTTCATCGAGGGTATGCGACTCCTGGCGGGCGCGCAGGCGGATCTGGGCGGCGACGACGCCCCCGGAAGTGAGGATCGTGAGTGGGCCTTCATTGGCGCGGGCGAGTGGCTTTCCGATATTCTATCGGGCATGCGCGATCCCGACGGGCTGGTCTCCGGCGGCCGCAGCAAGGACTTTCGCGGCACGCTTCGTCATTACCAGGAAACCGGGCACAACTGGCTCTGGTTCCTGTCAAACCTCGGACTCGGTGCCTGTCTTGCCGACGACATGGGATTGGGCAAGACCATTCAGGTCCTGTCGCTTCTGCTGGCCCTGAAGGAAAAGAAAATGTCATCCGGCAAACCGTCGCTTCTTGTGCTTCCGGCCTCGCTCCTGGCGAACTGGAAGGCTGAGATGAAACGCTTCTCGCCAACGCTTGAGGCTTGTTTTCTCCACCCGTCGGAGATGGACAGGGCGTCTCTTGCCGCCACGGGCGAAAAGCCCGGCAAGGCGTTCGTGAAAACCGACGTGGTCCTGACCACCTACGGAATGCTGCTCAGGCAGAGATGGCTGCTCGACATGGAATGGCAACTGGTCATTCTGGACGAGGCACAGGCCATCAAGAATCCGTCCGCGCGCCAGACGAAGGCGGTCAAACGACTCAAGGCGGATGCCAGGATCGCACTCACCGGCACGCCGGTAGAGAACCGGCTTTCCGATCTCTGGTCGCTGTTCGATTTTCTCTGCCCGGGGCTGCTCGGTTCGGCCGCCAGATTCAAGAAATTCGTCAAGGGCCTGGAAGCGCGAGAGCATGACCGATACGCGCCTCTCAGGAATCTGATCCGGCCGTATGTCCTCAGGCGGCTCAAGACCGACAAGAGCATCATCGCGGACCTGCCCGACAAGACCGAAATGAAGGTGTTCTGCGGCCTGACGAAGAAGCAGGCTGCGATGTACGCCAGGTCAGTTGAGGAACTCACGCTGGCGCTCGAAGGACTCGACGGGATGAAACGGCGCGGCCTTGTGCTGGCCTACCTGATGAGGTTCAAGCAGATATGCAATCACCCGAGCCAGTTCCTCGGATACGGAGGATACGAACCGGCCGACAGCGGCAAGTTCGCCCGGCTCAGGGTGATCTGTGAGGAAATCGCATCGCGACAGGAAAAGGTTCTCATCTTCACCCAGTTCCGCGAGATGACCGAACCGGTCGCCGTACTTCTCGGAGATGTGTTCGGCCGCGAGGGCCTCGTCCTGCACGGTGGAACGCCGGTCAGGAAGCGTAGGATCCTGATCGACACATTCCAGAAGGAAGACGGGCCGCCTTTCTTTGTGCTATCCCTCAAGGCGGGCGGCACGGGACTCAACCTGACCGCCGCCTCGCACGTGGTCCACTTCGACCGCTGGTGGAACCCGGCCGTGGAAAACCAGGCGACGGACCGGGTGTTCCGCATCGGCCAGCATCGAAACGTAGTGGTACACAAGTTCATTTGCCGGGGGACAGTCGAAGAGAAAATCGACGACCTGATTGAGGAGAAAACAAACCTCGCCGACGATCTCCTGAAGGCCGGGGCCGAATCCATGATGACGGAGATGAGCAACGAGGAATTGCTCAAGGTCGTGGCCCTTGATATCGACCGGGCGGGACTATAGGAGACCCATAATGAGCAGGTACGGTTGGAGACCATACGTGACCGTGGCCGTGCGCCGTGCGCGGGCCCGGAGGAATATGGAGAAGCTCCGAAAGAAGGGACTCGATATCCAGCCCGTTGAGATCGAGGGAAGAAAGATTGTACGAACGTTCTGGGGGCAGGCCTGGTGCGATCACCTCGAGTCGTTCAGCGACTTCAAGAACCGACTGCCGCGCGGCCGCAGTTACGTCCGCCAAGGATCGGTGTGCCACCTCGACATCGCCAGGGGCGAAGTCAACGCCATGGTCAGCGGCACCAGACTTTACAAGGTGAAGGTCACCATCAAGGCGCTTGCCCGGAAGAAGTGGATCGACGTCAGGAATCGGTGCACCGGGCAGATCGGTTCGCTCCTGGAACTGCTTCAGGGCAGGCTACAGAGGAATGTGATGACGGTCGTGACTGACCGCAACAAGGGCCTGTTTCCCCTGCCAAGGGAGATCAATCTGAAGTGCAGCTGCCCCGACTGGGCCGTCATGTGCAAACATGTGGCGGCTGTGCTCTATGGGGTTGGAGCGCGGCTCGACGAAAAGCCGGAGCTGCTTTTCCTCCTGCGTGGAGTTGATCATAAAGAGCTGATCAGCACAGAGGTCTGCGTGGCAAACGCTGCCGGAGAAACGAGAGGCGACCGCAAGCACATAGCGGATGATACCCTGGCGGATGTGTTCGGCATCGAGATGTCGGAAGAGGTGACGCCTGCCAGGGCGAAGCCCTCGCGACACCGGAAGCAATCTGCGACCAGGTCCAGGAAGACTTCAAGTGTTTCGGCCAAACGGACGGCGAAGCACAAAGATAAAGCCGGCAAGATTACAACTCGAATCAAGAAGACGCCCGCGTCACGATCCGCTCTGACCGCACAACCCGTCACCGGCAAGGCCGTTGCCGGGCTTCGTGCGAAGTTCGGTATGTCGCAAAGTCAATTCGCAAGGCTTCTGGGTGTAAGTGCACCTTCTATAGGTAACTGGGAGAAGAAGACCGGGATGCTCAATCTTCAATCACGCACACTCGATTCATGGAACGCGGCGAAGAAACTGACGAAGCGACAAGCCTGGCGAAACGTGAATCGTTCATGATTGCCGGATTGCAACCGATGAGGCGCTCAATCCTCAACATTGATATCGACCACTTCAATTCGTCGGGTATAATCAAATTCGGAAATTATAGTTACTATACAACAATATTCCTGCAGTCCATCCATTCATGGTATTGACCGCGGTCTTGCCGGCGATTGACTTGAAAAAGGTTCTAAAGAGGTTATTGCGGTTTATCTGTTTAGTTCACATGCCGAAGGCAGGCAGCGAAATTCCAGTGATATTGATGTCGGCATACTCATCAATTGAAACGGCAGAGATTTTGCTGCTGAAATGCGAGACATCTATATGACGAACCTGTCAGTGATCAGTTTACATTTGCCCAAAAGGGAAGCGGATCTATACGATCATCCCAATCCGGTGCATGATTGCCTCTGAAATGTCAGGTATCCTGTAGCTTATGAGGTGCAGACCCTCGCCATGTTTTTCAAGATATATACCCACGTGAAAGTTGCTGCTGAGAGGTTCTGTGAGTTCCATGTTCAGTCTACCACCAGGTATGATAGCGACCTTTGTGTTCTCACTCTCCACGATTTCGATGTGTACGCCTCGAACCGAAGGGCATCCGTATAGAATGGAACTCTATCATCGAGACTCCTGACGATGATGCCGATATGGTCCACATGGTCCTTCATTTTTCTGTCCGCTGCATTCTGCCTTTCGTTGC
Organism: uncultured Gemmatimonadota bacterium; assembly: GCA_964654825.1. Taxonomy (GTDB): domain Bacteria; phylum Gemmatimonadota; class CAZMKB01; order CAZMKB01; family CAZMKB01; genus CAZZKG01. The sequence continues at coordinate 36,578 of CAZZKG010000021.1, read as the reverse complement.
TTCTCTCAATTTACATATCCAAGCCCTCTTGGCTTCTGTTTAACGTCAGGATCCACATCTACCTCCTCACGTCTTTCCTATACGTCGGTTGAAGAAAGCGGGATTTCCTCTCATACTCTTTACCATGAAAAACGTGACTCGTCGATACTGCGGGGAGCAGTTTATGGAAGATAATAGTGTCAGGGATGCGACGATATCAAGGCGATATTGACGAAGTCCGGTGATGTTCTCGATGATGTTCACATCATGGACTCTGCAGAAAAATGTCTCATTCGATTGACACCTGATGCAGATTATCCTATAATGAATCATGGGACTTCGGAATTCACCCGGTAAGACGGGATAAAAAAGTTCGTCTGCTTCAGAGGAGGTTCAGTATGTCGTCCGGTAGAATCCGCTTCGCCCTTCTGTTTACCATGGTATTCCTGACTGTTCAGGTAACCACAGTGGTCTCGTTCGATGATGGATCGAGCTCACCTCCGATGTCTGCCGTCAGTCGACAATCCTACGAGGTCGCACAGCTTCCGGCACATCGGTTGGTCGAATCTCGGGTGAACACGTTCACCGGCAATCGTCAGCAGGATCAGAGCCTTTCAATCGATAATGAGGGATGTATCCTGATAGCATGGGGCAGCCGGAGACAGGAACTGGGGACTTTCGGCATCTATGCTCAGTATCTGGATCCGGAGGGGGATCCGCTGGGGACTGAAATGCGTATCAACCAGTACTCTCCCGGACATCAGGTCAAACCCGCCGTGGTCTTTGCGCCGGATCGATCTGCCTGGATAGCATGGTGCTCCACCGGACAGGATGGTCAGCTGGGCGGCATTTACCTCCGGCATCTCACTCGCCGGACCCGAAGCGACCTGAACGGGCGAAATTATCTCACCCTCCTTCCGGCGGGCGGCGAGATCCGCGTCAATCAAACTGTGAAGGGTGATCAGTTCGATCCCACCGTTGCGGTGAATACATCCGGGCATGTTTTCGTCTGCTGGGTTTCCGGACAGGAGGAAGATCAGAAGGTTTACGGACGACTTTTCGATGATCAGGGAAAATCGATCGGAGATGAATTTCGTCTGTCCACTGCTGATCGCGGTATCGAGTCGTTGCCCTCGATGGCTCCGCTCGATGACGGCCGTGTGGTGGTCGTGTGGGCACGCAGCGATCAGCGTAGCCGGTCACAGGGGATCCATGGACGTATCTTCGATGGCGGGTCTCCAGAGAGCGAAACAGAGTTTCAGATAAGTGAACCTGACCGTGCGCTTCATGTCGAACCCTGCGTCGATTCCAACGGCCGTGACCGTTTTGTTGTCACCTGGATGACCAGGACTCAGGTCGAGGGTGGAGACTACCAGGTGGCGGCCCGGCTCTTTGATGGTCGAGGCCGGGCCATCGATGAGACCCGGTGGTTGCCCATTTGTAAGAGCGGCTATGTCAATGGCGCTTCAACGGCCATGGCTCCTGATGGAAAGTTTATACTGACTTACAATGTCCACCACGAAAAAACCGAACCGGTGAAGGGACACCGCCCCGAACGTTCCATTTCCATCAGAGGACAATTGTTCGATCAAGAGGGAAATCCCTCGAGCGGGGACTTCCGCCTGAACGGTTTCGACGAGGGTGAGCAGAACTTGCAGGTGGGACTCAATGCACGCCACGTGGTCTGGTCCGGCCTGGATCAACTGGCTCTTGTCTGGCACGGACACATAGACAATGATACGAGAGGTGTGGGTCTTACGTTGTGGGCTCCGGAGGATCTGCAGCCCACGTCGGCACCTTCACTCGAGCCTCTGCCCGCTGATGCTGTCGCCCCGGAAGTCTTTGCCCTGCAGAAAGAGAATCCGCCCGAGTGGGATACCGGCTGGGTGGATGACTCCTACGCGCCGGCTCTCCCGCCCGCAGGTCCCGACTTCGGTTTTGAAGCATTCACCAGTACTGGCTGGAATCCCCCTGATCCGGACCTCGCTGTCGGTTCCAACTATATCGTAGGAGTAGTCAACATCTGGATACGGTTCTTTGACAAGACGGGCGGTGTATATCTTGATCAGGATCTTTCCGACTTCTTCGGTTCCACGTACTTCTCATTCGATCCCATAGCCCTCTACGATCCTCTTGCAGATCGTTTCGTCGTGGCATCAGCAGAACAGGACGGCTATGATGATTATCTGAATATCGCCGTCTCCGACGATGACAATCCGAACGGCACCTGGTACAAGTACCGTTTCGATATAACCTCTCTCTGCGGCTTCATCGATTTCCCGAATCTCAGTTCCGGTCCGGACGCCTATTACCTCTCAGCCGATTGTTTTGGCCCTTTCCGGAACGACATTTACATATTCGACAAGGCGGCGATGTTGAACGGGGACCCTGTCGTTCTGGACAACATCCGAACCGCTTCCACCCTGCTCTCACTCGGAGGGTCGAAGGTGTACGATGCCGATGCTGAAGCGACGTACTTCGCGAGCGCCTGGGCAACAGGCTCACCCAACATCAAACTGTATGCCGTTACCAATCCCACAGGGTCACCTCAGCTTCACAGCGTCAATGTCAATGTCGGGGCTTACAGCTATCCTCCCGACGCCGAGCAGCAGGGGTCTTCAAACCGGGTCGATACGATCGATGATCGGATCAAAAACGGCGTGGTACGTGACGGCCAGTATTACCTGTGCCACACCGTGAACGGGGGGGACGGAGCAGCCAAGTCCCGCTGGTACCATATCGATTTGCAGGGCTGGCCGAACAGCGGTCAGAACCCGGTCAAAGTCGATGGAGGCGATATAGATCCGGGGAACAACATCGACACCTGGTTCGGCGACATCAACGCTGATTCCAGCGGTAACATCGCCATCGCCTACAATCGTTCCTCACCGAATGAACCGATCGGTATCTATCGCAGCTACCGCCTGGCCGGCGATCCGCCGGGAGAAATGCGTGAAGGCGTGGAGCTTCAGACCAGCACGACTCCGGAAACCGGTGACAGGTGGGGAGATTACGGCGGCCTCGAAGAGGATCCGGCTGAGCCGGGATCATTCTGGAACCATCACGAGTACCGTACTTCGAGCTGGCGGACATGGATGGGGCATTTCAGCATTGAGGATGAGGTCGTACCTCCTCCGCACCACAGGGTGCCGGATAAATTCTAACTGTGGGAGATCGCTCTTTATTCAGTCTCACCTGTGCCGATGTGATGTAGCACAAGTCTTTTAGGGGCCTGAGTCGTGAACCGGGGCTGTTTCCCTCATCTCGATCCGGACGGGTCCTCCTTCCTCATGATAGAGAGACAGAACATTTTCCGCCGAACCATAGTATAATATCATGAAAATTGGGTGGTTCATACCCATAAGGCATTTGTCATTCCTCATTGAGAGAGCCGGGAGGAGTATTCCGATTGTCGGCTCTCTAATCGAAATAGTGGAGATACGCGCACTTTGAGGGGATGAACAGGATCGATTTTATCTCGATTGATCCCCTGAACATGAACGGAGGTTCTGTAAATGAGAAAGTACTGTTCGAACGTTGCCTTTTTCGCGGTGATCGTCCTTGGAGTAGGACTGTCAGGTTGCTCCCGGGGATCCTCAACGCTGTCTCCCGCTCCCGAGGTGTCGGAGGAGTACGCCATGCTGTTCGGGGAGGAACTCTTCCAGGGGGCTCATGTGGGTTTTACAGGTGAGACGCCACAGGTTGTATATGCTTTCCGTGCGATTCTCGATCACCCGGATGGTGATATCTATTTTAAGAGCCTGATAGATCAGGCGACAATGCCGGGTCAACTCTACGGGCTTGCCGGGATCTATTACACCGATCCGGATATGCTGGATCTGCTGATAGAACCTTACCTGAAAAGCTCCCAAACGGTCAAAACCTTTTTCGGCTGTATTCTGAGTGAAGAAGACGTGAGCACGATAGCTGCGTGGATACAGGATGGCTCGGTACCGGAGGATCTGCGAGGTCAGGATTAATTCAGTGAATCGGCGGTATTTTCTCTCTTACGGCTGCAAGACCGTTCAGGGTCATCGAGTCGTGTCCAACAAGAGCACTGATCGCATAACACTGTGTTACCGAAATGTCATAATAACAGATGCGCTTGCGATCACGAAACTGGTATACCCGCACCAGTTCGCTGAGCACCGTATGGAGCTCCCGGGCGTCACGTTCGAGGGTTCGCCCGAGAGAAGCCTTCTTCGTACTCCGGGGATCATTTTTCACCGCACAAGTCCCGCGTGAAACAGGTTGATGATCATTGTCAGTAACAACTTAAGCCTTTCCCTCAATGCCTGTCAAGCTCAGAAGCATGCGTGAGATGGATGGTCATCATTTAAGAGGGAACTCGGTGTTGCATACCTACTGACTCCTGGAGATGATTTCCTCCATCTGATCCAGAAGTTCATTCATTCTGGAGGCAGTCGCCGAAAATGGGGCAGGGGATGACATGTCGACACCCGCTATCTTCAGCAGGTCGACGGGGTAGTCGGAGCCCCCGCTGCTTAAAAATCTGAGGTAGTCGTCCACGGCGGCCTGTCCTTCATACTTGATTCTCCGGGCGATGAGCTGGGATGCCGCAAATGAGGTCGCGTAAGTGTATACGTAATAGTTATAATAGAAGTGAGGGATCCTCGCCCATGATATACGCTCCACATCATCGACTACCATGTCAGGACCCCAGTATCTCTGATAGATATCGCCGAATAGAGGTGTGAGGACTTCCCTGGTCAGCGGTTCATCGTTCTCGACCATTCTGTGGACGGCAAGCTCGAATTCTGCGAACCGGGTCTGACGGTAAAACGTGCTGCCGAATCTCTGGATGTATTCCTGGAGCAGGGAGAGTCTATCGGCGTCGGTTGCAGCATGTTTCAGGAGGTAGTCATAGAGGAGAGCTTCCATCGTTGTGGAAGCGACTTCTGCGTTGAAGCTGGCATACCCGGCGTAGATGTATGGTTGTGTTTCGTTCGAAAGGTAGCTGTGTATCGTGTGTCCCAGCTCATGCGCCAGTGTCGACACCGAACTCAGCGTCCCGTTGAAATTTAGTAGAATATACGGATGCACACTGTAGACTCCGGATGAGTATGCGCCCCCGCGTTTTCCGGCATTCTCGAAGACGTCGATCCATCGTTCTTTAAAGGCCCTGTCGAGGATGGCCTGCACCCTGTCACCGAGAGGCCGGAGCGCTTCCCTGACAATTTCCTGAGCTTCTTCATACGTGTACTTCTTCTCGACTTCAGGAAACAGGGGAGCGTAGGTGTCATACGGATGGAGCTCCTCTAAACCGAGAACATGTTTCTTAACGGCGGCCCACCGGTGAAGAGGAGCCAGATTGTCGTTCACGGAATTCACCAGGTTGTGATAGACCTCGACAGGGACATTCGGACCATCCAGTGCCGCTTCGAGAGAGCTCTGATACTTTCTGGCCCTCGTGTAAAATATATCCGTCTTCATTCTCGTTGAAAACAGGCTAGTGAGTGTGTTCAGGTAGTTCTCAAAGGGAACGTAGAGCTCCATGTAGGCATCACGCCGTACCCTTCGGTCGGGTGAAGTCATGTAGAGGATGTAGCGGCCCTGGGACATCTGGACTTCCTGATCATTCTCGTCCCGTATGTTGCCCCATTCGAAATCGGCATTAGTCATCATGGAGAAGGTTGCATAAGCTCCTCCGGTCACGTCATAGGTGAGGGAGAGGAGTTCCTCCTGTTCCTTGGGAAGGATGTGAGCTCTGACTCTTCTGATGTCATCCAGGTAGTGTTTATAGAGACCCAGCTCTTTTTCCTTGTTGAGGAATTTTTTCAGATCGTCTTCACTGATCGACAGGATTTCCGGCTCGATGAAGGCGGTGGCGCCGGCTCGTTTCGTCCGGAGGCTCTGTATCCTCTGGGACATAGCCTGGTATTCCGACCGGCCGAGGTCCTGGTCACGTTTGCGGGAGGCGTACGAGGACAATTCGTCCATCTGGATGCCGATCTCATCGTTCAGTTTCAAACATTCCAGGAGAAACCGGGCGGACGCACTGATTTTTCCTTCATAGGCCGCGTATTCCTCGATTTCTTTCTCAGCGAGACCGAAAGCTTCTTCCCATTGCTCATCCGATTCGAACAGAGCCGACAGGTCCCAGGTGTACTGTTTTTCGATCTCCTCCCGCGCCGGAACCGCTCCGCCCTGTTGGGCAGTCACAGGGACCGGGTGATGAATAAGGCACAGTAGAATCAGTGACGTCGTTTGAATGCTGATACGGAAGGCATGTTTTTTCACGTTGATCTCCTCTCGTACTTTGATCATGGCGAATTGTCCCTCAACCGAGAATCACTTCAATTTCACAGATCGAGAAAGCCGTGACTTGCCCACTGAGTTTACAATACCCCGGACAGACAATCAAGGATCTTCCGGTCTCCCATCGATCTCCCCTCTCTCCTCCGGGACAATTGTCTTGACACACGATGTGCTGCTCTTCATTTTACGGGCTCAGAAGGTGAATTGTTGCCTTCGATAAAACGTATAGAGAAGGAGGAAAGCCGATGCGTCTGATACTTCTCGGGGGCCCCGGCGCCGGCAAGGGAACGCAGGCGAACTATATCAGGGAACGATTCCAGATCCCCCAGATTTCCACCGGAGACATGCTGCGTGCGGCGGTGAAAGCGGGTACCGAACTCGGCAGGAAGGCGAAAGAGTTCATGGATTCAGGAAAACTGGTACCTGATGACGTGATCATCGGACTCGTAAAAGAGCGGATCAAACAACCGGACTGTGAGAAAGGGTTTCTCTTCGATGGTTTTCCGCGGACTATTCCGCAGGCGGATGCAATGAGAGATGCGGGAGTCGCGATCGATGCAGTCGTCGATATAGATGTCCCCGACGAAGAAATTATCAGGAGGTTGGGCGGCCGCAGAGTCCACCTCTCGAGCGGTCGCACCTATCACGTTTCATTCAATCCTCCGAAGGAAGAGGGCAAAGACGACGTGACGGGTGAGGCTTTGATACAACGGGATGACGACAAAGAAAGTACCGTTCGTAGTAGGCTCGAGACATATCACGCACAGACGGAGCCGCTCATCGATTACTACAGAGAGTGGGCGTCCTCCGGTGAGGCGGGAGCGCCGAAATACATCCGGGTCGAAGGTGTCGGCGGAGTCGAAGAGATCAAAGACAGGGTGTTCGAAGCCCTCGGCATGCTCGAGAAGCCGCGATGATGAACCATACTGATCCCGCTCCATCTGTAGAGCAGGATCATTGTATTCGAATCGGAATCGAGCCTACTCGTCGATTTCGAACGGTTCATGTTCGGGCCATGGTCTCGGCTCTTCCTCGATCTTTTTCATCAGGACATCGATCGCAGTTCTGAGCTGTGCGTCTTCTCCGCGTGACATCTCAACAGGGTCGAGATCCACGATGATGTCGGGTTCGACCCCCACATTCTCAACGACCCATTTTCCTTTCGGATCGTAAATCCGGTAGTCGGGAGCTGACAGACCACCGCCGTCAATGAGTCTGATGAACGCGGACAGTCCGACCAGGCCTCCCCAGGAACGTGTTCCGATAACCGGCCCCATCCCGAGCTGTTGAAATTCCCAGGGGAGCATGTCCCCGCCGGATCCGGCCTGCCTGTTGGTCAGACAGACCATGTGTGCGCGGGTCGCGACTGCAGGAGTCGTCTGGTCGTGTGAGTATCTTCGAGTCCAGTAGGCGAGTATGTCCTTGTTGAGACGCTCGAGAAAGATGTCCGGATCGAGACCTCCCCCGTTGAATCGCCCGTCTATGATGAGGCCCTTCTTTCTTGTCTGAGAATAGAAATATTTGGGAAAAATACGGGCAGAACCCGTGTACGTATCGGGGAAGTGCAGGTATCCGATCGACCCACCGGACACTTCGTCGGCGACCAGGCGGTTGTGTTCGACCCAGTCCAGATAACGCAGCGTGAATTCTCCACGGAGCGGCTTCACGGTGTACTCGCGGGCATCCTTCCCTGTCGGCTTGCTGCTCACGAGGAGTGTGACCTGCTTGCCGGCGAGATCGATGAAATAACTGTAGATGTTCCGATCGGCGATGACGTCTTCTCCGTTGACCGCGAGAAGATAATCTCCCTCCTCGATGTGAATCCCCGGCTTCAGAAGGGGAGGCATTATCTCACGAGTCCACTCAGGGACCCGGTAAATCTTTCCGAAGCGGTACCGGTTCGGAGTCCTGTCGATTTCCCAATCCACTCCCAGCATGCCGACATTCACCTCTTCGGCTTCACGTTTGCGATCACCACCGAATATATAAGTGTGAGAGGTGTTGAGTTCTCCTATCAGTTCTCCGATGAGATACCGGATATCCTGACGGCATGAGACATCGGGCAGGAGCCGTCCGTATTTCTCCTTCATGGCGTTCCAGTCGATGCCGTGCATGTTGGGGTCGTAGAAAAAGTCCCGTTCCAGTCTCCAGGCCTCATTGAAGATCTGCGTCCACTCGGCAAGTGGATCGAACCACATTTTGAGATCGGAAAGATCCAGAGTCCCTCCCTCTGATCCGGCTACGTTCGAATCGATGATACCGACGGTGTCCTGTTTTTTATAGACGATTTTCGAGCCGTCGGCGGACAGGTCGTAGCTGTCGATGCCGGTTATCACGCTTTCTTCTTCACGGTCTTCGAATGAATACCGGTACAGGTCTCGGGCACCCATAGCGCGGAATTCGAACCGGTTGAAGTCCCCTTCGTCCTTGTTCAGGTAAAAAAGTCCGGATTCATTAACCGCCAGGTTCCGGTAATTACCGCGTGGGAGCGGCAGCGCCTCAATTCTCCCTGTGATACCGTCGTAATCGATACGGACCCGTGGTGGTTTGTCCCCGTTTTTCTCCTTCTTGTCTATCTTGCCCCTGGATTCTGAATCCTCCTTCGCCTTCTTGTCCCCTCCATCTAACTCGACCTCGTCGCTCTCAAATGGCAGGAGGGGATCACCGTCTTCGCGCAGGGTCAGGCAGTAGATGCCGGCCATTTTTTTGTAAACCATCTCCCATTCGAAATCGCCGAATGTGGGGTCGAATCTACGGTTCGATACGAAGAAGAGGTACTCTCCATCACGGGAGAAGACGGGACCGAAGTCGTTGAAGAGGCCTTCACTCACACAACGGATTTTCCCGGTTTCGAGGGAATAGATGTAGATCTGGTAAACCTGATCCTGATCCATTTTAGAGTAAGCAATGTAACGGCTGTCCGGCGACCACGAGAAATCATAGATTGGTTTGAGGTCCAGAGACACGTCGACATTCTCATAACGCGCCCTGTCGACCTCTGTTACTTTTTTCGACTCGACGTCCAGATAATAGCATCGGAGTGTCTGATCAGCAAAAGCGATCTTCCTGCTGTCCGGGGACCAGCGAAGAGTGTGGCGGTAGCCGCTGTCGTTCTTTGTGAGGCGGACTGCTTCGGATTTACCCATGGGGTCGACGAGGTAGATCTCATACTCGCCTTCTCGGTCCGAGAGGTAGGCGATTTTCGTTCCGTCCGGGGACCATGCCGCATCCTTGTCCCTGGCACCGGAATCCTTCGTGATGTCGCGGGTCGGACCTTCTTCCGCGGGAACGGTGAAGACCTCTCCCCGTGCCACGATAAGAGCACGCTCTCCAGAAGGTGAACAATCGACACCGGTGATGTATTCGTCGACCTTCTTCAGGTAGGGGCGTATTTCAGGAAGATCCGTCTTTATCTCGATCGGTACCTGGTGAGTGGTTCGGGTTACCGTATCGAGGAGCCAGATCGAGCCGCCGAGCTCGTAGACGATTTTGTCACCACCCTTGCTCGGGCGGCGGATATCGTATTCATCGTGATTTGTTATCTTCTCGATACTTTTCGTGTTCAGATCGTAGGAGTAGATGTTGAGGGTCCGATCACGATCCGAGCTGAAGTAGATTTTGTCCCCGATCCACATCGGCAGGCGGTCAGTACCGGGATAATCAGTCAACCGGTTGTTTTCGTTCGTTTCGAAGTTGAACAGATAGATGTCCTGGGCTGTTCCACCCTGGTAACGTTTCCATGTCCTGAATTCCCGGGACACCTTGTTATACGCGATCTTGCTGCCGTCCTCCGAAAAACTTCCCAGTGACGCTTCATTCAGGATCAGTTCTTCGAGATCCGTCCCATCCGGTGAAATGAGGAAGAGGCGGTTGAACCGGTTGAAGCTGGCCCGTGTCGATCGGAAGAGTATCTTGTTCTTCGTTGGGTGCCAGCCGAGGACGGTGTCATAACCGGGATGGTAGGTGACACGCCTGATATCACCGCCGTGGAGGTTCATCACATAAATATCGCCGTTTCCGTCATATTCCCCTGTAAATGCGATCATGGTTCCGTCGGGGGAGATTTTCGGAAAACGCTCATCACCATCATGGATGGTCAACCGTTCAGCGGTACCGCCGCCGGTGGGTACAGACCAGATGTCCTCGCCGTATACGAACACGATCGTGTTCTCATGCACGTCCGGAAACCTCATCAATGGTCTCCTTTCAGTGGCGATTGCCGCATGGGAGATGCACAGGAAGACGATTACGGCCACTGTGAACGCTGCTGACCACGACAGCACCACCGCAGAACTCAGAGAGTTATTTCTCATGGAGGAACTCCTTCTCTCAAAAGGAATCGATTACGAAGGGTTATTGATTTTTCTCCTGTTTTTCAGACTCATTATATCTCTGTAATGGGAATCTGTCAATCGATTCGAATACTCCCTGCCGGTCAATTGCTTCAGTGACAACTCTGCCGATCATCGAGTAAGTTCTTCCAGATGGGGGGTAATCTCCGGCTTGACGTTGTGATGAGCCTCTTCGGTGAGCAGGTGGGTATTGATAATGGCGGTGTCCCGGGAGTACCATATGCGTTCAGGCTGAGATGAACAACGATGACACTCGTGATATGAGTGTGTTTACCTGACCTCAACGTCGCTTGCCATCTCCACCCGGATCTCCTGGTAGTCAGCCGTCTTGACTTTGTACCGGTAAAACAACCGGGCATCGATGGTGTACTGTTGGTCTTCTTCTGCCGCGAAGCTGACTGTGATGTACCGGGTTTCACCCGGGGCGATCCTGTTGTCCTGGTAAATCGAGGCTGATTTGAGGAGGAGGTCGGTATCATCCGTAAGAATATTCCCTTCGGCGTCCTTCAAAGTCTTTTTAAATAATTCCTCACGGGTGAAGAGTACCTGTCCGTTCAAATCCTTAACCTTCACATTCAGTATGAGGACCCTGGAGGGTGTCCCGGTGGGTATCTTGTGTCCTGAACCGGAATTGGTGACACCGATCGATACGGTTCTCTTGTTGCCGAGCTTCTTCATCTCACCGATCTCAATAGTAGCTGCCTTCTTGAGCTGGTTTTGATGGCGCCCGGAGACATTGTGAAGATTGATTCTCCTCTTGGTTTGTTTCAGCTCCTGTGTTACTATATACTCCTCTCCGAGCGGCATGTGACAATCCTGGCATTGGATCCCCTCTTTGCTTTTCGGTCCTGCCTTCCACTCGGAATAGGTGCTGATGATGGGCACTCCGTTCTCTCCCTTGAACTCGTGGCAGCCGGCGCAGAACTCGGATGTCGAAATGAAATCCACCGCCTTCGTCTTGTGGACTGGGGAATCAGTATCCATGAAGGGGCCGAACTTCGTTTCCCCAACGTTGAGCCGGTAAGTGAAATTCCCGTCCTTCTCCTCAAGACCTTCGACTGAATGACAGAAGTCGCAGGTGATTGCTTCCTTCGTCAACTCCAACTCGAGGTCATAGTCTTCCGTGAAGAGTACGGTAGGCGCGTGGCAAACCAGGCAGATCTTCCTGGCTTCTCCACGGGTCTCCTTGTAGGCCGTGAGGTAGGCAAGTACGAACACCGGATCGCTGAGGGCGTGGGCATGCATTGAGCTGCTCCAGTAGGAGTGGATATCGGTGTGACACTTACCACATATTTCACTGCTGTTGAAGGTGTCTTTCTGGAGTTTGGGGAGATCCAATTCGGCGAAGACCTCCCTCCCGGCATACAGCATGACCAAAGAAATTCCAATCAGTGAAAGGGAAATCTTTGCTGCAGTTGATCGTTTCATTCCAATCACCTGCTTTCATTTTGTATATTGTTGAAAAAACCGATCAGGTAACTCATCTCGTCCTTCTCGAATATGGGCCATTCCATACCCAGTTCTTCCATTGTTCTGAGCATGGTCGGCCCGTGGTTCCACATGACATGGGCAATCTTAGTAGCGGTGAGTTTCCCTTCCCGGTCCACCAGATCAGGCCCGAGCCCACCGGCGACGTGACAGGAGGAACACTGTTTCTCATTAAAGATAGTTCTCCCTCTATCGATATCGGATTTTTCACGGTAGAATCTTACGTAGAAAACATATGCGAGCAGGTCAGCCATCTCCTGTGCCGAGAAGTCTTCCCACTTGATTCTGCGGTTTTTCATTCTCCTGATCATTTCAGGCGCGTGGTTCCACATTTCGGCCGCCATCTGAGTAAGAGTCCTCGGGAAATTCTTCTCTCGTGCGAGATCGGGACCTACTTTTCCGCCGCTTCCATCAATGGCATGACATTGCACACACTTCTTCTCGGTAAACATTTTCTTACCCGACAGAGGGTCACCTGAGGAAAGGTATTCCATCTCTCCCCGGATGGAGTTTTCCTGGATGTAGGCGACGAGATGAACCATTTCCTCCTCGAGGAACACTGGCCATCTGATACCGGCCTGCTGTGTGTGGCTGAGCATCTCAGGCGCGTGATTCCACATTTTTTGAGCCCAGACGACCGGGTTGATGAGATTACCCCAGCGCAGGAGATCCGGCGCTCCTCCTTCTTCCTCGGGTTTGAGAGAATGGCAACGCATGCAGCCGTTCTTGGCGATCACTTCTCTCCCTCTTTCCGGGTCGCCCGGTTCATCGATAAAATTGATGAATTGAAGGAAGGCGAACAGATCGACCACCTCCCGGTAATCGAGTGAATCAGCGGGTATACCCTTCACTGTCATTCGGGCCCACATCTCGGGAGCATGGTTCCAGAAGGATCCGGCAAGCTGTGCTGCGGTGACCTCCTCACCCCATAGCCTTCCGAGATCGGGACCGATGTGAGCTCCTTCGCCCCATACCGCATGGCAGTGAACGCACTTCTTCTCGTAATATACCTTCCATCCGTTCTTGATATCACCCTTCTCGAAAAACTCCTCTTCATCTGATGCCCATGTGCCGGTGATCGTGAGAGTGACTACCATGATGAGGAGGACAACCAGGATCGATAACGCAGTAAATCCTCTTTTTCTTTCGTCTTTCATGTTACGTTCCCTTTGAATCTCCCCTCGCCCGGCATGTATTCCATGACCCTGTCACTGACCTCCTCGGCACCCTTCGACCTCCCCTCCCGTATCTCCCAGATCGAAACGATCGGAAAAAAACGCGTGAAAAGTGCATAGAGAAGGATGAACATGGCAAAACTCCCCGCCAGGATGGATATCTCAACCCAGTTGGGATGATATGATCCCTGCGCGTATGGAAGCCGGGGGTTTATGAGAGAAGGGATGATGATGACGTATCGCTCGAGCCACATCCCGATGATCACCGATACTGAGGCAGTGACGGTGCCTTTTACCGTTCTCAACTTGCGGTTTGCCAGGATAGGGAAGGGGATGACAAAACAGAAGAATACCATCAGCCAGAAGTGTGGTGCATACTTCCCGGTAAACTTCTCGTAGAACACTTTCATGTGTGATGGTTCGGCTCCATAGTATGTCGTTATAAACTCGGAAGAGGTGAAGTACAGCCAGAACAGGGTCATGATCAGCAGCAGGAGTCCCAGGTGATTGAAGTGAATAGGTTTGAGATAATCCTCCAGGTGGTAAGCCCTCCGAATGATCGCCATGGCGATGATGAGGGCTGCAATACCGCTGAAAATGGCACCGGCGACGAAGTAGGGACCGAAGATGGCGCTGTGCCACATGGGCTGGATGGTCATCGCGAACACGAACGAAACCACGGTGTGAACACTCACCGCAATAGGGATCACAACAATAGCACCCACGGCTATCCCGATCTCCAGAAGCCGTTTCTGTCGATGTGTCCCTTGCCAGCCGAGTGCGAGAACCCGATAGAACCAGTTCCTCTTCTTTACCGAGTCTCTCAGAATCGCCATATCCGGTATGAGAGGAAGATAGAGATAGATCGAGCTGGCCATGAGGTACATGGTCACACTCAAAACATCCCACAAAAGCGGCGACCGCAGCTTCCCATGCAGGGGAATGTTCATGAGTCGGTCTGGTCTCCCCATGTCAATGATAATATTTCCCACACCGAAAAAGAGTACGAGAACGGTGATAACCTCTGCCGACCGGGTGATGGCTCTCCGCCACTCTGCATGAGCTATCCTGAGAATCGCCGAAATCAGGGTACCGGCATGGCTGATACCGATAAAAAAAACGAAATTAGTGATGTACATCCCCCAGAACACTGGTCGGTTGAGACCGGTGACACCGAGACCGTGCTGGTACTGATATATATAAGCATAGACCGCCCACAGGACGATAACGGCGAGGGAGGCGATTAGAACTTTGAAACCTCTGCCCCAGTGCTCTATCGGTGCGATTAGAATCTCATCAGGCCCCGAATATGAAGAGCCATTTTTATCTTTGTTTTCCATCTACTCGCCTTCCCGCAGGTAAATAACCTTGGGTTCGGTACCAAGATCTTCCATGAGCTTGAAAGCTCTCGGGCTCCTTGCCAGTTTAGCCAGTGTGCCTTCCGGATCTGCAAGGTTACCAAACAGCATTGCACCTGTAGGGCATGCTTCCACGCATGCCGGTATGTAATCTCCTTCCGCCAGCTGCCTGCCTTCGAAACGTGCCTTGTCACGCGCGCGGATCAAACGGTGAGCACAGAACGAACATTTTTCCATGACTCCCTTCGGCCTGACCGACACATCCGGGTTCAACCCGTGTCTCATATCCGGTGGCCATTTCGGTGCATACCAGTTGAAGTAACGGAGGGTATAGGGACATGCAGCCATACAGTATCTGCAACCGATGCATCGTGCATATATCTGACCTACCAGTCCTTCTTCGTTGATGTAAGTGGCACCGACGGGACAGACCTTGATACAGGGTGGATTTTCACACATCATACAGGGTCTCGGGAGAATCCTCATTTTCACCTCAGGATACTCACCTTCGGTAAAGGTAACCAGATCCATCCACTTGATCGTCCTGCCCTTCATAGCCTCCTCCGGACTCATGAAAGGAACATTGTTTTCGATCTTGCATGCGGCGACACATGCCTGACACGCTGTACACTTGTCGAGATCGATCACCATTCCCCATTTGACCATTAGGAGCATCCCCTCTGGTTTTGATGTACGGCGACGGCGGATATTATATTACAGCAGCATTTACAATCATGTGGGTTCATTGTTCAACCAGCTTTCGTTACGTTTGCGTATGTAGTGTCCCACGTGGGGTTCCCTGTCAGTCGATCGAATTCGAATTCAACAAGGGTGGTGGGGTTTGCCCCAATCCCTTCTACATATCTCCCGCCGGTTTCCCGCCCCAGTCCAAATGGCAGACTGATTGTCCCTGGCGGATTTCCCGCGAACAGTTTGAGTGTGCAGACGATCTGTCCAACGGGTGTCTCAACCTTAACACGGTCGTTGTGATGTAGACCCGATCGGTCCGCATCTTCGGGATTCATTTCCACCCACATCCGCCACTCCCCACTCTGATCCGACTGAAATGTCATGAGTTCCATGAGTAATGGTTCATTGTGAGCAGTTTCTTCAAGCAGAGGATAGTGACTGTGTATATGAAGAAGGAAAGGATAGCGGGAAGCTTCGCGGTCTCTCCTCTTGTCGAACCTGTCTCCGGTGTACAGTCTCTTGATTGTGCCGATGTGAAGTGCACGTGCTGTCACGAGCTCGATCCCGAAATCGAACTTACCGGATTTGTTCTTGTATGCCCGGTTTGTATTCCCGTAGTAATAAATGGGGTCCCACCAGCCGCCCTTCTCCACACACTTCTCCCAGAAAGCTTCGAAATCCGGAAAAGAGGAAGCCCTCCACCCGATCCTCTCGAGAAATCTCACCCACATCTCCTCGAATGGAGGCCCGAATACGTCTCCCCGCCTGGCTCGGTGGATCTCCGCGACCCTGGCTTTGATAACATCACGATAATTCTTCCAGGGAAAATCGTCATTATCACCCAGGATGTTCCCGGCAAGCTCCAGTACTACATCACCTGTGCATCTGGTCTGATTAATGGGTTCGATCACCGGTTGAGCAATACTGAATACAGGATAACCGAGGTTTGTCCAGGTCGTTCGCTCATGCCATTTTTCGAAGTAATGACTGTCCGGGAGGATGAGATCAGCAATGTCGGATGTTTCGTCTATGAATGAAGAAAAGCAGACGACGAATCCGGCCCCTTCGATGTACTTTTTCCACTCGGCTTTCCTCGATGACGTGAACAGAGGATTGGCAGCATAGACGAAAAGGACCTCCGGTGGTCGCCCCAGCAGAAGCTGTTCGAGAGAGGAATCGGTATCATACAGGGAAACCGGAAACTGGAACTGTCCCCCGGGTAATCGTTTTCCCGTGCGCTGAGACTCAGAGTCATGAGCCGGGAAATCAGACAGATTGCCGGCAGGTATCTTCCTCGGAACGATCACACCACCTTTTCTGTCGATATTTCCCGCGAGAGCATTGAGTGAATGTATCGCCAGCCGTGTGACGATATCCTGGTATGAGAAATCTATTCTGTCGCAACCTAGAGCGAGCGGTCGTGACGCTCCGGCAAACTCCCGTGCAACTTTGATGATCACCTCGGGACTGACTCCTGTAATTTCTGATACCTTCTGGGGTGAGAACTCATCCAGGATGGTCGATCTGAAACCGGATTGCAGGTTGCCGCTGGTATCAACCCAGTCATCGAAACCTGTACAGTGCGCAGCGACAAACCTCTTGTTATACAATCCTTCTTCGAGCAGGGTGCTCGCGATACCGAGAGCGACAGCTCCTTCGGTACCAGGTTTGATAGCTATCCACTCATCGGCTTTCGAAGCGGTGATAGATAACCGGGGTTCGAAGTGAACGAGCTTCCCACGGACACGTGAGGTCCCCTGTCTGAATCTGCCGAAAGCACGTGACCGGTTTACCTGCGAGGGGTTTGTCTGGAGGAAATCATTCGAGAAAGAGAGTATGTATGTGGAATTTTCGGTGTCATAGACAAGTGGATCATCGATACCTTGGCTCACATGAACGGCCGGGTGTGCCATGCGGCTGTCACCCCAGGGATAGTAGAGAACTTCCCCTGATCCCATTCTGGTGACAAACCGGGCAAGGAGTTGTACGGTGAGGCCGTCTTTTTCGCCGGTGAGAAGTTGTATCGGATGCTCACCGGTACTCCCGTTGGTGAGCCGCCTTGTGAGCTCACCCATCGCCTCATCCCACGAGACGTCACGCCGGTTCCCGGAGGGATCTCCGGGATCCCTCATCAAAGGTCCCTTGAGTCTGTCTGGATTATACAGAGACTGGATTCCGGAGAAAGCTCTGGAGCACAGACCGCCTCTCGACACCGGATTTTCCTCGTTCCCTTTGATTCCAACGATCGAACCCCCGATGAGCCGGACTCTCAAACCGCACCCGGCACTGCAACCCCCGCACGTCGAGACGGACCAGGACTCGAGGAGATCTTCGGGTCGACGTGCCGGCTTTCCGCCGAAAAGATTCTCGACACTCAAAACTTTCCCGGTGAGGAAAGTCAATGCGGTGCCGAGACCGGTTGTTTTGATAAAATTTCTGCGGTTCATCTCACTAATCAGTTATGACAGGACACACAATCTTCGGTTGCCGAGTTGTCCGCGTGACAGTCGAGACAAAAAGCCATGGAAAGGTCGACAAGAGGTCTTGTAAATGGAATCTCTCTTGTCGCGACTTCGCCGTGGCATGTTTCACAGGGGATCTCAGCGACAGTTACATGTCTTCTGTGAGAGAAGAATACATGGTCGGCGATATCATAGATTTGAATCCAGGGGATATCAGCACCGACTTCTGCGAATTTTCTGATCTTCTCTTCCTCTGGGCTGTCTGTCAGAGCTTCTGAGTGACATCCCATACACATATCTATACCTGGAATCGAGGCGAATGCCTGCTCCCGCACGAATTGGTGGCAGACTTCGCATGCCAATCCCAGGTCTATATGCAACTTGTGATTGTAGCGGATGGGTTGATTGTAGGAAGGGCTGTTTTGAAAAATCATGAAAAAGATTACAATGAGGATGATTATTACGGGCAGGATCAGTCTGATTTTTTTCATATAAGTTGTCAGTCTGTTCGAATGATGAGTGTTTGTATCCATAACTTTATAAACTGAAAATAGTCCGATGTCAAGGATTACATAATGAGGTCATACGATGCTGATTTTCTCCTGAATATCGATACTCTGGCCTCACAGCTCCCACAGCGCCGGAATCTTGATAAACGGTATGTACTCCTTCCATCCCAGGAAAAACGAGAAGACGATGTGGATTACAACCCTGTGGGCCTACTACCAATTTTCGTGTTTACAGATAATACCCTATCGTGAATCCACAGGATGCCTGACACCACCAAAATATTTTCTTCTGATAGATTGTTATTTTATTACGATCTGAAAACAGTGTCAATGTAGTCACATCCAGGTGTGTGAAGGAAAAAGCTGTTCCTTTGATTGACTTTTTTCAGGAACAGTCTTATAATGAGTTCGTCGCTGGTTGAGAACCCACTTCTCAAACCGGGAACAATAGCAGTTGAATCCGATCCGGGGAAGCGAATGATGATTCAACCTGCGATAATACTCCCTGTGATCGTGTCAGTAACGGGTTTTTTCATGCTCCCCCCTATCCGGGAATCTGAACCACTATGCTCAGTGATATGTTGATCTTCGATGCCCATTGTGACACGGCAAATGTGATCCTCGATACACAGGTCGGTTTCCCTGAGAATACTGCACATATGGACCTCGAGAAAGTGAAACGGGGCGGCTTGAAGGCCCAGATCTTCGCTGTCTGGGTCGATCCGCTCTTCGCTCCTCACCGTGCGATCAAGAGGGCACTGTCTCTTTTCCATGTCCTCGAGGAGAAGATTTTCATTCCGGGGTATGGTGAGAAGGTGACGACGACCGGGGAAATGAAGCAATGCATCGTAGCAGGAAAACTGGCATGCTGGCTGTTTCTCGAGGGTGGGCACATCATCGAAAACTCTCTTCGCATCCTCGAGGTCTTCCGTTCGCTCGGGTTTCGCGGCATGACCCTGACACATACGAAAAACACCGACTGGGCCGACTCTTCCGGTGATGACCCCCTATGGCACGGCCTCAACCGGTTGGGCAGAGAGGTCGTGGAGAGGATGGATGATCTGGACATGATCATCGATGTGTCCCACGCTTCTGATGAAACCGTACAGGATGTCCTGGCCGCCACATCGAAACCTGTCATGGCTTCTCACTCCAATGCCAGGGATCTCTGCAATGTTCCCCGCAATCTGCCAGATGAGCTTATCAGTGAAATTGGGGCACGAAACGGATTCATAGGCGTCAATTTTTTCCCGGCATTTCTGAAAAGAACCGTCTACACCCAGATTCTTGACAATTTCAAAAAACTCGAAGCCGACCATCAGGAGAAGATAAAAGGAAAAGAAGACGATCCCGAAACCGTCAGCCGTCTGTCGTGGGAATTGTACCATAGTGCAGTCGAAGGAAATGATCCGGTCGATCTGTCGGTGGTTATCGATCATATCGAACACGTCATTAAGATCGGTGGAATTGATTGTGTCGGGCTGGGAAGTGACTTCGACGGCATTCCCTCGACACCGACCGACCTGAGAGATGTCACCTGTTACCCTGTTCTGATAGATGGATTCCGCGAACGGGGTTTCGAAGAGGGAGATATCAGAAAAATCATGGGAGAGAACCTTCGGGCCTTTCTTGAACGGTTCGAGTGACTGCCGTGTGATCGACGGGATGCCGGACGCCGGAATAATAATATTTTTTACGTTCTATTTTTTACCCCCGGATCGGGCAGTTTCAACTCGGTCATGATCACACCCAGCGTGGAGAAAATCGTGAAGGTAAAAATCCGCCAGATACCACCCACAGCCAGCTCCCTGAAACCGATCGAGTCAGCGTAACCGGCTACCGACGGTGTAACTACGGAGAAGAAACCGATTAGTACACCACATACAGCTGCTCCGATGATCCGGTTCGAAAGTGTCGCGCCCCCAGCGCCGAGTGTCACCACTGATCCACACAAAAACGGGATGAGAATCCCGAGCCACCAGATATCCTTCACTCCCGGCAGTCCACCTGAATTTTGGAGATAGTATAAATCTGCAAACCAGAAAAACAGCAGCCCGAGAGCGACACACGGTGCGATATGCCAGTACCGGGGATTCCTTAGTTTTCGGGCTTCGCGGCGTTTTCTCATGCGACGTCGAATCGTCAGTGGCCAGTTGTAGAACCATCCGTACACCGAGTGCTCCAGGAGTGCGCCACGTTCGCCGAAAACGGGGACGATGTGAACGGCGTCTGTGGCCCAGTGAGCTGCCATGAACTGAGCCAGCTTGGGGTATCGGTATCCCATCTGGATGGGGAATGCCAGGTACCCGATGTATTTGAAGAAACTGAGGAACACGGCGATGTTGTAGTCCCTGAAATTTCTTTCTCTGATAACGAGATAGAGCACGTAGAATCCCCGTACCAGGGAACCCGGTGAAATCGGTATCACCTGAAACAGCGCGATGATCCCAAGCCCCGTACCCCATGCCTGCGCCCGAGACATCTCGGGGTGCAGGAGTATATAGATAATCGCCACTGTGACGGATACGACCTGTGTCACAGGCAGTGTGCAGACGTGTACCGCGAGGCTTTTGAGGTATTTCTGGATGAAAGGTTCCTTTATCCGGGCAAGGATGACCTCAGCGTCTTCCTCAATGAGGAGGTGTTTTTTCTCTCCTTCAGATACCATCTCTCTGAGCCATTCCTCCCGGAGTTGAGCGTTGAAATACAACCGCACCGGTCGAATGAATATATAGACCAGCTTCTCTCTCGCGTACCGCCGGTCTGTGATGAAACGGTGCAGCCCCGCAGGCAGCACCGAGAGCGGGAGGTGATAGAGAACTGGCCAGACTTCCTCTGCGGCATTCACGGCTCGGTTTTCATCGAGCCGACCGGATCGATGCCAGCTGATCACCTTCTCCACGGCCCGTGCTCTGACTGCGCGCCTCAGGTAGCTCACGCTCGTCAGCATTCCGCGGTAATGCCTTCGCCAGTCGGGTCTGCACAGGAGTTTTCTCGAGAGTGTGCCCAGGAAGGGGACGATGCCGAGTATATAGAACAGCAGTGCATATACCCGGCTGCTCCGCAGTTTCTCCTCGCTCTGCTCATCGATTTTGTTACGAACTCTCCAGCCGGTAATAGAGCTATCGAGTATCGTCGACCAGAGTTTTCTGCTTCCGAACAGTCTTGGAAAATGGTGAGTGATATCGGGGACGGAATCACGGTATATCGACTCAACCGCTTTCAGTTCTTCCAGCATCGGCTGCATGTCCGAGAGGTCGGCGTCCTGTTCACCGATGAACTGCTCCAGCTTTTCAGTGTCTCCGCGGTCGAATTGTACCGGGCTGCCGTGCTTCAGTCCCCGTCCGATCAGGATGAAATCCCCGGGGCTCATCGGGAGAAAGGGCAGGAGCGCGAGGCCGGCTCGAAAATCGACGGCAGTAAGTCCATCGGATGGTGATGATTCCGCATCCGAGCGTTTCAAACAGTTTGGCTGGCTCTTGCAGGTCGACCACTCGTACTGTCTGGCAAATTCATGACCTCCCATGTCGTGAAGCAGATCGACAAACCCGTGCATGAACTCTCGTTTCGCCCTGTATTCCGGTGAACCGATATCACCGGGATCGACATTCTTCCCCTTTATCCACTGTTTCAGGAGGTCCATACGTTCATCAACTTCCAGCCGCCAGGTGCGACCTTCAACCCACTCGCTCAATTCACCGCAGCTCCCCAGGCTGCCGTCCACGAATGTCGCATAAATGTCGACGACCGATCGCTCAGTTCCGAATCTGATACCGGCTCCGCGGCGGAAGAACTTCTGCCAGAGAGCGCCTGCACGGGCTGCCGCCGGATTTACCTGGAGCTGGAACGGGCCCTGGAACCCGATCGCATACAGAGCGCTGCGGAAAACCCGAGAAAAACCTGATGGAGGGATGAGGATCTTCATCGCGCAGACGTTCCCGGGTTCGAGTCCTTCGATCGGGCCTGACGGGGAATCGGTTTCCAGGATCTTCACCCGGTACACCTGTCCGGCAAATCCTCCCCCGACGAATTTCTCTATGACGAGCCGCACACCAGCGGACACAGCTTTCCCCACACCGGTCACATCGTACACCAGCTCGGTTCCTGATTCATACCGTTCCCGGCGCATCGGCCGGTGAACGGCCGTTTGTGTGAATTTCTGTTCTAGATCTCTGATGGTCTGGGCAGAGTAATCCTTTGGCATCCGGGCTCCCTCACCGGTCTGATGGTCGCTCTTCTGGTGGTCTAGTGGGACCGTCCGGGAAAATTCCTCCAACGATCGTCTGGTTTGAAGCGATTCTGGAGAACTCCCCTACCGTCCTCGAAAGCTCTCTTTTATTGAGCATTAATATACAGTATTACCATCATGTGAGAAAGTGCGATTCCCGCCTAAAATGGCAGGAAAGATCCGACCGACCTTCCCAACGGGACCCTCCCCGGGGCAGAAATCAGAACTTTATCAAATAGAGCAGGATGTATGCCGCATTCCGGGGAAAACGACCGGGCCGATGAGGTGAAAGCTGCAGAAAATTCTCCTCAGGTGCTCTTGTTTCGGTTACGGCGGGGAGTTCAAATCGAGTAGTAGTGGTTACGGTTTTTCTGGGGCGGTTGATTGTCCTCTATCCCAGCGGTCCGACTGCTCTCTCGACCTCCTCGAGGATCTCGCGCGACTTGATCAGGGCTTTCATCCTGTCGTGATCGGGAAATAGAGGCCGGTCCTCGTCCAGGAATTCGACATGACGGCGGATCACCCCGTGCGCAGTCTGTACGCCTCTGCCGGGTGTGAAATCCCTGAACTCGAGCGCCTGCGCGGCTGCCATGAACTCGATACCAAGTACGCCGAAAGCGTTGTCGATGATCTGGGTGTTCTTGATTGCCGTGTTCATCCCCATCGAGACGAAATCCTCCTGGTCAGCCGCGGCAGGTATGGACAGGATCGAAGCAGGTGCCGAGAGGATCCGCTGTTCGGTAATCAGCGTGTCGGCGGTGTACTGACTGAGCATGAATCCCGAAAACATGCCGGCGCCCTTCGTCAGAAAGGCCGGCAGTCCCTGACTGAGGGCAGGGTTGGTGAGCCTGTTGAGTCGCCGTTCGGAAATGACGCACACCATCGTGACCGCTGTACCGACCATGTCCATGGGCAGTGAAACCGGTGTGCCCTGGAAATTGGCTCCTGTCAGTGTCAGCTTCGCCTCCGGAAGGAAGATGGGGTTGTCTCCCACTCCGTTGAGTTCGGTCTCGACCTGTTTCCGGGCGAAAGCAACGGCATCGTGGGCCGCCCCGATGACCTGGGGGCTCGAGCGCATCGAATACGCGTCCTGGACTTTCGTCTTGATCTTG
>CAZZKG010000021.1:3509-12846 GCA_964654825.1 uncultured Gemmatimonadota bacterium | reverse complement strand
CCTGCTTTCTCCATCGCCTTCTTTCCGGGCAGCCGTTCTCCCTGATAGAACGCTTCGCCTTCTCCCATCAAAAGGAGAGCTATCTGCGACATGGGAGCGAGGTCACCGCACGCCCCCACCGATCCTTTCTGACAGACGACCGGCGTCACGCCCCTGTTGAGCATTTCGACGAGAGTAAGGGTGATCTCCGGACGACAGCCTGATTTCCCATGTGCGTGCACGTTGGCGCGTCCGGCCATGGCTCCCCGCACATACTCGACCGGGGCAGGATCGCCGATGCCTGCGGCGTGGTTGTAGATAAGATACTTCTGAAACTGCTTCACCTGCTCATCAGTGAGTACCACCTCTGACATCTCGCCGATACCCGTGTTGACACCGTACATGATTTCACGGGCTTCGATTTTTTCTTCGAGCATCGCTCTGCAGTTTCTGATGCGGTCGAGAGCGTCTCGGTCGAGTTTGACTTTCTCACCATGCCGGGCGATTCGTTCCAGGCTTTCTATGGTCAGGGAAGATCCGTTCAGACTGATGGGCATCGCTGGTTTCCTCTTGCGTCTATTTCACTTCGAGTGTCAATGCGTCCCGTAGCGGAAGAATGGTTATCTCGCCGAAATCGGAGAAGCGTGCCGGGTCCTTTTCCCAACCTTCCTGCACCGCCTCGGGATCCCCCACGACGAGGAATACGAGTTTGTCAGGGTGCAGGAAATTTCGGGCGGCGGCCAGAACGTCGTCCGGTGTGACGGCATTGATGTTCTCCTCGTAATTCGACCAGTAATCGTCGGGCCGCCAGGTGTAGTCATCCGAGGCGAATGTGTTGACGATCGCCTTCCTGCTGTTGAACGGATTGACGAGGTTGCTGATCAGGCTGGCTTTGGCATTCTCCACGATCTCCTCATCACATTTCTCAGTGCGGATGCGTTCTATCTCCTCCAGGATGAGTTTCGTCCCGTAAGCTGCAGTCGCATGCTTTGTCTGGAAAAAAGCTCTGAAGGTGCCAGGATAGAGTACCGGCTTTGAAAAAACACTTCCAGTGCTGTACGCCAGTCCTTCGTCCGAGCGGACTCGTCGTACGATTCGGGAGGTGAAACCTCCACCTCCGAGTATATCGTTCATAATCACCAGAGCATACTCGTCGGGGATGTCACGCTTCACACCGATATGCCCGATGCGGATCCGCGACTGGTTGACATCCTCCTTTTTGATCATGTAAACGCCCGGTTTGGGATCGGGAACCTGATCCGGGATATCGGGAAGGCTCAGGCTGTGACCCCACCAACCCTCGAGGAAGCTGTTCAATTTCATCAGGATCTCATCGGTTTTGAAGTCACCGGCTACCGCAAACGTGAAATTTCGAGGGAAGAAGTACTTCCTGTGGAAAGCGAGGAGGTCCTCCCTGGTTATCGATTCGATCGACGAAGAGGTCCGACGGTAGGGAATCGAGCTGGGGTGATCGCCGTACATGAGGAATTGCCACTCACGATCCTCTATCGAGGATGTCTCGTTGTTACGCTGCTGCAGTTCGGAGAGGACATCGGCGCGGTATCGGTCCAGCGCTTCCAGATCGAACCTCGGATTACGCAGAACACCCATGAGGAGCTCGAGGCCTTCGTCGATATCCTTCGACAGGCAGAAAAGCCGCACGCTCCCCCGGTCCGGTCTCATGGTAACCGAAATTTCGCCGGCGAGAAAGGCGAGTTTTTCATCGAGTTCCCGCCCGGACATTCCCTCGAGCCCACCGTTACGCATCAGGTAACCGGTCATGTCGGCCAGGCCCGCTTTTTCGACCGGTTCGTACATCGAGCCGGTACGTACGAGTATGGTCATTTCGAACGTTGGTATCTCGTGATTCTCCGCGATGTAGGCCGTAGCTCCACAGTCGAGTCTATGACGGTAGTCCGCCGGGTTCGGAGGAGTGTAATGGAGTTCTTCATATTTCAGTTTGTCCGGATTATCAACGATGCGGCCCGCGAAAGTGGGTGCGAGAGGGAGTGACAGACTCACCATAACGAGAAGCGTCACCGGGAGAACATTCCGGTACAAGAACCTCAGAGACAGTATCTTCATCGTATCGACTCCTTATTCATATCAGTTACCCTCGGCGGCCTTGAGCTCGGACAGATGCTCTCCGGCTATCTCGAGTAGTTTCTCCATCTGGGCTTTTTCTTCCGGGTCTTTGACCTTATCCATCTGCATCTGAAACATTCCCATCATCTGTTCCAGCCTGGCCGGGTCGTCGATCGAAGTGATCATCTGGACGGCCCGGGCGAACTGCGGATCTTCGGCTGTACCCTCATCTTCCCCGGACGTCTTCTCGCTGATCAGCAGTACGTTCTGCTGGTCGTTCCGGAAGTACTTGTTGACGACCCGCTGGACGTCCTCAGGCGTGACCAGATCGCATTTGTCAGGGTGGTTGTTTGCCTCGGTCCAGTCCCCGAGGGCCGCGTTCTGGCCGAGATAGAACAGCGTCCCGATCCCCGACATGAGATCCATGAAGCGGATCTGGTCGACCCGAAGCTGATTCTTTACCTTCTGCAATTCATCTTCACTCACCGGGGTTGTCCTGAGATCGTCGATAACCTCATCCATAGCCTTTTCAAGCTGAGCCGGCAGGATCCCGGTTTTTCCCTCGGCATTGATCTTGAAAGCACCGGCATATTTTCTGGTATCCTGTTCGGCTCCGACGTGAAGACCCTCACCTCCGAACATGCCCCCGTGGGTGGAGGCACCGATGGCGATACCTTCTTCCTCGACCAGCTTCTTGTACAACCTGCCTGTCTTGCCGCTCATGACGCCGGCCAGAACTGTCAGGGGATAGCTGTCGGGGTGCTTGAATGCAACGGTGTGGTACAAGATCTGTACCTGGGGATTCGCTTCCGCCTCGGCGACCATACGTTTTTCGGCGTACTGTTTTTCTTCGAGAGTCACGACGTCAGGGGGCTCTATCTTGCCGCGCGGCAAGGGGTCGAAGTACTTTTTTACCAGCTTAATCATTTTGTCCGGCTCGAGGTCTCCGATCAGGATCATGCAGAGATTGTTGGGCGCGTAATAGGTGTCGAAGTATGCGTTGGCCTGTTCCCGGGTGATGTACTCAAGGTCGGAAGGCCAGCCGACCACGCTCCACCGGTAGGATGATGACTTCCAGAACATGGACTGGAACTCCTCTTCGATCAACCCGGTGGGTGTGGAATCGACTCCCAGGCGCCTCTCTTCTCGTACGACATCACGCTCGGAGTAGAATTCACGGAAGACGGGATTCCTGAAGCGATCGGACTCGAGCCACATGTACAACTCCATTTTGTTGCTTGGAAGCCGCACGAAATATCCGGTCATGTCTTCGGAAGTGAATGCGTTCAGAAAAAAACCGCCGTTCTTCGAATAGAGCTCATCGAGCTGGTCCTTGATGATCAGGTCGCGCTGTTCGAGGATCAATTTGTCGAATTCGGCATCGAGCTGCCGGTACCGTGCACTCTTACTGTCCGGGTCGCTCATGTCCTCGATCTCCCCCCGGAGATACTTCTCCCGCATGATACTCTCTTCCTTCCGGATCTCCTCCTTGAGCGCGTCGAGCTTCGCCATGATCTCACGGTCACGTTTGATATCTTTCGTTCCGATTTTTTCGGTTCCCTTGAACATCATGTGTTCGAAGAGGTGGGAAATACCGGTGATCCCCGTAGTCTCATTGGCAGATCCGACTTTGGCGAAAATCGAACTCATGACCGTCGGGACCTCGTGTTTTTCCACCATCAGAACCTGCATCCCGTTGTCGAGCCGGTATTCCTTCGCGTCTATGTTCTGTGCTGCCGCTGTTGAAACGGCAATAAAGAGCCACACTGCGCAGGAAACCGCTGTCCGTATGGTGCGTTCGCTCATGAACAGCTCCTCCATGATGTATGTTCAGTGTTCGAGTCAGAGGGCGTGCACTTCTTCTAGTACGGTGAACAAGTTACAGTTTGATAAAGAATCGGTGGCAGCTGTGGTTCCCTCCGGTATTTCTGTTGGGTATAACCGTCACCGCTGCCATCCGGAAAAAGGAACGATATTACATTCACCGGAATTATATGTTGACTCGTAATCTATTGTCAACAGGGTTCAAAGACATTCAGACATCAGTGGAAGTGTATCATTCAGTGTGCTGGTATTCCTGGTGTCGTGAGTGGTGGGCAATGAGGGGATGCTTACAGGGCAAGGTATACAAAGCCGGCAGGCCTTGTCCAGAGAGTTTTCCGAAAAAGTGAATTTTCATGTGTGGTGGGTGGATCTGGCTAACCTCACGAAGGCTTGCAAGGATGGGATGAAAGGGATCATCTTTTCTTGCGTGCTACGCGCACTTCTGCAAATATGCCTTTATTAGCACAATCAACAATGAATCTGTTATCATTCAACAGTGCTTTCAACAGGTCTTTCTCTGTGAAGAGCAGATAACCCTTAATAATGAATTCAGTGTATAAATTACAAATAGTCCGAGGTTTCCTTTTAGGTTTAAGGAATTCGTAGCATATATTAAGGATCTCATCGGACATTCTTAAAATAACAGGCCCTTCGATCCAATCGAAGTCATCCTCGTTCTTCCCCAGGGCAAAGAGTGCATCAAGAATAATATGATGGAAACCAATATTTTCAGGAAATTCACTATGATGCTTCGTGAGGAACTGAATAGCCTTTTCAAATTCTCCATTTAATACATAAGCTTCCCCTAAATAATATTGGGAATATGGGTCATCTGGAAATCTTTTTGCTCTTCCTTCACAATAACTCACTAAACCAGGGTAATCTTTTTTCTCCCTCAACTCAACAGATATTTCCCATTCTTCAAAATCATCAAACTCGTAATCATATTTATTGGATGATATGCTTGACTGTAAACGTTTGCCGGGGAACTTAATGATTTTTGTTTGTTTACTCATTGTCCTTAATGAAAAACATGTTGTGGGCGACCTGAGGATCGTGCAGCGGACCGTCGGATCCGACGGCGGCTGACTATCTTGTGCGGTGCTTTATAAATTCTTTCATCCACCGTAATAGTAAGATTCTTCTGCATTAGCGGTCTTCTTATACGTATATTCTTCGTATAAAATAGCATGTTTACTGTTTCTTATCAATCCAGAATGACGTGTGCCACACCTGTTGCCAGGGCCAACTACCTTTTATCCTGTTATCGTGGCCGGGCCGGGGATTCTGCGCCGGCTTCTCTACGCTCGAGGATTTGTATGTAGACGAAGAACGCCGCAAAGAGAATGACGTACGGCATTATGGGGAACGAATACCTCGCTCTCGATCCCTCGTCCCCGAGGACAGCATGGATGATATTGGAATATCCGATCAGGAGGAGAAAGAAGATAACCGGGAATCTCCTCTTCCACGCTGATAGAAACCCGAGAATCCCGAGAAAGAGCAGCGGTACCTGGGTGAGGAGATGGAAGAGGGTGGTCGACTCTTTGTAGCCTCTGTACCAGAACGTCCCCATCTTTCTCACCAGGTCTGTGGCGTACGCGACGGGATCCTTCATGAGGATTCCGAACTTCTCGGATACCAGGTCGGTCTCGGATCGCCTCCCGAGCTCTTCACCGTCGATGACATCCGGCTGGGCCTGTACGAGAAGGACGAAGTTGCCCGAAACCAGATAGTTCCTGATCGTCCACGGTGCAATCGATGCGAAAAATGTCAATAGCAGGCAGAACCCCAGTATCACTCCGCGTACCCTGTATTTGAAGAGGAGATACATCCCCAGAACTACCGGAAACAACAGCGTTACAGGACGGCAGAGCGTCAGGATCCCCAGGGTCAGACCCGCTCCGAGAGCGTTTTTCACATCGGGTTGATCGAACAGCCGTATCCCCATCCACACGAAAAGTCCCATGAGAAGGAAGTAGAGTGATTCGGTGTGCGCCAGTGACGATGAAAGCCATGATTGCGGGTACAGAGCAAAGAGCAACGGGACCAGTAGAGCGAACAATTTGTCTTTCGTAATACGGAACGTGATCAGGTAGAGGAATATACACAGGAGCGCCTGGATCACAGACTGGACGACAGCGAGTATGAATCGGTCATTCATGTCATCGAGATTCAGTGGGCCCGTCACCGAGTACAAAGCGATGAGCAGGATTGGATACATCGGAGGTTTAACGAGGGTGGGCGTGAGACCGGGCTTGATGACCCAGCCGTAACCGTTCACGTAGTTCTCCGCGACTTCATCATAGTTATCATCCCAGCCCCAGTTCATCTGTTCATATCGAGGTTTGAAGATGGCGAAGAAGAAGATGAGCCTGATGAGAACAACGATCAGCATGATAACGATCAGAGCCTGACCGGTCCGGATGTTCCGCAATCCCTTCATGTGAGATTCAGCTCCCGTCAAATTGTACTCTCAGGAGTCCCGAGTCTACCGTAACTTTCAGATACTGGCTCCCGCCGAGGTCCATCCATGTCACCGGAATCCAACTGCCGCCGGTAAAAATTTCGGCCGAGACGAGGAGGTTACCGGTATGAAAACCGAACTCAGATCCCGAGGTGAAACTGATGTCCCAGGAAGCCCCCTTTTTCTCTATGAGGAAGAGTTCGGCATCACAGGACATATCGCCGAAACGAAACGAGGTGTTCTCGAAACTTGAACCGAGCATCCATGAGTCGGCAGTCCCATCGATATTCACTCCCAGCGCACGCGGATACGCAGGTGAACCATCTTTCGCCCTGACGTCGACCAGGGAAACTTTTCTCAGATCATCGGCGCTTAAGCCCCTGTCCGGGATAAAGAGCGAGACAGTACTGAACTCGTCTTTCCCTTCGGAAACCATTACGACGTCGAGGTCCATATCGTGAATCTCCCCTGCCGGCTCTGCCTGTTCGGTACCGTCGTAGATGTTCGTCACATACCATGAAGATTCGTGTGGGAGGAAAACCTGCATCCGGTATCCGTTCTGAGAGAGAAGAATGTTTTGACCTTTCTTGACTGCATTTCCTTTCAGGTGCCAGGTGATCGCGACCTTCTTTTGTGTACGGCCCACCGCGTTGTCCACGACTGCGAGGAATTTGTCTTTCACGAGTGCGCAGAACCTGGTGTGATCCCAGCCATGCCAGTCGGTGATGAGTGACTTGCTGACATCCATACGGTCCTCTACCCGGAGGTATGCGACCGAGGCGTATGGCGGCAGGTCCTGTTCCCAGGGAGACCAGATCCGGAGTCCTTCGCCGATCGATCTGACGAGGGGGCTGCGGGCGACCTGAAGGCCGTTCAGTCTGACACGGTCAATCCGGCCGTCTCGATTCTCCTTGCGGCCCAGCGGTACGACCTGGTTGCTCTGGAGGATGTAGTCTTCGCCTACGAAGGGCTCTCCGCAGATGATGTTGATGACTGCGTTCGGTGCTTTGTAGCCGTGCCACCCGACGTACCGCAGGTTCAACAGCAGGTACAGGGAGGAATCGTCCCATCCGTCCCGCAGGATGATTTTGTCGGGGCCGGAAGGGCCCGGGTCGAAAGGAAGATTGCCGGGACCTTCGAGGTACATCGATCCCCAGTCGGGGACGACACAGCGAAGAGAATCATTCCAGAAATCGAAACCGTACAGAAATGTGGGCTCATAGGTAAACCCGAGTCTGTGCTCTTCCATGTGGTTGAGGATACGGTTGGCGATCCACTTGTACCGCCCGTCGTTGAAGAGATGAGCCCCGAGACTCAGGATGTCCGGTATCTGAATCGGATGGAGCTCGTTGTAGGCGGGTGAAATACCCGTCGAGGGCCACTGCTTGCACAGCCACTCGAAAGACTTCCTGGCGTTTTCCGACTGCTGCAGTTCTTCCTGCGGCCTGAACCGCGACATGAGGTACGCACTATAGATCCACACTTTCTGATACATGAGACTGTCGTCGGTGTTCCTGAAATTTCCCTTCCAGAAGACGGATTTCTCGTCGATGTAATCCAGACATTTCCGTGAAAGTTCGGGGTATCGATCTTTAATCACCTCGGCGAACACTACGAGCGCACCGCCGCCCATTTCCTGGTTCACGTAAGGACCCTGAGGTTTGATCCTGAATTTCCACGCATACAGGTAGTCGACCCACTCGACGGTGAATGATCTCTCGACCACGTTTTTAAACCAGTCGACGATCCGTATCGATTCGTTTTCGGAGAAGAGTCCCTCGATATCCTTCAGCATCAGAAACATCAGCGCTCTGGTCATTGCGACGAACTGGACATATTTAACGCTGTGGGCCGGACCCGTGTAGTTGCCCTGTTCCGCCTCGTCCAGAAGCCGCTTCTTCAGCTCGCGAGCCAGCTCGGCCCTGGCGGGATTGCCGGGAGGAGTGAGGAGATACATCAGAGCGGTTTCGTTGAACTCATCGACGATTCTGCCCCTGAACAGGGAGCGGATATCGCTTCGGGTGAAGATTTTCTGCAGAGATCCGGAGTCGACGCTTCCGGCCCCTCTGTATTTGTCCTTATCGATCAGCACGCCGTCATACGAGTCATCGGCGATCAATCGGGCATCCCAGGTGTAATTGTTGAATCCGAGATAGCGCAGGGCGAACGCTGTGATCAACAGGCAGACCGCCACCAGGACGAGGAGGAGTTTCAAGATATTTTTCACTCTGCCGGGCTCCATCAGGCGAAATTTTCTTTCCTTCTCAAAAGCCTTTTCTTAGGCTTAAAGAAACGGTACCAGGAGGCGCGAAAATTGACCTTAAAAAACGCAATATCTGTTCCAGTCTAACCGGGACAGGGAAATTCGGCTCTGCCTCGCTCGTCGAGAAGAGGATCAGGCGTTGCGTGACGCGATGCCGGGAGGGATTTCCGTGTTCCTGCCGGGCCCTCTCCGCCACGGAAACCTGTCGCAGGTGTTATATCTCTACCCTCCCGGTCAGGATCAGGTAGAACGTGAGAATAAGTTCTGATTTATTGTAACAAAAGTGAGGGGGAGACGCAACAGCTCATTCACGCTCCCCCGGGTTGCGGGTTTCAGATAGATGATAGTGCCACCTCTCTGCCTGTGGCTGGA
Organism: uncultured Gemmatimonadota bacterium; assembly: GCA_964654825.1. Lineage (GTDB taxonomy): Bacteria > Gemmatimonadota > CAZMKB01 > CAZMKB01 > CAZMKB01 > CAZZKG01. The sequence continues at coordinate 3,856 of CAZZKG010000021.1, read as the reverse complement.
AGGTGTGACTGCTGGACCTATATCAACCTCACCGGCACTATCCTGCAAGAAGACTCGGAATCTCCAGGTAAATGGATACAGAAAGCAAACTCACCTTTCAATGTGACAACTTCAGTTGTCGGTAGTTCATACTATTCTACCAGGCAATTTCGAATTATCCTGAAAAGAGTGCCAACGGGAGTTTGCGCTCACCCGATTCCCCGACTGCGATCACCTGAATAATCGGCGATGCCATACAACCCAACTGATTTATTTACAACAGGATAACAGATTGGCCAGAGGAGATGAAATCTCCCGAGCCCGCTGGCATTTCATTTGCTTTTCGTTCTTCATGAACGAGCGATAAT
>CAZZKG010000021.1:0-3409 GCA_964654825.1 uncultured Gemmatimonadota bacterium | reverse complement strand
CGCTCACTGCAGAGATGCCGGAGTCCACCATTTTCACGTATTCCGATTTGTCGGTGAGCCCGCTCTTTGCACAAGCTTCCCTTGAAGACGTGAAAATTGAGGAAAGAGCTCACGGAGAAGTTTTTAAATGCGAAGAGATCTCGGTCGGATGCTCATATTCCGATGCGATCAAACTCGTGAAAAATGAGAGGCTCGAGGATGTGCGTTCTGCGACTATCGTACTGGACGGGCTGGATTTCAGATCCGATCGAAAAAACCGGAGAATCTCTGTTGAAGAAATAACGTATGATTTTGATGGGCATATCACCGGAGATATGTTTGGAGCTGCCCTTCTTGGCCTCCCAGATGAGAGTCAGCGTCTCGTCATTTCATTGCATGATCTGAAGATCGATGATCCTGCTCTTTTTCGGGAACTTTCTCTGATCGCCGACGATGAGGAAAAAATCACAACGATTGAGGATGCTTCCCTGAGTGTTTTCTACGATCCCGACTCGAAGGAGGTATCTGTCGATCGTTTTGAGATCGACACCCCTGTTGTTTCGATGAAAGTCTCGGGGAACCTCAAATACTCTGGAAACAGCCTTCTGAATTTCAGACCGGAAAGAGTGCTTGTCGAAGTGGACTTCGAAATGACTCCGAGCGGCATCAGTGTGGGGCAATCGCACGAGTCGGGTAAATACAGCCTAAAAAGGCTGAAAGTCGAATCAAATGCAGAATTTGATCTCAAGCGGTCCGGCCGGAGAAGCCTCGTTCTCCCGAGTGGGGAAACCACACTTCTGGTAGAAGGGCTGACCGGGCTATTTTCCGGCAGACTCAAACAGGAATTGGAAATGTCTCCACTCGGACGCATGACCGACATCGCCATGGATGAGATAGCCGTCGACAAATTCTCTACAGAGTACTCGTACGAAGATGGTCATCTCGTCCTGTCGGACACAGAGCTCCTCACTCCGTTTCTGAAAGCGTTCCTGGAAGCTGAAGTCGATATCGATGAGGCGGATCCGGACAATTCGGTGATCAGGACCGCTGAACTCAAAGTGAAAGATATCTCCCGTGATGTGCGGGGGGCGCTGGTGAGTCTGGAACGACTGACAGGACAGTCTGTGAGTGTAGATGAGAAGGAATTTGTGATCAATGCGAGCGGTACACTCGGCAATCCGGTCTTCGGTTCTTCCGACCAAGAGGCCCGGCCCCCCGATGAGAAACGGGTTAGTAAGGTGTCCAGAAAAAATCAACAGGAATCCGGGGTTGTTGAGAATGAAGGTAGAACTCCGAGGGATTCCCGCGATGAGAAACCTGCCGAGCTGGAAACAATGGATGAAGAATCAGTTGAAGAGACAGGCGTTTCTGAACCTTCTCCCGCCCCGGCGATACGTTTAGTCGACCCTCCTCAGATTACAACCGGGAGACGCACTCTTCTCACGATCTCGGGCAGTGACCTTCAGGGTGCGACTGCAGTGACCATGGATGGTACGGCCACTATCGAGAATCCGCCAGCTGTGAATGCCGATGGTACCGAGCTCACCGTCTATATAACAGTACCTGAGGGCCAAGCCTCCGGATCATCTGTTCTCACTATCTACACTCCCCGGGGAATGCCACAGACACAGGTGGCGATACTGGAGTTACCATCAATTGAATCGGTCGATCCCGCTGAATTTCAATCAGGAAAGCATACGCTCGTGACAATCACGGGCCGTAACTTACGTGGAGCAATGGCTGTGACGACAGATAGAGCGGCGGTTGTTGAAAATCCTCCCGAAGTGAATGATGATGGAACCGGGCTTTCTGTCTACATCACTTTATCTGAAGGACAGGCAGCCGAGGCTTTCACACTCACGGTACACACACCGCAGGGGAGCCCGACAGCCACGATTTTACTCTCAAAGCAAGCAGCCATCACATCCGTAGAACCACGAAAACTCACTATAGGAAAACGGAGGCAGATAACGATTAAAGGGAGTGGCCTGCAGGGTGCCTCAGAAGTAACTGTAAATCGGTTCGCAAACGTAGGCAACCCCCCAAAGGTGAACTCTGATGGAACACAGCTCACTTTCTCACTGATTGTGCTTGATGAACAAAAAGCGGGTTCGGCTACTCTGACGGTACACACACCACAGGGGAATCCTGAGGCAAAACTGACACTGGTCGAACAACCCAAAGGGGCTCTCCAGATAGATGCGAATATAAGGGGAGGTGAATGCTACATTGACGGGAAACTCCTCGGCACGAAGACCGTACCGAACTACGTAAAGCTGCCCCCCGGTCATCACAGAGTGAAAATCGATCAGCCTGAATGCCCGCCGGGTGTGTTCGAATACGATGTGGATGTTATCGTCAATCAGGAAGTGCAGAAATTCTTCGAATTTAAGTGTGAGGAAAGATGAGAATGAAACACAACGTGAAGACAGACTCCGGTCGATCGAAGATTCTCATGATAGATGATGATGATGAGTTTGCCGACGATCTCACCTATCTGCTCGACGGCCCTTATGCTTTCCACACGGTAACCGAGAGCAGGAAGGGAATAGAACTGCTGGAGAGGGAAAGATTCGATCTGATACTCCTGGATTTGAACATGCCGGCCTTTTTCGCTGAGAATGATGAAAGAGAGGGTATTGAAGTTCTTGAAATCATCAGAGACAAATGGGGTAAGGAGCTGCCGATAATCATTCTGACAAGGATGGATGACGAGGAGACTAGGAGGGAGTGTGAGGACCTCCTGGCCAGTGCGTTTTATGCGAAGCCGCCGGAGGTGGACGCCTTGAGAAAGAAGATCGAAGAGCTGTTAGGCGGGGGGAAAGATCATTGCTGATCTCTTTCAGAGAGCATGATTCACAGGAGGTGTGTCATGAGGGCAAAAAGACTTGATCCCGAAGCGGATGCGAGAACCGTTGATCAGAATCGGAGAGTGAGAGTACTTTTCGCAGGGAGAATTGTTCAGGGTCTTCTGATGATCCTGTTCCTGCTGAGCATCGCATGGATCCTGAGCGGGCACTGGCCCGGTTTGAGCGAAGCCGGAGCACGCGCGGCATCAGAAGGGCCGGAAATCGGGCAGACCGGACCTCGAGCGTTTTCCATTGAGGGGGAAGACATGTCCCAGTTTTTAATGGCATTCGGCAGTGAGAGACTGGCTGCTGAAGTGGTCGACCTCAAGCTCAACTGTGAAAGCCTGATTCTGAGGGAGGAAATCCTGGGGAAGACTGCTGTACTGGATGTGAAACTGTCATGTGAGTGCCTCGACCCTGAGAGTGAAGAAAATGATGTTGAGTATGTCCAGGGGGACTGGCAAGTTATAGTACACAGATGATGGGAAGAAAAACTCAGATATACCAGGGGGTTCACGATGCACAGCGCGAGCAGGGAAGCCACCGGAATGGGGCACAGAGCGATTACTGTTTCGATTTGT
>CAZZKG010000020.1:0-54000 GCA_964654825.1 uncultured Gemmatimonadota bacterium | reverse complement strand
TGGCATGGTGCTCAACAGGTGGACGAAATAAAAAGTTAGAGGTTTCCGCCTAACACACCGTTCAAGCTGACGATCCGCCTGTCACGGCCTTTGCGAGTGAAACACTTTCGAGGCGCTTCAGCCCCTCCCCCAGCAAAGGCAGCGCCAGAGCACCTCGCAGCTTAACGCCAGGACGTTATCCACACAAAGAGACGACCGTACTTGCACTCTGGCTATCTTCTGGCTATATTATAGCTACAATGCGATACGAGATCATTTTTGCACCGGATGCCGTTGAGGACCAAAACCGCCTTCGAGCACATGTCAGGGCGGAGGTGAGAGATGCAATCCAGAAGCACCTTCGGCATGAACCCACGAAAGTGAGCCGGAGTCGAATTAAACGCCTCAAGGGTCTAGCGCAGCCTCAGTTTCGGCTCCTAGTGGGTGAGGTGCGAGTGTTCTACGATGTTATCGAAGACCAGGTTCAAATCCTGGCTATTGTCTCTAAGACTGATGCCGCAAATTGGTTGATCGAGAGGGGTAAAGAATCATGAAGAAAGTTGCTCTATCCCAAGTAAAAGATGCACTCTCCAAGTACCTTCGTCTTGCTGAAAAAGAAGAAGTCATCATCACGCGACATGGCAAGCCTGCGGGTGTTCTGATCGGGTTTAAGTCAGAGGATGATTGGTTTGAGTATCGACTTCAGAATGATCCTCGGTTCCTTGCACGGATCGAGGCTGCCAGACAGAGCCTGCGAGAGAGCAAGGGAGTCCGCATCGAGGACTTTGCCGAGTGAAGCAGGTGGCTAACCCGTTCAAGCTGGCGATCCGCCTGTCACGGCCGTTGCGCCTGCTCTTACTGAACGGCTGGTGCCGGATGTCCGTCATCTTACGGCGGAACTGAAACTGGCCGGACGACAGCAGAACGCTTACACCATTCTCTTCTCATACGTCCTCGATGGAATGGTCTGGGATGAGTTCGAAGCGCGGGGCATATTGGACGAACGCACGTTAACGGCCGAGATTCCGCTGTGGTCAGGTGAGATCTGGGCGCTCTACCCACCTCGCCCATTCAATTCCGGAACCAACTCGATTTCTGAAGGAGGCGTCGCACTCAATGTGAGCTGGACGGAGGACGCCATCCGGACAATGCTTCCCTTCGTGGCCGACTTCCGCACGCTTGTGCGCATGTTCGACGAGTACAAGGAGAAGGGGTACGTCGAGGACGACCGCGTGCGGGAAGTGTTTGGGCCCTTCGATCTGTTCGACGATAGTGGACGGTTCACCATTCCCGTCATCGTCGAAACGGCCACGAACCCTCTTTATAGATCGGCAGCGGGCTTTGCCCGCAGGTGATGCCAAGCCGTTAGACTGAATATTAACGCTTGACAACATTAACGTAACGCGTTATTATATACGTATGATAATATCATTCCGTGACAAAAAAACTGAAATGGTTTTTAACCGGGAGCGTGTCAAGTACTTCTCGTCTATCGTCCAACGCTTAGCTCAAAGAAAACTCTGGATCCTTGATGCCGCCGAAGATTTAAGTGATCTGAGATCGCCACCTGGAAACGGACTTGAAAAACTCTCGGGGAATCGAAAAGGACAATATAGCATCAGAATCAATAACCAATGGCGGATCTGCTTTAAGTGGCACAATGGTAATGCTTCTGATGTTGAAATAACTGATTATCATTAGGAGGTATATAATGACTAAAAAATTACTACCGACTCATCCTGGAGAAATCCTCCTTGAAGAATTCCTGTTACCCTTGAATCTTAGTCAGTATCGTTTGGCTAAGGATATAAGCGTCCCCCCACGGCGAATTAATGAAATTGTCCACGGTAAGCGCTCTATCACCGCCGACACCGCTCTTCGTCTTTCTCGTTACTTCGGCACGACAGCTCAATTCTGGCTTAATCTTCAATCCCATTTCGACCTTGAGTTAGAAAAAGACAAACTTGGTAAACGCTTAGTCAATGAAGTTGAAGTTCTAGAAAGAGTTAGTCAACAACCTAATATTGCGCGTTAAAATTAGTCTAACACGTATGAGGCCCAATTTGTCAAGAGCAATATTTCACCCTTGGGTGGTCGTAAGACCGTAGGTTCAGGCAATGCCTACGAACCGAGCGTGATGTCCTGACTTTGTTTCCCCATGGGTAGCAGGGCATGCGCCCCGTACCAAACACGTATTGAGGTTCACAATCCAAGAGAGATGGACTTACGAAGCAAAAGCTTCGAGACCTGGAAACACATCGGTGCCCTCATACCGTCCCACTCACAAGGAGGGCTGAACGCTGTAGCGTTCGCCAGTTAGCTTCGGGCTCGGGTGAGGGGCAGGATGAAGTAGCATGTAATAGACAGCTCGGCCGAGGCGGTGAGCCAGGATGGAGAGTGAGTCACAACCATGTGAAGACGCATTCGACGGCGATGTCATAACGATAGGGAGCTATTGAGGGAGAGGAAAGCATCCGGATCTGCCAGGAGCTTTTGGTGGACGAGAACCTCTCCGTCCTGATCGAGGTTACAGATGTATAGGGATCTGGTATGGAGATCGACCCCGCAGTAGTAATGCCCAGCGGTATAGAATCGCATGAGGCCTCCTTTTCTGGTAAAATTGAACTCCGCCGATATGCCCCTTTGAAAGTAGTATGTCAGGGAGGGGGCCTCAATAAGTATCACGCCGCCTGTGCTGACGATCCCCCTGTCACGGCCTTTGTGTGTGTAACACTTTTGCGGCGCGTATACCCCACCCTCAACAAAGGCGGTGCCAGAACGCCTCGCAGCTTAACGCCCGGTACATTAGGTGGAGCGCCTGCCCGACAACGAATAGTGAGCTGATGGGGGAGGTCCGTGAAGTATACGCGCTTGTACGCAGATGCAGATGGTGAGTCGCATTTTGAAGACGTGGAAGTGGGAATGGAGGATGCGATCTTCGCTCCGCCGGCACCTCCAATGAGGATGTCTGAGTTCATGGCAAGCTCACACTTCGGTTTCATCGGGGGTGACCCAGGCTGGTTCGGCGACTGGCACCCTGCGCCGAAGCGTCAGTTCATGTTGTACATGCAGGGGGCGGTCGAGGCAGAGGCAAGCGATGGGGAGATTCGACGCTTCGGTCCGGGCAGCATCACTCTCGTGGAGGACACCACGGGCAAGGGTCATCGGAGCCGTGTCGTGGGAGACACAGAGGTGGTGCTTGCGGTGGTGCAGCTCGATCCGTGATGGTATCTAGCAAGGTGCCTACCTGATGAATAGCATTTTATCTGTAGTGAAACAAGGAATTACGGATAAAATGAGTTGGAGTGAACCACTGAGCGGATCTCTATGCGTATTGAATAAGGCCCATCTGTTAATAGGGAAGCGGAAGACAGGTGAAAAAGGAGAATAGAAGAGTATTCTGTAGTGGTTCATGTTTGAGTGAGAGGAGTGAAATAAACACTTCGAGGCAATAACAGAAGCGATATTCATCCACGTTTGCAGCACCAGTTGACATATAAGCTCACTGGTGTCTTTTGCAAAGGCATCAAAAAAGAGTATTCGAGAGAGGACAATATGAGATCCTGAGACGGGTAATTTGCAGTAGACCACTCACTCATTTTCCCAGAGCTGATCGAAGAGATTTGAGAAATCAGATTGTGTTTCCCATTGAGCGGTCTTTTCGGGGAATGTGAGATCCCATTTTTCATAACCTTTCTTGAGGTGGTTGATAAACTTGCCACGGAACACTTTCGAGAGCGCTTTTACGGGAAAGAGGTAGTGGTTACCGAAAGGGATCCAGCGGGGCTGAGGCAGTGGATGTAGAAATAATCAAGGAGCTCCACCTTAAATCAGGTTGAACTTTGGTCTTGACAACCAGACCACTTTAATCCACTATTCGTTAATCCTGAAAGGTATGATTACAGACTCTTTTGGGGATCCCCTTGCATAGATAGTGGAGACCCTTACTTACTCGACACTGATAGTACAAGGAGTGACATGGGGGTAGACTACTTCGATCAGGACAAGTACCTCACATTATATGTAATACCTAAAAAAGTTGAGGCTACTCGTGGTGAACAGGTCACTGTCACTTATACAATCACAAAGCGGTGGACTCTCCCCAAACAATTCGGACTTATTACACTTGTCATCCATCTTGATGGTACTGAAAAAACTGTAATTGGGCATGCAAATTATACAGTGCCTGCCGAATATACAGTTTAGATTCCGATCACACACACAGTCCCGGACGGATATCCACTTGGTGAGTATAGATCACCAATAGGAATGCCGTCTTCAACCTTATACGACATGTAGAGCTTCAAATTTAATATCATTTATGACAGGGTTTTAGAATATCCAGAACGGATGTCTCATGAGAAACAGATTCTTGAAACGGTCTTATATTGTCGAAGCCTACCGCATACCTGTCAAGCCGGCAAGGAGGCAAAGCCCCATGACCCCTCTGAAAGTGGCTGGCGCATTCGTGGCAGCCAGTAATGCGGGAGATGTCAATCGTTTGGCTGGCCTTATGACCCCGGAGCACATGTTCGTTGATACCAACGGTTCCGACTATGTTGGCAGGGATCAAATGAAGTCCAACTGGCAAAAGTATTTCGACATGGTACCGGACTTCCAGATAGAGGTGTCCGAGCGGTTCGAGGATAAGGGCACGGTGATCCTGTTGGGTCGGGCCGGCGGTACATTCGTGCAGAATGGAGAGCTAAAACCGGACAACCACTGGAGTGTTCCGGCGGCGTGGCGAGTCATTGTCGATTCGAACTTAGTAGCTATCTGGCAGCTGTTTGCGAACCAGCACGTGATGCATGAAATCCTGAAACGAATCAGAGCGACCTGATACGTATCAAAGGGATGAAACCGATACCCCCTTCGGTGCCGGGAGTGAGGGCTGTGATTGATGAAACAGACAGATAAACAAACCGGCCTGTTGAGAAGGATGCTCTTCTCGCTTTTTTTGAAAATCATCAGAACTCTTCGCGGGAAAGGGCTCACGAGGATTCCCGGTATCCTCCCCCTCTACCGGGCAGTCTACCGGAGAGCTGTCCCGGATGGGATCATCTCATTTGAGTGTCAGGGAAGCACGATGTTCGTCGATTCCAGTGACGAGGGGCTTGTCCCGTTCCTCGTAAAGGGTGTGCACGAAGGACCGGGAACGGACCTGTTTCAAAAACTGGTGAAACCGGGGATGGTCGTACTCGATATCGGAGCAAACGTCGGTTATTACACTCTGATGGCAGCGAAACTTATGCGAGGTGAAGGCCATGTGTACGCCTTCGAGCCGGCACCGGCCAACTACGAGCTCCTCGTGAAGAACGTCGAGGTAAACGAATACCACAACGTTACCCCTATCAACAGAGCCATCTCGAACAGACGCAGAAAGCTGGAATTATTTCTCGACAAGATCAATTTCGGCGGGCCGTCACTGTCGAATAAGAACATGCCGATCATCGCCGGCTCCGTCGAAGTGGAAACGATGACGCTGGATGGTTTTCTCGAAGATGAAATCGGTGATTTCAGGGTTGACTTCATCAAGACGGATACCCAGGGGGCGGAAGGTCTCATTTTCGAAGGTGCCGAGAGGACCCTCAGGCGTAATCGGCCACAGATCATCATGGAATTCTGGCCATTCGGACTCCGCAACATGGGGACCGACCCCGCCGAGTTACTCAGGAAGATCCGGGATTTCGGTTTCACGATCCGGACAATCGAAGATTCGGGAGAGATCACTCCCTGTACCAGGCCACAGGAGCTCATCGAGCGCTGCAGGAACAAGGCCGCGGGACGAGGCGACCTGATCCTTCTCCTCCAGAAATAGACGCGGGCTACGTTGACAAAAGTCTCCTTTTGAGGTAGAATTGAATCAGCAGGTTCACTATCGAGAAGAGTCCCGTGAGGTATCTGTTTATGAAGAGCCCCGACCGTAACACCATCGCTGTAATCACGCTCTTACTTCTGTTTTCACTTTGCGGAGGAGCCGGAATTTCTTCTGCGGCACCTTTTACTACCGAAAACGTGATTATCCTCGTCATCGACGGGTTGAGGAATGAGGAAGCATTCGATGATCCGCTCCACCTGAATATCCCGCACATGTGGAACGACCTGAGGCCACAGGGGACGATCTACACCCAGTGTTACACTTCGGGCTGGCCTGTCACGACGACCGGCCACCTGGCGATGATCACCGGCGTACGCTCCAACATACCTCTCAGTGTAGGAAGCATCTCCGGCAACGCGCGAGAACACCGCCCGACGATCTTCGAGCTGTACCGGAAATATTTCGATCTGCCACGGAGTGAAACCTGGATCATCTCCGGAAAGAATCAGTTGAGCACCTGTGATTACTCGCTTCACCCCTTGTGGGGTGAGAATTACGGCGCCAGTTTAGAATTTGGTGTGGGGAGAAGTGATGTTGAGACGATGCAGCGCTTCTACCAGGTTGCGGCCCAGGATCACCCTTCGCTCGCACTCATCAACCTGAGACGGGTCGACTACGAGGGACATTGGGGAACGTTCCAGGAATATCTGGATGCCATCATGGTCGCGGACTCCCTCGTGCTCGACCTCTGGCAGAACATCCAGGCCAATCCCATCTACCAGGACAAAACACTTCTCATCGCGACCACCGATCACGGCAGAAGTCCTCGTGACATCTCTATCCATGGCGGCCCCGATCACTCGAACCGTCACGTGTTCTTTCTCGCGCTCGGACCCGACGTCATGCAGGGTGCCGAGTTCAGCACTGATTGTCTCCTCATTGACATCGCCTCTACTGTGGCTTACGTCCTCGGCTTCGATACTCCTTATTCCGAGGGGCGGGTCCTTACGGAGATGTTCGAGTCACCCGTACCCATGAGACCAACTGTTGAAAAACCCCGGTCCCGGCAAGGCATGACGAGACTGACTGATTCGGCCGGGGCATCGACATTCCCCTCGATTCTTGCCGACAGTACGGGGGTGTACATCGTCTGGTCCGAACAGGAGACCGGGGGGATTACTGATTCACACAATATCATGTATATCGAGAGCACAAACCAGGGGGATTCCTGGAGTGAGCCGGACACCATACTCGCTGACTTCCATTATTACCGGAAACATTTCCCATCCGACGTCACAGGGGCTTTCGGATTGTGGGACGGGGATGGGTACATCGCCGGAAACAGCTTCAAACTCTTCGTAGGCGGAACTCCCATTACTGCCGACCTGGAAAATGACGCGGACGGCGGTCTTGTAGTGATGGTAAACGGTTACGCGACATTTTCCTTCCCTGGGAAAAAAGAAATCCGCTGGGGAGTGAACCAGATAAAACGAGATACCCGATCAAACTGGTCGGAACAGGGATTCGAAAATCTGGGAAAGCTCGTGGCAAATACTCCGGGACTCGCTACCGGGGAGTCCGGTGTCTGGACCACATGGACCGACGGTGGTGGTCAGATTAGCCTCGGCAGAGTTGTCGAAGGGAAGGAGATCAACGACCGGGAGTTGATCCTTCCCGATTACCGCGAGGATGGATACTTCTACCGGACTCCGCAACTGGCGGCTGGCGATGGGCGGCTGCACCTGGTTTTCGATCTGCACTCGAAAGACAGCGGATTCATCAGTTACCTGCGGTTTGCCGAATCCGATCTCCACGTGGAGCGATGGGAGATTCTCGATAGCGGGCCGGGGCCCTCGACCGACCCCAGGATTACGAACTACGGCGGAGTAATCTCGGTTGTCTGGGCCGATCACGAAGCCGGAGTGTGGCAGATCAAATACCGCAGGAGTACCGACGGTGGGGATAATTTCTCCACACCGCAGCAGATCTCCACGAGTACTGCCGGCGGATGGCATCCCGACATCGCTGCATCCGGCGACAGTGCTGTTATCGTGTGGGAGGACTACCGTGATGGCGAAGGGCAGATCTATTGGGCTGTGAGCACCGATGCGGGCGACACGTGGGGGGATGAGATGCAACTTGCCCTCACACCATCATTTTCAGCATATCCGCGCATCACCGGCTACGACAATACCTTTTACACCGTCTGGCAGGATTACCAGGACGGAAACTGGGAAATTTACTTCTCAGATCTCCCGGCCGGTGTGGAGTGAGGGAAAATTCGTGCCTCCTTGATATCTCTATCTCCAATTCATCCTCATGGACAGCCGTCCTTCCAAGGATTATATTGATTTACGTAAAAAAACGACATTGTGCCGGCAGAACTTTCTGTCGTTCAATCCGGTACATTACCCGAGACGCGGAACCCTTTCCTGGTGGCACATAAGCCGGTGTCCAACAGCTACTACACAATCCGGCGGGCCATATAGGTAGTCGGTATGAAGAAAACCTTTTTTATTCTCTTCATTCTCCTGGTCGTAATCGTCGTCGCCGTAAAATTCTTCTCCCCAGGCCCGGATGAAGAGGAGAACACGGCGACGAGAATATCAAGTTCAGTGGTGCGGAGAGGAGATCTCGTCGTGTCAGTCAGTGCTACCGGCGTTATCGAGCCGATCCTCACCGTGGATTTGAAATCAAAAGCATCGGGTGAAATCATCGAGTTCCCGATCGAGGAAGGTGACCGTGTTTCAGCCGGACAGCTCGTCTGCCGTCTCGATGACACCATCGCGGCGAATGACTACAGGCAGGTACAGTCGGATCTCGAAGTTGCGAAGATCTCGCTCTCACAGGCCCGAAAGCAGGCCGAGCGGCAGAACGAACTCTACCAGGAAGCACTCATCTCAGAGCTGGACCACGAGGCGGCCCTTCTCGCCAGAGAAGAAGCCAACTCGAATCTCGTCAGAGCGAAAGCCAACCTCGATGATGCCCGAGAACAGCTCGATGACACGGTGATCGAATCGCCTACCGACGGGATCGTCCTCAAAAAATACGTCGACAAGGGGCACATCATCGCCTCGGGCATCTCGGCCGTATCAGGGGGAACGGTAATCGCCACGATCGCCGACATGTCACGGGTATACGTGAGAGCTTCAATCGATGAGGTCGACATCGGCCAGATCAGTATCGGCCAGAAGGCGACGGTCATCGCGGAAAGTTATCCTGATCGCGAATTCACCGGACAGGTTCTGCGGATTCACCCGCTGGCAAAAGTCGAGCAAAACGTAACCACGTTTGATGTCACCATCGAGGTGGACAACTCGGAAGGTCTCCTGCTTGCCGGTATGAACGCGAGCATCGAGATCATAGCAGGCCACAGGAAAAACACGCTTCTCGTCCCAAGGGAAGCGCTCACCGACGCGAGGAGTATCGCCCGTATCATGGGGGGACCTCCGGAAGACATGTCTCACAACAGGCGCATGGCTCCCCCAAGCGATCGGATGTCGGGCGGGTCCGGAGCACCGGGTCACGGCAGTCGACCTGATGGGAATCGGGAGAATGCCAATCCCATAAGGATGGTCATTCAACTCAGAGGCGGCGAACCGGAACCGAAACGAGTCGAGATAGGCCTCTCGAGTTTCGAGGAAGCGGAGATCCTTTCAGGTGTTTCCGAAGGGGACACAGTGCTCACCACGGTCACCTCGAAGGCCCTGCAGGACCGCGAAGAGTTCGTCGAACGGATACGAAGCTGGAACCAGCTCCCGGGAATGGAGAAGAAGAAGAAATGAAGTGGGGAGAGTTCTTTGTCGTGAGCCTGTCGGCACTGATAGCGAACAAAGCACGCGCACTCCTCACCATGCTTGGCATCATCATCGGAGTCGCGGCGGTCATCACGATGATCTCACTCGGCCAGGGGGCGAAAAAAGCTGTCGAAGACCAGCTGCAGGCCCTCGGCACAGACCTCATCTACATTCGTTCGGGTGCCCCGCACATGGGCAGGGTGAGGATGGCCGCCGGTTCACTACAGCGGCTGGATGAAAAGGATCTCAAGCGGCTGAGGTCCGAAGTTCTGACAGTAGATCACATCATCCCGGAACTCCGCGGCTCCCAGCAGGTCATCTACGGAAACAACAACTGGAACACCACGGTCATCGGGACGAGCCCGGCTTACCTCGATCTCCGTAACTACCGCCTCGCGAGCGGCAGCGACTTCAGCAACCGCGACATCAGCGCCCTGAGACGATTAGCGATCATCGGTCCCGATGTTGTCGACAATCTGTTCGGCGAGATCGATCCGATCGGGAAAATCTTCAGGATCGGCCGCCTCCGGTTCGAAGTGATCGGTGTGACCGAGCCGAAGGGAGTCTCCGGCGGATGGATGAACTACGACGACGTCGTTATCATCCCCTACTCTACCGCACAGAAACGCGTATTCGGCGTCGATCACCTGGACCGTTTCATCGGACAGCTGAAAGATGAGGGGATGCTCACATCGGCGTACTTCGAGATCGAGGAGGTCCTGAGGAAAGCCCACCGGCTCCGCCCAGATCAGGAGAACGACTTTTACATCCAATCTCAATCTGATTATTCGATGGCCAAGCAGGAAACGACCGAAACTCTTACCTATCTTCTGGCAGGTGTAGCTCTCGTATCTCTCATCGTCGGTGGCATCGGTATCATGAATATCATGCTGGTTTCCGTGACAGAGCGCACCCGGGAAATCGGGATAAGGATGGCCGTGGGGGCCAAGCGGCGGGACATCATGACGCAGTTTTTGATGGAGTCCGTAACACTCGCCCTCCTCGGGGGAATTATGGGTATACTCCTCGGACTCGCCGGCTCCTTCTGGCTCACCGCATTTTTCGGCTGGAGCACCCTCATCGCGCCTGGTGCCATCATCCTGTCATTCTCATTCGCTTTCGTAATAGGACTTTTTTTCGGAATCTACCCGGCACGCAAGGCATCGATTCTTGACCCGATCGAGGCGTTACGGTATGAATAGAGAAGAGGTCACTCATAAAATTGAACCCTTTCTCCTCCTCAGTGTTGTGCTGCTGTTCCTTTTCATGTTTCCTTCCGTCCTGTCCGCCCAGACGAAGGGAGGCATCATCGGCCGTGTCATTGATGACAACACCGAGGAGCCGCTCGAAGGAGCTCTCGTTGTGGTGGAAGGTCAACCGTGGGGTGATTACACGGACGAGAAGGGAGAATACCAGATTCTCAATCTGTCCCCCGGTTACTACACCATCAGGATATCCCTCATCGGATACAGGGAAACGACGATCAAAGGAATCTGGGTGAGGTCAGGCCACAATTACAAACAGGACGTAGAAATATCCGCCTCCCCCATCGAGCTGGAGGGAATGGTCGTCGAAGCATCGAGAGTACCGATTCTCCAGCCGGATGTAACCGAATCACGGCAGACGATTTCAGACGAAGAGATCAAGGAACTGCCAGTTGACAATATCGAAGATATCATCGAGCTCCAGGCCGGAGTGATCAATGGGACGATAAGAGGGGGGAGGGTGGGCCAGGAGGTGTACATCATCGACGGCGTCACGGTGAAAAACTTTCTCGAAGGAAGCCAGGAGGGACTAGGTATCGATATGGGTGTTCTCACGGTCCAGGAACTTTCCATCGTGACCAATGGTTTCAGTGCCGAGTACGGCCAGGCCCTCTCCGGAGTCATCAACCTGGTCACGAAAGAAGGGGGGAAGACCCACGAAGGCGCTCTCAGGGTGAGCACCGACGCTCCGATGCCCGAAGAGGATGAATACGGATACAACCGGCTCGAGTTCTCCGTGGGAGGCCCCCTCGACCACGACAACAGACTCCGGTACTTCTTCTCCGCGGACGGCACCGGTCTCATGGACGCAGACCCTGTGTCTGGAAAACTGGGACTCACCGACGGAGCTACACTGAAGAGACTCCCGCACAACGAGGGTGACAAGCTCAATCTGTTCGGAAAGGTAAGCTACTGGGCGACCAAAGACCTCAAATTATCATGGAGCCTCCTGTCATCAAGGGACCAGCGTAGATTTTTCGATCCGCACTACAAATACAACCTGGAAAACACACTAAGCCAGAGGAGTGAAGGCAACCTCTTCAACTTCACCCTGAACAGGCTCTCAGGTACATCATCCTCCCGAACGAGTATTCTCGACGCCAGAGTGAGCGCTTATAGAAGCAACCGTTACATGGGAGTCCTGGAAGAGACATTTTTCGATGACAAAAAAGATCTCTTCGGCTTCTCGCTGTCCGACTACCGCTTCAGGGGAGAAGATTTCATTTCCATGGACCCGGCCGATCAGCTCGCGGCGGGCGGTGCGGTTCCGGGGTACGAAGTACCGACGGCGACGGGGGATAATGCGTACGGGGTCCAGGACACGAGTATCTTCGTCGACGCGGGGCAGAATCCCATGATCGTCAATACACTCTATGAGTTCATCGATTTCGGGGTCGACTGGGACAACCGTTTCGAGAAGGACTTTGCGATTAAAACGGGAGCACAGCTCAAGCTTAACCACACGCAGGCGTACCAGAGGCTCAACGCATACCAGCCGGGCGGAGTGCCCAATTTCATCGAATTCTATCCGGTCCTCGGCGCCTCCTATGTCCAGGGCCAGATAACCGCACCGGGACTGGTCGTCGATCTCGGGCTCAGGTTCGACATGTTTCTCCCACGCATCGACTACCCGGAGAACTTTTCTCTCCCCGCCCTCGGACTGCGTTCATCCGAGAGAAAGCTGGCGGTAAATCCCCGGCTCGGGACATCCATCATGTTAAGTGAGAACGATCTCCTCCGCGTGAACTACGGTGTTTTCCGGCAAACCCCCGATTTCCAGTATCTCTTCGACGTAGCGTTCTCAGATCCATTTCGTCTCGGGAACAGGAGGAGGGGCAATCCGGAGCTGCAGTTCGAGAGGACAACGCAGTACGAGTTCTCTTATGCGAGGGCGATCACCGACAACCTCTCCTTCACGACCGGTGTGTACCTCAAGCAGCTCGAGAACCTCGTTGCCTCCCGGGTCACGAATTTCCTGGAACCTCAGAACGCACGGTTTTTCAATGATGACTTCGGAAGTGTCAGGGGACTGGAACTCATCGTTAAAAAGCGGATGGACTCATCACTGGGTTTCACACTGAGCTACACGTACCAGGAGGCCAGGGGCATGGTTTCAAATGCGTTCGACCTATTCACCAACATCGCTTTCGATCCCCTGTCCAAGTACATCGTCGATCTCGGTACGAAGGAATTTCCACTCGATTTCGACCAGCGTCACACCGGGAACTTCACCATCGAAGCCAGAGTACCGGAGTCCTGGGTGGATATGTCATCGTTTCTGAAACCTCTTTCGAAGCTGCAGGTATACTCCACGCTTGAGTATGGAAGCGGGCTGCCCTACACGAAGATGAAGATAGACTCGACGATCGTCCGGGGTGTGGTTGAGGAGACTCTCATCCCTGCCGAGGTGCCCAATGCCTCGAGGCTCCCGGTAACCATCAAGTGGAACCTGAGACTATCGCGCAGTTTCAGGATCGGTACGAACAGCTATACCCTTTTCGCCGATGTGAAGAACCTCCTCAACAGGAAGAACACGCTTTACTATGATCCATGGACCGACGATCCCTGGAACTCCGAGGTGAGGCTCCGGACGCTGGCGCAGGAAGCGACAGAGGGTGCAGTAACCGTTCCCGCGGAATCCGAGCTGTACAACCCGCAGTCTGATCTCAACGGGGACAGGGTGTTGAGTCGGGAAGAGCAGGAAGAAGCCTATTTCCTCGCTCTGAAAGACAGATGGACACCCATTCTCCCATTCGGTGAGCCGAGACAGGTACGGTTCGGCATGGACGTGAGGTTTTAATCCATGTTTAAATTAATTCTCACTGCTCTCGTGATACTCACTTGCTCGGTACTCTCGTGCGGAGAGACGACCATCATACAGGGGGACAATCCGGGCGTAATCAGCACGGTCGCCGGTGGTGCCCAGGGTGTGGCCGAGACCGGTTCTGTTGCCACCGAAGTCACCATAGTCAAACCATACCAGGTGATCGCACTCTCCGCCGGAGATTTCTACATCCTGGAAACCGAGTTCAACCGACTTCTCTATGTGGACTCGAGAGGGCAGATCGAAAAAATCGCCGGAAGCTCCACAGCAGGTTTTTCAGGCGATGGCGGCAATGCGCGTGATGCTCTCCTTTACGCTCCTGCAGGTTTCGGACTCGATCACGATGGAAGCATTTACATCGCTGACACGAGCAACCACCGCGTGAGAAAAATAGACACGGCCGGCATAATAACGACTATAGCGGGTAGCAATCTTGCAGGTTTCGATGGTGACGGCGGGCCTGCAACAGAAGCCCGGCTCTATGAACCCAGAGATGTAGCCATAGACCCTACCGGTAGAATCTACATCTCCGACTATAAAAACAACCGCATCCGGATGGTGGATCTCGACGGAACCATCCAGACAATCTGCGGCAGTGACAATTACACTTTCAATGGAAACGGAATCCCATCGGTCGAAGCGAACCTGTTCAAACCGCTGGGCCTCGATGTGGATCCACAGGGAGATCTCTACATCGCCGTGTCCGGCCACCACATGATCCGAAAGATAGACAACGCTGGCATCATTTCCACGGTCGCGGGATCAGGAATCCCCGGGTTCAGCGGGGACGGCGATGATGCAGTACGGGCCTCCCTCTATTATCCGCATGATGTGTACATTCGGGAGGACGGCGGAGGGTTCTATATCGCAGATTACCAGAACCACCGTATTCGATTCGTCGATATAAACGGCACGATGTTCACCGTTGCAGGTAATGGAGAACCAGGGTACAACGGGGATGGCCTCTTCGCTACAGATGCGAGCCTCAATTTCCCTTCCGGCGTCTCGGTGGATGTCTTCGACAACCTGTACATCGCCGACACCAGCAATTTCCGGATACGCCGGGTACCGTTTCCCACTGTGGCGAGTGATGGTTCAGGTGGTGAGGTACTACAGAGTCCGCTCGGTCCGCAGTTGCGCTGATGAAGACGAATACGCCGAACCGGAAGGGTTTAATACCCGGAAGATCGGACTTGTCATACGGTGATAGAACTGAAGGCGACTTTTGAAGATAAGAGTTCGAGGATCCGACATGATTGTATTACACGGCGCCTGGATACGTCCGTTACGAGGTATATGTCTCTTATTCACACTGACTGTACTCGGCTGTTCCCTCGATCCTATCGGAGCCCTCTATCAGGAAAACCCGGGGCCCTACACCGAACAGGTCGGTCCTTACCTCCGGCTTACATTTAATCCAGGTCCGGACTGGTTCCCGTCCTGGTCCGGAGATGGCTCCCGGATCGTGTACTCGGCATGGGGATTCGAACAGAAGACACTGGGTCAGATGACCGTGAATGTCATCCCGGCCTCGGGCGGTACCTCGACCCGTATCTCACCGGTGTTTGCCAGGACCGATTTCAATTTCTACCCGTGCTGGCTCGATGCAGACAACACGATCGCATACGTCTCCTTCAGAGGACTGAATTTCACTTCTCCTCTCGAACCGTCCATCACCATCGTCGACGTCAATGACATCAGGGATTTTACTGAAAATCTCATCGGTATGAACAGCCCGCTGGACATCAGTTTTTCAGCAGACGGCGGTATGGTCGCCTACAGCGACTATCTGACAACGATCGTTTACACCGATGATTCCACGATCGACACCGACGACAGCAGTGTCCTGAACTGGAGAACGAGGACCTCGAGTTCCCTGACTGCGATCTGGATAGCTACAGTGCCGCTCACCGGTATAGCGGTGAGATTGGAAGGGACCGAGGGTGCAGATGATTTATCCTGGTCCCCGGATTCTCAAACACTCGCTTTTTCGAAAAACGGCGATGTCTACACGGTTCCGCGGACAGGAGGATCTCCGGAGAGGCTCTTCGAAGGAACATCCCCCGCCTGGTCCCCCGACGGCACCCGAATGGCCGTCGTGATCGACGGGGACATATTCGTTTACCGGATCAGTGACGGCGAGAGGACGCAGATCACTATGGAGGGGGGGCTCGATCCCGCCTGGTCCCCCGATGGAGAAAAAATCGCTTTCTCATGGTCGAGGGACGAAAACTTCGATATTTACATCACCGACCTTCCATAATCTGCGATTGTTGAAACGGGCGTTCCCGGGCTGACGGAGAGAGGCTCCTGATATCATCTGCTGCGGACCATAAGGATGAAATTTGCGATATAGCAATCCATTGTTAAAATTTATCATGTGTTCTTTGATAAAACGAAAGATAATCCTTCCGGTATTTTTCTCCTATCAGAATCCCAGGCGATAGCTTTCATTTCCGCGCCATATCGATCCTTATCACCGGACATCAACGCATAGAACCCTTCAGCGATCAAAAGCGGCGTTCCGTTTCGGCCTTTCTTTTCTTGATCCATTCATCCAGAGTAGTCGATGGGGCACCGAGGATATTATTGGCCTCTACAGGATCGCCAGGCTCTCCCGCGTCTGCGAAATACGCTATGACAGGAATATCGTTTTTCAAGCCTTCGTCTCTGGTCATCATCGCAATGATTCTAGCAAGCCATAGTGGCAAGGCACCTATTTTTTTAATTTCGGGATGGATGACGGAGCAATATATTTTCCATTGCACCCGTTGGACAGAAGAAAGTATAGGGGATATTATTTTCTTTTATCAATCTTTCCACCTTCAGTTTTCTTATGGCGAGGGGGATCTTCGGATTTTCAATAAAAGTTGTAGCGCCGGAAATATATGTGATCCGCTGCAATCCAATCTGAGATGCTACTCTTAGAATATTCTCGGCTACTGATAGTTCAATAGAATACTGTAGATTTATATGAACACCGTAACAACCATCCAGAGCCTTCTCAATATCGTGAGCATCGGTCACATCACCCGTGACAATTTCAAATGAATCGCTGAGGAGCTTTTACGCTTTCTCCAGGTTTCGTGTCATGATGCGGACTTGAAAACCATCCTCCCGTAATTTTCTGGCAACCGGCCGCCCTAACACTCCGGTAGCTCCCAGGACCAGGACTCTCTTTTTCATGATGATGCCCTCCTTAAATAGACAGCTGGCCGACTTACAATCAAACTTCTTCATATGTCTTCATCAAAATACTTCTTGTATTTTGATTCTATCTCATTCACAGATGGATGTCAACCAGCAATCTTATTTTCCCGGTTGGAATCCCGCGTTTCCCCTCATGAGCGGACTACTAAGGAAACAATCGTGAGCCAAATTCCCTCAGGAAGACACACTGATCCCTCGAGGGCGAAGAAGATCATCGGGTAGAACACAGGGGGGAGCACTTCACGCCGCACTGTCAGCGAACGGTCCCGCCCGGGCGTCGATACCCTTCCCTCTCAGGTGGGCGAGGATCTTTCGGATCGGTTCCCTCTCTGTGAGAAAGGAGAGAATTTTCATTTCAGTACCACAACGAGGGCAAACAAGATTCACCTCGAACACCAGCTGCAACAGTTTTGCCCACTTCCGCTTCCAGTGCGCGGGTGTGCGTACCTCCCTCTCTTCTCCCCCACCCTTCTGATCACCACCGACCCTCTCACGTTTCTTCCTCACCCCCCGTGTTCTGTTCGAGAACCAGGCGAAATAACGAGTCGTCTGTTCCCACGGATCCGGTACATGGGTCACCAATCTCGCAATCAGCTCCTCGGGCGTCAGCTTCTCCGTGTACTCGAGCTTGTCATACGGATTGGTGTAGGAATAGGAAACCAGTTCTTTCTTCCGGTCATAGGTGAGACGCGATAAGGCGAGAGGCGCCCGGGCACCGTAGCTGGCGGTCTGTTTCAACTGCTCCCTGTCGTTCCCATCGATCACCGGTCCCAGGTGAACGTGAAACCCGGAGTGAGGCCAGCCGAGCATGTTACTTGCCACCGACTCCGGAATGAGTTCCCGCTCGACAAACTCCCGGAGCACCTCCCGTCTGAAGAGTTCCGCAATCTCCACCGAAGGCAGGAATGAACTGCGTACAAAGGTACCGTCAGAGAGAAAAACGCCATCGGAAACAAGACAGTGGCAGTGAGGATTGAAATTACCGGCCCGGTTGCCGAGTGGTCCAGTTCATGAATACGGTGCGGTACCGAGGCTGCTGAGGCGACCGGACCGCAAGGCGCGAGGAGGGCGAATACCTGTAAGGTAGTTAACAACCACCCCTAAAAGGGGTGGCTTAAATGGGTGACCCTAAAAGGGTCATTTCACTTCTTCCACAATTTGAGTTGCTCAATGCGTTGGTCCTTCTTCAACTGCCATCGAACATATTTCCGAATCTGCTCTTCGTCTAAACCTACTGTGCTAACGCAGTATCCTCGTGACCAGAAATGACGACCCCAATAACGCTTCTTCAACTCTACGTGCAGATCGAATATCTTTATGGCGCTCTCCCCCTTCAGAAATCCTACTACCTCTGAAATTGAATACTTAGGCGGTATCGACAAAACCAAGTGGATATGGTCTGTTTGTACATTCCCCTCCAATATCTCTACTTTCTTCCATTCACACAGTTGCCTCAAAATCTCTCGGACCGAACGCCTTATCTCTCCCTTCATAATCCTGAATCGATACTTCGGACACCAGATCAAATGGTACTTGCATTCCCACACCGCATGTGCTAACTTCTTGAAACTACTCAACAAATACCTCCTTTTGATGTTTAGGGTCACTCGACCTAATCTTAAGGAGGTTTTCTCTTTCTGTCAGCTCTTTTATTCTCTCACTTACCTGCTTAGCATAGCTTGGACCACCAGCGTAGCTGGTGGATTAAGATACTCATTTAAAGGGGTGAAGTTGTTTATCAGCGAAGATCATGTGAGGTTAAAGGAAGCGAGACAGGGAGTTTTCCCATCGGTGCCCTGGCAACGGTGTCAGTATCATCTTTCAGCGAATGCACAGAAGTATGCTCCGAGCAAGGAACTTAAATCCGAAATCGGTCAGGTGATGCGGGATATCTTTCAGTCCCCGGACATTAAATTGGCCAAGCTGCGAGTGGAAGACGCCATCGAGGAATATCAGCAGACAGCTCCCCGGTTCGTCCAATGGCTGGAGGAGAACGTGGAAGAAGGTTTTGCTATATACGAATTCCCGAGATCGCATCAAAGGAGAATCCTGACCACAAACTCCATGGAACGATTGAGCGAGGAGGTGAAAAGAAAGACACGAGTAGCTACCCTGTTCCCAAACGAAGCCTCATGCCTGCGACTCGTCAGTGCAATACTCTGTGAAATTCATGAAGAATGGATCACAGGAAAACGATACTTGAATATGGAACTGCTAAAACGAGTGAGAAAGGAAAATCGTATTTACAGAAAAAATGTTGCTTAGCCGTTACCTCCAATAAGTCCTTTGGACAGTGGGGTGAGATATTTCCGGATACCACCCTGGCCGTCGCACTGCTGGATCGGTTGCTTCGCCACGCAACGACCGTCAACATTCGCGGTGAATCCTACCGACTCCGCCACCAACGTGAAGCTGGCCTGGTGGATGCGGGTGAAATTACTCAGAATAAATCTCGCAGAACTTTGAAGGGAGTGTCGCTATGCCAACATGAACGAACTACTCGATCGCTCGATGTGTCTACTTTTTAACCGCTGGTTTTGTCTATTTGTTTTTCGATGTTGACACATGGCTCCTTTAGACGATCATCACCTGGCTCCATTAGGCGATCTTCGAATGGCTCCATATTGGCGATCGGTAACAACCATGACGTGAAAAGCAACATAGTCCGGCGCTCGCGCATCAGAGGTCCCCGGGAATTGATTTCCCGCTTGAGGAGCTACCTCTGGAGTCGACAACGCAGACTGTATATCGTCCGCAACTACTTCGATGAGGTGCATGTCCGCTATGCGGCCGTGTAAACTATTTCATGCTCCCAGTAGTAAGTGCGCCCTTAGCTGGGCACTCATCTCACTATAGTCATCTTACGAGTAGCCGAATGATTCTCTGTCTTGATTGTATAGAAGTAAACTCCAGATGAAACCAATTCTCCGCCGTCATTCCGCCCATTCCAGACGACTCTGTGATTACCTGACTTGAGTTCTGATTCAATTAACGTCTTAACATGTTTGCCTCGGAAGTCGTAGATGGTGAGGATAGTAGAATACCTCGCATCAGGATCTCCAGGAATTTCGAAGGAAATTGTAGTGGTTGGGTTGAAGGGATTAGGGTAATTTTGGAGTAACGACAAGGTTTTTGGTATAACAGTTCCTGCTTCTAGATCCGTAAGATTTATTCCTACATTTGAAGTCCGTGCATTTTGAACGATTGAGGCGAGAACCATTTTCAAAATTTCAGTTGCATAGGGTACGCTTAAACTATCTATTACATCTAACTCCGAATGAATAAATGGATAGCGTGCTTCTTCAATGATCAATAGGGCTGGCCCAAGTTCACTTAAAACCACATGATCACTGCCATAATATCCAAAGGTCAAGTAAGGTTTCAATTTTGAGGAGTACATCCATGCTAGTTGAGCCGTTCTCAGGGCATCTTCCAAATAGTCAAAATCGCCATCGATTATTACGGGGAATATTGGGAAGAATTCTTGATAGCCAAGCTCATCCAAAACAAGAGAAAAACGTACAGGGGTTCCTTGTTGTTGTACCTTATACGCGTAATTGAAGCTACCCCCAAAACCCACTTCCTCACCGGCAAAACATGCAAACACAATGGTTTTTTCAAAGGAGTAAGGTTCAAGTAATCTAGCAACTTCTAAAACCCCAGCAACCCCCGTGGCATTGTCATTCGCACCAGGAGCATGTGCATTAGGATCTTCTTCAGATAACAAATCATTAATTGAATCATAATGAGCTCCAAGAATAACAAGGCTGTCAGAGCCTGAAAAACCAAGCTTTGTAGCAAGAATGTTTCTGCTCACTATTGGTGTGTCAATAACGTTGGGAGTCCAGGAGAAACTATCCAATACAACATCTGTATAACCATATCCAATGAATTGATCATAAATCCATTCACCAGCAGGGCCAATGGAATCTGACAGTTCGTATCTGGTATAGAAGTCTTGCAATCGCTGAACTGAATTTGTATAGAGAGAATCTGAAATCTGGCTTACAAGTCTTTGAATCAATGTATCAGGTTCTTGTGAAATACAAGGAGTAATACCTCCAAATATCAAACCAACCAACAAGATATGACATTTGATTTCCTTCATTGATAATTTTCCAACTAGAATAACCCCCCCCCTTGAGTTTAAATAAAACTCAAGAAGGGGGCAACATTCTATTTCTGTTATGTAGAGCGTGGCGTTATGTTAACGCCATTGCGATTGGGCAACAGATTATCGGTAGATACTATGATAATTGCGAGCCTCCGAGCGATGAACTAAGTTCATCATTGAGTATTCAACTCGAAAGGAGGCTCGTTATGAAAAGAGTTTACCATAAATCCGGAGTTATAGCAAGAGGGAGAGACGTATTTGTGGGAATCGACGTCCACAAGAAGAGTTTCCACGTAACGGCTGTGTGTGAGGGTGAGGAGGTCTTCCACGGCGGAATGCCGAGCAGGTATGAGGTATTGAAGAAGCTTCTGGACCGTTTCGAGGACAGCCGTGTGAGCGTGGCTTACAAGGCGGGTCCGTGCGGATTCGGGCTCTACGACAAGCTGATGTCAGATGGCATCGAGACGATCGTGGTTCCTCCTTCTCTGATACCGGTGGAATCAGGAAACAGGGTGAAAACAGACAGGAGGGACTGCAGGAAGCTTGCTGTGCTCTTCGAGAGCGGGATGTTGAAAAGGGTGCACGTTCTCACTGAGAAGGAGAGGTCAGACAGAGAGCTCTTGCGGACACGGAGGCAGCTGGTGCACCACCGGGCGGATGTGGCGAGGCAGGTAAAGAGCAAGCTGCTCTTTCACGGGATAGAGGTACCGTTCCCTGAGAGCTCTTACTGGTCGGGTGAGTTTCGCGAATGGATCCGGGTATTTTCGACGAAACGCGAGACGCTG
Source organism: uncultured Gemmatimonadota bacterium (assembly GCA_964654825.1). Classification (GTDB taxonomy): domain Bacteria; phylum Gemmatimonadota; class CAZMKB01; order CAZMKB01; family CAZMKB01; genus CAZZKG01. The sequence goes on along the minus strand of CAZZKG010000020.1, from coordinate 32,208 downwards.
CGAAAATCTTTCGATCCCCTGATCGCGTTGTACGGAGATCTCACCATGAGGATACGAGAGATCACGAACGATGTGGTCGCACTGTCATGCACGAGAGACTACCAGGATCGAGTGAAGATCCTCATGACCGTTCCGGGGATCGGGAGAGTGACGGCGATGGAGATCCTGGTGGAGCTAGCCCGGATAGAGCGGTTTCGCACCCATGAGGAGCTTGCTTCGTACCTGGGGCTCACCCCTTCTGAATACTCCACGGGAGAGCACATCCGTCACGGAAGGAAGAGCCGCTGTGGGAACAAGTACGTGAGAACAGCACTGGTGGAAGCGAGCTGGAAGCTCATTGCGAAGGATTCTGCGATGAGGGAGAAGCATGAGAAGATCAAGTACAGAAGGGGAGCGAAGAGAGCGATTGTGGCTATTGCGAGGATGCTCAGCGCCCGAGTACAGACCATACTTCTCGAGAATGAGGCATACTCCCACGAGGTGAGACGACTCGTACGGGTCTCTTAAGGGAGAACTTCAAAATAATGAGAGTAGGCACGAACTTAACAGTTCCCTTGAATTCGGGCTGACCGCGAAGAAATTTACTGTACCCTCGAGAGCTACGTTGGCTAGAATGCGGCAGCCCGCCATGATCGAAAAAGTATCACGTGGCATATTGACCACGAATAGCAGGATGGGAACATGGCAATAGTGTGCCTCTACAAAAAAGACGGAAGAAAATAGGGAGAATAATTCCGCGGAGGCTTGACAAATTACATAGCAGTAAATTTTATATTTTCACCTATTCAGATTTTACCTCATTTTTCAAGTAATGTCAAACAATCACCTCAAAGTCACGGCTGGATTCCAGTTCACCACTTTCAAGAAGAGATTTCAAGGCAGAATCCACAGGTAAAATTCCTCTCCCGGACACACTGATCCCTCAAGAGTGAAGAAGATCATCGGGAAGAACAGGAGAGCGTACGGAACCGACCTTCACTATAAACATCCATTTCCGTTTACACGACTCAACCCGACTGTTTTATCAAAACTTGAAAGCTTCAGCTCCATGCGGAGGTCCAACGACCGCGCATTCATTGACCGCCGACCATGCCCCTATCGTCCCGCAAGAGGGACAACCTTCAGGACGATAGCATTGTGAAGATTTTGGGATGGTGAAGTTGTGACTCGGCGGTTCGCAGAATAGTGGAGGTTCCTCTATATTCCCGATGGATGTATCGTATTGACCCTCGGCTCCATCAACCCAGTTGCCCCCGCTATTTCCATACAGATCACAGCATATCAATGTTACCGAACTGTTGCCGTCACTGGATACCGCAGAACCCTGAGTGGAGAAGGAGATTATCGTATTCTCCACGGTAACGAGCGCGTCTTGAAAAGTTCGGATACCTCCCCCGAACGGATCGGAATTCTGATGGAAAGTGCAGTGGTCCAAATCAGGTGTTACATCGTGGAGTGCGCAAATGGCTCCCCCGCTGAATCCTTCGCCCCCGACAGCGACATTGTCCACGAAGGTACAGTAGGAAACCAGAGGTGAAGAGAAATACCACAGGCTCATTGCTCCACCACCGCACCCGGCAAGGTTATTGGAGAATTTACAGCGGGTGAAGCTTGCGGTGGAGCTGAAAAGGGTCACGGCACCACCATAGCGTGGGGCATAGTTGTTTACGAATTCGCAACCGGCTACTGTCGGATTTGAAGAGGGCTTACAGAAAAGTGCTCCTCCGATATTCTCGCAGTTGTTCTCGAGGAATATACAATTTTCTATCGCAGGAGATGAATTGTTCTCGCAGTAGAACCCACCGCCATTGCAATAGGGTCATATGTCATTTGCCATACCATCATAAATCGTAATTCCCTTCACAACTGAAGAAGGACCTTCACCGGAATGAAAAAAGAAACCGCGTCTCGAATTCTCGGGAGGTGCCTCCGATCCTTCACAATCGATGATGCACAGCGTTGGATCATCGTTCTGCGATTTCACTGTGATGGCCTTGCCGCCGAAGTCGAGGTTGCGGTTTTCGGCACCTGTGAAGATGCCGTTGGCGAGAATGATGGTGTCCCCGTCTATCGCTTGATCGATCACACCCTGAATTCCCCCCGGTGATCCAGGTGTTACCGAGTAAATTTCACCCAATACAACAGAGGGAATACTAATGCACATTACAAGTATCAGAACGGTTGCCTTCATGAACCCCTCCTTCCGACAATAAAAATAAACGCCTCATTCCCTTCCACACCTGCCGCGATTCATCAGAACCGCCCTCTCCCGGGTTCATCACGATTCTATCACAGGATCATTGTCAATGTCAAGTATTTGGAGCGTGCGTGTCAAGCATTGTGTGGAAAAGTTGCTTGTCATCTAAAAAGCAGGTTCATCTCCAATTTAGTTGATGACCTGGGAAAGCCTGTTTAGCCTTCAGTATAAAAAGACAGTATCATGAAAATCGACTCCCTTCCGCACTCCCCCGAACTTCCGCTCTTGCCTTAAATCGAGGGCCTCTTCCTATACTGAGAACTGAATTCATAGAAATGGTACAGTTTTATATTGTTGCCGAGGACGCTGTTTGAATCTCCACGGGTGTGAAAGTAAAACCCTCTCCCCAGAGAGTTCACATCCACTACGTTGAGGCAACTCAGCCGGAATCCTCGGGAAAATGACTCAGGAAACAATCGTGATCCGAATTCCCCATCCAGTACACACTGATCCCTCCAATGCGGAATAGAACATCGGAAAAAATCCAGGGGGGAGGACCTCACGCGGTAAAGAGGAGAATTGATTATCAAACCACCAAAACCTTATTCCGGTTACAGGCAGTATACTAATTCCTGCACTTTGTGTGAGTCTCTATTCACAAGATATTTGAATTCCACATTCCCGGTGGATTATATTGATAGGGTATAATATGAACACGCATCTGGAAGCGTTATGTCACAGCAACTTGAAAACCTCGAAGTACTCATCATCGATTGCCAGACTACCGGACCCAATCCACGGAACGGTCACCTGCTCGAGATCGGCTGGACGAGAATCCGGGCATCGGACATGGTGCCATCCGGAGCTGTCACCGTCCCTGTCCACGCTTATCTCATAGAACCTCCAAAAGGCTACGAGATTCCGCGCAGGGTCCAGGCGATCACCGGAATCTCACCCCGGGACGTGCTCGAATCTTCACCGCAATGTGAAATCTGGAAAAAGCTCGCGGATTCGGCACGGGAGACGGCCGGGGTCAATGACACACCTCTCTGCCCCACCGTGATACATTTCGCCCGTTTCGAGATACCTTTTCTCGATAATCTTCACCGAAAGTGTGCACCTGACACTGATTTTCCGTTCGAAATCATCTGCACCCACGAGATCGTGAAGCGCCTCCTGGCCGAACTTCCCCGGAAAGGGATCCGGGCTGTTGCCGGTTACTTCGGGCACTCGGTGCCCGAGGAGAGAAGAAGCCACCATCACGTCACCGCCACCGTCATCATCTGGAGCCACGCAGTCAGGCTTCTGGAGAAGAGCCCGGGCATCTCCACGCTGGACGAACTGTTTTCGTGGCTGGCTGAGACGGAAGCACCGGCTCACGCTGTCAGGACTTATCCGCTTGCCCGCCAGGTGAGGTCCGGTTTGCCGGATGAGCCGGGGGTCTACCGGATGCAGAGATCCAACGGTGACACGCTTTATGTCGGGAAGGCGAAATCACTCAAGCACAGGGTGGAAAGTTACTTCCAGAAGAGTCGGCGACACCCTGAACACATACTCGAGATGTTGACTCAGGTACAGGACATCGATATAACCGTGACCGGTTCAGCAGTAGAAGCGGCCCTGCTTGAATCGGACGAGGTGAAACGTCTCTCTCCTCCCTACAACAAAGCCCTGAGGAGGAGGAACCGGCAACCGGGGTTCTTCTCCCGCGATTTCAGCGGTGTCTCCCGGCATCCGGATGAGAACTTCCCGATAGGCCCCCTACCCGACCAGGAATCACTGTTCCCGCTGGCCAGGATATCGGAGCTCATCACATCCGGTCCGGAAGGGGAGATCGATACCAAAACGAGCACGGCGGTTCTCGGAATCCCGCAGGAATACGCTCCCGACACAGACTGCTTCAGGGAAGGGTTCCAGATGTTTGTGGACGAGCACGGAGGGAAATCAGACACCGGACTCGTCCCCACAACACTGCGGTCACTCGGCAGAACGCTGTGGCAGAAGCGGCTCATCGAGCTTTCCGAGGCGGAAGCGGAAACAACGATCGAAGACGAGAAGATAGATAACGCCGACGGGGAGGAGGATGTCATCGAGGAATGGATCTGGACACCGGATGTGGTCGCCCGTTCGCTGGAAGGAGTCATCAGGAGAAGCACGTATCTCGTTCGGCGAGCGAGCTGGCTCTGCCTCCTGAGCGAGTCCACGATTGTGTGGGAGGCACGGGACCCTGAGCAGGAGAAGGTGCGGAGAAACTTCCTCATATTCCAGGGCGGAAAGATCTGTGATCAGGGTACCCTGGCGCCGCGGCAGCGGATCCCCCTTCCCCCCGGGCACGACAGGCCCTTCCGCGACCGTCAGAAGAGTTTCGACCTCGTGACCTACGATCGGCTGCGGGTCATGTCCACAGAATTGAGAAGACTCATCAGTGAGAGAAAGAAACCACGAATCCGGCTGGGGCCCCATACTACTCTGGGCGTCAAGCAGATCGAGAAGGCTCTGAGATGGGTGTAACGAAGGGGAATCGGCCGTTCGTCGATTCCCATCGTAACCCGCCGTTTGAAGCTCCGACAATGCTGGACCTGTAATCAGGCCGATTTCTTACCCCTTCTGATCAGTTTGGCAACGACGAATCCCATAAAAAATCCGATCAGCAGAATCACCGGTATGAGAATGATCTGCGGGGCCTGTACACTCCAGAAGAGGAGCCTGAGAGTGACATTGGTGGTATTCTGAAAGAGGATGACGACGAACAGGATGAGAACAACCACCAGGATAACAGTTCTGATACTGACTTGCATTTTCACACCTCCCCTTCTGCCATCTCTCGCTCCACCCTTCGCTCACGGTAGAGCTGGCCTATACTTGCTGCCAGGATGAAGACGATGGCCGAGAAGTAGATCCAGAGGATCACCATCACTGCCATAACGTACGTTCCAAATATTTTTCCCGCTACCGCAAAATTGGCAATGTAATAACCGAACCCCTGCCTGGCCAATTCCCACAGAACGGTGGCCCAGAAAGCGCTCACGGCTACAACCCGTTTCCCCAGGTGTTCATAGGGAATAAAGTAGTAGAGGATGAAGAATATGGAAAAAACTATAAAATAGGTGACGATTGAAAAAGAACTCCCGAGTAGAGTTTCGATACCCAGGTAGTTGCTCACACCCAGCTGGAGTGCCGATTCCTTCATCACTTCGAGTATGGGCAGAATAGTCGTCGAGATCAGGAAAAAAGTGAGTACGAGCAGGATCATTCCGATGTCTCTGAGTTTACCTATGACAAGAGGTTTGCCTGCTCTTCCTCCGAAGATGGTGTTCAGTGCAGTCCTCAGACTGCTGAACAGGCTGCTTGCGGCGATGAGGAGACCGATGACCCCGATGTATCCGGCCAGTCTTTTATGGGTGATCACCTCATCGATTCGGGAAAAAATGATGTCCTTTACATAGGTTGAGTAGTGCGGGTAGGGGATGATCGTGTCAATGAAAGTTCCCACCTGGACCTCAACCGAAGCCGCCTCGAGAACACTTCCGAGTATGGAAATGACAACGAGAATGAGCGGGATGACGCAGAGGAGGACAGAAAACGCCACTCCCCCACCGAGAAGCAGGATGTGGTACTCATCGATCCTGGCGCTCAAACCTCCAAAATAACAATGAAAAAAATTCTTTACCCTCGACCAGAGCATACAGCTGACAGACATCCTTCGTGTTCAGGGACAACCGACCTGTATCAGAAGGCAGTTCCCGGTCCCGGAAGGATGATGTCGAATTTCCTCCCGACCGGAAAGAACCCGTCGGGTAACGATAATACGAGGAATCGAATTAAAATATAAGGGGGAAAGGCTCCTTTTCACAAGGGTTGTTTGAAAGTGAATATCTGAAGGGAAAGATGCGTTCAGCGATAAAGGAGATACTTCTCTCTGACATTTCCAAACGTTTCAAGCTCGTCTGCCCATGATTCCTCTATTTCACGGATGCCCGTTCCCCGCTCGATAGCCATTCTCACTGAATCAGTTCCGAGAAGCATGTCGATAGGAAGGATTGTTTCCTCATATTCATACGGAGGATCGAGCCAGCTGAAAAACTCACCGTAAGTGCTCCTGACTTCCCCGAGTATAGCAACTGCAGTCAGGAATGGTTTGAACCTGAGTCTGTCTCTGACATGTACCCAGAGGCCGCCGCACCGCTTGCCGGCCCATTTGCTGAACGTCGGTTCGAAAAAGAGGGGACGGAAGGTCACACCCGGGAGCGGGAGGGAAGACAGCTCATCCAGGAGCTTTTTCGGATCGATGAAGGGTGCTCCAAACACCTCGAATGGTCTTGTCGTCCCCCTGCCCTCGGACAGGTTGGTCCCTTCCAGCAGACACATCCCGGGGTAGACGAGAGCCGTCTCGGGCAACGGCATGTTCGGTGAAGGTGGGATCCATGGAAGGCCGGTATCTCCCCAGTACATATCCCGTGTCCATCCCTCTGTAGGGACCACAGTGAGCTTTGAACCTATACCGCAGTGATCGTTGAAAAAGAGGGCCAGTTCACCGATGGTCATACCGTGTCTCACTGCGAGGGGGAAGAGCCCGACAAAGGTCTCGTATCCCTCCTGTACGACATTTCCTTCCAGCGTTTCGCCCCCTACAGGATTCGGTCGATCGAGAACGACAACCCGAGTGCCGGTTTCCTTTGCTGTCCGCATCGCCAGTGCCATCGTGTAGACGAAGGTGTAGTATCGCGAACCCACGTCCTGGATGTCGACGAAAACGAGATCGACATGTTCGAGGTGACGATGTTCGGGTTGTCGAAGGTCTCCGTACAGCGTTACAATCGGAAGTCCCGAGAGAGGGTCTTTCTGCTCATCCAGGAGTACCTGATCCTGAACTTCACCGTACAGACCATGCTCAGGTGAGAGAAGGAGGGAAAGCTCGATCCCGGTGAGTGTGGCCAAGACATCGGCGGTGCTCCTGAGATTACGCGTCACACCGCTCTGGTTGGTTAAAAGCGCTGCCTTCCCGCGGAACGGGTATCCCGCAGTCCCTTCGCACAGTCTGTCGATTCCGGTCAGGACCAAAACGCTTCCTCCGTTTCCCTGAGCTTCGCCAAGTTTCCAACAATTTTTAAAGAATCTCTGCCGGACATGGCGATGGCGAGAGCCCCGGCAGCAGGCGGCATGAGTGGTCTCATGACCAGAGCACCCGGTATCCCCCCGGTGATGAGTTCTTCCACCTTCATCCTGAGCGGATTCACTTCCTCGAAGAGACCTCCCCACAGGACAACGTGAAACTTCCCCTTTGTCAGCTCGAGATCGACAGCGACCACCCTCACCGAATCAGAGATCCGGGAAGCGGCTACCTCCACTATCAACCCGGCTACACTACTCCCCGAATCACATGCCGACAGCACCAACGGTGCAAGCGCTGCGATCCGGGTGGTGTCGAGAGCGCCTTTAGATGCCAGACGCAGGAGAGAATCCAGATCCTTTATCTGAAGGGATTCGAGTACCAGGTCGGTGAACCGTGTCGTGGGACCTCTCCAGTCGAGTTCCCGTGCGACACTGCGCAGTGCCTCGTATCCGAGAGAATACGCGCTTCCCTCATCACCTAGGAGAGGGCCGAGACCATCGGCATACCGGGACATTCCACGCCGATTCATACCAAAAGCCACAAAACCGGTGCCGGCGAGTGCGACGACTCCGACCCCATCGGGAACACCCCCGGTGAAAGCGGCACGGGCGTCGGTCACCACCGTCACGTCAGCTACGCCGATGTTTTTTTTAAGTTCCGCGGCTAAATCTTCGCCGACAGTCCCCCTGCGTGTCCCCGCCACTCCGAAGCATGCCGCCGCGAGATCACTTTGTGCAGCTTCGGCCTCGTGCAGGGCCCGGTTCACCGAGTCGGTCAGTGACTCCACGGCGGTATCGATCCCCACTCTCAGCGGATTGGCCGGGCCTGCTTCTCCATGACCCACGACCTCACCGTCCCTGGAGGCGACAAAACACCGGGATCTCGTTGCACCGCCGTCTATTCCCGCATAGAGAGAGGAACCCGGTTCATGCTTGCTCACTTACCCTTCCCCTTTATCTTCTCGGCGTAGTGAGGTGGACGGCCGATCACCTCCCGCAGATTTTCTCCGGATTTCTCCAGCATTTCATTCGCCTGCTTCTTAGTCACCCTAAGCATAGCCATGACGATGGCACGTTTCGTGTCCCAGTCCGCTTTTCTGAGATACCTCCGCGCATCTTCCCGCTCGAGGCCCGAAGCCATCTGGACTATCCTCACCGACCGATCCCTGAGTTTTCGTGACCAGGGCTTCAGGTCTACCATTAGGTTGCCGTATGCTTTTCCGAGGAGCACCATACTGCCAGTCGAGAGCATGTTGAGAACCATCTTTGTCGCCGTACCGGCCTTGAGGCGGGTCGAACCGGTGAGCACTTCGGGGCCGACGACCGGCGAGATGAGCACATCGACGAGAACATTTTCGAGAACGAAAGATTTTGAAGGGATGCAGGTCAGGAGAATCGTTCTGGCGCCCTTAGACCGGGCCCCTTCGAGCCCTCCCCGCACGAATGGGGTGACGCTTGAAGCGCTTACTCCGATGACGACGTCGCCTTTTCTGACCCTCCTCGAGAGAGCTCTCCTACCCGCTTCCGGGTCATCTTCGGCACCTTCGACCGATCGCCACACCGCTTTGGGTCCCCCGGCGATGACTCCCCGTACCAGCGAGCGGTCCGTACCGAAGGTCGGAGGGCATTCAGAGGCATCGAGGACACCGAGCCTGCCGCTGGTCCCCGCTCCCACGTAATAGACTCTCCCACCACCCCGCAGCGATTCGGCGATTGTCTCGATTCCTCTCGCAATCCCCTTTTTTTCACGCCTGACAGCCCGGAGGACATTCCTGTCCTCCCTGTTCATCAGATCGACGATTGCATCTGCGGAGAGGGTGTCGAGATCGAGGCTTGCCGGGTTGACCGCCTCGGTTGAGAGTTTCTCCCAGTGGGATGATGTGTCTGATCGATTTTTCGTCACACAGTTTCCCCGTGAGGACCCGGTGCCGACTTCCATCCATCAGGTGACAGAGATCACCTGAAATCCTTATCAATTATATCAGCCCACTGGGAAGGGTCAAGTCTTTTCATTTCAACATACCTCTGCCGGTGCCCGGAGTCGGCACATCCGAGCCGCACGGAACGAGGACCGCCGGCTGGCTTCCCGAGGCCTCGTCAGGATAATACCACATGAATTGCCAATCTGGTCCTACCTTCTTACCTTTCAGCATGTATGCGGGGACGCATTGATCGGCGTCGCCGAGCGGGTTCGCGGCCGAAAACTGGAACTCGATTCCGGAGTTAGTGAAGTAGAAACTGCCCTGGAGATAGTAGATCGGCGTATCACATCCCTGCATGCTGATCACCTCTCCATAGATATAATGCTCCGCAATGTTGACGTTGAACCAGTACTCATTATTGTACTGGTCCTTGAAACACATGTCGAATGGCTGATTGCCGTATTCGTCGAGGTCGAACGGTGGAGCGAACGGAGCGATGTCAGGGCAGTAAGCCGTGAATGTGTTCGGCTCGGGATCGCCGTCATGGACGAGGGCGAGGCCCCAGGCATATTCGGTATTGTCCAGCGTACAGGATCCTGCGCCCGTGAGACCGTTTTCCAGGTCGAAATCAAAAGCCTCCCTGCTACACGGGGCCACGCCGCCACCGTACTGGTTGATCATGACAAGTTGGCCACTGTCATTATCGAAAGCCATTCCCGCCATGTCATAACCGTCGGATTCGGACTGCCAGGGAACGGACCACACACCGAGGAGATCTCCGAGGTCACCGATGGTGACGTCATAGACGTAGAGCTTGTCGGGATTTTCATTCGTGCCGATGAAGAGGAGTCTGTTCACCGGATCCACGGCGATCGAAGCGATCGGTATACCCAGGTAACTGTTCTCAATTGTACCATAGGGTGGATCCGCACTGAGCTGATTCAGCCATCCGTCGTTCCATCCGCCAACCCAGACGTTATGGAACTGGGCATCATAACCGATGCCTCTCTGGGATACACCGCTGTTCACGGTGTAATATGAAGCAGTGATCTTGGAACAGGTCGCGGGATCGACTTGAAATATACCGTCACTGCCCGAAGGGACATCGACGAAGAACAGGGTCCCTTCGAGGCTGTTGTATGCACCGTCTGCGATGAAGACCGATTCACCCCCCGGAGTGACGGGGCCGCAGTTATCCCTCAGAACATCACATGCCGCGAATGGAACATTCGGGGGAGCCGGCTGTTGCATCAGGGGGCCGAGGTTGACGGCTTCTTTCTCATCCAGCGGGAAAGCAGTCGCCTGCCTTGAACTTTCCATCGACGAAACAACAAGAAAGCTCACTGTTGCGAGTGCAAGTATAAGGAAAATACTTTTTTTACCCATGATACGATCTCCTTCTTAAAATAATTACCTGCAGATCACCATACGAATCGATGACGAAACAGAATCGCCGGCATTCACCTCCTCTCGGAAAACAGCTTCCCGGAGACCGTCTATCGGTTGCGAGACTGGAGATATCTGAAATACCTGAGCACCGGAAATGATAAGTTGTCATACTTGCAAGTCGCCGGACGAGGATCGTGTGTGGTGGACGGAAATCGGGAGTGTTGAATGTGAACAATCTTACAATACAGAAACCGGACGACCTGATTTGATTGTACCATAACCCACGATACATGTCAAGAGGTTTCCCTCGAGTGTTTCCATCGCGATGCAGGGTTTTTCCGAAGCGAGATTACGAAAGTGTGGCTGTTCACATTTCATGATTGTCCATGATAGTGTAATCGGAGGAAATTTTACTGATCCTGTGAGGGACGTCGAAACGGCCCTCTCCCGGTTAGAATTCAAAAATATTGCATCCCCGAAATATCCCTGTATTTTTGTCCAGCCACAGCTAATACACGCTCCAAGCAGAGCAAAGGAGGACGTCATGTCAAAACACACGAGCAACCTGGTTTTTTTATTTTTTATCTCACTTCTCCTCCTCTACACCGGAACAGTCTCCGGTTACCAGGGCAAATCGCTGTACGAGCGGAAGTGCGGCAGGTGTCACGTCCCCTATGAACCAGACCGGTATTCGGTGGATGAATGGCCGGGGATCGTCAGATCGATGATGGACAGAGCTGCGCTCACAACATCCGAATACGACACGATCATCGACTACGTGACGGGTTCCGGTCAGAAGGAGGGGACCGCCGGGGCCGCCTCATACGGCCCGAGGCTCGGAGGGTATCTTTACACGGAGTATTTCCAGACCGAAGAGAAGACGAAGAACTTCGACATCCATTACCTGGCCGTCTCGCTTGCGGGCTGGGCAACCGAAGACATTTACTACTTCGGGGAATTTGAGCTCGAGCACGGCGGAAAAGGTGACAACACGTTCGTCGAACAGGCATTTATCGACTACCGGTTCATGCCCAACATGGCTGTTCGCATCGGAGCCATGCTCACACCGTTCAACCGGTTCGACGATTTTCACGACCCCATCAGAAACTACGCGATCACCAGGCCCCAGATCTCGAGGGAGATAGGAGTAAGTGCCTGGAAAGATGTCGGTGTAGACCTTCACGGTTTCTTCAACTTAACGGAAACCAGTTCTCTTGGATGTGATGTGTACACGATCAACGGTCTCGGGAGCGGCCCAAATCTGCGGGGGAGCAGACAATATCGGGACAACAACGAGGATAAAGCCTTCGGGGGTAGACTCAACTTCGTCTTCCGTGACAGGATCGAGGTGGGTGGATCCGTGTACCGGGGAGCGTGGAATGATGCCGGAGATCTCGACCTCACCCTTCTCGGTGTTCATTGTATGCTCAACACCGATATCATCGAAATATACGGGGAATATATGAAGGCAGGGTCGGAAAACCCTTCACCCACCGAGGACGGAGAAATGTCGGGATATTTTATCCAGGCTTCCCACCTCTTCCGCAACAGATACCGGCCGACCGTCAGATTCGGAGATCTCGATTATCTCGATCGCGGGGACTCCCTGGGGAGGGAAATCTCGAATGGAAACAAGGACACAAGGGAACTCGTCTTCAGTTTCGGGTACTATCCGGCGAGCAGGGTAGTGTTCAAGATCGAGTACCAGCTTTTCCACGAAGGGAGCCGGAAGCCGGATGTGGACAATGATCAACTGGGCGTCCAGGCCGCTGTGGCGTTCTGATACGGGAATCTTCTCATAGACTGATAACACTTCGAGACTCGTCTACCCCTGTGATTTCCTGACAGGTCGAGGAAAATTCCGGTCTGCACCGTGCGAGTGGAATTCACCGATGAAAATACTTATCTTTCCGGGTGTCCCGTGGGATATTTTTCTTTAAAAAACATTGTTTTTTTGAAACTTAACACTATTTCGAAGAGTAGTACTGAATAAGAATAAAACCGAACACGATTTATGTTGCAAAAGGGAAATGAGGTGGCGCATGCGTCCGGTCCTGCCGAGTGTGATTAAAATCCTGGTTATCTCGCTCTTCCTCGCGAATTGTCTCTTTCTGGGAGCTGCCTGCAACAAGGGAAAGGATACTGAGGGAGAGGATAGCACCTCGACCGCCCGGGTCGATAAGGACAGCTCCGATACCGGGGATTCCAAAGCACCCGATGAGACAATCCAGGGTGTACCGGTGGAAGTGACGCGTGCCGTTACCGGTGAAATATCTTCCTATATTCTCCTGAGTTCCACCATAGAGACGGAGAGCCGTGTTGACATTTATTCCCAGGCCCCCGGCCTGGTTGACAGAATCCTCGTCGAAGAGGGGGATCACGTCAGCAAGGGATCTGTCCTCGCCCGGCTCGACGATAAAGAGTATGCCCTTGATGAGGCGAAAGCCGAAGTCGCATTTCACAAACTCGAAAACGAGTTCAAGCGGCTCGAGCACATGCACCACGATGAACTCATCAGTGTCGAAGAATTTGAAAACGCCGGGTATGAACGAAGAAGAGCCGAGCTGGAGTGGCAGAAAACAAAGCTCCTGCTCGAGTATACCCGGATCGAATCACCGATAAACGGCGTTGTTTCCGAACGGATGATCAACATAGGAGACCGAATAACTACCAACGCAAAAGTCTTCTCCATAGTCAACCTCGACAGTTTGATCGCAGTCGTTTACGTTCCGGAGAGAGAGATCAACAGGGTCGGAATCGGCCAGGATGTGAAGATCAGTTCGAGCTTCCTGGAGGACGAAGAAATCTCGGGGTGGGTGAAGCGGATCAGTCCGGTCGTCGACCCCAACAGCGGCACCTTTAAAGTCACTATCGGCCTCGAGGGAAGCGCAATGAAGGTCAGGCCGGGAATGTTCGTAAACGTTTATATCGTCACCGGCACGCACGGGGACGCCATTCTTGTACCCAGGGACGCCATAGTCTATGACGGCGGCAGAGAGTACATTTTCCTGGCAAGCGAGGAGAGCACCGCCACAAAAATAGAGCTCGAAAAAGGATTTTCGAATAATCAGATCGTCGAGGTCCTCTCCGGGGTGGAACATGACGACATGGTGATCGTGGTAGGCCAGAGCGGTATCAAGGACGGAGCAAAAGTCACGATCCTCGATCAAGAGGACTCGAAGGATACAGAGGAAGAGGAACTTGTAGTTGACTCCACCGAACACTCCCAGAACATCTAAACCGGATGACGAGACGCATGAGGGTATCTTCGGTCTCACCACGAGGCGTCCGGTTGCAATTATAATGGTAGTGGTCGCCGTCGTCGTCTTCGGTCTTGTCTCATACAGCAGACTTTCCCTCAACCTGATGCCTGACATCTCCTATCCTTCCCTCACTATCCGTACCGAATACCCGGGTGCGGCACCTGAGGAGATCGAGAACCTCGTCTCGCGGCCCATCGAGGAAGCGGTGGGTGTTGTCAACAACCTGGTCAGTATCAACTCCATCTCCAAATCAGAGATCTCCGATCTCATACTCGAGTTCACCTGGGACACGGACATGAACATGGCCACCCAGGATATCCGGGAGAAGCTCGACCCGGTCTTCTTCCCCGACGGGGTCGAGAAACCGATCATCCTGCGCTATGATCCCTCACTCGATCCGGTAATGCGACTGGGTGTCTACGGGGTCGACAATCTCTATCTCCTCAGAAAAATATGTGATGAGGACATAAGGCGAGAACTCGAAGGTATCCCCGGTGTCGCCGCCGTCAAAGTGAAGGGTGGCCTCGAAGAAGAGATTCGTGTCGAGATCAATGAGAGGCAGGTTGCTTCCCTCGGCCTGGATATCGGTCTTGTGAACCAGCGGCTGGCCCAGGAGAACATCAACCTGGCCGGCGGGAAATTGAAAGAAGGCGAGGCCGAATATCTCGTCAGGACATTCAACGAGTTCAGGGGACTCGATGAAATCGAGGATGTTGTAGTTGGAGAACTCAACGGTGTAAACGTGCGGGTAAAAGATATCGGCAGGGTTGTTCGAGATCACACCGAGCGTGAGGTGATAACCAGAGTCAACGGCCAGGAAAGTGTCGAGATAGAGATCCACAAGGAAGCAGATGCCAACGCTGTAGAAGTGGCAAAACTTGTAAAGGATGCCGTATTCGGGACACAGCGTCAGAGAAACTACGTGGCCGGACTGGAGAGAGAGGCGTCTCAGGCATCAGAATCAGACGAGTCGGTGGATGACGGAACGGGTGAGGAAAACGGCGCAGTCAGTGAGAAAGAAGAGGCCGGCGAGACGGAGAAGCAGGATTACCGTAGTGTCAAACAGCAGAAAGCGTATGCTGCCGCTCTCAAGAGTGAAATGACTGATTTCCTGAGTCATGACCTGCCCGAAGATGTCCACATGGTCACCCTGTCCGACCAGTCCGTATTCATCGAGAACTCCGTCAGGGATGTGCGGAACACAGCCCTGATAGGGGGAATTCTCGCCATCATCGTCCTGTACATGTTCCTCCGGAGATTATCGACTACGCTCATCGTGGGTGTCTCCATCCCCGTTTCGATCATAGCGACATTTGCGTGTATGCATATCGGCTCAGTATCTCTCAACATCATGTCTCTCGGGGGTCTCGCTCTCGGTGTTGGGATGCTGGTCGACAACTCTATCGTGGTTATCGAGAGCATATTCAGATGCCGGGAAGAGGGAGACAGTATCGTCCAGTCGGCACTGAGAGGAGTCCGGGAGGTCAGCGGTGCTGTAACAGCATCCACTCTGACGACCATCGCGGTCTTTTTCCCGATCGTCTTCGTGGAAGGTGTAGCCGGACAGATCTTCGGAGATATGTCACTCACCGTGGTCTTCGCTCTTCTGATGTCACTGATCGTATCACTCTTCGTCATTCCGATGATGGCTTCACGGAGGATCTCGAAAACGGGGTACGGGGTCCTGAAGGAGACTCTCGATGGATCAGACTTTCTCCGGTTCGAATCACTCGCACCGCTCCGTGGTGCCGCATCCGGGAACGGGACACATGAACCGGAGAGCAATAATGCGGCAGAACTCGAGAAGCCCGGTGTCGGGCAGCTGCTGGCTATCCTGATCAGATTTTTCAGAGAAGTGATCTCAAAGACAATTATTCTCATATGGACATTCGTGGAGACATTGATAAAATCGCTGATCGGCTTCCTCTACCCCGTTCTTCTTGCGATCATGCAGACCGGGAAGGGAAAAAGACGGGTCGATGCAATCACCGAGTGGTTTAATTCGGACAGAGGGGCATTCCTCCCCCGTTCTGGAAAAAGAGCACCCGTCTCGAACGGTATTTTCCTCTTCAGGCCCGCCGATATCTTCCGAGACGGTATCTCTAAACTTTCAAAGTGGTTCTCGCGCAGCGGAATACCTTCCGGTTCTCCGTTTCATGTCAGAATCATTAAAGGTATCGTCCTCCTGGTTCCCTTTCTCGTTGGGTTCCTGTATTTTCTTCTCAGATTCATCTTCCACAGTATCCTTTCCGTTGCTGGTAAAATCGGGACCCTGTTACTTCATCTCGTAGTCGTTCTCGTGACACTGATATCAGTTATCTTCGGAGCGATACTCAAGTCTCCTGTCACCATTCTCATAAAACTGTTCGATGCTGGTTATAGCCGGTTGAGCGGCATTTACCCCCGAATCCTGAAGGGAGCACTTCAGAACCCCGGTATCGTTGTATTTACGGCGGGATTACCACTTGTGATCTGTCTCCTGGTTCTGCTCCCGAAGATCGGAAGAGAGCTGATCCCGGAGGTCCATCAGGGTGAGTTCAACATCGAGGTCAGTATGCCAGTGGGTACCTCTCTCCAGAAAACCCTGGACCAGGTCAGGCCGATAGAGGACTTCGTCAAATCCCGAGAAGACGTCGACGGAGTTGCGACCGTCGTGGGTGTCGAAAAGAAGTCGAACCCATCCGCGGAAGAGGGTGAGCACTCGGCCAAGCTGACGGTCAGGATCAAAAGCGACGGCGATCTCGTGGATCAGGAAGAGAATATCATCAAAGATGTGAGGAACAGACTGATGAAGATTCCGGACATGGATTTCAAAATGTCCAGACCGACACTCTTCAGTTTCAAAACCCCTGTGGAAGTCGAGATCAGGGGTTACGATCTTACGTCTCTGAGCCAGATCAGCCGGGAAGTCGCCTTCGAAATGATGAAAGTGCCCGGTCTCTCCGATGTAGAAGCAAGTATTCAGAAGGGATACCCCGAAGTAAGGATCTACTACGACAGGGATCAGCTGGCACGTTATGGTCTGAGCGTTTTCGACGTCGCATCGCTCGTACGGAACAAGGTCCTGGGAGAAGTCGCCACCGAATACCGGGAGGAGGACCGCAAGATCGACATCCGTGTCCGTCTCAGGGATACGGACAGGCAGGGTATCGATGACCTGAAGCGACTGATCGTCAATCCGGGTGACGAGATCCCGATCCCTCTGTCTGCCGTTGCCGACATCCGTGTGCAGGAGGGGCCCAACGAGATCCGGAGGATAGACCAGCAGAGAGCCGCTCTGATCACAGCAAACCTCGACGGGATAGATCTGGGGAGCGCAACCAGGGCGATGTACGAGATCTTCGAGAAGATCACTCTCCCCGCGGATTTTTCATTCGACATCAGCGGCCAGAACAGGGAAATGGAGACTTCCACGAAGAGCCTCTACTTCGCAATGGCGCTGGCGATATTTCTTGTGTACGTGGTGATGGCGAGTCAGTTCGAGTCTCTCGTTCATCCCCTCGTGATCATCTTCACCATTCCGCTCGCCCTGATCGGAGTCATCCTGGTACTGTACGCAGTCGGAATTTCCATAAGCGTGATGGTCTTCATCGGTTTCATAATGCTTGTGGGAATCGTTGTCAACAATGCAATCGTACTGATCGACTACATCAACACCCTCAGGAAGCGTGGTATGGCAAAGATTGAGGCCATCATCCTGGCCGGGAAGGTCCGCCTGCGGCCCATCCTGATGACGACAATGACTACCGTTCTGGGGCTCCTTCCGATGGCACTCGGGGTCGGGGAGGGAGCCGAGATCAGGACACCGATGGCTGTCACCGTGATCGCCGGTTTGATCAGCGCAACGGTTCTCACACTCATCGTCATTCCGACTATATACAGTCTGGTCACAAGAGGAGAATAACGGGATGAACCTGAAGCGCATGAAGAGTTCTCTCCTGCCGAGACTGTCGGTCACACGCCCGGTGACGGTCACCATGGTATTTCTCGCTCTCCTCGTCGTTGGCACCATCGCCTACTTCCGGATCCCTCTCCAGCTCCTCCCAACCGGTTTCACCCCGCCGTATTTAGGGATCTGGGTCAACTATCCAAACTCGAATCCATCAGAGATCGAGGACAAAATCGCCCGGCCTCTCGAAGAGATCGTCCAGACCATCAGGGATGTCGATCAGGTAGAAACATACAGCCAGAACGACGGTGTGTGGGTCTGGATCGAATTCGACCAGGAAACAGATATGGAGCTGGCTTACAGCACCCTGAGGGATCGTGTCGAGCGGGTTAGGCCGGAACTTCCCGATGACGTCGACCGGATCTACCTCCGGCAATTCAGTGATGACGACGAGCCGATCGTCTTCTTCTCCGTCACACTGAACGAGGATGTCGATGATCCGTATTACATGGCAGAGAAATATATCAAAAGACCTCTCGAGAGGATTGACGGAGTCGCCTATGTCGAGATCTGGGGAACTTACGAGAAGCTGATCCAGATCGAAGTTGACCACGAGAAGGCGAATGCGATGAACGTGGCCCTCTATCCGGTGATCCAATCACTGATGAATGACAACTTCAACCTCTCAAGCGGTTACGTGGAGGAAGGGAACAGGAAGATCAGCGTACGATCGGTCGCAAAATATAAAAGCCTCGAAGAGATCGAGAACATACGGCTAAACGGGACAGGGATCCGTCTCGGCGACATCGCCACCGTCAACTATGACATCCCCGAACGGGAGTTCGTCCAGAGGATCGACGGGAAAAGTGCCATCAAGGTCGGAGTGTACAAGGAATCGATGGCCAACACGGTCGCTCTCTCAGAAGAACTCGTCAATACCGTGAAGTACGAAATCGCGACCAACAACATTTTTGAAGATATGAAGTTTGAGATCCTCTTCGACCAGGGGAATTTTATACTCGAGTCGATCAACAACCTCAAAAACGCGGGACTGTGGGGTGGACTGTTCGCAATCGGTATCCTGTTCTTCTTCCTCCGCAGGTTCCGGATGACTATGATCATACTCCTCGCCATCCCGCTCTCTCTGCTCATCACGGTAACCTGTCTCTATTTCCTGGACTGGTCGCTCAACATCATCACGATGATGGGGCTGATGGTCAGCATCGGCCTTGTAGTCGACAACTCGATCGTCATCGTCGAGAACATTTCAAGGATGAAACTCAAAGGGCTCGGGTTGAAGGAAGCGGCAGTCGCAGGCGCCGGGGAAGTCGCGCTCGCCGTCACCATGGCCACACTGACGACGGTTGTCGTGTTTCTTCCCCTGATTCTCATCAACGACGACGTCGGCTTCTCGTTTTACATGCTGAGGATAGGGCTGCCCGTAATCCTGGCTCTCGTCGCATCACTCGTAGTCGCCCTTCTCTTTATTCCCTTCGGTGCAACGAGGATCACCGGCCGCAAACCACCAAAAGAGTCAGGAAGCATCAGGTGGATGAGGAAACGCTACAGCCAGGCGCTTCACTGGACCCTTTCTCACAGGATCGACGCTGTTTTTATCGCCCTCTTTCTCCTCGCGACGCTCCAGATACCGATGAGCAGGGTCGAGTCCACAGATGAGGGCCAGGGTAACATCAATGACTTCCGGCTTACATTCGATATCCCGAACAACTTCAGCGTCAAGAAGACAGACTCTTATTTCCGACGCGTCGAGAACTACCTCGAAGAGAACCGTGAGCGGTTCACGATCAAGACGATCGACGTCCGCTTCTCCGATGTCTGGGGACAGGTCCAGGTCTACCTGTACCCGGTAGAGGATGTACAGTGGTATTCCCAGTCAGCCATGTGGCTGAAGCGGCTGGTAGGGATGGAGACTACTGAACGGATGACAAGGGAGGAAGTTATCGAAGAGGTCAAGACTGACCTGCCGACAGCCCCGGGTGTAGAGATGAATCTTGGATGGATGCGGGATACCAGTGATGACGCATCGATTACCATAGTCCTCTACGGTAATGACACGGGCACTCTTGGCGAGCTCTCCAGGGAAGTGGAGAGGAGGCTCGAATCTATCCCCGAGATTGTGAGCGTCGATACCGATCTCGAGAAAGGACAGGAAGAGATAAGGGTCTTTGTCGACAGGGACCAGGCGGAGAAGTACGGCATACCGATCCAGGTGGTGGCCGGCACGCTCTCCTATGCCCTCAGGGGGATCGACCTCCCCGAGTATCACCAAGGTGAGAAGGAAGTCGGAGTACGCGTACAGCTTCAGAAAGAGGATCGGCAGACACTCGATCAGCTGAAAAACCTGACATTCACAACGAACCGGGGAAAGGAGATACCGCTCTCCACCCTCACTGATTTCGAAATGACCCGGGGGTTCGGGGAGATCCACCGCTCGAACGGCAAGACGATGCTGGAAGTCAAGGCCAACACTACGGAAGAGAATATCTCAACTCTCTACGACAAGATCGATGAGGTAATGGCAGGATTCAGCATGCCCCGTGGCTACAGCTGGGACAAGGGAGAACGGTATATCGACATCCAGGAATCGAATGAAGCGCAGAATTTCGCTCTCATCCTCGCGATTACCTTCGTATTTCTGCTGATGGGGGTACTGTTCGAATCATTCATCCTTCCCCTGTCGATCATAGTATCCATACCGTTCGCGTTCGTGGGTGTGTACTGGCTCCTCTACCTGACCGACACCACTTTTGACATTATGGCCGGGATCGGCCTGATCATCCTCATCGGAGTGGTTGTGAACAATGCTATCGTCCTCATCGATCTGGTGAATCGGCTCCGCGGAGAAGGCTACTCAAGGTACGACGCTATCATCGATGCGGGTCAACACAGATTCCGTCCCATCCTCATGACGGCGCTGACCACTATTTTCGGACTCGTACCGATGGCAATCGGGAAAAGCAGCCTGATCGGAATCCCCTATGCCCCGCTCGGCCGCACGATGATCGGGGGGCTCGTTACCTCAACGTTTCTCACCCTTTTCGTGGTCCCGCTCTTCTACACTTATTTCGACGACCTGCGGATTTTCTTGAACATTATTCTGGCACGGGTATTCGCGGTTAAAGAAAGAGCGGTGAACAACTCAGATCAGTTGTGATCAGAGGAAAGACACGGTACCTGTTGCCACCTCATGTATCCGGACAGAGTGTTGCATTGAATAGTCACCGAGAAGCGAGGATACTCACCGGATGAGAGCCATTTTTCTCGTCTTTGATAGAAGTCCGCTATCGAGTCGGTACAGATACACGCCGGAGGAAATGCGCACGCCGGAATCATCAGTTCCATCCCATGTGACTGTTTTTATGCCTGATGTTTGAATGTCATCGACCAGGGTCCGCACCTTCCTGCCGCGAATGTCATAGATAACGAGCTGAATCCGTGTCTCCTCGGGGACCGAGTACGAGATCCGGGTTGAAGGGTTGAAAGGGTTCGGATGATTCTGATCCAGAGCGAACGCAGCCGGTATCCCTCCGGCGGACTCGTCATTACCTATCCCCACGGCATCATTGTGGACGATGTAGATGCCCCCGGATCCGCATACAGCGTAAAAATAACCGCCGCTCGCGTCAACAGCGCCGCACCAGCCATAGGTGTCCTGAAATCCGACTTCCGTGGGAGTACCCGGATCAGACACATCGAGAACAACTACCCCATCGAGGCCATAGGAAACATAAGCGAACGTGCCTTCCAGAGTCAGGTTTACGGCATAACCTTCCCGGAGATAAGATCCCGCTTCCGAGGGATTAGACGGGTCCGATATGTCGATTACCCGTAGCCCTCCTTCCTGATCGGCGACATATGCATAACTCCCACGCACGACAACCCGGGTTGCATAACCGGGAGTGTCAATCAGCCCAACCTCCGATGGAACTGATGGAACCGAAACATCTATAATCCGCAGGCCGTTAGCACCATCCGCTACATAAGCGTACGAATTCGAAAGATCGACACCAGAGATGTAGTCATCAGTGGGGAAGACGGCTGCCTCAACCGGCGAAGCTGGAGCCGACACATCGACGATGTGGAGGCCCAGATCACCATAAGCGATGTATGCAAACGAGTCATCTGTCTCGATGTCTTCAGCATACTCATCGAGCTCGAAGGTACCCATGTGCACCGGACCGGTCGGATCGGAGATGTCATATATCCGCATTCCCTCACCCATACCTGCGACGAACGCATAGCTGTCGGAGAGAGCGATCGTATTGCTCTCGAAATCTGTGTCGGATGCACCGATCTCTATCGGAGTCGACGGATCCGACACATCGAGTATCCTCAGGGCATCTCCTTCTTCGGCTATGAAGAGGTTTCCATCACGAAGGACGACATCCATGGCAGAACCTGATGTTTCCAGGTGACCGACCTCGATTGGGGCTGATGGTACCGACACGTCAATTGCTCTGAGACCGTGGTTGTAATCGGTCACATAGGCACGATCTCCGAAAACCTGAAGATCCCGGGCGAGCCCCTGAGTGTCATAGAAACCAATTTCATTGGGACTTGAAGGCGTAGAAACATCGATTATCCGAAGTCCGTCTCGATAGTCGGCAACACAGGCACGATCTCCCTGTAGATCGACGTTGAAAGAAATGTCAACGGTGTTGAAGGATCCTTCTTCAACCGGATTTGCAGGATCGGATATGTCGAGGATGACGAGTCCGTCCGATGCGGCGGCCAGGTATGCGTAATTGTCCTGGACAAGGATCCCCTGTGCGGCGCTGTTCGTTTCAAATGTTCCGATCTCCAACGGAGCGGAAGGTGTGGACACATCGATGATCCGCAGACCATCCCAGTAATTGGCGAGGTAGAGCAACGTATCACTCACGGTTAGCCGGTAGCAGAGTGCCCATGTGTCGAAAAAACCCACTGCGACAGGCGCAGCCGGAGTTGAGATGTCGATGATTTGAAGTCCGTGACTCCCATCGCCGAGGAAGGCAAGGTCTCCCTCTACCACAACATCGTAGGCATAATCCTCCGAATCGAGATGACCGATCCTGCTAATGTCCGAGGGATCGGTGATATCGATTATATGCAAACCCGCTCTGCCGGCGGCAACAAAGGCGAGATTGCCGAAGATGGAGATGCCCCGGACATCGTCCCCGATCAGGAAGGAGCCGATCTCTGCTGGATTCGACGGTACGGAGAAATCCGCTACCCGGAGGTATGCCCCGTTTCCGAAATAGGCGATGTCACCTACGACTGTCGTCGTCAAACAGGGACCGTACGCCCAGCGACCTACAAGAGTGCAGTTCTCGCTCTCCTGGGCACGTGATGCGGCCGGCTGTGCAGCGAGACCGAGAAAAATCATCATCACCGGGGGAGTGATCCGCGATAGAGTCCTGCTCATGATTTACTCCCTTAAAAAAGGTGAACAACCAGGATTTTCTGTTTAATGAGAAAAACAGTCGGCTCATGTACGATCAGTTTAACCGAATTGAATACGTTATTAAGATGATATCATGGTAGATGAAGAAATGCAAGGCAGGAATAGATGCTCAACTCCCCTTCTCCCGCTTAATGGTTCCTCTTGTGAACCGGGCCGGCGGCAAGGGAGGCAGAATAAACAGGGAGCACATGAACACCACTATCCGGCAGCGCCACCGGTACCTACAGAACCCCCCTACCCGGGCATTACACGGTGAAGGGCCGGGTTGGTCTCATGCATCTGGAGATCCGGGATGGGGAGCTATTTGACGTTACCGTAAACCCCGAGAATGCTCCTTAACCGAAATCTCTGTCCATTACTGTCTTTCGACCTTCACTTCGCGCTTTCTCAATCGCGCGGTCACACAGTGTGCGGACAACATTTGACAGAGCCGGCGCCACGTTGCCCGCGGTGTTCATTCCCGAGGATGAACGAATGTAGGCTTTCAGTTTCGATACAACGACCAGGACCTCTCCACTCGTTGGCGTGTCGTTCATACTTCTCTCCTTTTGAGAAAAGGGTTGTGGTACGCCCGGAAGCCGAAATTAATTCTACACATGATGATATTTAGCAGATCGTGCTTTGTCAATATTTATTTCTACTTTTGTTGAGTTCAGCTCTCGGTCCGCGATTCCAATCTCTCGATGACACCCGCCCCAACGCTGTCACCCCAGACGTTCACAGTGGTGCGGAAGCGGTCGAGGAGCCAGTCGATGGCGAGCAGCAGTCCTATCCCTTCGATCGGGAGCCCGACGGCTTTGAGCACAATCACCATGGTCACCAACCCGGCTTCCGGTATTCCGGCAGCACCGATCGCCGCCAGAGTGGCCGTGAAGAATATCACCACCTGAAGGCCGAGGCCGAGGTGAATCCCGTAGACCTGGGCGATGAATATTGCCGCAACGGATTCATACAGTGCTGTCCCGTCCATATTTATCGTCGCCCCCAGCGGGAGGACGAAGCTCGCAGTGCGATTGGATATGCCGTTCACTTCCTTGACACCATGCATGGTCAGAGGCAGGGTGGCAGAACTGGATGCGGTGGAGAATGCATTCAGGAGAGCAGGTCCAACTCCTCGTGCGTAAGCACCGGGTTTTTTCCTGCCGATGATTCTCAGGATGAGAGGCAGTATCAGGAACCCGTGTACAGCCAGACCGAGCAGAACGGTGAGACTATACTTTCCAAGGGCGAGCAGTTCGGGCAGAAAACCGCTGAACCCTCCGGCGCGGCCTATCCGGGCGGCGATCAGTCCAAAAATACCGAGGGGAGCAACGATCATAATCCAGTGGACGAGCTGCATCACGGCATCATTGAGTGTCGAGATAACCCGAATCGTCGTGTGTACCCGTTCACCGAGTACCGAGAGTGTCGCGCCCAGAAGGAGGGAGAAAACGATCAGTGGAAGCATTTCCATCTTAACCATCGCATCGAAAATGTTCCTTGGGATGAGTCCCTGCCGGCCCGTTTCAACGTTTCCGACCAGGACTTCCTTCAGGGTGCTGCCGACATCGCCTCTTCCCCTGTCTTGAAACCCTGTGGTGGCAGGCAGGGTTATCTTCAGGCCGGTACCTGACGGCGCAAGTTTTGGATCAGCGACAACGAGAGATCCGTCTTTCTGCTGCACCGGCAGTCGCACACCATCATTCGATGTAACATAGTACAGATCACCGTACTCGAGGTTCTGCCAGAATTTCACCGTAACGGAACTGTCGGAGACCGACTCTATCGTCCCCTGGACGTTCTGATCGGTAAGAATCAACACATACTTGTCATGATAACCTCGCCGATCCCACGTATCATTCACCAGGGTAACAACACGGCCATCCTCTCCACCAATTGTGTAACCGAACTCCGGATGTTCCTCTCCGGGTGATATGCCCTCGCCGGGCCTGATGATGTTCACCGCTACGATACCGATCATCACCGCGATGCCGGTCGTCATGAGATAGTAGAAGAGCGTGCGCCATCCTATTGAGCCGAGGTTGCGGATGTCGCCTAGCCCCGTAATGCCAACGATCATGGAGAGCATGATCAGGGGTACGACAATCATCATGAGGGAGTTCAGAAAAGCCTGACCGAGGATCGAAAATTTCATGGCGAGGTCGGGCAGCCAGCCTCCGATCACGATCCCGAGAACGATGGCGATCATGATACCCTGCAGGAGATGCGAATGGCCTTTGCTGTCTGGCTCCGGCGGAGGTGTGGCCGAGGGTTGCTCAGCATGAAGTGATTGATTCTCAAAAGAATCGTTGTTCTCTTCAACCATCGTCGAGATTACCTCAAAACGAATATGGAGACCAGTACATCCGGAATCGGGTGGCCTTATACGGTATCACTCCCCACCATTATACCCGGATCAAGTGAGGCTGTCAACCACCAGTTGACTTCTCTCCCGGGGTCGCGTATACTCAATCTTGACTGATGGAATCAATTTCGATCGTGCATCGACCGTGTTGACGCAGAAAAGAAAGAGGTGAAAAATGGAAATTCTCCAACCGGCGGGGTGGCCGAGTCCGAGCGGATACAGTAACGGGATCAAAACCCACGGTACAATGATTTTCGTCGCCGGTCAGGTCGGCTGGGATGAGGAGTGCGTGTTCACGAGTGACAGGCTCACCGACCAGGCCCACCGGGCTCTGAAGAATATCGTTGCCGTTCTCAGAGAGGGAAGTGCCGAACCCCGACATATCGTTCGAATGACGTGGTATGTCGTGGATATCGATGAGTATCGAGCGGCGAGAAAGGAGATAGGCAGGATCTATCGGGAAGTCATGGGAGATCATTACCCCGTAATGACTCTCTTCCAGGTTGCCGGCCTTGTTGACGAAGGGGCAAAAGTAGAAATCGAAGCGACTGCTGTGATACCCGTAACTGACTAACTGTCTCCCTCTCTCACCATCTGAGTTTTCGAAACACCTCGATGCCGCGTTCCAGAGTTTCATCAGACGCCCCGAGGCTCACACGGACATTACTGGACCGGCGGCTGAAGGTCCGGCCGGGCACAATCAAGAGCTTTTTGGAGAAGGCCCGCTCGCAGAACTCGAGGTCATTTCCCCCGGGCACTTCGGGGAAGATAAAAAACGATCCCCCGGGTTTGACGACCTCATAACCGGCTTCCACGAGCCCATTGTACACGAGATCACGTTTCCGTCGGTAAGCATCGACGTACGGAGTCATGTCCACATCAAACGCGGCGACAGCACCTCTCTGGACAAGAGTCGGCGGGCAGGCATAGATGAACTGCTGTAGAGTTCGCATCCTGTCGATGAGCTCGGGTGCACCCGCCGCCCAGCCAAGCCTCCAGCCGGCCATCCCGTATGACTTCGAGAAGCCACCAATGAGCAGGCTCTCCGGTCCGAGAAATCGTTTAATGCTGACGTGAGGCGCATCATACACGAATATCTCATAGAGCTCATCGCTCAGCACCATGATACCGCGGCGGCGGCAGACATTTGCCACCGATTCGATCTCAGAAGCGGCGAATGTTGAACCGGTTGGATTGGAAGGACTGTTGAGTATGAGGAGGCGGGTACGATCCGTAATATGTTTCTCCACCTCGCTCGCTCTCAGTCGAAAGTCAGGGTACAGGTCGTAGAAAACCGGCTTGCCTCCGAAGAGTTTGATCAGCCGGTGGTAGAGTATGAAGTGGGGATCGGGCAGCAGCACCTCGTCGCCCTGTCCGACCAGCGCGAGAAGCGAGAGCACAATGGCGCCCGTCGCGCCGGAGGTCATGAGGATGTCTTCTTCCTTCGAGAGTCCATACCTGGTCTGCAGGTATCTCCTGGTGACATCCACCAGCTGAGAATCCCCCTGAGTGCTCCCGTATGAGCCGCAGCCCGATCGGACAGCATTGATCGTTGCTTCCTTGATCTCATCGGGAACGTCAAAATGGGCCTGACCGATGGAGAGATCGATTGCGTCGGGGATCCGGCGGGCTCGGTCGAACATCTTTCGGATTGCTGATGCTTTGAGATCTTCCGTTCGCTTGGAGAAAAGCATGTTCCTCCTTTCGTAACTTCTGATACTCGAAATGACACCAACCTGATTTTTGTGGAGCATGATCCTGTCTTCAGTAGGATATTATTGCAGGGGACAGGCTTTGTCAAGCAAATACCTGACAAGTATGCCTGGCTCGCAACAGGATCTCCACACTTTACATATCGATGC
The DNA here is from genome assembly GCA_964654825.1 of uncultured Gemmatimonadota bacterium. Lineage (GTDB taxonomy): Bacteria > Gemmatimonadota > CAZMKB01 > CAZMKB01 > CAZMKB01 > CAZZKG01. The sequence goes on along the minus strand of CAZZKG010000020.1, from coordinate 4,766 downwards.
CCATTTTGTAGATTTCAGCTGAAAAAGTCCCACGAAACCCGACATTTACCGGCCGATAGCCGTATCAGGTGTCTATGAACATTGCTTTATTGAAGAAAGTCGACACCGCCCGTCGAGGGATTCTCGCCACGATCCTGAAGACCGAGGGACACACCTACAAAAAAGCGGGGGAGAGGGCACTTTACGAGGTAGATGATCCACTTCCTGTCTACGGTAACATCGGGTCAGGCTGCGCGGACCAGGAGATCCTCATCCACGGAAGGAAAGCGTTCACCGAAAAAAAACCGGTCACCGTCAGGATCGATACGACCGATCCTTCCGACATCGTTTTCGGGTACGGGTCCTTCTGCGGTGGTGTCATCGAAGTTGTCCTGGAGCCGATTTTCGACTGCCAGAAGATGGCCTACCGCGAGGTCAGGGAGTATCTCGAAAAGGAAGATCAACCCCCGCGAAGAGACCCCCTCTACCTGCGGCATGATCTCCTGACAGGTGAGATTACGCTGTATCATGATACTCCTCGAGTGTGGGAAGATTCATTCCCGAGAATCGATCCCAACAGCGTAAAATCGTCTGCCTCCATTGAAACTCTTCTCATTCGAGAGGACATGTTCATCGAAAGGGTTCATCCCCCTCCGGACCTTTTTCTCTTCGGCGCCACTCCACTGGCATACCAGATCATAGATCATCTCAGGGAGATGGATTTCCGGATTCACGTGGCCGACTGGCGGGAAACGTATCGCGTGAAATTCAAGGATGTCGATCACATCCGGCTGCAAAAAGAATTCAGTGGTTTCGACAATAATTGGATGGTACTCATCCTGTCGCATTTTTTTGAAAGGGATCGCGATGTCCTGAAAAAGGCTTTGCTCGAGGAATGCACGTACATCGGGCTGTTGAGCTCAAAAACGAGGCGGGACCGGATGTTTGAAGAGCTCAGAGAGGATGGCATACCGGATTCGAAACTGTTCCGTGTGTCGTCGCCGGCAGGTATCGATATCGAAGCGAAATCTGACCCCGAAATCGCAGTGAGTATCATCGCGGAACTCATCCGGTTCAAGAATCGACTCCTCTGATTCGTATCCCGGAGATACCTGACCACCGGATGACCGGGACGGTGCTTCGGAAGTGGGAAGTCCATGACACGAAAATCATATATGGTCCTCCTGACAGCGCTCGGCGTCCACTGCATCTTCTGGATTTCTCTTTCCAATGGTATACTCGATCCGCTGTTCAACGACAGTACATATCGCATCAGGCAGGGAGTGGACTTCTACCAGTTCTACCAGGCCGGCAGCAGCCTTCTTGATGGGGACAGCATTTACCGGTACACGCCTTCGGACGAATTGTCGTTTGCACCGACCAACAGGTATCCGCCTTTCATGACGTACACGACAGGCCTGGCGGCTCAATTGTGGTCACCGGCCACGGCATATTACATGTGGCGGGTCGTCATCCTGTGCGCGTTCGTTATCATGCTCCTGTTCCTGTTTAAAATCGCCGGGACATCGCAATTCACCCCGATACTGTTTTTGAGTCTCATCTATACACCTTACTACATCGATCTGTACCTGGGGCAGACGAACACTCTGATGGCCATGCTCATCACGCTCATGATGTATGGGCTGGTAAAGGGCAGAGACAACCTGACATTCGTCACATTCGCCGCGAGCCTCAATGTCAAACTGAACACCCTCCTGTTTCTGCCCATATTTATATTGAAGAAGCGATGGATGATTCTTCTGAAAGCTCTCACCGTGGCGGTTATTCTCTTCATACCTTACTTTTTCTTCTTCCCGGAGGATTTGAATTATTTCTTCACCTGGGCTTTCGGGACTTCGATCAAATATTTCTACCAGACGGGTAACCTCGGCTTCTATCCGGTAATCCGCGAACTGGTTCACAATTTCTCCTACAGCGACGATCTCATCCGGATCGTCCAGACCACCTGGTCGATTCTCATCATGGGAATCACGCTCTGGATCCAGATCAGGACTAGACGAAGTGATCCACTGGACATGGTGTCCCTCTGGATGAGCGCGTACTTCGTAGCTTTCAAATTCATCTGGGAGCACCATCTTGTCATGCTGCTTCCCATCCTCGCCGTCGAATACCTGAGAGGTAACCGGAAAACAATCACTTTCTTATGGATCATCCTGGCACTACCGACAGTTTTCCATTTTATCGACGTGGGGCTCGGCAGCGGTTACAATGAACTGCAGCCTTTTCTCACCGGTGGAAAGAGTCTCCTCTACCACTCCTGCAAGGTGATCCCTCTGATACTGCTGTATGTCAGTGTTGTACTGAGGCTCATGAAGCGCTCACTATCATTCAGAACGGTCATAGTCACATACTGTCTTATCTACCTGGCGGGGACAGCCGTATACAATTTCAAATCGAACTCGACGAAGGATTACTGTGCTCTTGCACTCATGAGTGCCAGGCAGGGTGAGACATCGCAGGCGGAATCGTACTTCGAGCAGTGCATCCATGGGGAACCCAGGTACCTGAAAGGATATTTCCACTACGCGAAATTCCTGATAAGAAGAGGCAAAAAACAGAAAGCGTTGAAGCTGTATCGTGAGGCCAGGTCGCTCGCCACAGGCGAAGTTCCGCCTGTTCAACCGGATGATACCGAATGAGGATAAAGGTATGAACAATCGGGTGGGTACCGTATGAGGGAAGAAAAGAAAGCAATGCGTTCCGGACAGCTCGTCATTCTGCTCCTGATTATCCTCGGCGGCCTCGTCATCCGCGGGCTCTACATGAGAGAGTTCTCCAGAGCTCCGGATTTCGCCCACCCGGCTGTCGATGCCAGGTTCCACGATTTATGGGCACGCTCCATCGCTTTCGATGATGCGGTCACTCAGGATCACGGTGCGCGTCAGGGGATCTTCGATGGCCCTTATCTGAGACCGCCGGGATACCCGTACTTCCTGGCTCTCGTGTACGTCCTGGCTGGTGACGGTTACCTTGCACCGCGGATCGCGCAGATTCTGCTGGGACTCCTGAGCGTGCTGCTTGCCTTCTTTATAGGACGGCGATGGTACGGTGGGGCCGAAGGGCTGGTTTTCGCCGGGTTGATGGCGACGCACTGGCTGTTAATCTATTTCGAAGGCGAGTTCCACGCGCCGTCGCTCCTGATCCTCCTGCTCCTGGCTGCTTTTTATGCGCTGGGAAGGTGGGCGGAGACTCCGAAAGCCGGTACGGCCTTGATTGTGGGGTTGATCCTGGGTCTCGCCGTCATCACCCGTCCAAACGCTCTTCTCCTGCTGCCGGTACTGTCAGTATGGTTTGGCTGGATCTCATGGAGGAGGCAGGATACAAAGCGCACATTCATCTCCTCGACCGCCGCCCTGGCCGCGGGCCTCATCATAGCAGTAGCCCCTGTCACCATCAGAAATGCCGCTGTCACAGGAGACTTTGTACCGATCTCGACCAACGGCGGTATCAATCTCTACATCGGAAACAACGAGCACGCGGACGGATTCGTGACCGGCTACCTGCCAGGGCTCGGTAAATTCGAGACCTGCTTCGACTATCCCGATGTGGTGAGTAATCTCGAACGCAAGGAGGGAAGACCGTTATCCCCGTCGGAGGTGTCTTCCTGGTTTACCGGTCAGGCTCTCGAGTTTATACGCAAGCAGCCCGGAAAGTTTTTCAAACTGACACTCAAGAAAGCCGCCCTCTTCTGGGGACCGGAGGAGATAACCCACAACAAGGTGCTCGCCCTGGAGAGGGAAAATTCCCGGGTGTTACGGCACCTGCCCATGGGGTTTCCGCTGCTTTTCACTCTCGCGGCCATGGGATTCGCGTCGATACTCTGGAGGAAGAGGACGCATGAAAGCGGCAGCTTCATCACACTCGGAAGTCATGAAGTGACGATTCTGACCGTGCTGTTCATCTTTGCCTGGTTCGCTTCCGTTCTGCCTTTCTTTATCGCTGCCCGGTACCGGGTCCCAATCCTGCCGTTTCTCATGCTCTTCGCGGCAGTGGGGCTCTGCTACCTGGTGAGATCGCTGAAGGCGCCGGATAGGAAGTTTACAATCATCCTTTTGACGGGGGGAGTTCTGCTATATCTGCTGGCTTCGGTAAATCTGTATGACAGGCAGCCGGACAGGGTGAGGTGGCACATGGATCGGGGCCGGGCATACCAGCGAGCGGGAAATCAGGCGAAAGCCTTCGAGGAGTTCAACACCGCACTCGACCTGAGGCCGCAGGATGCAGAGGTTCACTTCAGCATCGCAACGGCCATGGAAGCGATGGGGGAGCTCTCGGAAGCGATCGATCAGTACCGTGAAGCTGTTCGCCTGCACCCCGGTCACACGAAGGCTCTCAACAACCTGGGGACACTGCTGGCGAGACAGGGCGATTACGATGGAGCCATCGAGGTTTTCATGGAAGCGTTGAAGACGGGGCAGAACCAGGTAAGTGTTCACTGCAACATCGGTCTCGCCTACGAACAGAGCGGCAGACCCCGGGAAGCCGTATCCCATTACCGACAAGCTCTCGAGTATTCACCGGGTAATCCCAGGGCGAAACGCGGCCTGAAGCGGGCCCTCGAAGCCGCAGGAAACACAGACGTACCGTAGCCTGACCAGTGGAGCACGACAGGCGTGATCGTTGCTTGTCCTCCTCTTCTCGGTCGCCATCCCGCCTATGATCGCGGGAAAATCCGCATCGAATTAGTATCCTCTCTCTGCCGGACACCATGCCGGCGTAGCCAGCTGCAACGAATTATTGACCTGCAGTGGAGTTGTCGCGGGAGT
>CAZZKG010000019.1:0-54383 GCA_964654825.1 uncultured Gemmatimonadota bacterium | reverse complement strand
GCCGATGGTGAATACAGGGTGGCAGACGGAGACAGGGGGTATAATGATCACATCCCTCGCCGGTCAATTCCCCACCAAGCCGGGATCTGCCTCCAAGCCGTTCTTCGGTGTCGTTCCCGAGATTCTCAGGCGAGACGGTACGACTGCGGACGTAAACGAGGGAGGTATCCTCGTGATTAAAAATCCATGGCCGGGAATGATAAGAGGCGTCTATGGCGACGAAAGGAATGAGTTGATCAAGAAGGTTTACTTCTCGAAGTTCCCGGGAATGTATCTAACAGGGGATGGCTGCAGGGTGGACGAAGAAGGTTTCTACTGGTTGATGGGCCGGATCGACGATGTTGTAAACGTTTCGGGACATCGTTTTGGGACTGCCGAGATAGAGAGCGCCCTGGTCTCTCACGAGAGCGCTGCAGAAGCTGCTGTAGTGGGATTTCCTCACGACATCAAGGGGCAGGGGATATACTGCTTCGTCACCCTGAAGCAGGGCTTCGAGCCTTCTGCTGCCCTGAAGAAAACCCTGATCGGACATGTCAGGAAAGAAATAAGCCCTGTTGCCACTCCGGATAAGATACAGTTCGCTAATTCTCTCCCCAAGACCCGCTCTGGCAAGATAATGCGCAGAATCCTGAGAAAAATAGCGGACGGTGAGATAGACATGATAGGCGACACAAGCACCCTGGCGGACTCTTCGGCTGTCAAAGCTCTGATAGAAGGAATGGAGTAAATCACAGTTATTCCTCCTTGGCAATCTGATTCCTCGCGGATATCGTCTCTAAGTCACCGGCATGGCTGATTCATCCGGGCAATTTACATAGTTGACATCACGATCACGTCCTGATATACTCAGTATCACAGAGACCTGAGAATATGGGACTGAATCGAACACACAACAGGCATTCGGGTGGAAATTCCCATTCCGGGTTGAGCATGGCCGACCGGTTTCTTAGCCTTTTCGCTGATGTTCATCAGGGCGAATCGGTCACTGTCCTCCTCCTCACTTTCAATATCTTCCTCATTCTGACCGCCTACTACATCATGAAACCTGTCCGCGAAGCATTGATCCTCGTCGGTGGTGGAGCTGAACTCAAGAGTTACATGTCTGCGGGCCAAACGTTCCTCCTCCTCTTCACAGTTCCCCTGTATGCGAAACTGGTAAGCCGACTCTCGCGGAGACGGCTGATCAACAGCGTCACTGTCTTCTTTGTTCTCTGCATCGTGGTCTTCTATCTCCTCGCCAGGATGGATGTACCGCTGGGGGTCGCCTTCTTTCTCTGGGTTGGAATCTTCAATGTGTCGGTCATCGCCCAGTTCTGGTCATTGGCCAATGATGTCTATACACCCGAGGCCGGGAAGCGGCTCTTCGCGATCGTCGCATTCGGCGCCTCTTCCGGTGCAGTATTCGGTCCCTTCATTGCAGGACGACTGATAGAGCCACTTGGAGAGTACAACCTGCTTCTGATCGCGGGCTCGATCCTCCTGCTGAGTCTTATCCTGACAAATATGATCGATTCGCTCGAGTGGGGTCGGCTGACTTCCCGCGCCGAGGTTGGAACTCCCGAGTCCGAGGATAAACCGATCGGGAAGGAGGGAGCCTACAAACTGGTCTTCCGAAACCGCTACCTCCTCTACGTCGCGCTGCTGATTCTCTTCCTGAATTGGGTGAACACGACGGGTGAGTATATCCTGGGGCGGGTGGTCAGTGAGGAGGCTGCTCGTGCCGCTCTGATCGATCCGGTGGTCCGGGAGAGTACGTTCATTGGAAAATTCTATTCCGATTTCTATCTGGTGGTCAATTTTGTCGGTCTCGCTATCCAGCTCTTCCTCGTCTCGCGTATTATCAAGTATCTGGGTGTGAGGGCGGCGCTCCTCTTCCTTCCGGTGATCGCGCTGGTCGGTTACGCGATGGTGATTTTCCTGCCGATACTCGGTCTGATCCGTTGGACTAAGACGGCCGAAAACGCGACCGATTACTCCCTTCAGAATACGCTGCGGGGAATCCTCTTCCTGCCGACGACACGCGAGCAGAAGTACAAAGCGAAACAGGCGATCGACACCATCTTCGTACGCGGCGGGGACGCCCTTTCCGCTCTGCTTGTCTTCGTTGGTACCACATTTTTCACTTTCCAAACTAAGCATTTCGCAATCGTCAACCTGGCATTGGTCTCTGTCTGGATTGTCGTTGCGGTCCTCGTCGGGTTGCATTTCAAGAGGTTGAGCAGAGAGAGGGAAGAGGAGAATCAGATCGAGGATGTCCAATCGTGACGCGAATTATTGGTAAGCAGAGCAACAGAATGAATCCTGGGTCTCTCAGGGTACTTTGATTTCTCCCCTCTGGATAGGTACTTCGCTATTTCGATCTGACGCTTTTCTGTAGAGAGTGTTCAGATTAATCATCTGTGGCCCCGATTCTTCACGATCAGATTCATATCCGCCGGGGGGTGTAATGGTGGTGAAGAGATCGAATTCGTCCACGTATATAGCATCGAATGAATCCGAGTTCGACATCAGACCGAGCCAGTTCACTCTGAAAAAATCCGGGTCAACACAGGCCAGGTTGTAGTGTACCTGCCAACTTTGCCCGGGGATCCACGTTGACAGGTTGAACCCTCCCGTAGCATTGTCTCCGAGTGCACATCCTATCTCGATGGTGAACCACTGGTTCCGGGGTATCTGACGTATGAGTCGATGATTGACCTTCAAGCCATCCTGGTCGAAAACCAGCTCCGGCCCGACTTTGTACTCCGGATACGCCCAGTATCGCCACGCGTAGATGAGTTCGGCATCATCTGTCAAACGGAGCCAGCACCTCGCTACTGCATAGGTACAGTGATAGGAGGGCTCCAGATAGGTGTGCGGGTCATAGAGATACTCGAGTCCTTCTGCATCCTGGAGCTTCAGGCTGTGATTCCCCCTGGCCGCAGCCTCATCGGTCACAAAGACTCCCGAGCTGTCTGTGTCGCCCCGGTTAATCCAGCCCCGAGGGACGCTTCCCGGCGGCGTGTCCTCGAAGTCAAAGAAGTAGTGCACTTCCTCCGGGGGAACCGGGAGTGGTACGGGTTCGTATTCGAGCTCCGAGGGGCCACCCACCCACTCGGGCGGTCCGTAGAGACCGGCTTCTGACATTTCGATGGGCTCAAAACCCAGTTGAGTGATAGCGGGTGAGAAAGGGTCCAGGGTGAAATCGCCGTTGTCCGGGTCTAAAAAGAGTGGGTCTTCGATTATTCCATGTGTGTCATAGCCGCTGTCCTGCCACTCGGAGAAAAATCCGAACGGGAAGAGCATCTCGCTGCATTGGCTGACATCCCAGTAACAGTTATAGTCGATAGTGTAATTTCCGTCAGACCAGGCCCCCTCGAAAAGTCTGCCATTGTTGAAGTATATAATGTTTCTGACCAGGTTGAGCGAGACATGATCCTCGTATTCGAGCGCCGACCGGAGGACCTGGCCCCGGTGAGAAAACACAAGGATATTGTTCTCCACCGTGTTGTCCCTGCCGTAGTGGAGATGGAATCCCCCGGAAGTCGTGTTGGAAGCCATGTTTTTCTCAACGAGAATTTCTGAAGAACCCTCGTCCAGGTAAATGCCCCACCCGCCGTATACCGCGGCACTGACATCGTGGATGAAATTGGACCGCACAACCGTGCCGGGCGAGATTCCCAGGGTGTACACTCCACCCAGATCACTGAGCAGGTTTCTGCCGATGTGGTGAATGTGATTGTACTCTATCAGGTTGTGGTGGGAGGTGGAAGGGTCGTATCCCCATGACCATCCCACTGAGATACCCGTCTGGTACAGCTGTGAAATTTCGTTGTGTGACACGGTATTATGTGAAGACCTGCCGATCCACACACCAACCGCCCCGGGAAATATCTTCCCGCAGTCGTAGATCCAGTTGTTATCAACAGTATTGAAGGCGCAACTGGTGTCTGCCAGGTTCTCTATGCTTCCGACCGCGATCCCGCCAGCACCAACGTCATGGATGAGGTTTCTGAAAACTGTATCGTTCCTGCAACCACCCCGCAATCCCAGTGCGTAGTTGCTTATGTGCGAGATCTCACAGTCTTCAACCGAGCAGTTTGCCGCCCATTCCATGGAGATGGCCGCCGGTACAATTATCGCGGCCTGCCAGTTGCTTAAACCCAACGGCCCAAAGGTGTACTCGGTGTACGCGAAGTGGAGTTCTTTCAGATGAATGTACTCGACAGGCTCGCCCTCGGTTCCGGAGAGTTTTATAAGCTGTTCAACAACCGGAGCAACGATTTGGGTCTCCTGAATCGTTTCACCCTCCCGGGGCCAGTAGGTGAGAGTTCCGGTCGGACGATCGAGATACCACTCTCCGGGCTCGTCGAGCGCTTCGAATGCGTGGAATACACAGTAACGTTGTCCTGGTCCCCCATTCTCGAAATTCCACAGCGGAGCGGCGGTGAATGTGACGATACTGGAGTCCTGGTCAATATTCGCGATCCGGTGGTACGACGTGTCCCAGTTGTGCATCACTGTGACGAGAACGTCGTCGATGTTCTGGTAGGTCTGAATGTCACCGGGGGTGTAATAGAAGCTTTTCCTGTCACCTTCGACAGTACCTGCAGTATTGAAAAAACCGTCACCGTTGGAATCTCGGGGATCGTTCATGGGATTCGGATCACGTGCGGGTAGAAGCAGTTCGCCATCGACAGCCAGCGCACTGAACCACAACTCTCCGCTCTGAACTTCAGGAATCTGTACAGTCCAGAAGTCACCATTCTGCTCCCAGCCCTGAATCCGGAGTCCTCCACTTATCACAGCTTCCTCCCCGGGGAAAGCCCGGTAAGTGACCGGTGCAGCGGAATCCCCTCGATCCTCGTAGGTGAGGGTCAGTGCTCCCGTCATGGGATAAACCCCCTCACGAACCTGTACTTCGACCGGATCAGGCAGATCACCACCGTTCTCAGCCCTGAGGATGCGTATGGCGTCACGGGCTGCCTGCAGAGTGTGAAATGGACCGTCTGCTCCTTCAGGATTGGGCTCTGGCAGGAGACCGGACCACGAGTCATCTCCGACGGTTGCCACATAAAAGGTGGTAGACTGACCGAACAATGAGGCTGACACAAAAAGCAGCGTGGTCACTACCGTCACGGTGAAGATACGGCGACCTCGGTGTTTGTGAATGAGCATATCTCCACTCTTTTGATATGTACACATCGTTATTCTCGTTGAAAAAGCATAGTCCCTGAAAACGGAAGCGTTGAAACTGTAAGACGGTTTTGTGATTCCACTCGTTCCATTATACCACTCATCGGAGGGATTTGTCAAATTTCGGGAAATGTTCCAGGAAGAGTGAAACGCGGTCTTGTAATCACGTCTGACCACCCACCCGGGGGCAGTAGGGTTTTACATCACTCCCGGGCAGCGTCAGTCCAACCTGCTCAGATTTCTGAGGGCGATTTGATTCTCCGGATCTATCCTGAGAGCTTCCCGAAAAGCTTTCTTCGCCTCATCGATCATTCCAAGCTTGGCATAAGAACCACCGAGGTTGATATACGCCTCGACGAAGCCCGGATTGTGGAGAACGGCGTTTTTGAAGTTGTGAAGAGCCTCTGCGAATCTGCCGGAGTTGTAATAGAGAACACCGAGGTCATAGGCATACCGCGAATTTTCGGGATCCTTGACGGTGGCGACTTCATAGGACATGATCGCTTCATCGTTTCTCCCCAGGCTTGCATATACAAATCCCAGGTTGCCATGGAAAGCGGGATAGTCAGGATAAAGCATCGACGCTCTCTCCAGGACAAGCGCCGCTTCGTCAAAAATGTTCCTGTTCACTAGTGCGGTGCTGAGACCATCCAGGGCCGGGAAGCTCTTCTCGTCGAGTTCGAGAGTCGCTCTCGAGATCATTTCGAGTTCCTGCCAGTTGCTCAGCTCCGTCAACTTTACGATTACCTTCGCGTTCTGCCGGGAGAGCATCGTTCGTGCTCCTTCCTCACCCGGCGCATAGGACAGAGCCATCTTCAGGAGGTTTTCGGCCCCGATCATATCTCCCTTGTTCAACGATCTCACCGCATTGATCATCATCCCTCTGCCGCGGAGGATGGAATCCAATTCTTTCCTTTCCTGTTCAGAAACTCCATCCGTCAGGTACGACAGGGGATTTTCTCTATACTGGTGGATTTCTTCGAGTTGTTTCGCTGTCGTGTTTGTGTACATGGATTTCGGACAGGAAAACTCGAGTCTCGAGTTGTCATCAGTATGAAACTCGCCCGGCCGGCTGTATTTCTTCAGCCTCGAGGGTCCCGAGACAAAGAACTTCAGGAACTCGATCGGCGATTCGATCCCGATCCGCTCCAGATCGGCACTGACACCCGGAATCCCGAATTTTTTCTCTATATCGTCGAGATTCAGATCAAATGGTTTCTTCTGACCGATGAGGATGAAGTCTGTGCCGGCGACGGGTTCCCAGAGCGAGGTATGCGGGAACACGTCGAGAAAAGTTCTCACGATCATTCTGAAATCGGCTGGATCGAGTCCATAGGCCTGCAGCCACACGCAGGCCGTACCTCCTTCCTTCAGTTTCTGCCTGATCAATCGAAAATACTCCCGGGTGAAGAGATTCCCGACTCCTGAAATCCAGGGATTTGTGGGTTCACTGATTACCACGTCATACATATCTTCAGTGAGCAGGAGGTGATTCCTGCCATCCTCGATGATGAGGTGGAGACGTGGATCATCAACCGCGTCTCCATTGTAACTCCTGAAAAGATTACTCGCCTCGACCATTGCGGGGGATATCTCAACACAGGTAACGCTTCGCACCGGATATTTTTCAACACTTCCGACGGTTACTCCACTGGCGAGCCCAATCACCAGAACATCCTCTGGTCGCGGGTGGAGCAGAACCGGAATATGTGCGAGGAGTTCCTGGGTAGTCATGTCCGCACCGGTGGAAGCGTCAGTCTTCCCGTTGACCTGCAGGGAGAGTTCGCCGGTCATGTTCTTCCTCACCGATATCGTGGCGGAGACACCTTCCTTGAAATAGACCATCCGGCTGTATTTATTGATCTTTTTGCTCATCTCGGAGCCGTACTGTTCCATCTGCTTATGGTACGCACTGGTATAGAGATAAGGCCCCATAGTGATCCACTTCTTGTTCCATGGAGGTGCCCACCACTCGAAAGCCACACAGGATCCTATCCAGAGGAGAGCAATTAAAAGCCGCACAGGAACAGTCCTGAATGAGGAGAAAAGCAGGAAAACGAACCCGATAATGAAGTTTAGCAGGAGAGCGACAGCTATTCCGCGTTCCATTCCGAGGAATGGAATGAAGAGAAACCCCCCCACGAAAGAACCGAGTATAGCGCCGATGGTATTTGCCGCATACACATTCCCGACTGCCTTTCCCACCATTCGTAGATTCTTCGTGTAGATCCTGCTCACCAGGGGGAAGAGAACTCCCATCATCGTTGTCGGGATGAGCAGCAGGACCAGGATGATCAAGAATTCAGCGAACTGTGTCAGCGCAAAAGAGGTCTTGAACGTATTTATGATATTCACCATGGTGAATGGAAGCTTGCCGAAGAAAAAAGCGATCGCCATGGCGGATGTACCGATGATGAGTTCGGCGACGGCGAAGTACAGCAGCAGGTCACGTTTTCGGTCGATGAACCGGGAAAGTGCCATGCTCCCGATACCTATTCCCAGGATGAATGCCGTGACTATGAGACTGAACGCATAGGTGGATGAACCGATCAACAGCGTGAGCATCCTGGTCCAGATCACCTGGTAGACCATGGAGGCGAATCCAGAGAGCGCGAAAGCTGAGAGGAGGAGAGTCAATACGGCCGGTCTGTATTCACCCGTTTCGAGGGATTCGAACGAGGCAGCTTCCTGTTCGGGACTCGTTTCGAGAGGTCTTCTCGCATAGAAGAGCGCAATCAAGCAGATGCTTATATTCGTGAGAGCGGTGATCCATATCACGAACTTTATTCCGAACAGGGGCAGCAGAACAAATCCCGCCCCGAACGAACCGAGTACGGCCCCGAATGTGTTGATGGCATAAACCTTTCCGATTGTTCCCCCAATCCTCTCCTTTCTCCTGGTAAAATATGCAGTGAGAATAGGGAGTGTCGCACCCATCAATGTCGTTGGTATGAGCAGGATCAGGAATGAGATGAAAAATCTGAGGAGGCTGAAATAGAAATAGGAATCCCTCAAACTCAGGTATATCTCGCGATAGAATGGAATGAACAGATCGATGATCAACGGGATAAACAGGCAGTATATCCCGATGGTCCCCTCGAGCAGGCCGTAGATCTTGAGTTCATCTCTCCTGCCGGTGATGAGCCTCCCGGCGGTGAAGCTGCCAAGGGCAAGACCTCCCATGAAAGCGGTGAGGACCGTCGAGATCGAATAAATGGTGCTGCCCATTACGAGTGTGAGCAGCCGGGTCCACACGATCTCGTATATCAGCCCGCAGGCACCCGAGAGGAAAAAGAGGACATAGATCGGGATCCTGGGAGTTTTTCGTTCTTCCATTACGTCTTGTCACTGTCCGGGTCGATGGCATAGGGATCGACAGGTTCGGGATTCACTTCTTCGAAGCCGCCCTCTTCCCGGAGCCTCTTGATCCACAGAGGATGGCGTTCTTCACATGCCTTGACGGACATCCTCCCGGTTACCCAGGTCATGTTCATCGGGTACTCTTCGGGATGGTACATTACCATGAAGAAATGGAAGATGAAGATCGCCAGGGTGGCGAGCCAAGCCTCGTAATAGTGAACGGTTTCTGAAATCTTGACCGCCCACCCGGGGAGATATTGAGCGAAGAAGGTCGGAAACCAGAGTATGAACCCGGTCGCGATCATGATGAACGTACCCCAGACGAGGGCCCAGTATTCGAGTTTCTGACTGTAGTCGAACCGGTCGAAAAGGGGTTTTTTATCCGCCATCCCGAGATGGAACTTCATGTTGATGAAAAAATCTTTCACATCCTTCACCCCGGGTATCATTGCTTTGAATTCTTTCTTCCCCCGTTTCGAGATGAGGAGGTAGAAAGTGTGATGAATTGTGGTATAGATAAGGAGTAATGCCGCCCCCCGGTGTATCCACGATCTCACCGATTCGGTCAGACCGACCGTACTCATGGCCTGAGCCCACCAGGCGTCGGGAAATCTCAGGGCGAATCCTGTCAGCACGAGGATGATGAACGAGATGGTCACTCTGAGGTGCTGGATTATCTCACTACGGTTGAACCTGATGAAGTAGGGTTTGTCCCTCTCTTCACGGTAGCGCTCGATCAGGTGATGACCCAGGATGATGAAATTGTGCAGGAGCATACTGGAAGCGATAACCGCTATGAGGGTGATGTAGAACAGCCGGACGTAACTGTTGATCCTGCCGATGGAACTTTCGGTCAGGTCGTAAATACTGGATTTGTGGGTGTATCCCATTGCAAACTTGGCAGTTGCATTGATGTGGCATCTCCGACATGTTCTGGCGAGGTTGTTCGGATAAGTCGAAGACTGAGGGTTCTTAGCCGGCAGAATATCATGTGCATTGTGACAGCTCGCGCAGTTTGCCGTATTCCGGGAGCCACGTCTCGTGGCCATTCCGTGATAGCTGTCCTCATACGTTGCGAGTCGACGGCCTGGCAATCCGTATTTTTCGATGATCCGGTCATCGTTGTGGCACTTCGAACAGGTCTGTGCCACGTTGAGTGAGTTCGACATCGATTTTGCATCATCCCCGGGAAGAATCTTGTGCTCTCCGTGACAGTCAGTGCAGACGGCTGTGTCATCGATGATCCCTTCGGCGAGCGCCTTCCCGTGAATACCTTTCTGGTACTTGGTATAGATACCGATGTGGCACTTCGAACAGGTTTTCGGGATGTTGCGCCTGTTCACCATCGAGTTGATATCAGAAGCCTTCTTCAGATTGTGAGTGCCGTGACAGTCATTACAACTCGCTGCAACATTTATCCCCTCTCGGATACCCAGCGCATGGACCCCTTCCGAGTAAAGCTTGTAGGAGTTCGCGATTCGCACATCGGGGTCACTCGTGAGAATGTACTTGCTGTGACACGATGCGCACGTTTCGGGCAGGTTCTTCTTGCTGGTAGGAGCAGTATCCTTATCGCTTGCCTTGATGTCATGTGCCCCGTGGCAGCTGGTACAGTTGGGTGCATCCGGATTCCCTGTCTGCAGGGCTTGTCCATGAAGACTCTTCACATACTCCTCACCCTCGGAATCATGGCAGTTCCCACAATCGACCCTGGCGAGCGGTGTTTTATGAGGATATTCAGTCACGTCTGAAAGGTCGGTGTGACAGTCCGTACAGGAAAAACCGGAGTGAGATGATTCGTTGAGCATTTTCTCAGATGTAAAGAGGGATTTAACCTCTCCGGATTCGAGTTCGACGCCGAAATCACTGTCCCCGTGACACATCAGGCAATCTTCGTTCACCGAACCTGAGAGCGGTCCTGCAACGAAGAGTGCCAGTATCCCGAAAACGATCCATGTCCCTGAGGAATACTTCATCATGCCTCCGACTGGATACTTTCGAAAAAGCTCCACGTTTTATCGTCTGTCTGGTCCTTCATCCCATCGATTCTGAAGAGGTATCTCTCGATCCGTTGGTTTTCACTCCTACGAGGGAGAGGAACTTCTGGATAACCTCCTCCTCGAGCGCATCCGCTTCTGCCGGGGAGATTTTCCCGTATTCGATCCTCCCGCCGGCCATCATCTCATGTCCTCCGGCGGTGCCCCTCTTCCCGATGACTTTTCTGAGGAGTTTCCCGGCACGAGCTTTCGTCTTCGTTGTCCTCAGGGAGAAATAAAGGATGCCGTCGGATCTGCCCATTGCGAGGGACCAGCTTTTCCTTTCAACCCTCAGGAGCAGATCGGCAACCTGGTGAACGAAATCCGGGTTCGATATTTCCCCCATATTGCAATAAATAACGTGGCGTTTCCTCTGTGTCCTGGCGATTGCCTTCTGGATGACTTCGAAGTATTCCCAGGTGAGCCTGGGATGATAGATCATCGAGAGTTTTTTGAAACTCGAGACAGGGACGACGTCCAGGTAAGCTTCCCGGTCCATCAAGCTCGCTTCCCTGCCCAGGTCCTGGGTTTCCGAGCTGATCGCATAGGCGATAGCCGTCGCGACGCCGGACTCGATCTGGACGCCGGCCTCTTTGAGATATTCCCAGATGATGGTGGTCGTTGCACCATACTCTGGTCTGATGTCGAGGTAATGTGCCGTCACGCCTTTCAGAGGAGGATGGTGGTCTATGACCGCAGTCGGTGTCAGACTACCAGGAAGTGAGTTGTTACCCGCCCCCGGTTGTGTATCCAGGAGTACGACGCCATCATATTTTTTGAAGATCGAGGGAGTGATGGTAAGGACAGGGATCCTGAGCTGTTTTATCATCGCTTTGTTCTCCGCTCGTCCCACCAGCCCTCCACATCGAATGTCAGCCTTTTTCCCGAGTGTCTTAGAGATAAGGAAGCGGAACGCCAATGAGCTCGCCAGGGAGTCCGGATCCGGATTGTTGTGAGTCAGGATGAGAATCCGCCCCTTTTTCACACATAACTTGAGAAGGAGAGACAGCCTTTCCTTCCTCGTATCGTATTGCATCGAGTCTCCAGAATAACGATATGAACTTTTAGTATGAAGAGATATAAAGATATACCGAACACGTACTTTAGGCAATAATCCTTCGTGTCCCGACGCACCGCGTGGATTTTCGGGTGATCCTAATTTCTGGTATAGAATTTGCGTTTTTTTCACTGCACAGCTTACGAATATCGTAAGGATGATAGAGGATGAAGTGGAAAGTTGCAATATTACTGGGAGCGATATTTGTGCTCCCCACCGAATCACTCCGGGTCTTACATGCGGATGAACACCTGCCCACGGTTTCCGGCAACTGTGTGTATCACACAGCGGTGGACTATGCGGTCGACAATGTGGGAGGAGGAACGGGAGGCCGTTACACAGGGGGATTCACGCATTTCAATTTCGGGGGCAGGACCGACCAGTGCTGGGATGGACACCTCGGCATTTCCGACGGATTTTACGTCGATGATGGTGATGGTTATACGGAATTTATCACCCACACTATTCTTACGATGTATGACCCCTCTCCAAGCCTTGTGAGCGAGCACACAGCCGATTTCCCTCACCCTCTGATACCTACCTGGACTACAGGTGCAGAAACGAATCTCGGTTACGCCCAGTTCACCTATGCCGATGATGGTTCGGAGTGGGTGATCATCGATTGGGAAGCCATAAACGGGAGTGATGAGACGAAAGAAGTTACCGCGTGTTTTTATGTTGATTTCGACGTCGGCGGCACTTTCGATGACAACGTCGCAGGGTTTGATGATTCACGATCGATGGTGTACATTCAGGACACGGATG
Source organism: uncultured Gemmatimonadota bacterium (assembly GCA_964654825.1). Lineage (GTDB taxonomy): Bacteria > Gemmatimonadota > CAZMKB01 > CAZMKB01 > CAZMKB01 > CAZZKG01. The sequence goes on along the minus strand of CAZZKG010000019.1, from coordinate 41,990 downwards.
AAGATTATTCAACGGCCGCGCTGGCTGTTATCTACGGTGACCTGGGCAACTGGATCCTCTCAACGCATGGTTCACCGGTGTCTCCGGATGACGAGGGGGGTGGTGAGGAGGCGAAACTGGATTTTGTGCTCGGGAATACAGGTGGTGACTACACTGATGCCACACCTCAGGATTGTGATGCAGCAGTTGCAATTGATGTGGGGGTGTTGTTACCTGATGAAGGCAGGTATATAGCGTTTGCAGTGACGGGGGCGATAGGGGAGGACCCCGACGCTGCACTCGCGCAGGTCGAGGCCAGCATCGATCAGGCTCACGCTCTCTATCCGTCCCTCAGTCTCTTCACGAATGATCCCCCGGCATTCAGGGGCAAGGCGGTTCCCGTTGAAGAGAATTACCCGTGGAGCGATCCCTTCCTCCCTGTCCCGGTTGACTGGAACCAGGGGGGGAATTCGCTCGAGGTTCCCTGGAAATAACCTGTTCGCAATAAAGAAGGGCCCCTCTCTCGAGGGGCCCGAAGGCGTCTACCAGTTCGTGTGTCCGTCACCGATCATGGCAGCCGCCCTGTAAAAACCTCTACTCTGGTGTTACCTGCGCTCCCAATCCGAGATGTCACCCTCTGATACCGATCCGGCTGCTCCCGATTTCGTAAACTCGAAACTCGAGATCGAGCTCACAATGTCGGGACTGGTACCCAACTTGGCGTTGTAGATGTAAGTACCTGCGGGAGCCCAGCCGGGTACATCCTGGACCTGATTCCAGTTGATGACGGTCTCGCCGGCGGCGAGGGTGTCGGTGTGCGTCTCGATCGGACCATACACCGAACCGCCGGGCCTGGTGACATCGATCCACCAGTCGAATGTCTGGCTCGTATCAGTGTTGTTGATGAGTGCCAGGTGGAAATCGAAACTGCCGCCCGCCGGGTCGATTATGACTGATGCGGTCGTCGGAACCATTATGACCGAAACCGGCTGTGTCGCTGCGTCCTGAGCGATAGTGACATCGTCGATGTACCAGCCTTCCTGGGTGACGTAACCATCTGATCCGAACCTGAACCTTATCACCGCCAGACCTGAGTAACCGGAGAGATCGAATTCTTCCATCTGCCAGGAGTAAGTACCGGAATAACACGGTGTGTCGGGGTCGAACGGGCTGTCGACGTTCGGATAGATCGTATACGGGTATCCACCGACCGGGAATATCTGCTCGAAGGCGCCGCCGTCGATCGAGATCTCGACGATTCCGCCATCCCAGGCAACGGTCGAGCTGTAGGTTTCAGCGTCGATCCAGTGCCAGAAGGACAGTTTCGAATTGTCCTGCAAATCTATGGCCGGTGTCTCGAGACCGGCGTCTAGGAGGTCCGCATAGCTCCCGCCGCCTGTCGCTCCGCACTTCCAGGAGGTACTCCCGCCCCCAGTGTGATTCCGCTGAGTACTCAGGTGCCACTGATCGAGGTATCCATAGGTTATGTTGTCGTGAGTCCAGCCGGGCGCACCCGTTTCCATCGCGTCCGAGAACCCGGTTTTCAGGGGGAGTGCCAGGAGATTGGTCTCTCCCGCTGTAATCGCCTTGTCCTCGCTGTTCGAACCGAACCCATCCGCCGATGCCTGAACGGTGTAAGTCGCTCCGGACGGTACGCTCGGAAAACTGAAGATACCGAGAGGACCGGTCGACGTCGGAGTGATGGGTGTGTCGAGAACCTCAACCGTAGCGCCATCGACCGGGAGTCCGGTCGTATCGTCCATGACGACTCCGGCCAGGAGACCGGAAGGTGCCGTGTCGAGTTGAAAGTCGAGGACCGTGGTGTCATCGGGGACGATGTAGATGTCCTGCTGCATGTCTTCATAACCGAAGTAGCTTGCCAGGACGGTGTAGGTCGTGTCCCCCTGGAGAATAATAGTGTACTCGCCGGTGACCGGATCGGCCGTGGTCTGCTTCGTCGTACCAATAACCGAGAGCGAGGCTGGAACCGGATCTCCCGTCGAGGAATCGGTCACCGTACCAACGAGGTATCCCACGCCGCTCATCACCATCATCACCGATTCGTAGGCATCGATGAATCCCATGCCGAATGTGTTGTCTTCGCCTGATGACCCGAAATCGTGAGCTGTGATCATCAATACATCTTTTATCTCCTCCGGTGTGAGATTCGGATTGGCTTCCCTCATGAGTCCGACCACTCCGGCGACGTGGGGGCCGGCCATCGAGGTACCGCTGTACGAATCGGAGTATCCTCCGCCGGGTATGGAAGAGTAGACATCAACCCCGGGTGCACAGACTTCGGGCTTGATGGATGTACCGTCGCATCCCGAAGGTCCGCGGCTGGACCAGCTCGCGATCGGGTATGGGTAACTGTAATTCGTTGCATCCACCGCACCGATCGAGAAGACGTTATAGGGAGTGGTAGCCCTGTCGGCAGGAGATCTCAGGCTCTGTGCGCCCGGGCCCTCGTTGCCGGCCGAGTAGGTCACGACGACACCAGCCGCCTCACAATTGTCGATGACTGTCCACCACCTGCTGTCACAGTCGGTGTAATCGTAACCGAAGTTTTCATTGATACCCCATGAGTTCTGAACGACGTCAGGCACATCATCCGAGGTCCCGGGATCTCCGTCGGGATCCGCGAGCCATTCGAAAGCGAGGATGACATCATTGTCGAACTCGGGTCCCACACTCTGGTTGATCGCATTGCAGGCAATCCACTGAGCGCCATGTGCCACGCCGACGGTGTCACCTGTTCCCACACCGAGACCGCATTCCGTCCCCATGACATGGGTACCGTGGCCGTAAGTGTCGGTGGGAAAATCGGGGGAACCTCCAAGGAGATCTAGCCATGCTTCTGATGGATCAACTCCGGGCTGTGCTCCGCGCCATCTGTCGGCGAGAGCGGGGTGACTGCCGTCCACGCCGGTGTCCAGGTTGGCGACGATTCTCCCGGCTCCGGTGATGCCGAGCTCGTTCCAGACCCTGTCAGCCTGGATGGCGTACAATCCTGGTGTGACCCCGATGCCCGTCACGGGTGGAGTCCCGTTTCCAATAATGGGTTCGATGAGTGATACTTCGAAATTCTTCTCGATGAAATCTACGTCGGGGTGGTCGAGCAGATTATATACCTCTTCCCTGGTAGCCCTGACTATGACCAGGTTACTGATCCAGTGGGAGGTGAACCCGAGCACTTTCTCCTCTATCTTCTTTGATTCCAGGTAATTCAGAAGTGAGACCTGAGATCTCGAGGCGACCTCTTTGAGTGCGCTGATCACTCTCTCATGTCGCACGGCTCTCGTAGCCTTCTCTTTGATGAGATCAATATCGATTGCTTCGATGTCGGCCCGATCTTTGAGATGAACGATCACGGTCACCGGAGCATCCGATGGAAGCGTCTCGAGATATGCATCGAGCTGCGGATGAATTTCCCCTGCCAGAGCCGTTCCTTCAAAAAGTGCAGACATCGGGAGCAGGAAAAGTGTAAGGATACAGAGAACTCGACTGATTGTGTGCATCAGACCTCCTTTGCTGAATACGGAAAACACCCTTCTTCGTGGCCCTATTCATAAATACGCCTGTCTTCGGCCAGCGGTGCATCCCGACCCACCGCCTTGCTCGTCGGTTAAATACTCTAAAAAATAGGGACAGTCACCATTTTTGTCACCATTATTTATTTTGTTCAAAAAATGGTGACTGTCCCTATTTTTACCCTGCGTCGTCTCGCCTGGCCAGGAACCTCGATAGTACGCTGTAATTGTCAACGAACTTCTGGGACGGAACACTTGCCCTATTATAGCAGAAGATTTTCTCAAAGTCAATCGACTTGCTCCCGAGCCGCGCACCACTGATGCGTGGTATGAGGGCATAATTATGCCGTCTTTACATAAATGTGGGGCATAAACGGCCCGCTATGTCCGGTTTAGTATCTGTAAATCAGGGGATGAGAAAATAGCGGGGTAATATGAAATGTTATTGAAAGCTTTTATCCTGAATATATTGAGAAATGTTCACTAGCCGGAGAGCAGTTTTTTAAACCACGATTTGACGGACCCTTCATATCTCTTCACCATCATCACGGTCTTCGGAGAACTTCTGGCCACACTCTTGGGTATCGTCCCGAGGAAGAGCCGTTTCCAGATGGGTTCTCTGGTCGCACCGATCATAACCAGGTCGTATCCGGCCGACTCTTCGAGGATACCCTTGAGAACGGACCGGGCGACAATTGTTTTTTTCTCGAACTGAATCCCATCGAGTCCTATTCCCTCTACCGTCTTATCGATAATCCCGAGTTTCGTTCTGTTTTCGTTTTCATTCAAGCCGGGCGAGACGACGATGGCCGCAGTGAGATGAGCCCCGGTCGTCCTTGCTATATCAACGGAAAGCTCGGCTGCTAGTCTGGCGTTCGGCCCGCCCCTTGTCAGGAGAAGTATCTTCTTCACATCGACCATCTCCCTCGGCCTGACGATGGCGATGTTTGCAGGGGTTGTTTTGAGAACCACGTCGAGGACACTTCCTACCAGATTCTGTTTGTTCTTCGCATGACCTTTCCAGCCGAGAACGACCAGGTCCGCATCATCCTCGGTAACGGTATCGTTGATAGCCACCGCCACGTCGTGAGAGATCCGTACCATTGTATGCACGGGGACGACTTCGTCCCACCTGTCAGCCTCCAGGACGATTTTTTTCTTCTCCTCCACGAACTGTTTGCCCTCGGATATGGGTGTCTGCTGCGGCATCTCGACAACCGTCAGTGCTGTCAGATCTCCATCCCTCGATCTGGCGATCGAACTGGCCAGCGTCATGAGAGGAGTGATCTCAGATCTCTCTGCAATTGGGACGACTACCCGGTAATCGCTCTCGACCATTTCCCTTTCGAAGTGAACCACTTCCGAGACCTTCTCCTTTTGTTCTCTCAGTCTGGAGTAGCCGAAGTAGACCGAGAGGCCGAATGCGATCCATATCCCCGTCACATACCACGCCATGGAACTGTAATGGAACATGTAGACCGCAAGAAAGAGCTGGGTGATGATTGCAAAGATGGGCACCAGAGGAAACAGAGGGACGACGAATCCGCGGTCGAGATCGGGCCTCGTCCGCCTGAGATTGATCATGGAGAGGTTCACCAGCAGAAAGAGCAGGAGAAACATGATATCAGCTGAACTTGCCACGTCTTCGATCGGAAAGGCCACCGCCATAAAAATGATGAAGATCATAGAGATAAATATCGCGACGTACGGAGTTTTCCGTTTCAGATGCACACGGCTGAACGCGCGGGGGAGGTTGACGTCCCTGCCCATGGCAAACGAGACCCTTGATGATGAGTAGATCGTGGCATTGAGTGCGGAGGTAGTCGAAAAGAGCCCTCCCACGAGAAGGATGATTGCCCCGTACGGCATCAACTGGCGGGCCGCTTCGACCATGGCGATTTCCTTGTTGACACCCAGATATTTCCAGACAGGCATACTGCCTCCGTCTATCGCCCCGATCGAAACGATTGCGATGAGGATGTAAATGGGTACGACTATGGCTATGGACCAGAAGACAGCTCTCGGTATATTCCGCTTGGGGTCCTTCACCTCTTCCGAGCATTGAGCAATGATCTCGTATCCCTCGAAAGCTATGTAGGTTAGCCCCATTGCGACGAACACTCCACCCCAGCCGTTGGGCATGAAGGGTGTGAAATTCCGGAGGCTCACGGGATTTCCGGAGATTTTCGCCATGCCGAATGTGATGAAGAGGCCGAGGATCACCATTTTCAGACTGGTGACGATCGTACCCACGATACCGGTTTCGGAAGCTCCACGGAAGTTTATATATGAAAACAGGGCGATAACGAATACCGCCAGGATCTTCGGCAGCCACTGGGTGAAGAGAGGAGAAAACTCGAAACCCACCTCCATCAGGGTGTGACTGAAATACGCTCCGAACCCCAGGGCATACAGGCTGCAGGCGACCATGTGGGCAAACCAGCTCATCCATCCGGACAGGAAGCCGTTCGGATTGGGGAGCGCTTCCTTGACCCAGAGATATCCGCCCCCGGCGTCGTGGAAGGAGGAGCCCAGCTCCGCATACACCATGGCGGTGAGCATGGTGACCGCCCCGTTCAGGAGGAAGACAAGCCATAGCGCCGGACCGGCACTCCCGGCAGCCAACCCGGTGAGCACAAAGATGCCGGCACCGATCATTGCTCCCACGCCGATCATGGTGGCGGAACCGACGCCCATGTCCCTGCTCAGTGACTCCCGGTGATTTTTCTGGGTCCTCACTAATGTCTCCTTTCGAGTTGTATTCCGATGAACCTAAGTACTGAAATGGTGGATGTCAACAGGAGATAATCGGGTGTACCTGTCTTGACAGTCTCTTCGAGTCCGGTTATACTATTATCATCTAATTTTTTTGAGCCGAGAACACGGAGGCAGGAATGCGTATCGTTTTCTTCTCCGTGGGGCTCCTCATGACGGTTGCTCTCTCCTCCTTTTCTCAAATCGTCATCAACGAAGTCATGTGCGATCCGGAAGCTGTGCCCGATTCGAAAGGGGAATGGGTTGAGCTTTACAACAGCTCGGATTCCTCAATAAATCTGGCAGGCTGGACTCTGAGGGACAGCGGACGGGATCGGCACATTATCGAACCGGATAGTGATCTCGTTGTACTTCCCGCCGGCTTCGTCGTTCTCGGCAGAAACGCCGACTCGACGGAAAACGGCGGTTACCGGACCCACTACACGTACTCCAATTTTCTGCTCTCGAACGACGAGGACGAAGTCGTAATAGTCGATCCATCCGGCGGAGTGATTGACAGTGTGGCATACGGTGTCGGATGGCCGTCTCTGAAAGGTGCATCGATGGAGCTCGTGCTGCCGGGGTTCGACAATAGTGACTCCACCAGCTGGGGTTTGGCGGAATCGTCGTTCGGCCTGGGGGACCTGGGTTCGCCGGGTTATTGGAACAGCATCTCGGGCACCGGCATTGAACCAGAACAACTCCAGGTCGATGAAGCGGGGCCCATACTTTCTGCGAGCCCATTTCCAAATCCTGCCAGCGGGGGAGTTACAATCAGGGTGACATGCCTGGATGATGTCACTTCCGGTGATTATATTATGGAAGTATACAGTGTGCGAGGGAGACGCGTCTGGAAGACTGAATCCTGCTGCCTGAGACGCGGAGAAAACATCCTGTGCTGGGATGGTAATTCGGACTCGGGTAAACGCTCCCCGGCCGGGATTTATCTTTTCAGAATCATGCTCGGAAGAGCATTCGCCTCCGGCAAAATAGTCCTCAGCCACTAGTACTCCATCCCAGAAGTTCGTTGAACTTAGAAGGGACCTCGATAGCCTCCTGAATTGGTGATGAATTTCTGGGATGGGACACTAGATGACGTGCAACGCAGTTCCGCCGCTCGAGGAGGATATTAGAAACCGCGTAATCACGGTGCAAATTAAGACACAAATTAAGATACTACTTGACATCGTTTTCCCTTCCTGATAGAATAGAATTCAGGGGCGCTGAGGGTCTGTTCGTCAAAATTAAATTTTTAAAAATCATGCTTACACATGTTCAGAAATATCTTTTCTTTCTTATTCTTCTCCTCATGTATGTTCCCCGTGTCCTGGGCACGGATCAAAAGGCGATTCTGTTCGACATGTCTCATGGCCAATCTGATTACCTGATTACCCGGGAAGAGCAAACCGACATCTCCGACAGTGACAGTGTCGAGGCCCGGTCGGATACAGTTAAAGCTTTCTCTCCCTTCGACATTCTGCTGAGAAAAGAATTCAGTCGTACCGTGCGTTGTCTCCGGGACAACTTTGCACTCGAGGAGCAGACTTTTCAGTTGCCGGTTCGTTCCCCCCTCCTGATTATTTCCGCTCCGTTCACAGCGATCGATTTTGAAGAACAACGTGTCCTCATAAATTATCTTCGTGAGGGCGGCTCGATACTCCTGATCGCGGGCACGTGTCTGGAGAAACAGGAAAACAGGGTGGAGATCGAGATTCTCAATGACCTGATCGATGGGCTTGCCGATGCCGGTCTCGATCCAGGGTTTCGTTTCGAGGATATTACTCACCCTTCTCAAGACGGCTATGTGTCGTCATCGTTTCCCGATGATCCGATCGTGGTGGGCCGTCATGGGGAAGTGAGTGCTCTTGATCTTCCGGCCGGTTATGAGCTTCGAATCGATTCCTTTCTCAACCCATCGGCCAGAGCTTTTGCAATCGGCCTCCCCTCCGGCGAGAAGTGGCCGTTTCTCGCCGCATCGGTGGTCGGCCACGGAAAGATAGCTGCATTCGGTGTGGGGGATGTCCTGATGTCCTGTGAAAAAACCGGGAGTGAGGGTGCACTGGTAGACCGAAAAGCGGTCACCCTGCTTTCGAATCTGCTTTCCTGGCTTCTCGGAGAGTGGGAAACGACCCGGGTGTCAGGTGAAAATCATCCGGGTATCCTGGTGAACGAGCTCATGTGGGGAGGTGATGCATCCCATGAATATATCGAGCTGTATGACCCTTCCGACCAGGAAGTTAATCTCGAGGGATGGACGCTCACTGATGGTGAGGACGTCTACCTCCTCAAAGGAGTTATTGCTGCCGGGGGCTACTATCTTCTCGAATATAATGAAGAGGCAACACCCGTCATGGCCGATGAAGTATATGGTGACAATTCCGTTTTTCTCGTTTTTGATGATTCGGGTGATCGCCTCTCCCTCCTCGACAGGTGGGGGGATGTGGTCGCAATGGTAAACAGGGACGAAACAAGCTGGCCGGCGGGGTTAGCAGAAGGGCGCGGGGCTTCCATGGAGCTGATCACCGACCATGGTGATTACGAAGCGTTCAACTGGAGGACTTCCGTCGGAGGAGAGGTTGTACCATATGGTACACCGAGAGCTGTAAACAGTACAAAAGCGATCACTCCCTTCGTGCCGGATTTCAGGGCGTCTATTGCCGAAGGAAACATACTTCTCGAGTGGATGATCGATCAGAGCGTAAATGTCTCCGGGTTTAATCTCTACCGTTCTGTCGATATTTCTCTGAATCCGCTCGAAGCGACAGGTACTTTCACCCGGCTGAATACACTGCTGATACCTCCCGACAGCACGAGTTTCGTCGACTCGATGATTGATTCAAGTCTCACGTATCATTATCTGCTCGGTGTCGTGAGTGAAAACGAGAATGAGAAATATGCTCAGCCGGTTACCATCTCACTGAAGGGGCTCGAGGAGCCGAAACGATACTCGGTCAGCATGGATCAAAACTTTCCCAATCCGTTCAATCCGAACACGGAGATACGGTTTGAAATCGAAGACATCGAGGGAACCGGCGAGCCTATCGAAATCCAGGTGAGCATCTTCAGCCCGAGGGGGCATATGGTGAAACGCTTATACGAGAGGCAGGCATATCCCGCTTCATTTTCTGTACGGTGGGATGGTCGGGATGAAAATGGAGAAGAAGTCGGGAGTGGCGCTTATTATTACCAGCTTCTCGTGAGAGACTCCGAAACGGGACAGATTCTGGTGAAACTGAGCAGGAAAATGGTTTTGATGCGGTAGGTGTACTCGTGTTCGATCCCGGCACATATGGTTCAGGTATCGTTGACTTGAGAAGTGATACGGTGACCCGCCCTTCACCGGCGATGCGCCGTGTAATCGCAGAGGCGGAAGTGGGGGATGACGTACTGGGTGATGACCCGACTGTGATCAGGCTCCAGGAGATGATTGCGGAGAAACTCGGGAAGGAAGCGGCTCTCTACTGCTCCAGCGGCACACAGACCAACCAGATCGCTCTGTCGATCCAGACGTCCCCCGGGGAAGAGGTAATCGTTGAGGAGTCTGCTCACATGAGTATCAATGAGGTGGGTGCACCGGGCTTCCTGTCCGGTGTTATACTTCGTGCTGTGAGAGGAGACGGCGGAGTAATTCCCTTCGAGGAAGTCGAATCCGCTTATTGTGGAGGACACCTGCATCGAAGGAGAACCGCCCTCCTCTGCATCGAGAACACCCACAACATGGCCGGGGGGAGGATCTACCCGATCGAAGAGATGAAGAGGCTTTACAGATTCGCGGGAGAACGGGGTGTCCGGGTACACCTCGACGGAGCCCGGCTTTTTAATGCTTCCATTGCGACGGGGATACCGGTCTCTCAGTATGCGGCTCTTGCCGACACAGTTTCAATCTGCCTTTCGAAGGGGCTCGGTGCGCCGATCGGGTCCTGCCTGGCCGGAACGAAAGCTGATATCGAAAAGGCGCTTCTCGTGAGGAAAACACTCGGTGGGGGGATGCGGCAGGTCGGGATTATCGCTGCCGCAGGGATCTATGCGCTCGAGAACAATGTCGACAGGCTCGCCGAGGATCACGAAAACGCCCGACTGCTTGCGGATGGACTTGCTTCGATCTCCGGTATCGAAATTAATCCACGGACGGTCGATACCAACATAGTGATATTCGACATACACGGCCTCGGCATAACCGCTTCCCGGTTCTGCGATATACTGGCTGAATCGGGGGTTCTCCTTCTCCCGGTCGGTACGACCCGGGTGAGAGCGGTTACGAATCTCGATGTGGTGAGATCAGGCATCGAACACGCGCTGACGCAGACAGAGATCATCGTCCCTACCGTAAAAAGTGGCCGAATATCGTGAAACATGACGAATTTACAAGTTATTTTCGTTGCATGAAACGTACAGACTGAGAATCGACAGGGAAGCTATTTTTCGAATAAATCGAGAAGACCCTGTAGGACACCGTGATATGCGGTGGTTCACCACGAGGCACCGGGTGGCATATAAGATGCCTCAGGGGTCCGGTGCAGCATTAACAAGAAGGAGGTGCCTGCAAAGGAAATGGTTTGTTTTCACCGTTTTGTGATCCGTACACTTCATGATCACCACAGAGGGGGTTCACGATGTCAAAGAAATTCGTTCTCGCTACCGCACTCTTCGCCACAGTGCTCCTTACGCTCTCAGCGGGGAGTATGAGTGCTCAGGTAAAGATTCACAAGCTGGGAAGACCCTGGGAAGTAGACAACACCGCTGTCCCGTACTATAATGACAGCAGTCCCACCGACAATTCGGTTATTAGGGATCAGTTCCGGTGGAACTCTGTCGATTCCTATCGACCCGGTGTCGAAAGGCAGCCTAGCAGATATTCTCCTGTAGAGGTGAGATCTTCAGGTTTTTTCTCTCCCAGTAGGAGGAGCTATATCAGGGAGCTTTTCCCCTTTTTCTATTTTCTTCATCTTTAGCCTCAAATCCTGGACTGGAGCATTTACTATGGCAAAAGTTTCCCGCAAACTGAAAGGATTCGGAAAGGATCAGAAGTACCTGTCCGAACCCTCTGTCTGGGCCGGGGAAAGGATTGAGGAGAACGTTTCCCTGGCACAGAAACACAGGTATGGACACGAGTATGAGAAAGCAATAGGGTGCTACGGGAAGGCGCTCGAAAAGCTCCCTCCCATAGGATTCGGTCTTTCCAAAAAGTCAGAGATCAACAGACAGATCATCGAATGTCTCTGCGAGCAGGGCGAATATTCCAGTGCTCTCCAAGAACTCGAAAACACCAGGAAGCTGATGGTGCCCGAGGTGTCATCGATATCCCTCGAACTCGGGCGGCTTCACACTCTCGCCGCGCACATCCATTCACAGCTCGGTTCTTATGACGAGGCAGATCGGGAGTGCAGGATGGCGATCCAGCTTTTCGAGGATCGTGATGCGGATGAGGAAGCATCGAGAGCCTTCAAATATCTTGGTCAGATACAACTACTCACCGGAGATGTCGCCTCGGCCTTCACGAGTTTTGCACAGTCTCTCGCCACCTTTCAAAGACTCGAGAACGGTGCGGAGATGGCCAGCGTCATGAACAGAATGGCACAGCTCTATTTCATCTCCGCAGAGTGGGACAGGTGTATCAACCTCCTGGAAGAAGCCCGCGACCTCGCGGAGAAGCATGAAATGGTACGTCTTGTCGGTGCAATCTCGGCAAATCTCGGGACGATACACTTCATGCTCGGAAACTGGGCTCTTGCGAAGAAGCATAATGAGCAAAGTCTGAACATCTTCAAAGTCCTCGGTGACTATCTCTCCAAAGCACGACGCTACATCTGCCTCGGCAACCTCCATCAGGTGAAGAGAGAGTGGGATCAGGCCAGGGAATTGTACGAGATGGCCGAAGCCATCGCCGTAGATAAAAATTACAGGCGAGAGCTTGCACTAACCGAGGAATTCCTCGGAGAACTGGCCTTCGACATGGAAGATATTCCCGAGGCAGAAAGCCGGTACATCAGAGCTCTCAAAATCGCCAGAGAAATCGCGCCGGGTGGAGATCTCATCAACGAGATCTACCGAAGGTTCGCCGAGGTGAGAGTCAAACAGGGTGAAGGCAGAAAAGCACTTTCACTCTGTCAGAAATCCTGGGATGTATCCCTCAGACTCGGCGACAGGTTCGAGGAAGGCGTGGTATTCCGGGTGTTCGGTATGGCCTACAGCCTCCTTGGTGATGATGAGAGGGCCAGGACATATTTCTCTCAGGGTATCGATTCGCTACGTTCTATCGGGGAGAAGTATGAGCGGGCGAAAACACTCATCTGTGCCGGTAAGTTCATTTCCGAGGTTTTCGATGATTACGGGAGCAGACTGGAGGCGTTGAGATATCTGAGCCAGGCTCGAGATCTCGTTCTGGAACTCAAGCTGGATTACATGCTGGGTATGGTCGAACTCGAACTCGAGAAGGTGAAACAATTGTCCTTGACATAAAATGGACTGATCGGTAAATTGCTAAAAAATCGGGTATGTGTGGTAATGAGGAGGGGATTGGTATGCTCAACAAGAAGTCGCCTGTTGTGATCAACAGCGAAGACAAAGAAAAATCGCTCGGGTTGGCCATCACTCAGATCGAGCGGCAGTATGGTAAGGGTGCGATCATGCGGCTTGGCTCGGACGAGGTCAATCTGCCCATTGATGCTATCTCTACGGGGGCGTTCAACCTCGACATTGCCGTTGGGATCGGGGGTATCCCGCGGGGTAGAGTCACCGAAGTGTTCGGGCCCGAGTCCTCGGGTAAAACGACCCTGACACTCCACATCATCGCAAACGCACAGAAGGGTGGGGGTATTGCCGCTTTTATCGATGCGGAGCACGCGCTCGACGCTGATTATGCGAGAAATGTGGGTGTGAATGTCGATGATCTGCTGGTGTCACAACCCGACACCGGGGAGCAGGCGCTCGACATCACCGAGATGCTCGTGCGCAGTGGTGCAGTCGATGTGATCGTGATCGATTCGGTGGCAGCTCTGGTTCCAAGGGCTGAGATCGAGGGTGATATGGGTGACTCCCATGTCGGTCTTCAGGCACGGCTCATGTCTCAGGCATTGAGAAAGCTGACGGCCGCAATCCATCGTTCGAAGACGGCAGTCGTTTTTATCAATCAGATCAGAGAGAAGATCGGTGTCATGTTCGGGAGTCCCGAAACGACGACAGGTGGCCGAGCCCTCAAATTCTATTCGTCACTTCGTCTCGATATCAGGAGAATAGCAGCAATCAAAGAGGGTCAGGAAGTAACGGGTAATCTCACCCGCGTGAAAGTGGTGAAAAATAAGGTGGCCCCACCATTCAGGCAGGCCGAGTTCGACATTATGTTCGGTCAGGGAATATCCTACGAGGGCACTTTGCTCGATCAGGGGGTCATCGACAGCGTCATCGAGAAGAGCGGATCCTGGTATTCCTACAACAATGAGAGAATCGGGCAGGGACGAGAAAACGCGAAGAAATTTCTCAAGGAAAACGGAGAAATGCTCCTTGCTATCGAGACGGCGATCAGGGACAAGCGCCATCCCCGCCCCGAAGAGGAGACTGGCAGGGAAGACGAGAGCAGGGAAGGTTCCTGATACGACATGGAATTCGCACTGTACCCACTCCTCGCGAGAGGTATGGAAAGGAGAACGTTCCCGGGGTGGAAAGCCTGCTGTTGCAGGTTTTTTTTTGGGTGATATAAATTATGGCAGAATATGACATTTCGAGAATCAGGGATAAAGCACTCGAGCTCCTGTCCCTGAGGGATCATTCGGAAAAGGAACTTCTCGACAAGCTTCTTGAGAGAAAGTATCAGAAAGATCTTTCCCGCCAGGTCATCGGCGAACTGAAGGCCAGGAATTTCATCAATGATGTACGTTTTGCAACCAGTCTGGTCGAGCAGAGGTTACGTTCGAAACCGATGGGGCCGGGTGGACTTGTATCTCTCTTAGGCAGGAAGGGACTCTCTAGAACGGATGCTCTGGCCGTGGTAAATTCGGTGATGAACGACCTGGGTATTGAAGAGAGAGACCTCGCCCGGAAGGTCCTCGATCGGGAACTTTCGGGACGGACATGTGACCTCAGCAGGCGAAGGCGTGTTGCCGGTTTGATGATACGTCGCGGGTTCGATCCTCACCTGGTGAGAGAGCTAATGGACGAACTGGATGAGATATCGGAACCGGTCGAAGTGGAGGTGCACCGTGAAGAGCTCTGAAATTCGGTCGGGTTTTCTGAAATACTTCGAAGAACGAGGGCATGTGACTGTTCCGAGCTCATCCCTTGTTCCTGCTGAAGACCCGACTCTTCTCTTCGCCAACGCCGGTATGAACCAGTTCAAAGGTGTTTTCCTCGGATCTGAAACACGTGAATTCTCGAGAGCGGTGAGTTCTCAGAAGTGCCTGAGAGCCGGAGGCAAACATAACGACCTCGAAAATGTCGGGAAGACGAACAGGCACCTCACCTTTTTCGAAATGCTCGGCAATTTTTCATTTGGTGACTATTTCAAGGAAGACGCAATTCTCTTCGGCTGGGAGTTTCTCACACAGGCGCTCTCGTTACCCCGGGATCGGATCTGGATTTCCGTCTTCGAGGAGGATGACGAGGCGCTGGCCTGCTGGAAGAAGATCACCGGCTTCTCCGAAGACAGGATACACCGCCTGGGCAAAAAGGACAATTTCTGGAGTATGGGCGAGACTGGTCCATGTGGACCCTGTTCCGAGATAGGCCTCGATATGGGTGAGTCCTCAGGTTGCGGCAGACCCACTTGTACGGTCGGGTGTGAATGCGACCGGTATCTCGAGCTCTGGAACCTCGTGTTCATGCAGTACAATAAAAACCTGGACGGAACCGTTTCGTCACTTCCAAAACCATCTATCGATACCGGGATGGGACTGGAACGAATATCGAGCGTGCTCCAGGGCAGCCCTTCCAACTTTGAGATCGACATCATGATGCCGGTGATCCGGGAGACGGAAAAACTGAGCGGAGTTTCGTATGAAGAGAACCGGGTGAGCTTTCGGGTTATTGCGGATCACTCCAGAGCTCTCACCTTCGCACTGACGGATGGTGTCATGCCATCGAACGAGGGCAGGGGTTACGTCATCAGGCGTATTTTGAGAAGAGCGGCCCGTCACGGTAGGCTGCTAGGCCTCGAAGAATCATTTCTGCACTTGCTCGTAGACCAGGTCGTGAGTGCTATGGGTGATCAGTACCGAGAGCTCCAGGAGAGGCAGGAACAGGTAAAAGCAGTTGTCCGGGCAGAGGAAGAGCGTTTCCAGGAGACGTTGACGCTTGGTATCAACCTGTTCGAGTCGGTCTCATCACAACTGCAGAAAGAAGGAGAGAGGATCGTTCCCGGTGAGAGAGCTTTCGTTCTGTACGATACGTATGGTTTTCCTCTGGACCTAACCATGATCATGGCCGAGGAGAAAGGGATGAAAGTAGATGTAGACGGATTCGACACCTGTCTCGAAGAACAGCGGAAGAAGGCGAGAGGTGCAAGGGCATCGCAGGATGATCAGGAAGGGCCCGGCTCTCCTTCTTCCGAATTCGTCGGTTACCAGACAACATCCGTTGAGGCTACCGTGACATATCTCGGAGTTGAAAACAGTGAGGTCGGTGAGGCATCGAAGGGGACACAGGTATCGATCGTCATCGATCCCAATCCGTTCTATGGTGAAGGGGGGGGACAAGGGGGTGATTCGGGTGAACTCAGAGGCAGTAATTTCAGTGTAAAGATCGAGACCGCCACGAGGATGGATCCTGAAACCGTAATCCTCACCGGGACTGTTGAACAGGGATTCATCAGAAAGGGAGATACAGTCAGAGCGGATGTGGACCTGTCGCGAAGATCTTCAATGGAACGCGCTCACACCGCCACGCACCTGCTGCACGCCGCTCTCAGGGAGACGCTTGGCCCTCACGTGCAGCAATCCGGTTCACTCGTAGCGCCGGACAGACTCAGGTTCGATTTCACACACTACGAAGCACTTACACCGGGGATACTCGACTCAATAGAAGATATGGTGAATGACTGGGTCATGAGCAATCTGACGGTGGATTGGCTGTACACCGGTCTCGATGAAGCGAAGGACCTGGGTGCACTCGCATTCTTCGGTGAGAAGTACACCGATGTCGTGAGGGTAGTCCAGGTTGATGAAATAAGTCTTGAATTATGTGGTGGAACTCATGTATCTTCAACCGGGGAGATAGGCATTATTCACATCATTTCCGAGGGCAGCATTTCCCTCGGTGTGAGGAGGATCGAAGCGTTGACCGGCCGGGGAGTGCTCCGGCAGGTTCACTCGTTCAAGCGGCTCGTTGAAGATCTGGGTGAAACGCTCAAGGTGAGGGAGCAGGAAATACCCAGAAGGGTGGCATCACTTCTCGGGGAGAACAAAAGCCTGAGACGTGAGCTGAAACGGGCCCAGAAAGAGGCAGCTCTGGGAGGTGATTCCGCTGGAGGTGAGGATGTCCAAGAAGTCAACGGGATCAGAATTCTCACGAAAAAGATCACCGCGGCTGACATCGAATCTCTCAGAGAAATCGCCGATCATTTCCGGACGAGAGTAAAGAGCGGCATCGTTGTCCTTGGTGCCGAGTCTGAGGGGAAAGCCATTTTCGTTGCGACCGTCACTGATGATCTCGTCGAGCACAGGGGGATGTCGGCGGGAGACATCATCAGAGAAGTGAGCAGTATCGCTGGCGGCGGTGGCGGTGGGAAACCACGGATGGCGCAGGCAGGGGGCAAATATACCGAGAAGATCGGAGACGCCCTCTCGGCTGTACCCGGGATCGTTACGCAGTTGCTCAGAAAGGGGTCATGACGAACATCAACACCCAACCGGTAGGGTGAAACATGAGAAGTACACTGAGCCTTGAAAAAGAGTGGCTCGAGGGGCTTCACAATGAATGTCTGCCCCGGAAAGATACCTTTCCGGCGGAGATCAGAGAATCTATCGACTTTTCATCACGAAAAGTGGCGAATCCGCTGTTCCCACTCCTCGTGAAGTGGATCCTCGAACCCTCAGGTATACCACAGTCTTCCATTATACCTGTTGCGTACAGTGTTCATCTGCTCGAAGCCTCTTCGTATATCATCGATCTCCTGACTTCTAAGGAGGAGAAGCGCAAGGACCCCCGGTTCGAAAAGCTCCACTCCTGTTACGGAGATGCGATGTGTATTCTGTGCGTCGATGCAATGGTTACCATGTCATTTCAGCTCCTCACCGAACTTCCACAGGTGGAATTCCTGGCACTCTCCGAACTCCTCATCGACAGGTTCGGTTCTCACGGTGTGCTCGGGAAAAAAGCGGGAGGGGACGGTGACTGGAAAGGTGACATGGTCGTGGTTTCTTTCGAGGCTTCCGCGAAACTGGCTGCATTCGAGCCGCCGGTAAAGCGGAAACTCATGAATTACGGCAGAAAAGTTACCCGGGATTACCGTGAGCTCGAGTCGGTTCTCGGTATACCTCCCGGCCGGGAAGTGTTGAGGGACCAGAGTGGTAAGTATGGACACAACGGCGGTTGCGATACGAAGACCGCACGTGAAATTACAAACGAGATGATCCGGTCTACAAAACGGTTCGGGACAAGCTGTGAAGAGTTTTATACTCTGTCCGAGGGTCTCGTCGAACTCTTCACCGGGGTCGAGCGGTCACTTTTTCGCCTTGAAGAGAAGGATAAGACCGCAGCCCAGAAATAGTGCGTTCGTGAACCAAGCCGAAGCGATGGGGGCAAACATGCCGCTCTCCCCCATGGCTTTTGAGATGTGAATGAACCCCCAGAAAACAATGAAGATGAACAGCGAGAGACCAAGTCCAACCGCTCCGCCGCTCGATTTTGTGCTGCTTGCCAGGGCGGCACCGAAGAGTACGATAATGAGGTTCGCAAAGGGAAAAGACACTTTGAACGCTTTGTGAACGCGGTCTTTATGAGTGTCCCTTCCGCTTCGTTCCATTCGCTCGATGTACCTGCCGAGCTCGGTATATCCCATCTCATCAGGCTTTCGTTGCCTCTCCTGAAAATCTTCGGGCCTCTCAACCATCCTGGGCAATACCATCTGATCGAACTTCAGTGAAATGTAACCACGCTTTTCACCAAAGTACCGCATGTAGCCGTTTTCGAAAACCCAGAGGCTGTCCTGCCAGACGGCTGACTCGGCGTCAAGCCGGTACAGCAGTTCTCCGGCTTGAGATTTCCTGTGGATGGCAATACCTTCCATAACCCGTCTCCCGATATCGTATGTGTCCATCGAGTAGAGTATCCCGTGCTCTCCTTTATACATCAGGGATTTCTTTATTCCCTTTTCCTCCTTGATACGCTTGATGATCTTCTGATTGTAGATTTCATCGCGGAGGGTGTTTGTTTCAGGGACCATGAATTCTCCGAACAGAAAGGCCGATATACTTACCAGAACGCCTGCCATGTAGAGCGGGGTGAATACCCTGTACAGGGAGATACCGCTGGCTTTCATCGCAGTCAGTTCGTTGTTTTTTACCGTTTGCCCGACCGTGAAAATCGTTGCAATGAGTGTTGCGGCCGGGAGTGTCAGTATCGCCACATATGGGATGTTGTACGCGTAATAGAGCAGGACATCCATGAAAACAGCACTGTGGTCGAGAAACGTGTCGATCTTCTCGATGAGGTCGACGATAACTGAGACAGCGATCGACGCAAGGATCGAAAACACCAGTATCTTTGTAAACTCTCCAAAAAGGTATTTATCGAGAATGCGCAGCATGGTATTATCGTCCTCTATCCTTCGCCGATCGAAATCGTCTCGAAAAACCCGAGAAGATGTTTGATCTGTTTGTGACAGAGGAGAGGAGTAAAAAAAGCCCGAGGAGAAAGAGGATCACATTCGGAGCCCACATCGCCCAGAAGGGAGAGAGTATCATCCTGTCTGCCAGGTTTTCACCGCCTGTCAGGCAGATGTAGTAGAAGATGATAATAATCATACTCATCGTGATAACAATACCGACACCCCCGTGTTTGAACCGCATCCTCAGCGGGATCCCAACGAGTACAAAAACGACACAGGCGACAGCAATGGCGTATTTTTTGTGAACCTCGACCAGCAGCTGGGCAATCCGTCTCTCCTTTGCGCGGTAATCCCCGGTGATGGTAGAAAGTTTGAGTTTGAATGCCACGGGATCAAGTTTCTCCGGTATGTCATCTGCGAAAAACCGCGACACCGCCGTCAGCATCTCTTCTCTCATTTCAGTCGCACGCTCCCTCATGTTTTCCCTGTGGGATTCGATTTCCTCTCTGAGCATAGTCGTACTCATCTCTCTGTCGCCACGGTAGCTCGGACCTTCCCTTCTCGTGAATTTCCCTCCCGTGTTTTTAATGAACAGAGTCTGGTTTTCAAATGTCATCATTCGGTAGGTGCCCACTTCCCCCGGGTCGACTGCGTGTATCTCTCCTTCGTAGAGAGTAATGATGAGCCTCTTCTCGTTTGCAGAGTACCTCATCTCCCCCTCTTTCGCAATGATCGTTCTCGGTTCATCCGGATCGGTTTTGTCGTAAATCGTGACATCATAGAGCCTGGATTGTTTCATGTCCACCCGTTCTGCAAGAATGGTGTACCCTGGGAACTCATCGACGAATCTGCCCTCCTGTATCTCGATGGTTGGTTTCTGGAGGGCGATGTCGAGCAGCAGGTTGCGTAACCGATGATTCGTATTGGGAAGTACATAATCATTGAATCCGAACATGATGCAGGCGAAGACGACGGATGCAGCGAGAGGGGCCCGGACAATCTGGAACACATTGATCCCGCACGCTCTCATCGCGATCAGCTCGTTATCATTCGAGAGTCGGCCGAAGACCGAAATAGTCGCGACGAGCAGAGCCATGGGGACAGTGGAAGCTACGATGAAAGGAATACTCAGGAGAAACACGTCAGCGATAACCGATATCTCGATGCCTTTACCCACAATTTTATTGAAGAGGAGAACGATCTGGTTCATCATGAGGATGAAGGTGAGAAAGATGAGAGCGAAGCTGAAAGGGCCTATGTACTCTTTTAGTATATACTTACTGAGGATCTTCATGGCTGTTCCCGGGAACCACCTTTCTGTCCCAGTGTAGTATCCACCAGGAAGAAAGAGACATGAATTGTTTTTCTGTTAGCATCTCTAACTGATTTCTCAAATTGACACATTCTGCCGGGTCGTATATATTACCCATGGTCTTACGAGTTCGCAACAAGGGAGGTACGAAAAGCGTAAATTGTTACGGGGATAATAAACCCAATCGCGGTAAAACTCAAGGTCAAATACTTCTCCCCTGAAGGGGTAAGTGTGTAGGTACATGCGATTTCTTTCCCCGAGACATGCTTTACGTGTTTTTTTCCTCCTGACACAGATTTCTCTGTGGTTCCTCCTTCTGTGTAAACCTTCCCCCCTCTGTGCTCAGCCGTATAACCTGTTTGAGGAACTTCACAAGACAAACCGGCTCGGACGTGTTTTTATGGAGCCAATACTAGAGATGAAAGGGATCCTGCTTTTTGTCGAAGAGGATGTAGAGCTCGAGCCGATGCTCATCGTGGAGCGTACGGTTGCCGATACGACCCGGTACGGTGCGCTCAAACTCGGGGTGTTCACGGTCGGGGAGTACCTCAACGACCTGATCGAGAGAAAAACTGAAGAGATGTGGAGAAGAACAGTAAAACAATCGCTCGGGAGAGAAGCGAGAGAGGCTGAGGACGAGGGTCTCCTCCCCGATCTCGATCTTCCCATGGATCTCCCCAAACCGATCGCCCGGGTGATCGGAAGAGGTGGAGGTCTCAAGGTCTCAGGTTCGAACAAAGTGAGCCTGGGCGGTACTACGACGTATTTCGATCCCGAGCCGCCACAGGAAATCACCAGGGTCTCCAAGTTCCCCAAACTCGATCTCGAGCAGATCCTCAGGGTGAAAGTAGAGGGGACGATCGGGGAGAAGATCCACGTCTTCATCGATCACGACAGTGAGAGGGAGTTCCAGGAGAAAAACAAGATTAAGGTGATGTACGAAGGATCCGAGGATGAGATTCTCCAGAGGATCGAGCTCGGGGACACCGATCTCTCGCTGCCGGGATCCCGGTTCGTGTCGGGTGGTATGGCTTCCAAGGGCCTTTTCGGGGTGAAAACCGAAGGGGCGCTGGGGAACATCCATTTTACCATGGTAGCGACGAAGCAGAAGGGGCAGACAGAGAAGAAATCGTTCCAGGGAAATGCCACTCAAGACAGCCTACTTCTGAGAGACACCCAGTTCCAGGAAAACTATCACTACTCGATTGTCGGAAAGCTGGGTGAGTTCCTCGCACAATACGACAGTCTCGACTACCCGAAGCGCGGAAAGATCTGGGTCTGGATCGATGACCAGGACGGATCCAACAACCTGACGGGTGAACGGATCGCTATACCCGGCTCTTCCCTCATCTATGACAATCAGTCGAAGCAGTTCGTCCAGGATGGTGCTCACGAGAACGGCTTTTTCGACCTCCAGACCGAGAATGTCGATTACATCGTCGATCCGTCCAACCTCATCGTCAGTTTTACACGGGCCATCCTTTCAAACGAAGTCGTCGCGGTGTCATACGTGACAAACAGGGGAGACACGGTCGGCACGCCCGCACTCGGTACACCCACGTCAGTACAGCTCAGGATGATAAAAGAGCCCGAGGTCTTTGCCGAATCGGAGACCTGGGATTACCAGCTCAGGAACATATATTACCTCGGCTCGACCGACATCATCGAGAGTTCGCTGGAAGTCGTCATCTACAAGGGAGATGATTACAATCCTTCCTTCGACGAGGATGTCGGCGGTGGAGCGAAGACCTACCTGCACATTTTCGGACTCGATGACAACGAAGACGGATTTGTCGATCCTTCGAAGATCGATTTCGAGCGGGGTTTGCTCTTCTTCCCCCGGCTGCAGCCGTTCTATACACCCGAATACGACATTGCCGACTCCAACCTGACGATGTACTATGATGATGATCCCCAGTCGACGACACTTACCCATTCCAAATATACAATCAAATTGAAGTACCAGAGCCGGACGACATCCTTCAACCTCGGTGTGCTCAACATGATCGAGGGTTCGGAGAGGGTCACCGTAGGGGGACGTCCCCTGACCCGGGGTGTGGATTACGATGTGATATATGACATCGGTCAGATCATGTTCCTCAACCCGGATGTACTCGTTGGTGGTGGTGAGATCAATATTGATTACGAATACGCGCCGCTTTTCGCCCAGACCCAGACCACCCTGGTTGGTGTCCGAGGCGACTACACACCCAGCGAAAATGCCTCCTTTGCCTCGACATGGTTCATGCAGTCGGACAGGAGTATTGAGCAGAAACCACGACTCGGCGATGAATCCCGGAGAAACATCATAGGAGAAGTGGATGGCCGTGTGAAGTTCGAGCCTCAGGTTTTGACCGATATCGCCAACGCCATCCCTCTCATCGAGACCGATGACGTCAGCAGGGTTGATGTGAGTGGTGAAATCGCCATGAACATCCCGAACCCGAACACGCTCGGGGAGGTGTTTCTCGACGACTTCGAGGGATCTGAGATCGTCGATTCATACAGCGTGGTGAGGCGGTTGTGGACCTATGGAAGCATACCGCCGGTTATCGGAGGGACGAGTTTCACATCGGACCAGGGTGGTGGTATAAAATGGTTCAATCCTCCGAGGGACTGGGTGGTCGAAAGCGATCTCAACCCCGATGTACCTGTCGAAGAAAAGGGCCTGTCGAGGACGGTGCTCGCTACTGAGTTCGATCCCGATACCCGTGATGGGTCTGCCGTTCAGTCTTCTTTCAGGAGTATCACTCAGCCACTCTCGACCTCCGGCCTCGATTTCAGCGAGAGAAAGTTTCTCCGCATGTGGATTCATGCGGATCATGGTGAGTTGTGGGTCGACATAGGGTCGGTGAGCGAGGACGCTCTGCGATACGATGTCGGAGGCACTCCTGTGAGTCCCGATGGGGTACTCAACTCGGAAGATGATCCTCTGATACCGGACGGCAGGCTCGATGCCGGTGAAGACAATGGTCTGGATGGGGAACCTGGTATCGACGGGACAGGTGCGCCGGGGGATGACGGGAACGACGATTTCTTCTTCAACGAGACGACGCCGGTCAGCACCAGGTTCGACAGGGTAAACGGCACAGAGGACAACGACGAGTTTGACACCGAAGACTTAAACGGCAACTTCACACTCGATCAGACAGAGAAGTTCTTCCGGGTAAAACTCGATCTCACCGATGACCAGAGCTATGTGGTTTCAGAGAATCCTCAGACAGGGTGGCGCCTCCTCGAGATTCCTCTCGCAGATCCCGCCATTTTCGAACAATTCAACAATCCTGATCTACGCAGGATCAAACACGCCAGGCTCACCTTCACAAACTTCTCGAAGATAGACACGGTGATGATCGCATCACTCGAGATCTCCGGTAACCGGTGGCTCGAGATGGGTGTCAGGAGCGATGACATCGGGTCGAACCCGATCGATCTTGACGAGGAAGTCACCGTGGGCGTGAGGAACACGAGGGAGAACACCGATTACACCTCCCCTCCCGGAGTAACCGCGGTGCGGCTCGAGAATATCCCGACCGCTCTCCAGAAAGTGAAGGAACAGTCGCTCGCACTGATTTACGACAACCTCGGTCCCGGGCACGCGGGGCTGGTCAATCAACCGCTTCTCTCTCCCCAGAATTACATCTCCTATCAGGAACTCAGCATGTGGGTCCATGCGGATCAGGACAGTCCCGAATTCCTGTTCCGGGTGGGTACCGACACGTTGAATTTCTATGAGTTCAGGACGCCACTTCAGGATGGCTGGCAGGAGTTCCGGATCCCATTCAAGCGTCTCACTGATGCCAAACAGGAGATCATGGCGGTCCTCGGCGAAGACACACCGGCCGACAGTATCGATGTCGTTCATGCCAATGGTATCCGGGTGAAGGGCCGGCCGTCACTGACCAATGTCAGAGAACTTTTGTTCGGTGTCGGCAATTCGACCGGAGCGACCACGGATATCACCGGTGAGATATGGATTGACGAATTGCGGTTGACCGATGTAAACCGTGAGAAGGGATTCGCGAAACGTATCACGGTAGATACGCAGCTGGCGAATGTAGCAAAAGTGAAGGTCGATCTCGAGCAGAGGGATGATCAGTTCAGGCAGCTGAACCAGCGCGTCACGCAGCACACATTCAAATCGAAGAACGCTTCAAACATCTCTGCCACTCTCTTTTTAGACAGTTTCACTCCGAGGTCACAGGGTTTTTCGATCCCGGTATCGTACTCGAGGACGAAGAACCTCGAGCTGCCGAGATATGAGACAGGGTCGGATGTTATCCTCGATCCGGGGGATGAGCAGTATCGGGAAAGAGTCGAGAGTCTCAACGAAAAATACACGCTCCAGTTTTCGAAGAAGCGGCCCTCGCAGAACATGTTCGTGAGGGCCACGGTCGACAAGATAAACTACGATGCGTCATTCGCGGAGCGGAACTCTGTCAATCCGACATCAAAATACTGGGAGCGAATCATCTCGACGGGCCTCACGTACGCCAATTCTCTGGAAGGTGAGTACAGTCTTCCCATCTTTCCGAAGAAGATATTCGGCATATTCTCTCGCCTGCCTCTTCCCGAATCGCTCAGGAACACATCTCTCGTGCGAGGCCTTTCATCGACCCGCTTCCGGTTTGTACCCAACCAGTTCTCCATCGGAGGCAGGCTCAACAACCTGAGTAACAGAAAAAACACCCGTGGTACTCTAACTCCCTACCGGCTGAACACGAACACCGGATCGGTCGATGTCAGCCAGAGATTTATAAGGTCGTTCTCCTCGCGGTACAACCTGCAGGTGGTGACCGACAGGACGCAGTATCAAAAAGGATCGTTCCTCGGTGTGCCGTTCAACAAGGGGACCGAAATACAGCGGACACAGGTTCTCGATCTCAACTACCGGCCGGAGATCTTCTCCTGGCTTTCACCGAGCTGGAGCTACAACACCAACTACCGGGAGAATCACAGTCCCGAAATCGCCAGGAGTCTCGGGGACACTCTGGACGTGAGGAAATTCAATAACACCACACGGAGGAACATCTCCGTCAACCTCGGCCTCCCCGGCGTGGCCAATCATCTCCTCAAACGGCAGCAGGTGTCATCCCCTGAAGATACCACCGGCACATCACCGGGATTCATGTCGAAGGGGCTGGGATTCGTCGTCGGTATGCTCAAACCGGTGAATTTCACCATGTCCAGGGAGAAGTATTCCGATTACCAGTTCGTTGGATTCAAACCGTCGTTCAAATACCAGATCGGGCTCCGTGATCTCTCAATCGATCCCTGGGAGGAGAGGATTTCGAAGACGCTCGGTGTCGACACGGGACTCAGGCTGCCGCAGGGCGTCTCCGTTGACGGCGGCTACAGTGAGAGCAACACCGACAGGACCGCGAGAAACTCGGCGACATCCTCCCAGCAGATAACCTGGCCGAAGGTAAATATCACCGTGTCATCTGTTCAGTTGCCGCAGGGGTGGAGAGGCATCATCAGCAACGTCACGGCACGGTCGGGCTACATCGTCAGAAAGGACAAGTCAGGTACGGAGACCAACGGCCTCGAGTCATCGAGCAGGAGTGTCCAGTTTTCGCCGCTCGTATCACTGAACATGAACCTGTTCAGCGGCCTCTCCACCCGGGTGAGCGTCGAGAAAGGGGAGGCTCGTTCGCAGGCTTTCGTGGGATTGAGATCGACTAATGTTACAAACAATTCCTCTCAGCAGGTATCTGTCGATTACACGTTCAAGTCGTCGAAGGGTTTTGGGCTTCCAATCCCGGGCCTCTCCAAGAAGAAGCTCAAGATCAAGAGCAACATGCGGACCAACGTGACGTTCAACAGGTCCAGGACCACCCGTGTCAATCTCCCCGAAGGGGGCAGCCGGGTCGTCCAGTCCGACAACGTCACGACATCCATTGCCCCGAGCCTGTCCTACGACATGACGAGGATGACGGCCGGGTTCAGATTCAACTACGACGTCAATAACGACAAAAAGCAGGAGAAAAAACGCATCACCATAGGAGCGTCGATGTGGCTCGAGTTTATTTTCTGATATGTATTTTCCTGATGCTGCCCTTGATCGCCGGCTGTGACGAGAGGGAAAACACGTTCCCCGAAGTTAACGGGGAGCGGGCCTATTCCCATCTGCTCGAGCAGTGCGACATGGGGCCTCGCTATCCCGGCTCACCCGGTCACGAACAGCTGATCGAGTACATCCGATCATTTCTTGCTGAGAGGGTCGATTCGCTGCGCCTGGATATGTTCACACGAACCGACTCCGCCGGGAACGAGTACAATCTCACCAATATCGTGGGGATGTTCCGGCCTGCACATCAAGCGCGGGTCCTTCTGTGTTGTCACTTCGACACTCGCCCTGTATCGGACGAAGCGCCGGATTCCACAGACCGGCGGATACCGGTGCCGGGAGCAAATGACGGGGCGTCCGGAGTAGCGATTCTGATGGAAATAGCGGAACTTTTCCACCAACGGACACCTGACGTGGGTGTCGACCTGGTCTTCTTCGACGGGGAGGATAATCCCGCTGAGATGCTCCTCGGGTCACAGCAGTATGCCGAACAGAACCGGACCTACCGCCCCCTCTTCGGAGTACTAGTAGACATGGTGGGAGATGCGGATCTGAATATAAAAAAGGAACAGTATTCGAATATGGTCGCACCCGAGGTGGTAGGCAGAGTCTGGCGGAAGGCGGTTTCTCTCGGTTACAGTGATGTATTTCTCCCGGAGGTGGGTTATGCGATCATCGACGATCACATCCCCCTTCTCAAAAGCGGGATTCGCTGCATCGACATCATCGATTTCGACTACCAATACTGGCACACTCCTCAGGACACCCCGGACAAGTGCAGTCCGCGGAGCCTCGAGATAGTCTCGAGTGTCCTTGTATCTCTTATTTACGATCTTCGTTGAGCGCTCCCACTCCCTCCTCGAAGGAGGTGAAGCGTGAATCGTATGATCGAACTTTCCAGAGACGAACGGCGAATCGTCATTTTCCTCTGCCTGTTTCTCCTGGCCGGATCCCTCTATCACATCGTGCGGATCGTCTTTCCCGGTTTCGCGGCGATGCTCGGCTTCGAATCCTCGAGTGAGATCGAGTTCGTCGGGCTCACACCGGCTGATTCACTCGAGCTCGAAGCTCTCATCGAACGTGCGATGGGAGGAGTGGAACGTGAGGTCCCTTCCTTCCCCCTCGATCTCAATGAGGCAGGACCCGGAGAACTCGAACTCCTTCCTGGGATAGGTGCCGTCAAGGCCCGGGCCATCGTCGACCTGCGGGACAGTTTAGGAGGGTTTCGGCGGGTCGATCAGCTGATGAAGGTGAAGGGGATCGGCCCGAAGACTCTCGAGAAGCTGCTTCCGTATATCACTGTTCGGCCATAAATAAATAGGGACAGTCACCATTTATTTTGACCGTTCTGCGGCTCGCTCGAATTCGGAACTCGTGACTTCGTCGCTCAGACAACTAAATTCACCCCTTCCGGAGACGCTCGCTTCGCCAAGTACGGTAAACAGAGTTCCGTGATTCGCTCCGAGGGACATTTTCCAGAGATCTTGTTTTAAATTAAATGGTGACTGTCCCTATTTTTTCTATTTTTCCCACGATCTTCCGGGCGGGCGGATCCAGTTCGTCAACCTGCCTCCCGAGTGCACGATCAGGATCTACACGATCAGCGGTGTACTCGTGAGGATGCTCGATCACACGCCTGATGAAGCGGGTACCGAGGACTACGATCTCAGAACGGTGGAGGGGTTGAAACTGGCTTCCGGGAACTACTATTACCACCTGACGACACCCGACGGCCGAAGACACCTGGACCGGTTCGCCGTCATACAGTGAACATAGAACCCGATCCGCAAAAAAGTCACGTTCTTTGCGCCGCCATCACATATTTCGGGTAATATCTCCCTGTTTCTGCGAGTCGGAAACAATGTCCGTGTGAATGGATATCCTCGAAACCGCATAGTTTTCAACAATCATACCCCCATTTCACACACCGCCCTTACCGTTTTTACAGCTGGCATGAAATCTGCTAATATAATTGTGATCACCTGTAATCATTTGCAGAAGGGGAGACATGAAGGGAATAGGCGAAGTTTTTGTGAGAGAGGGGCTTATCACCCGGGATCAGCTCGAGAAGGCCCTCGAACAACAGAAGGTGACCGGTGGGAGAATTGGTTCAAACCTCGTTCGGATGGGCTACCTTGAAGAGGATACGCTAACCAGGTTTCTGGGAAAGTTCTTTCACGTTCCTCCCGTTAATCTCAGTAAGGTCGAGATCGAGGAAGGATGCACCAGATTGATCAACGGTGATATCGCACGCAGGTACCTTGCACTGCCTATCCATGCCAACGGTAAGCGTCTGACAGTGGCAATGGCCGATCCGAACAACATCTTCGCACTAGACGGAATAAAGTTCGTCACCGGTCTCGAAGTCGAACCGGTGATCTGTGCCGAAAGTTCCATCCTGGAAGCAATCGCTAAATACTATACGGAAGATGATCCGTTATCGAAAATTCTCAAGGATCTCGATGAGATGGACGTAGAGCTAGTGGAGGATGAGCCGGAAGAAGAGATAGGGATAAACCAGCTCAGAGCACAGGTGGAAGAGGCTCCCGTCGTGAAACTGATCAACGGGATCCTCACCGATGCGGTGAAAAGGGATGCAAGCGACATCCACATCGAGCCTTACGAAAACAACTTGAGAGTCAGGTACAGGATCGATGGTATACTCAGGGATATCATGTATCCCCCCGTAAGAATGAAATCCGCCCTCATCTCCAGGGTCAAGATACTGTCCGACATGGACATCGCCGAGCGTCGACAGCCGCAGGATGGAAGAATCAAGATCAAGATCAACAATTCCGTCATCGACGTCAGGGTGTCCACGATCCCGAGTATCTTCGGAGAGAAAATCGTGATGAGACTGCTAAACCGTGACAATCTCAACCTCGATCTCACACAACTCGGTTTCGAGGAGGGAGCGCTCGAGCAGTTCGGGGGAGCAATTAAAAAACCATACGGGATAATTCTTGTTACCGGCCCGACCGGCAGCGGAAAGACCACGACACTCTACTCGGTGATCACGCAGCTCAACACTCAGGAGGTGAACATCTCCACTGTCGAGGACCCGATCGAGTACAACATCGAAGGGATCAACCAGGTACAGGTGCACTCCGAGATCGGACTGACCTTCGCCAGGGTTCTACGCGCATTCCTCAGACAGGATCCGAATATCATCATGATCGGTGAGATCAGGGATTCGGAAACCGCCGACATTGCGATAAAAGCAGCGCTGACGGGACACCTTGTGCTGAGCACGGTTCACACCAATGACGCTCCGAGTGCTCTCGTCAGACTCATTGATATGGGAGTCGAACCTTTCCTGGTGGGAAGTGCGCTCAACATCGTTCTTGCACAGAGGCTCGTAAGAAAGATCTGTCCCATCTGTAGGGAGCAGGTCAGATATCCTGATGAGGTACTGATCGAGGCGGGATTGGACCCGGCGAGTTTGAATGGTACCCGGTTCTTCAGAGGGAGAGGGTGTCCCGATTGCAACAATACCGGATACAGGGGGAGGGACGGTATTTATGAAGCGATGCCCGTCAGTCCCAGTATACGTGAGATGATTACACAGAAGGATTCGAGTGCAAAAATCAAGGATCAGGCCATCAGGGAAGGGATGACCACACTGAGAGGAAGCGGCCTCCTCAAGTTCAGGAGAGGTATAACGACACTCGAAGAAGTGCTGAAAGAGACTTCCATGACTTAGCGGAGGATACAGGATCTCATGATAGAACTCGAAAAACTGCTTCATGAAGTGGTGGAACGGAAAGCCTCGGATCTCCACATCACCGTCGGGGAAAGACCGAAGCTCAGAATAGATGGGAGAATAGTAAACTCTTACTGCGAACAGATGCTCACTCCCAGGGACACGCAGCAGCTCGCATACAGCTTTCTCAATGAAAAGCAGAAAAAGCAGTTCGAGGTCGATGGAGAGCTCGATCTGTCCTTTTCCATTCAGAGGATGTCGAGATTCAGGGTGAACGTCTTCAGACAGCGGGGAAGTGTTGCTATCGCGATCCGCCAGATACCGTTCAACGTGATGGATCTTGAAATGCTCGGTCTCCCCAGGGAGGCGATCGAGCTCGCTGAAAAACCAAGCGGTCTAATTCTCATTACCGGACCCACCGGGACGGGAAAGTCGACGACACTCGCAGCCTACATCGACAAAATCAACTCGGAGAGGGAAGGCCATATTATCACGATCGAGGATCCGATCGAATACATCCACAAACACAAGAAGTGTATCGTCAACCAGAGAGAGGTCGGCAGCGATACAAAGACTTTCAAGGACGCCCTCAAGTACGCGTTGAGGCAGGACCCCGATATCATTCTGATCGGTGAGATGAGGGACCTCGAAACCATCCAGACCGCTTTGACAATTGCCGAGACCGGTCACCTCGCGCTTGCAACACTTCACACCTCGAACTGTGCCCAGACGATCAACAGAATCATCGATGTGTTCCCGCCCTACCAGCAGGTTCAGGTGAGGACACAACTCTCGTTTGTTCTGAGAGGGATCATTTCACAGGTTCTCGTACCCAAGATCGGCAGGAAGGGTCGGGTGATGGCGTGTGAAGTGATGATAGCGACTCCGGCTATCCGTGCGCTCATCAGGGATGACAAGGCTCATCAGATATACAGCCTCATCCAGGCAGGTCAGAAATACGGTATGCAGACGATGAATCAGAGTCTGTATCAATTATATATCAACAAAGCAGCTGCAATCGACGATATCATCAGGCTGACGAGTGATCCCGAAGAACTTTTGAGAATGATCGGCGATGTTGAGAGTGACAGGAATGGGGAGCGGAAGGAGCTGTCAGACCTGGGCACTAATATTCTCGATACTTTCTGAGGAAGGACCCTGCTGGTGGCAGATTACTACTGGAAAGCACGAACGCTCGATGGGATGGTCCAGTCGGGCACAATCGCTGCAAAGAATCAAAACGAAGTTATATCATTTCTTCGCCGGAAAAAACTCATCGTCCTGGCGGTGAGACAGAAACAACGGGACATCACATTTCCCGGATTCGGTTCGGGTGTCAGGCCACGTGATCTGGTTCTTTTCACACGGCAGTTCGCCACCATGATTGCGGCGGGCCTGCCCCTCATCCAATGTCTCGAGATACTCGAAGAACAGATGGAGAGCGGTACCTTCCGCAAAACAATCGGCGGGATGAGGAATGCGGTCGAAACCGGAACGTCTCTATCCGAATCTCTCACGAAGTATCCGAAAGTGTTCTCGAATCTTTTTGTCAGTATGATCTCCGCCGGTGAGATGGGCGGTGTGCTGGACGTAGTCCTCGACCGGCTGGCTGTCTACCTCGAAAAATCGAATGCCCTGAGAAGAAAAGTAAAGGGAGCGATGGCGTATCCTCTCCTCGTCATGTCGATCGCCATTCTCATCACACTTTTTCTCCTCACGTTCATCATACCCTCTTTCGCCAGGTTATTCAGCCAGGCAGCCATGGCGCTCCCTCTCCCGACGAGGATCGTCATCGGCGTGAGTGATTTCCTCCTCGCGAACTGGCACTATATCCTTCTTGCCATCGGACTGATCATTTTTGCTGTGAGGAAGGCTTACCGTACGGAAACCGGAAAAACCAGGATCGACAAGTTTCTCCTGAAGATCCCTCAGATAGGCACCATACTCCTCAAGTCTTCAATAGCCCGATTCTCGAGAACCCTCGGTACCTTGATAGAGAGCGGAGTGGCAATTCTCGAAGCACTGGAGATCACCGCGAACACTTCAGGGAACAAGGTTATACAGAATGGGATTCTCCAGACGAAGAAGAGCATCGAACAGGGGGACACCATTTCTGAACCGCTCAAGAAAACGAACGTGTTCCCGCCGATGGTTACCCAGATGATCGGAGTGGGTGAGAAGACCGGTGATCTTGACAAGATGCTCTCCAAGATCGCGGATTTTTATGAAGATGAAGTAGACGTAGCCGTGTCGGCCCTTGCTTCTATTATCGAGCCCGTGATGATCGTGATCATGGGAATACTCGTTGGAGGGATGGTCATCGCAATGTACATGCCGATATTCAATCTTGCGAATGCCATCCAATGATATCAATAACGTTCAGGTACGAGAGTCATGAATTTTCTCACCACAGGTAACAGCACCGGATTGGACACCGCCGTAAAGTGGTGGTTGATAGTAAGATTTTGCGTGTTCAGCAGTATCCTCTTCTCGGCCATGGTAGTCTATGACCTCCCGATTATGAGCCCATCGCCGTTTTCGGTGATACTCTCCGTCTCTCTCCTCTCTATATTCGTAGGCCTCATGCTTGCCCGGTTCAAGGTCGACAGGCAGGCCCAGCTCACCTATCATTCGACATTCGATCTGTTCGCGGTCTTTGCACTGGTGGCAGTGACCGGTGCGGGGTCCTCACCTTTCTCCTTCCTCTTCGTTTTCGTCATCGCAGCTTCAGGTGCGCTCACAAATCTGTCGGGAGGTATCCTGTCAGCCATTGGCGCCAGCAGCCTCTTTGCCATGGTATCATTCATCGGTCCACGGGTAGAAATCCTGGGGTTCGAGAGCTATTTTGCCGGGGCCGAGACCATCGAGGGGAGATTCATGCTGATCGATATCGGCCTGCACGCGGTGCTCTATCTCTTCGTGGGGCTGATCAACGGACTCCTGTCGGAAAAACTGTACTCCGCGAAGAGAGCGGTATCCGCTCTCGAGGGAGAGCTGAAGCGGCTGAAGCTCGAGACGAGAGATATCCTCAGAAACATTGGTAGCGGCATACTGACCTGTGACCTGTCAGAGCGAATTCTCTACATCAATCCTGCCGGGAGAAAGATACTCGGTGTCGAGGATGAGGATTACAGCGGTAAGTGCATAGCTCACATCTTCCAGGAGTCTTCACCCAATTTCTACCGTTATATTCAGAAGAGTCTGAGCGGTATGACACTCTCGAGGAAGAGCTACGAATTTCCGTTCAAACATCCTCACGGGGAGATGACTATTATCGGGGCAAGTTCTTCGGTTCTCAAGGATGCATCAGCAAAGAGACGCGGGCTGACGGTAATCTTTCAGGATATTTCTCAGAAGAGAGAGCTCCAGGAACTCACCAGACGGGCTCAAAAAATGGAGCTCATGGTGGATGTGTCAACCATGTTGTCGAAGGAGATCGTACCCTCGATATCCATGGTCAAAAATTCGTTACGGGTCCTCGCATCCGAACGACGACAGAACGACAGTGAAGTAAAGTGTGTCGAGGAGATGCTTGTCCAACTCGATGGAGTCGGCAGGATTCTCTGGGATTTCCAGAACTTCTCGAGGATCAAGGTGGCAGAGTGGAAACCGGTGGTTCTCGGTGACGTGGTTCGTGAGACCTTTGATCTCCTCAAGCACCATCCTGAGTTCTCCCCCGCGGTACGGATTCAGCTTCGCGGTAATGACCGCAACTCTCTCATGTGGGGTGATCGAGAGCTGCTCAAACAGGTCTTTTTGAACCTTTTTGTCCAGGCATCGAAAAAGATGGGGAAAACAGGTCAGGTAGAGATCGAATTCTGTCCCCCGCTCGGCCGGGAGCACGAGAGAGGCATGTTTCCTGAGAATGGCGAACATCTCCTTGTGATGCTCCAGGAGAACGGGACCGTGATATCGGATGAATACCTCGATCATCTGGGTCCTTCCTACACACCTGCATATTTCAACGGTAACGGACTCCGGATGGCCATCGTGGACAGGATCATCAAAGCACACATGGGAAATTTTTTGTTCGAGGACATCGACGGTAAAGGGACCAAGTACAGTATTACCTTCCCGGTCAAGAAACCCGCCTGAGAACCCGCAGTTCTGCCTGATTTTACCCGTTACTATGCAACAAAATTACCCGTAGTAGGTAAAATTTTCCGTGAATAGCATATTTTTCAGAAAAAAGAAAACCCGAAAGAGATCAAAGAAGCCCGTAATATCAATGATTTTCAGTGTGTTACACATGAAGCCCGGGAACTCTATGTAGTGGCATGTGTTTTGCGATATCTGACAGCAGAATCATCGAGATTCTCGTTCGCGATTCTTGAAACCGCAGCTCACTTGATCGACCAAAGGAGTTTTCGTTATGAGGAGCATGAAAAAGATCAAAGGTTTCACGCTTATCGAGTTAATGATAGTCGTGGCTATCATCGGGATTCTTGCTGCAATAGCAATCCCGAATTTTATCGGTATGCAGAAGAGAGCAAAGACTTCTGAAGCGAAGTCGTGCCTCGGTGAAGTGAGGACACTCGAGGAAGCATACCGGGCAGAGAACGATTCTTATATCGGTGTTCCGCCGATGGCGGCAATACCGGTCGGACTCCATACGGACAATGACGCTGATGCCGACAACATGGCCGAAATCGGCTTCCATCCGAAAGGTATGACGAGATACGCATATACGCTGACAGCGGCTGACTCTACGTCATATACCGCCCAGGGTTCAGGAAACATCGATACTGATGCGGGTGTCGACACCTGGACAATGGATGAAGATGGAGCGCTCGTCCATACGGCTGTGGATTAGTCCAGGGCATACTGGATGAGTTCAGCTATCTCTTCTTGCGAACAGCAGTGGCCCTTTAACAGGTTGGAGACCTCGCCGAAGACGGCGAGGTCTCCTGTTAGGTATGAGGGAGGAAATGGAACAGAACGCAATAATCCTGCGAGAGATCAGCAAGTGCTTTCCCACAGGGTTACTTGCCAGTAAACGGCGGGAGGTTCTCAGAGGACTGGAACTTGAAGTGAAAAGGGGTGAGGTGTTCGGGTATATCGGTCCCAACGGAGCCGGCAAGACAACAACGATCGGTATTATCCTCGGACTCATCAAACCGACCTCTGGCAGTGTCCTTGTGCTTGGCAAGTCATCCGGAGAGCACGACATACGATCGAAGATCGGATCCATCCCCGAGCAACCCTACTTCTACTCTCATCTCTCGGCTCGTGAACTCCTCGATTACTACGGCAAACTTTACGGGATCGAAAGAGAAGAGAGAAGAAAAAGAACAGATACCCTGCTCGAGCAACTCGGACTTGCGAAGCATCGAAGCGTCCGATTGAAAAAGTATTCCAGAGGCATGCTGCAGAGGTTTGCGATTGCACAGTCACTTATAAACGATCCTGAACTGCTTATCTTTGATGAACCGTTCTCCGGTCTGGATCCGATCGGGCGAAAGGACATGATGAATATCATGCTTGACCTCAAGTCGGCTGGGAAAACGATATTCTTCAGCACACACATTCTCTCTGATGTCCAGTACATCGCTGACAGGGTGGGTTTGATTGCCGATGGCCGGATCATCCGTGTCATCGAAGGCGATGAGTTCAGAAGAAACTCTTCTGATGAAATAGAAGTCGAGTTGACCGGAGTCGGGGACGGTGGTCTTGAATTCTTGAAAACATGTGCGCGGGAAGTTTTTTCTCATCACGGGAAAACAGTGTTGGTCCTCCAGGGGAATGAGAGTCTCAGCAGAGTATTCGAATATTCTCTGAAGAATGCTCTGAAAGTCGAGAGTGTAATGCCGAAGATCAAGTTTCTCGAAGAGGTTTTCTCGAGTGAGATGGAGGTTACCGAAGGATGAATGTTTTCACAATCGCAGGAAATACATTCAGGGAGACGGTACGGGATAAAATATTCTACAACCTCCTCATTTTCTACATCGCGATGGTTTCCATCTCGATTCTCCTGGGTGGATTATCCATAGGTGAGGACAGCAAAATAATCAAGGATATTGGACTGTCCGGCATGGCCGTGTTCGGGGCACTCATCACCATATTCATCGGGATCAGTCTCATCAACAGGGAGGTGGACAGGAGGACGATCTATACGGTGCTCTCGAAACCCGTAAGCCGAGCTGAGTTCATTCTCGGAAAGTTTGCCGGATTGTCCACTCTCATCGGGGTGAATGTTATGCTGATGACCGTTTGTCTCCTGCTCGTTCTTTACGGAGTGACGGGGAAGATCGATTCTTCCATTTTTCTGCCGCTCCCGTTCATGTTTCTGGAGTTCATTCTCCTAGCCGCGCTTGCCATCATGTTTTCATCATTCTCCACACCGACACTCAGTGCGATCTTTACTCTTTCACTATACATCCTCGGCCATCTCAGTCCGGCATTGAGGGATATCAGCCTGTCCGGGAATACGCTGATGGCAAAAGTCACTTCAGTTATCTACAAAATTATTCCAAATCTGGAAAACCTCAATCTGAGAGAAGAAATCGTGTATTCGCTGACGATAGACTGGTCGATGCTTATCTATTCTGCTTTCTACGGTATTCTATACACGGGATTTCTCCTTATCGCGAGTATCTACTTGTTCGGGAGAAGGGATTTGAGGTAGAACTAATGAGACTGCTCAAAAAGCTGGCCGTAACCTTACCCCTGGTCGTGGCGATCCTGTTTCTGCAGAGTGAACTCGACGCGAGAAAAATTCATCCCGGGGAAGTAGATACGTGTGGCCGGCTTACTGATGTCAGGGTTCTTCAATTTCTGTCCCTCGGGTTCGAAGAGGTGATTGCTGATTATTACTGGTTCAAGACGGTGCTCTATGCCGGGAGCAACGAAAACAGCATGAACGTCGAGTACTTTACAGCACTCGTGGATCAGGTGATCACCCTGGATCCTCAGTTTCAGTACCCTTATATATTCGGGAGTGTAATTCTCTCCATCGAGGCTAATGATTACAAAGGCTCGGATCGGCTTCTCCTCAAAGGTTTTACCCGACACCCGGATACCTGGCGGTTTCCATTCGGACTCGGATACAACAGCTATTTCCATCATGGGGATCCGGAGGAAGCTGCACGCTATCTTGCCATCGCAGCACGGTTACCGCATCATCCATCATACCTTCCTGCCCTGGCATCCCGGGCGTACTTTGAGGCAGGGAATTCCGAAGTGGCGATAAAGTTTCTCGAAGCAATCATAGAGGAGACACCGGAAGGACAGTACAGAAAGAGGTTCGAGCAAAGGCTCGAAGTACTCAGGACAATCCGGTTTCTTGAAAAACTCGTGGTACAGTTCAGACAGGATGGAAACGGACACCTGGATTCGTTGCACGAACTAGTCAGTGCAGGTTACCTGAGGAAGATTCCTCATGATCCTTATGGGGGTGAGTTCTATCTGAATGAAAATGGCAGAGTGTTCTCGACGAGCGAGTTGAGGCCTGTGAATACAGAGATGCGCAAGGGGGGGCATAATGGTTAGAAAAAGTGTGCTTGTGGTCGACGACGAAGAAAATATGAGGAGTATGCTTGTGGACATTCTCGTCAAGGAAGGGTACAAGGTATCCTGCTCTCAGGATGGGGAACTGGCGTTGAAAGAAATAGTCGAGAAGAGTTATGATTTCATCCTCTGCGACATCAAGATGCCGAAACTTGACGGACTCGGTTTACTCAAAGCCCTGCAGGAGAGGTCGGTTGATTCGACCATCATCATGATGTCCGCTTATGGAACGATCGACACTGCTGTCGAAGCAATGAAGCTCGGTGCTTATGATTACATCTCGAAACCTTTCAAGACCGATGAGATCATTCTCACCCTGCTCAAGGCCGAGGAGCGGGAACGGCTGAAGCACGAAAACATCCGCCTCAAGGAAGAGATCAACAAGGAATACCGGTTCGAGAACATCGTATCCGGCAGTGAGAAGATGCACAGGGTTTTCGAGCTGATTAAAAAAATCGCTGACTACAAGTCTACAGTCCTCATCATGGGTGACAGCGGAACAGGAAAAGAGCTCGTCGCGCGGGCAGTCCACATGAATTGTTCTCGGAACAAGAAACCTTTCGTGGCCATCAACTGCGGGGCTATTCCTGAGAACCTGCTCGAATCAGAGTTGTTCGGTCATGTCAAGGGCGCCTTCACTGATGCACATAGGACAAAAATCGGATTGTTCGAGGAGGCAAACGGCGGGACACTGTTCCTCGATGAAATCGGGGAGCTTCCCCTCCTGCTGCAGGTAAAACTGTTACGGGTGTTACAGGACGAGGAAGTGCGGAGGGTCGGAGACATCAAGGCACAGAAAGTCGATGTGCGGGTAATCGCCGCGACAACCAGAGATCTCGCCAAGGAGGTCGAAGCGGGTCGGTTCAGGGATGATCTGTACTATCGCTTAAACGTGCTCCCGATACAACTCCCACCCCTCAAGGACAGGATGGAAGATATTCCCATACTTGCAGAACATTTTCTAGGCAAATTCAACAAGAGGCTCGGCCTCAATGTTACGGGTATCACCCAGGATGCTCTCGATCTCCTCATGAATTTCGAATGGAACGGCAATGTGAGGCAACTCGAGAATACCATCGAACGTGCGATGGTTCTGACCAACGATGAATACATCGATATCGACGCACTTCCCGGAGAAGTCAAAGGCGTTACCAGTGATGGAAAACTCGTGTTCAGCGGGAGTGAACTCTCAATCAAGAAGGCCTCTAGGATCCTCGAGGAAGACCTCATCCGGAAGGCACTGAAGAAGACGAGAGGGAACAGGACACACGCTTCCAAAATTCTCGAGATCAGTCACAGGGCACTCCTTTATAAGATCAAGGAGTACAATATCCAGGAGCTCTGATTTTCCCCGTACAAAAGCCTCTGCCACCCACTCGGCCTGACGATCAGGTGCAGGGGTTTTTTTACACATCATGATGGAGGGAAAGTGATGACAACAAAAAGAGCTACCTTACCGGGAGGAATGCTTCTCTTCTTTTTTCTGCTCGGGATGAGTTCGGGATTGTCAGGATTTGCGGGGGAGAATACGCAAGAATCCTCAGATCCAA
The DNA here is from genome assembly GCA_964654825.1 of uncultured Gemmatimonadota bacterium. GTDB lineage: Bacteria > Gemmatimonadota > CAZMKB01 > CAZMKB01 > CAZMKB01 > CAZZKG01. Next base: position 2,829 of record CAZZKG010000019.1, on the reverse strand, counting down.
CCACGATGACCGGGGAAATCAGGGATTATATTTCATCGACAGCTTCCGTCGGAGATAGAGAGAATCCGATGAATGCCGTTTACGGAACGGCAGGTGACTGGTATTCCATGGCCCTGGATGAAGCTGTCACCTGGTCATCGGATGCCATCCCTGTCGTCATATTCAACACCGACACTCTGGTGACTGATGGGACGGCGAGGAGCTGGGGGTACAGCTTCTATTCGAGTATTATTGATTCAGTGCTGTTCATCGAGGTCATCGATGCGCTGGTACAGTTCACCTGGTCGCAACCGCCGCTCTTCACCGACCCTATTTCGGGTGGCTGGATCGATTCGGATGATGTGGTACCGTTCAGTGAGGCACATGGCGGCTCACAATATCGTGATACCAATATTGGTGTGCTTACCCAGGCGTTTCTGGTGGGTCAGCTCTATGACCCCTGTATCTCGAACAGTTACTACTGGACTGTGGGGTACACATCCGAAAGTTCGAATGAGTTCGATATCTACGTTAAAGGTACAAGCCAGAATCTGTACGGATACGAATACGGTTGTGAAGGCAGTGATGTCACGACCAGTGATGCATTCCAGGTTGCTTCACAGAAGGCGCTGGAGTGGGCGGCCGATGCCGGACTGTTTCGTGTACAGAGTCTCGGTTCTGTTGATGAACTGGGAAGGTCATCAGGGTGGTCATTCGAGTTTCTCTCCCTCGATCGGGGGAGCAAGCGGTTCTACCAAACCTGTGACGACAGTGCCTGCACGGACCGTTCGGCCGGCGTGGTCGGCGGGTGGATACCGGAAGTGACAGGAGGGTCCTGGCTGGATTCTCAAACAGCTATGGAAATAGCCGAGAGCAGCGGCGGCGCAGTTTTCAGGATTGAACATCCTCTAACCAGTGCCAGTGCGTCTCTGTCTGAACCGGTAACCCTCCCGTTTGGTGAACACCTGTGGATAATCAGGTTCAAAGACCTGTCCGCAGAAAACCTGCAGATGCTGGTCGGGGCCGAATCAGGCGAATTCAGAGGATCTTTCGACTACAAAACATCACTCGATTCACTGTTCACCTCGGACCTCTACCTGGCGGAAGCAGAGGCAGCTGCCCGGAGCTGGAGTGATGATGCCGTACTCTCCTGCATCGTCAATGTAACACCTCTGTCGTTCCCTTATAAAGGGAAAGCAGATGCCTGGGCGTTTATTTTCCATTCAGCTCTGCTGAACGGGTCGACTTCTGTAACCGTGCAGGCAACCGATGCCGGGCCTCGAGTCGCACTCGAGCCTTTCTCAGATTCATGGACGACCGACGAACTTGCCGCGGGTTGGCTCGGGAGTGATTCGATCCTCGTCATCGCCGGACAGGCCGGTGGTGATGCCGTCGGTGGAGGTGTCGAAGAACCGGTTATAGGAGCCATCATGACGAAGGGGATATATCCCCAGGACGTGGACCGTCTGGTCTGGCTCGTGTCCTATCATTCATCGTGTCAGTCGGGACACTTCTATCTCGACGCTTACAGCGGTGAGATCCTGGATGGCGGTCTCGGTGCTGATGGAGATGAGATCCTCTCTCCGGTCCTCCCGCATGTGGCCGTGCTCATGCAGAATTATCCCAACCCGTTTAATCCGCAGACGACAATCCGATACCTCGCGTCTGAATCATCAGCGGCGCATGTCACCCTCAAGATATATGATATCCACGGGAGATTTGTCACTACACTCGTTGATGCGGTGAAGGAAGCGGGAGAGCACACTGTCCAGTGGGACGGGAGAAACACCGGTGGTGAACCCGTATACTCCGGCATCTACTTCATGCGTCTCGAAGCGGGTGGTTCGAGAGCCGTCCGGAAAATGATCCTCATGAAATAAGGAAAATCTTACGGGGAAGAACTGAGGCCTGCGGGATGAGTATTCATGCCGCAGGCGGCAGTCCGGGAGAGGTCCAGATGCGGGTGAAAGAAATCTTTGTCATCCTTCAGATATTCTGTATCCTGGCGGGGGGATGTGGTCTGCAGGAGACACCGGAACCGGTCCTGACCGAGTATTATCAGCTGCTCGATTCTCTGGATGAGGACCGGATCGGGGAGTCGATCAACAGGCTCGAGGCCTTTGAGGTTTCGTACAGACAATATGAAATTACCAGGCTCGTAAAAGGCAGGATTGAAAAGCTCGAAGATCATATAGAGGGCCGGTTTCACTTCGCCCGCGATCTGGCCCGGGAAGGCGATCTGGGCCGGGCCGAAATCATCCTCACCGACCTCGCCACCTACCTGCCCGGGACTTCAGATGGAGAAAGAGCGAAGGAGTATCTCGAGTTTGATTTCTCTCTGTTCAAGATCCAGCGCCTTCTGATGGACCAGAGACCCGAGGAGGCGGAGATAGTCGCCCTCGGACTACTCGAGAAAAATCCCGATCCGGTTATAGCTGAACAGGTGGAACGCCAACTTGATGTAATAAGCACCATGAACAGGTCGATGGAAAAGTCTGAAGAGGCCAGGGCACAGAATGCGTGTCGAATTCTCCAGATTTATCTGAAACGATCCTTCCTCGAAACCGGCTCATACCCGGCAGGTATCTCCCTCACTTCACTCGATATCGGCAACGGTTCTTCCAATGAATCAGTACGGGCAGGATTGTCGACCATCAAAGACTACCGCCACTCACAGAAGGGATTTTCATTCTCCGCAGTCAGTAGAAGCGGGCGCTTCACCTTTTCTGTCACAGACAGTTCTGTGAAGCCGGCGCATTAGTGTCCATCGCAGTCAATCCTAGGACGCAAATCCTATATTCTTATGCTCCATACCAGGAGAGCCGCTGAACGGTGTAGACGAACACCGTG
>CAZZKG010000018.1:49604-54627 GCA_964654825.1 uncultured Gemmatimonadota bacterium | reverse complement strand
GGGTGGATCCTCTTCCTGGTCTTCCTTCTCTGGTAAGTCCTGGCGAGGTTCATGAATATCCCGACGCTGTCGTCCACATCCGATCGTGTCTCCTCACAGGTGAACGACCTGATCGGGATGCGTTCGTGATCCGTGCTCACATCGTCGTAGATCTCCTCGCCGATGCCGCCGTGCATACAGGTGAAGGGGCTTATGTCGACCGCTCCGTCGGCACCTTTTTCGTAGTAGTAGATGATCTCGCCGACGTTCAGCACACTCTCGCCTGACACGCACTGGTGCGGCAGATACGGGCGTGTATTCCTGAAGATTTCTTCGACCTCGGGCTCCTCGTACCCCAGAAAAACCTCCTTGAAAGACTCGTAGAGACGCGCTTCGTCCTTCTTCTGAAAATGTCTCTTGAGGTAGGCTTTAGAGAGCTCCTTCCACATATCAAATCCGGAGTAATCCCGTTGTATTCTGAACCTCTGCTCCTCATTGGTATACCACACCCAGCCGGCGACACCCGAGAGCCATGCCTCCCCGCCATGATCTTCGATTTTGCGGATGAGGTCATCATTACTGAATGTGTTGAGCCTGCAGAAAATCTCCCCGACGACACCGATGAGGGGACGATCCTTCGTATAGGCGGCCGGGACTCCACGGAATCGCTCACGGCATTTTACGAGAGCCTCGGCCATCAGCTCGAGTCTTTCTTTGTGATCGATTCCCGGTATGGCGATGACGTCAGCGACCATTCCAACACAATCGTGCATGACACGGTCTGTCTCACCCTTCTCGATTTCATACGGTCTGGTCTTGAGAAGCATCTTCCTGAGGATGTCGGCTGCGACGAGGCCTCTCCAGCCTGTCCGGACGAACTCGGAGGCATGCTGTCCGAGCTCCTCGTAACCCGTGGCGCTCGTGGGGGAAACAATTAAAACGTCCTCTAACCCGAGCTCGTTCAAAACCATTCGCTGAAACTGGGCGTACTGTCCAAACCTGCAGGGCCCCGGAGCGGTCGGCATGAAAAAAGCCGTGTTTTCGGGTTTGAAGTCATCCATCTGTGTTACCTTCATGAAATCCCCGAATGTGACGATCTCGGGGTAACATTCCTCACCCGAGGTGTAACGTTTTCCGAGAAGCAGCGTTTCCGCGTCCGAATCGGGTGAGGGAACGGCATCGACACCGATCGACCTGAATGCCGCGGCGAACATCCTGGCGGCATGATAATCCATGTGAGGGAGGAAGAGCTTCCTCCCCTCTAGGCTGTTTTTTCCTGCAACCACCATCGTAGGAACCCCTTGCTGTCCAGATATGCTTCGACCCTCGTCATTGTACCGGCATCCGCGCCATGCTCATCGAGCTGAAGTGTGAGATACGGTTTTTTGCAGGCGAGAGGAGCAAAGTGTTTGATGAACGAATCAGGCCCGCACTTGAAATTTGTAAAGTGGATCATCTGCAGATAATCTCTCGTGGAGACGAATTTTGAAGTGGCAAGTATCTTCTTGCCGTAGTTCCAGAACATGTTGGAATTGATGTCAGAGATGTCGATGTCATCTATGGGCAGAAAGTCCATTGGAATGACGTTGATCCCGTAATCAGACCGCAACCTGTTCGGGACGTTGAGATTCACTTCCCTGTCATAGATGTTGTACGCTCTCCCGACAAAGACGATACCCTTATTTCCTGTCTGTTTGAGAGTTTCGAGGGCACGGATACCGGTCTCATGGATGCGCGATCTGAACAGATCCTGTGCTCGGAAAGCTTTCTCGACCGCTTCCCTGCACTTTGCCACCCGCGCTCTTCCGAGATTGTACGTCTTCACCGTAGCCTCGAGCTCTTTTCTCACCTTGTCCCGGGAAGCCCGGAAGTGAACGGTAGGGATGATGAACTTGTCCCGGATGGATTTATATACCGGGACGTGATTCAGGACAAAAGGCAGACTCTGACCCCAGATACAGAGATAGGATTCGGTCCGATAATCTTTTGTCTCAGCATCGATAATGTTCGGTGAAAGGATGTAATCCACTCCTTTGTCGAGCAGATCCTGAATGTGGCCATGAGCAACTTTCTTGGGGTAACAGGGATCTGCGACACACGCCTCGAGAGAGGCCTTCTTTATCTTCTTGTTCGTCGCATCGGAGAGAACTATCGTAAACCCGAGCTCCTTCAGGAAAGTGTACCAGAACGGGAAGCGTTCGAAGAAATACATACTCCGTGCGATACCGACCCTCGGCCCCTCACCCGGATCCTTCTCCCAATCACCGACGAGGAACTCTTCCCTGAGAGCGAACAGATCATCGATCACGGGCTTTTTCTCGACACGAGCCGCCTTTCGGAATTTATAGGAGCACTTGTCACCCCAGTAGGTCTTCTCCTCCTCAACTTCGAAGATCTGCACATCGCAGTAATTAGTACAGGCTTTACACGTGATTTCTTTGATACTGTAATCGATCTCCTCGAGATCATAACCACGGAAACTGGTCTGCTCCCCGGCAAACTGAACGAACTCTTTCGCGAGCAACGCTTCGCCATAGGCGCCGAGGATTCCGTTGTGGGGTGGGACGATGAGGCGTTTGCCCTCCCTACCGAGAACAACACCGAAAGCGGCGGCAACCGAGTCATTGTATGCAGTGCCGCCCTGGAAAAAGATTGTGTCTCCGATCTTTCTCCCCTTCACGACCCTGTTGAGGTAGTTGTACACGATCGAATAGGCGAGACCCGCGATCACATCACCCCGCTCAGCTCCCTGCTGGAGACAGACATTGACATCTTTCTCCATAAAAACAGTACACCGCTCGCCCATGTGGATAGGAGCCCGGGAGGAGAGAGCGATATCCTGAAACTCACCGATGATGTTGACACCCAGCCGCTCCGACTGCTCTTCGAGGAACGATCCCGTACCGGCCGCACACGCCTCGTTCATGTGAAAATCCACCACGATACCATCCTCGAGACTGATGTACTTGGAATCCTGTCCACCGATGTCGAAGATAGTGTCGACTTCGAGATCGAGATACTTCCTGCCCGTGTAGAGAGCACCTGTCTTGTGGGCGGTGATTTCGTCATTGATGCTGTCTGCCCCGATGAGTTTGCCGATGAGCTCCCGCCCCGAGCCGGTTGTGCCGACCCCCATGATATTTATCCTGTCACCCAGTTCTTCCTTGATTTCCCGCAGTCCGTTGTTGACCGCCTGGATGGGACGTCCATCCGTCTTCAGGTATATGCCTTTTATGAGATTGTCATTCTCATCGATCAGGGCCAGATTGGTGCTCACGGATCCGATATCGATTCCGAGGAACGCATCGATGGGTCCTTCTGAATCGTTCAATTCATACGATGGGATCCTGTCTCTGAGCAGAGTCACGTTTTCCAGGGAGAGCGGCTCGGAGATTGCGAATTCGGCCATCCGGCCGTCGAGATACTTCTGGAGAGCCCCGATGTCACAACGCTCGACCCTGTCACCCTCGTCCATTGCGATTCTCGCCGCACCGATAGCACCCATCCACGCATAGTATGGAGAAATAATGAAGTCATCAGTGGAAAGTTCGAATGCTTTTTCCATGGCGTTCATCACACCTTTGTTTTTCGCAACGCCGCCGAGCATCGCAACTTTCGGATTTATCTTTTTTCCCTTCGCGATCGACCCCTTGAAATTTCGGACAACAGCTTCGCAGAGCCCACGAAGAATCTCCGGTGGCTGATCACCTTTCTGCTGAACATGAATCATATCGGATTTGGCAAAGACAGAGCATCTTCCGGCGATTTTAGACGCTTTCTTCGCCCCCATGACGATATCGCCCACGTCCTCGATCTCATAACCGAGCCTCTTTGCCTGCTGATCCATGAAAGATCCGGTACCGGCGGCGCAATCCCCGTTCGTCGAATAATCCTGGATACCGACATATCCCTCATCGTCCCTCTCGAGATTGATGAGTTTCGATGTTTCGCCCCCCATCTCGAACACGGTCTGCACGTCCTGATGGAGAAATCCGACGCCTCTGGTGATCGCAAGAAACTCGTTCTCGTATTTTACCTTGAGGAGTCCTGTGGATAGTTTCCCGCCCGACCCGGTCCCCCGCAGGGTGCTCACCTTCTCCAGCGGGATGTGTTTGAAGAGCTGGATGAGGAGTGAATTGAAAACTCTTACCGGTTCGCCCCGGCAACGCTGGTATTTCGACACTGCAATCCTGACGTCTCCCTCGCCGAGACCATCCGGCTGTGAATCCGGGGCGAAAAAGTAGTCCGGACAGGCTTCAATCAGTTTCGTACAATAGCCTGCATCCTCTTGATCGAAGAGGACGGCCACTTTGAGACTGATCGATCCGATATCAAAGCCGATGTGTATCATGAAACCTCACCTTCATGGAATAGGAAACCGGTCACACGTGATTAATCAACAGAAAGAGAAGCAAGAAGTATTCCCATATCGTGGACACGAGAGACTTTGACAGAAAAAACCCTATTTCCTTGATATGTAATAAGATACAGCTTTTATTCTAATGCTGTAAGAGGTAGTCATCGGGGGGAAATGTGCTAATTCGGGCCACAAAGACACACCGAGGTATTATATCAATAAAATATGTATCATTATGAAACACACTTCCATTCAGAAACCCAAAAAGAGTGTCATAATGACCACGCCTGTCTATTTTGCCTTCTTTCTGGTCTTTTTCTTACTACTCACTTCGTAACGATTCAGTTTGTTTCTCAGGGTTCGAACACTTATCCCCAGATCACCGGCTGCTTTGGTCTTGTTGCCCTCATGACGCTCTAGGGAGTTGAGTATTATCGTCCTCTCGACATCATCGAGTTTCATGTTCTGGAGGTTCATCGAAGAAGGGAGACCGGAATCAGCTTCGCTATCGATGTGGAGATGTTTCGGTAGAATCTTGTTCTCCTGCAGGATCACGCATGCGCGCTCGATACAGTGTTCGAGCTCCCTGACATTTCCCGGCCAGCTGTGACCGAGTATCAACTGCATGGCATCTTTGGAGAATTCGTCGATCTGCTTGCCGTTGTCTCGTGAGTATCTCTCGACGAA
>CAZZKG010000018.1:0-49504 GCA_964654825.1 uncultured Gemmatimonadota bacterium | reverse complement strand
AGGAGGAGAGTGCCTCCGTTCGCCTTCTCGAATCTTCCCTTCGCCCGCCGTATCGCTCCGGTAAAAGCTCCTTTTTCATGTCCGAAGAGTTCTGATTCCATGAGGCTGTCGGGGATTGCTGCGCAGTTTACTCTTATAAATGGAGCGTTCTTCCGGGGGCTGTTGTAATGAATAGCTTTTGCGACGAGCTCTTTACCGGTACCGCTTTCACCCTGTATCAAAATGGTAGATTTGGTGGGTGCTACAAGATGGATCGTCTCGAACACCTCGTGCATGATTTTACTCTTTCCGATAATGTTGGCATAGCTGAATTTGTCCTCGAGCTCCTGCCGCAGCCGGAGATTCTCATCGATGAGCCTGCGAAATTCGAATGCCTTGTCGATCACCAGTTTGATCTCATCGCCGGAGAACGGCTTCGTGATGTAATCGAAAGCACCTTCCTTCATAGCCTCCACAGCACTGGTGATTGTGCCGTAGCCGGTCATCATGACGACAGAGGTGTTGTGATTCCGCTTCTTCGTCTCCTTTAGGACCTCTAATCCGGTCGCCCTCGGCATCTTCAAATCAGTAATAACCATGTCGAAATACGATTTTTTCACTTTGTTGAGGGCAACAGCACCGTTTGACGCGGAATCAACATCATAGCCTGTCCTCCTCAGCGTCTCACAGAGGAAGTCTCGCATGTCGGTCTCGTCATCAACGACGAGTATTGTACCTTTCAAATGATCATCAACAGCTTTAGCCGCCGGTTTGCTTTTCCTTGCTGTCACGAGTGCACCCGCCTCTTGAAGTGAGAGTTGGTAAGGGAAATCTTCTTGAAATAATTAAAAAGATGCGTTGAATAAGTCAATCCTTCAACCTGATTCTTGTCAACCGGATTCTTTGTGAGTCGGGATCGAAATCGTGAAAGTTGTGTCACCCGGATTACTTCTCACGTTGAACTTCACTCCGTACGGGCTAAGAAGCTGATAACAGCTGTGCAGACCAAGCCCGACACCTGCCGGCTTTCCTTCCGCCTCCCCGAAATCTTTCGTCGTGAAGAAGGGGTCGAAGATCTTCGGAAGACTTTTCTTGTCGATACCCTCCCCCGTATCGCTGATCTCGACATAGATCCAGTTTTCATCACAGTATGTCCTCACACTGAGCTCTTTAACCGGTTGGTTATACATCGCATCCATGGCGTTTCTGATGATATTGGTAAACGACTGGCTGAAATCGGAATACACCCCCTCGATGTAAGGTAACCCGGGGTCGAGTTCGATCACCCTGGTCACATGGTGCTTGAAGAACATGTCAGCCTCGAGGAAACGCATCTCCTGTTCGAGGATGTGATTCAGGTTCAACTTCTTTCGCTCGGCATCCTGTCGCTGCCTTCCGATGTCCATAAGATTGCGAATGATGGAAGACATACTGTCGACCTGCTTGAGGATGATTTCGAGCATTTGATCGGCCTGAGTTCTCGTCCCCTCGATCTCCTCGAGTGTTTTTTTACTGTCTCCTTCTTCCGCGAGGCATGTCGAAGCCCGATCGAGACCTTTGCCGATGTCATCTCGTAACATCTCACTCCTCCCCATGATCACGCCGAGCGGAGTGTTGAGATTGTGGGCAATCCCCTGAGCAAGCATTCCCACTGATGAGAGTTTGTGCTTCTCCATGAGCTCGAGCTCCAACCGGTGACGTTCCGCCTCAAGCTTCTTCTGGTCTGTAACGTCCCGCCTGTGCTCGATCACCCCCTTGATATCACCCCGATAGTCGAGAATCGGATAGCTGTAGACGTGAAATATTTCACCGGATTCCTTCGCTTCGATTTCGGCAAATGATGATTCACCGGTCTTATATGTAACTGATACAGGACAGGGAAAGCACTTGATCTTCGACCGATGCAGAAGCTCATGACACTTCCTGCTTATCACATCTTTTATTCCCATCCCCACAAATCTCGCCGTTGCCCTGTTTGCCCGACTGATACAGTAATCTCTTCTGATCACTGCGAGAGGATCAACGATCGAATCAAAGACGGATTCGAGTTCGATCTTACTCTCGTAGATACCTCGCTCGAGCTTGATATTGTCCGTTATGTCCTTGATGACGAACAGGAAACCTGCTCTGTTATTCTGCTGCTGTTTGAGGACTGACCCGGAGAGAATGCCGATGATTCGTTTCCCGTCTTTGCGCAGAAAATCAGCCTCGTACCCACTGAGCCTTTTCTGTCTGCGGGTTCGGTCGAGAACTCTGTGCATCTCCTCCTCACCTTTCGCAAAGAGACGAGATAAAGAGCTGCCCGCGATCTCACGGGCTTTGTAACCGAAAATGTGGGAGGAACCCATGCTGTAATAGTCTATTCCTCCGGAGCCGCCGGTGGAGATGATAGCATCAGGGGAATTGTCTATGATGTGCTGGAGAAGACCCGGTGGGGCACTTGGAATAAGACAAGAGTCTGCATCAACCCTCCGCGCGGATGCACTGTTCAGCACCTTTGTGACAATGAGTTTGAATTCACCCGCCTGGATGAGATACGAAGTACAGGCATCGGCCCCTGACTTGAGAGCCTGGTCCGAGAGTTTCCTCTGCCCCTTTTTGAAAAGAGCGATGTGCCCGGCTGCAGGATGAAGAGTACGGAGATCTCTGATGAGTTTGTAATGGTTAATGTTCGGGAAATCAAGATCCACGATACAGATGTCAGGACGATGGGCCTTCGCATGATCGAGGAAATCGCCTTTCCTGTCCATGACCTGGATCTCGTATCCTCTGATCAGGGCTCTCTCCAGAGTTTCTATCAACTCCCCGGATTTACTCAACAGGAGCACGTTTCTTTTACCTGACTTTTTCATGAGAGCCCCGGTGTATTGCTACTGTTTTTTCTTCTTATTCTTTTTATTCTTTTCTTCGTCCAGAATCCTCTTGGTTTCCTCGATCTCATCCGCCGTCACGGTCCGTAGAATATCCTGGAGTTCATTGACCCGCCTGGCAAACACGTTGCCCTCGGCGGCACTGATCCAGTTGAGCTGCAGTCTTTCGGTACGGAGACCGAGTTTTTCCATTTTCCTGTGAATCTTTTTGACTCTCTTGTCGGTCCAGTGGTTGGCGTCGATGTAGTGGCAATCACCGAAGTGACATCCTGTCACCCACACCAGGGGGGAACCGCGTTCGAACGCTCTCCACACAAACTCCTCGTCGACACGACCACTGCACATGGTCCTGATCGTCCTGATGTTGGCCGGATACTGCATCCTGCCGGTCCCTGCCGTGTCGGCACCGGCGTAGGAGCACCAGTTACAGGCGAAACAGAGGATATTGCGCTCCGGATGGACAGCAGTCGCTGCATCGACCTGTGCTTTCATCTGGTCATCGGTAAAGTGTTTCTGCGTGATGGCTTCGAATTTGCACTCCGCCGCGCATGTGCCACAGCCCAAACAAGCTGCTTCGATGACGACTGCGGGTGTCTTCGCTTTCACGTCCACGGTGATGGCCCCGAATGGACACACCTTGGCACACACACCACAGCTGGTACACTTGTCCTCATCCACAACTGCAGTTATGGCCTCGACAGTCACTTTACCTTTTGCCATGAGGATACCGGCCCTGGACGCCGCGGCGCTTGCCTGAGTGACAGAGTCCTTGACATCCTTCGGACTCTCGGCGCAGCCCGCGAAGAAGACACCCTGTGTCGGTGCATCGACGGGTTTCAGTTTGGGATGCGATTCGAGGTAGAATCCGTCGGAGGTCTTCGAGAGCGGGAGGATCTTACTTAGTGAATCATCTTCCCCATCGCCGTTACCTCTCGGTACAAGGCCGATGGAGAGAACGACCATGTCGAGATTATAATTCTCGAGTCTGTTGGTCAACGTATTCTCGACGGAGAGGTGAAGACTTCTGCTGTCTGCATCCTCGACGATGTCGCCGGGCAGACCACGAATATACTTCACGCCTTCGTTTTTACTCCTCTTATAGAGATCCTCGAAGCCCTTCCCGAACGCCCGGATATCCTGGTAAAACACGAAAACCTCGGCTTCAGGATCATGCTCCTTGATGAGAAGGGAATCTTTGACGGTGTTCATGCAGCAGACATTCGAACAGTAGGGATTACCCCTCTTCTCAGAGCGAGAACCGACACAGAGGACAAAACCGATCTTCTTCGGCTCCAGGCCATCCCCCGGCCGCACGAGGTGGCCGCCTGTGGGGCCGCCTGCATTGAGTAGACGCTCCATTTCCATACTGGTCACGACGTTTTCGTACTTCGTGTAACCGTACTCATCGAGCTCTTCCGGGTTGTAGACCCTCATCCCCGTCGCCACGATGACGGTACCGACGTGCAAATCCATGATCTGATCCTGCATATCGAAGTCTATACACTTCTTCTCACATACCTCGATACACTTCCCGCAGGCGATTGGATTGTTGCCGAGGCACTCTTCCATATTGACCATGTAAGAAGAGGGGACAGCCTGAGGGAATGGGATGTAGATGGCATGTCGGGTGTTGAGGCCGATTTCGTACTCGTTGGGAGCGGAGACCGGACAGACTTCCACGCACTCAGCGCATGCGGTGCATTCCTTCTCGTCGACGTACTTGGTTTTTTTCCGAACTTTGACATTAAAACTGCCGACGTAACCGCTGATCTCTTCGACTTCGGAGAGTGTGAGCAGCTCTATGTTTGGATGTCGACCGACATCCATCATCTTAGGGCCGAGTATTCATATAGAACAGTCCATAGTGGGAAATGTCTTATCCAGCTGAGCCATTATCCCACCGATGGACGCCTCTCTTTCGACGAGGAATACCTGGTATCCTGTATCGGCCAGATCGAGTGATGCCTGGATACCGGCGATGCCTCCTCCGATAACCAGTGCTTTCCTCTCGATCGGAACCTCGAGCTCCTTCTGCGGTGCGAGGAAATGGGCCTTGGCAACTGACATTCTCACTGAATCCTTGGCTTTTTCAGTGGCCGCTTCGGGCTCATTCTGATGAACCCAGCTGGCTTGCTCTCGAATGTTGGCCATCTCCACGAGGTACGGGTTGAGCCCCGCTCCTTCTGCGGCAGACCTGAAGGTCGGTTCGTGCAATTTGGGGCTGCAGGCCGCTATCACTAGCCTGTTTATCCTTTCCTCGTGTATTTTTTCCTGGATGCGGTGCTGTCCCGGATCGGAGCACGAATAGAGGTTGTTGTACACAGCCACTACTCCGTCGAGGGTCCTGGCATAATCTGCAACGGCGTTTACATCGATGACTTTGCTGATGTTCCCACCGCAGGCGCAGACGAACACCCCAACCCTGACTTCTTCCCCGGTTCCAATGTCCATGACTACTACCTCCGATTTACAATGTACGGTGGACAGAGAGCTTCATATGTCAGGTCCCCGTTCCTTCAACACATTCTTTTTGGGCGAAACGGGACATCTTCATATTCATGAAGCTGGCGAAATCAACGAGTGGTACCCGTGAGTAGGCGGGGAGATCTGCTTCCCTCTGAGCGCATCGAAGATGAATCTGGCACTTCGGGCATGCAGTCAACAGATAATCCGCGTCCATCCCGGAAGCTTCGTCGAGTCTTTCAAGCTGTATTTTCTTCGAGACCTCTCCACAATTCATCCACAGACTCGTCCCGCAGCAGAGTGACCGCACACCGCTGTGGGGCATCTCGACAAGCTCTACCCCCCCGGTGGCGGCCAGTACCGCCCGAGGTGGATCCAGAATGTCCAGATGCTTGGACATACGGCACGGGTCATGATAGGTGACCTTCACCTGACTGACCTCACCCGGCGCAGTTTTCGCGGCGACGCCCTCGAGATTTTCTTCCATAAACTGAGCTATGTGAATAACAGGTATGTCGAAATTGTCGGTATGTTGTGCATAATCCACGGAGAGTGTCCTCAGGCACTCCGCACAGGAAACCACGATTTTTTTTGCACCGGTCTTCCGGATTGCTTCAAGGTTTTTATCGAGAAGGCGTTTGAATGTGTCAGTGTCTCCCGCCCAGAGGAGATCATGACCACAACACACCTCATCTTTCATCACGGCCGGTGTAATACCGAAATTGTTGAGGAGATGTATGGTGCTCCTGGCGATGGCGTCCATCTCGAGGCCCCAGTCGCCGAAATAGGCCTGGTAGTAAGGCAGGCACCCCATAAAATAGAGGTACTCACCCTCTTCGGCATAACTTATTTCATCTTCGCTCTCGAGGATACTGAGCCGGTCCTGCTCCCAGTCAGTACCGGCCATTGCACTGATCCAGGAATGGATAGTTTCTCCATGAGTGCACCTGCCCTCGTTCCCGAGTGGCAGAGCCGATACCCGAACCTCTCTCATGAAATCGATGAACCGTACGTCAGCCGGGCACCTGAGGTTGCACATGTTGCAGGTGAGACACTCCCAGGTGATCGGATCCTTTACCAGCTCATCGAATCCTTCATAAACACCCTTTTCGACTATTCGCCTGGGCGAGAATTCCTGATCGTACTTCGAAACCGGACATACACTCGTGCACTTACCGCAATCGAGACAGTAGTAAGTCTTGTGTCGCTGCATCAATTTTTTCTCATCTTCCATTTCAGCCTTCCCTGATCTCTCTTGCAAAATCGTTCACCAGGGTTTCGAACCTGCCCGTATCCCAGGCAGGAATGCTGGTTACTCTGAATCTGTTTTCTCGTACACCGAGTAACTTGAGAAGTTGCCCGACCCTGTCCATCCTCTCCATACCCCGCTTGTTACCAAACTGGTAGTGGCAGATGTCTTCGCCGCACCCCATGACGATTACGCCATCAGCCCCGGATGAGAATGCTTTTATGATCATGGATTCTTCGAGGCGGCCCGCACAGGTCAGCCTGATAACCCGCACATCGGTTGGTATCTGAAACCTCCCGATGTTGTAAAAATCAACACCGGCAAAGTTGGACCAGTGGCAGGCGAATACAACGATCCGATCTCGGCCGGCGAATGTGTCGTCCCCTGCCTGACCGAACATCGCGTTGAGGCTTTTATTGGACGTATGACTCGCCCTTATCGCACCGGTCGGACAGTAGGCGACACACGTCCCGCATCCTTTGCAAAGCTCTTTTTTCATTAATGAACGAGTGAAGCCGTCCTCGGTTATCATCTCGAATGCACCGAACTCACAGACACGGGCGCAGTTGCCACAACCCCTGCACCAGAATGGCTCCATGACCGGGACGTATCCGAGAGACCGGAGCTGTCCGCCGGCAAGGTAAGCCGACACTCGGGATGCGAGTGCAAGACCCGCTGTCCTGAGAGATTCGCCTTCATCACCAGACTGTTCAGCCGACATGCGGAAAACACCTTTGATGGATGTATCCAGTGGCATGGTGACCGGGTGAAGATGGGCCGGACCGTTTTGGCCGGTGAGTACGAGCGAGCCGAATTTCAGAGACTCTTCCGTGCCGTCACTCCCGAAATTAACATGGACATCACCCCCGTAACCCCTGAGCTCTCTCACCACACCCATGTCGTAGACGGTGACACCCATATCTTTGAGCCGTGCAAGCCTGTCACCTGTCTCAGGTCCCCGGCCTTGCTCGTCGGGAAGCACACTCACCCTGAAATCCCGTCTCGCAAGACTCTCCGCACAGATGAGGGCATCATCGCCGGAGCCGCAGACCATCACTCCTTCGGAAATCTCGGTCCGAACGACTTCGGCATGCTCCAGTGCCCCGGCTCTTTTAACGGCCATGCTGACGAGCTCGGTTGCCTTCTGCAGCGCCAGCTGAGCATCGTTGTGATGTACCCAGGCGCACTGCTCACGTATGTTTATCGGTTCGAAAAGATCCCTCGGGAGTGAAGTAGCCTCGTAAAGGCGTTCCTTCTGTCTGATCCTCTGCGTGGAACAGTTGGTGCAGATCTGTTCGAGTGAACAGCATGAACACGATGCGGTCACCACCCTGTTTATGTTCTCTTTCTCGATAACACCGGTAACCTGATCGACACCCTCCCGGGAACACATGTAGGTTATGACTTCAGCATGCCCGACCTCGGGGAGATCACGGGCAAAAGAGCTCAGAGCCTCCACGTCCAGATACTCACTGATGCTCCCTCCGCACTCACACACGAAAACTGCCGTCTTCGGCGTATCCAGGTCGACGGTCACCGGGGTGATCAGTGACACCGGAGTTCTGTTCCGGGAATTCCAGAGCCTCTCCTCTACAAGCGAAGCAGCGGCAGATCCCTGGTTGATGGCTTCGGCACTGTTTCGACTGCCGGCAGCGTGGCCGCAGAGATAAATACCATCAGAACACGAATGAAGCGGGCTCTCGCCGCTTTGAAAATTACCTGAATCATCGAGGGGAATCGAGAGGAGATCTGCGAGATGATTGGTACGCTCACCCGGAGAGAAGACGGTGGCAGACACGATCAGGTCCCACTTCGCACCGGTGTCCTCAGCCCCATCAACGGTTTTGAATATGAGTTTCGATCCACTTTTCTTGATCCCGCTGACTTCCATCCGGGAGATTGTAATCTGGATACAGCCTGCCAGCTCTTCACCCACGGCTTTCTCTATGAATTGAGGGGGATTGACAAGATGAAGCTTGACTCCGGGTGCCTTATCGGCGACAGCCTTGATCCGCGAGAGTATTGCACCTCTATCGATTGAATCGTCTTTCGTGTCTTCGGGTGTGAGGCCCAGAAGATAACACAGTGTTTTAATTTTCCTGCCGTTACCCGGGAACACCAGCCGACCTCCGGTCGGCCCCCACTGTGAAATGAGGAGGTCAAACTCGGAATCGGTGATAACACCGGATTTCTTCAAAAGCGGTACTGCCCTGTCACCACCCACGGGAACCCTGTCCATGCCGACGGCGACTACGATGCCCCCCAGATCATCGAGATGGATATCACTGTGAGTCTCTTCATGATCGATGGCATGCAACACATCACATGCCCGTACACACTCCATACACTCACAGCAGATGCCACAGGAAAGACAGCGCGCGGCTTCACGCTTTGCCATCTCCTCGTCGAGGCCTAACTCGAACTCGTCGAAGTTCTTTATCCGGGTTTGGGCGGGTACATGCCCAGGATCCTCTCGGACGACTTTTTTCAGATCGTCCGGGATTTTGTAACCTGCCTCTGTACTCGCATCACGGTCAGGCTTCCAGTCCTCGACGTGCGGCTTGCCGTCGCTTATGTACCGGTCGATCGCGATTGCGGCGTTTCGTCCCATGGCAATCGCCTCGATGGCCATCCCGGGACCTGTCGCTGCTTCCCCACCGGCGAACACACCCGGTCTCGAAGTCATCAGAGAGGCGGGATCCACATTGATCGTCCCCCGCCTGGTCGCCTCTATACCATCCTTCTCCGTAAGAAACCTGAGATCGGGAAACTGCCCGATGGCGAGGATCACCATGTCACCTTCGATCGGGGACTCGCTGTCGGGGAAAAAAGAAGGATTGAACCTGCCCATCTCATCGAAGACCGATTTTACCTGCAGAGTCTCGATGCCGGTTACATTCTCTCCGTCTCCGAGAATCCTCTTGGGCCCGAGAGATGGGTGGAGTTCGACACCTTCTTCCAGTGCCTGTTCTATTTCCCACTCGTGAGCCGGCATCTCTTCTCTGGATTCGAGGCACACCATTTTCACCCGGTCCGGCCCGAGCCGTTTTGCTACTCTGGCACAATCGAGAGCGACGTTCCCACCACCGACAACGATGACGTCGCGGCCCATCTCGAACTCGCCTGTTAGACTCACCTGCCTGAGAAAATCAGTCGCATCTACGACACCCGAGAGAGTCTCTCCCTCGACATTGAGTTTCCTCGAACGGTGACCACCGATAGACAGGAAGACAGCCTCATACCCCTGGTCTAAAAGGCTGTCGACGCTGATCTGCTCACCGAGTTTCATACCGGTTTTTATCTCGACACCGCTCTTCTCTATGTATTCGATTTCCCGGTCGAGAACCTCCCGTGGAAGTCTGTAGGAAGGGATTCCGACACGGAGCATGCCGCCCTTCACCGGCAGCGCTTCGAAGACAGTCGGTTTATACCCCCGTTTAGCGAGTTCGTAGCCCGCCGTCAACCCGGCGGGACCGGAACCGATGATGGCAACCTTTTGTCTGGTGGTCTCGAACTTCACCGGTTCGATACCGCCGGACATCTCTTCATACTCACACACGAACCGTTTGAGCATGTTGATGGCAACCGGCTCATCGACCTTCCCCCTGTTACACTCCTCTTCGCATGGGTGGAAACAGACCCTGCCACACACAGCGGGAAGAGGGAGTCGTTCCCTGATGAGATTGTAGGCCTGATCGTACTTGCCCTGTGAGATCAGAGCAATGTAACCCTGAATGTTGAGGTGCACGGGACATCTCTGGACACAGGGTGCCCTGTCCTCTTTCTGGATCGCGTAGACAAGAGGTACTGCCATGGAATCCTTTACGTAAACGGGTTTTCGCTTCATCCGCCCGTGAAGACCATCCTCTTCGATTTCGACCGGACAGGCCAGGACACACTGTCCGCAACCGGTACAGCGTTCCTCATCGACGTAGCGGGGTTTCCTGAGAAGCCTCACACTGAAGCCGGTGTCGGTTTTCTTCAGTTCCTCGACTTCGGTGAGCGTGTGGAGACGTATGTTGGGGTGTGTCTGTGCCTCGAGGAGAATCGGATTCAGGAGTGAATACGAATCCTCGCCGGTTGGATATGTCCGTTGATGTCCTCTGAGCACTCCACCGATCGAAGAGTCCTTCTCGACAACGTGTACCTCGATACCGCAGTGGGCGATATCGAGTGCCGCACGGAGTCCGCTTGCTCCGGCACCGATCACAAGTGCCTTTCTGTCCATTGTCCTCCGTCCTCTATTTAAGAATCAGCATTACCGGCACCCACTTCCTTCAACTGCGGTTTTTCGATATAATCATATCCCCGTTGAAAGGCGGTGAGGTTCAGCTCCTCGGTCCCTTTCGGGACATAGTTCTTGATAGCATTCTTCATGGCATCTGCCGATATGAGCCCGGACACCCTGGTGAAGAAACCGAGCATCACGATATTTGCAATAATCCTCCGTCCCATCTCTTCGGCGATCCTCGTCGACGGGATTATGTACAGGTCGTATTTGTTGCGGACAGCCTCGTAGTCTTCCTGCTTCACCAGGTCTTCATCAACGACGAGAACGCCGCCGGGTTCGAGCTCGTCTACGAACTTGACGAATGCTTCCTGTGACATCACTACGAGCGTATTCGGCTTCTGAACGTACGGATAGAATATCTGATCGTCCGAGATAATCAGCTGCGTACTGCAGGCCCCACCCCTCGCTTCCGGCCCATACGCTTTGACGAGGGTAGCGTTTTTG
This sequence comes from uncultured Gemmatimonadota bacterium, assembly GCA_964654825.1. Lineage (GTDB taxonomy): Bacteria > Gemmatimonadota > CAZMKB01 > CAZMKB01 > CAZMKB01 > CAZZKG01. Next base: position 38,208 of record CAZZKG010000018.1, on the reverse strand, counting down.
TCATCGAAGATAGCCGCTGCCTGTCCGGTGATGGCACCCGCGAGGATGATCCCCTGTCCTCCAAAACCTGCTATTCTCACTTCATTGTAGCTCATTTCGCCTCCGCCATTCTCCGCGCGATAAGCGCCTGCACTTGCTGGGTATACGTTGGTTTGTCGATGTCGATAAATTTTCCGACAATGATCTTTCCTATCTTGTCGATGGCCACATTTGCCGGATCTTCGCCGTGCCTGATCTCACAGTTATCGTGGAAAAAATTGAGCATGTGCATCCCGTCACCAAGCTTGTTCCTTCTTCCATACACGGTTGGACATGGTGAGATCACCTCGACAACGGTGAAACCGGGCTTCGTGAGTGCCTCTATCATCGACTTCTCGAGCCGTTTGACGTGAAGCGATGTCCAGCGCGCCACGTAGACGGCTCCGGAAGCCGCGGCGAGATGGGGGATGTTGAACGGGTGCTCGAGATTACCGAAAGGAGAAGTGGAAGTGGTCGACCCTAGCGGTGTTGTTGGAGCGACCTGCCCCCCGGTCATCCCGTATATGAAGTTGTTCACACAGACCACTGTGATGTCGATATTTCTGCGGGCCGCATGGATAAAATGATTGCCGCCGATCGCCGTGAGGTCGCCATCACCGCTGTACACGACGACATTGAGTTCGGGATTGGCAAGCTTGAGGCCGACTGCGAAGGGTATGCCCCTCCCATGGGTGGTATGGAAAGAATCGAGTTTTACATAGCCGGCTACCCTGCCGGTGCATCCGATCCCTGACACAACACAAACCTTGTCGAGATCGAGCTCGGTTTTTTCGAGTGCTCTCGCGAAACAGTTGACTGAAGTCCCTATCCCGCACCCCGGGCACCAGACGTGTGGAATCCTTTCGGTCCTTATTATGTTGTCGATTGGATGTTCGGCATCCATTGTGTCAACAATGTCTTCTCTGATAGTGACACTCTCTTTCATTTCATGGCCTCCATTATAAATCGAGGTATCTCATCGGGGTGATGAACATGACCTCCGGCATGAGGAATGGAGACCACCTCGCATCGACCCATCACTACTCTCTGAACTTCCCGTACCATTTGCCCCATATTCACTTCGGGTACCAGGATGGTCTTTACAGATCCGGCGAACTCCCGGACTCTCTTCTCCGGGAACGGCCAGGCCGTGATGAGTTTGAGCAAACCTACTTTTAAGCCCTTATTCCGCGCCCACGTGAGAGCGCTCATCGAGATCCTGGCGGAGATACCGTATGAAACGATCAGAACTTCACAGTCATCTGTCTCGAATTCCTCCCAGTGGAGAATGTCCTCGGAATTATTTTGTATTTTATCGATCAGCCGCTTAATCAGAGTAGCCTGGACTTCCGGACCGCTGGTTGAAGGATATCCTCTCTCGTTGTGAGTCAAACCGGTCACGTGGTAATGATAACCGCTTCCGGCGATCGCCATCGGCGGTACGAGATCGTCGTCGGGGGCGTACGGGAGATATTCCTCCGGTGGTACGGTCGCGAGCTTCCGGTCCACGATCTCCAGCTGATCTGCCGGCGGAACAACCACCTTCTCGGTCATGTGTCCCACCACCTCATCTGCCATCATGAGGACGGGAACCCGGTATTTCTCAGAGAGATTGAATGCCAGAATGGTGTAATCGAAAAACTCCTGTGGCGATGATGGGGTGATGGCTATGATCTCGTAGTCTCCGTGTGAACCCCACCTCGCCTGCATCATGTCCTGCTGACCGACGAGAGTGGGAAGCCCGGTCGACGGCCCGCCTCTCTGGACGTTTACCAGAACAGTCGGTGTCTCGAGCATGATGCCGAGACCCAGGTTTTCCATCATCAGACTGAACCCGGGGCCGGAGGTGCACGTCATGGATTTGACACCCGCCCACGAGGCCCCCAGGATTGAGTTCATCGAAGCAAGCTCGTCCTCCATCTGAACGAAAACCCCCCCGACTTCCGGAAGCCGTTCAGCCATTCTCTCGGCTATCTCGGTCGACGGCGTGATCGGATAACCGCCGAAGAACCTGCACCCGGCAGCCAGGCCGCCTTCGGCACAGGCCCTGTCTCCATCCCAGAAGTGTTCTCCCGTCAATACCGCTCTATCATTTTTCACCATTGCTCTCACTCTCCCCGCCATCCTCTGAAAGAACGAAAATAGCGAATTCAGGACAGATACTCTGGCACAGCTTGCAATCCACGCAGTCAAGAGGCCGTTCGGTGAGAGGGTAATGATATCCCCTCTCATTGAAATCGTGTGAGAGCTCGAGGACATTCCTGGGGCAATATTCCACACAGAAACCACATCCCTTGCATCTGCTCTTCATCACGTGGATCTCACCGACCGGTTTCTTGATCGTTTTGATGTCTAAAGGTTTTCTCCAGTATTTCAATTCAACCTCCTGCCATCACGGCAGTATGAAAGGAGATGAGAACATTCCCCACTCCCTGCGGGGAATTGAGTAATGTGAATGGAATCCGGAAAACAAAAAACAAAATGGGGACGTTCTCCTTCCTTGAAGAACATTCCCCAGTGAGTGCTTAGTTTTTCGGATTCTTCTGTGTCGTCGTGCTTCATCCCTCTCCCCTTCCCCACATCTATAGAAGGCGTAAGCCTTTTGACCAGAGCCGGAAAAAGTCGCAATTTGACATAAATAATTAATAATTAACCGATCAAAAGTCAACATTTTCACCTTCTGAAATCCACCTGTTCTAAACTCCGGATGACTCCGGACATACCGGGTAAAAAAGAGCCGGTTTTGGCATAACTTTTGCTTTTACTGTTTATGGTGAACAGGATGAAAAAACTTACAAAGAACAGAAACGGCTTTACTCTGCTGGAGCTGATGATGGTAGTCGCAATCATCGGAGTCCTCGCCGCGATCGCGTTACCCCTTTTCGGAGGCCTGGTTAAGAGATCGAAAACTTCCGAGGCGAAATCCTGTCTCGGTGAGATCCGGACTCTCCAGGAGGCCTACAGCGCCGAGTACGACACCTACATCGGGGCTCCTCCTATGCAAGAAATTCCAGCCGGTCTGCATACAGATCAGGATCAGGACAAAGACAACATGGCAGACCTGGGATTTCATCCGAAAGGATTTACGCGATACGCCTACGGGATCGACTCGGCAGACTCCACGAGCTTTACCGCCAATGCAGAGGGAAACCTGGATAAAGACGGGGATAAGGACAAGTGGGAGATAAATGAGAGTTCAATCCTATCACACACCGAGGTGGACTAGATGAACATGGACACTAACCGTCCGACTCCAGGTCACGGATAATCCTGAGTGCCCGTTTACGCGGTCCCTCTCCCCCTTTCCACACGTCGAGAAACCTCCGATACGACTTCAGCGCATCCTGCTTCCTGTCGAGTTTCCGATAGAGATTGCCGAGATTGAAATAGGGCTCCGCATACTCCTGCTCTATCCCGATGGCACGGTTGAAGCTCTTTTCCGCTTCATCGAAACGCTCGAGGCCAAGAAGAGCTATCCCCATATTGTTGAACAATTCCGCGGAGAGTGTGTCGAGAAGGGTGGCCTGCCGGTAGACTTCCACGGCCTGTAGAGGCTCCCCGGCCCTGTCGAGAGCTATTCCGAGATCGAGGTATGAAGTAAGATCGGCCTCTGATCTTGCCGCATACCTGAAGTGTCGGATCGCCCCCCCGAAGTCACCCTTTTTTAAAAGCAGCTTCGCCGTCTGTCGGCGTGCCTCGATATTGGTGCTGTCGCCCGCGAGAGCACTCTCGAAGTGGACGAGAGCCGAATCGAACTTCTCTTCCTCTTTGAAAAGTTTTCCGAGAAAGAGATGGGCATAAATGAATGTGGGTTCGAGCTCGATCGCTCTCCGCAGGGAAGACTCAGCTTCTTCCCTGTTTCCCAGGAGTTGAAAGGTTAAACCACGATCGACATAGGCTTTCGTATATTCCGGGTTGAGCCTGATCACCTCATCGAACTCATCGAGGGCCTTCTCCATCTCTCCCCGTTCCTTCAACAGGGTCCCCAGGTTTCGATGTGTTTCCACATACTCCGGATTGAGCTCGAGCGCCCTCTTCCAGTGATCGATCGCCCCATCGATGTCCCCGAGCTTGCGGCTGGTCTGGCCGAGCAGGTTATGCGCCGTGACATTGTCCGGATCTTTGTCCAGAATGTTCAACAGAATATCAGATGCCTTATCATAACTCCCTCTATTTATGAGTGCCATGGCATTGTCGGTCTGGTTTACGATCCGGATCATGTCCTTCGGATCCGCCTTCCCTCGAACCGTATCTTCTGCTGCTGGTCTCGTCCAGATGTAACCGAGTTTCTCGAGACTTTTCCTGGTCGCGTCATCCATCCTGTCGAACGCATCCCCGGGGGCGACGGATGAGGCCCTGCTCTCATCTTCCACGAGGGTGAGAAGACTGCCGAACTCGGAGAGTAGCATCGCGTGGTCGGCCGCCAGATTCTGAAGCTCACCGGGATCAGCAGTAAGATCATAGAGCTCGGGAGAGGGTACTCTCAGGTACTTCCATCCCTCCCGCACTACACCGGTAATCTGGCTCCAGCCATAATTCTCGGGAGGGTACTTCGATTCCATGTAGAGGGGTCGTCTCTCCACCGTGTCTCCGTGGACCACCCCCATGACACTCCTCCCGTCGATGTACCCCGGATAGGGGACATCGAGTACCTCACAGACGGTGGGGAAGATATCAGCGAGTGTAACCTCTCCTTCCACACGCTCATTTTCCGGGAGAATACCCTCGAGCACCATGATGAGTGGCACTCTCATGGTTGCCTCGTAGAGAAAGATACCGTGTGAAGCTTCATCGTGCTCGCCGAGAGATTCGCCGTGATCCGATGTCAGGATGAGGAGTGACCGTTTCATGAGTCCCATCTCCTCAAGCGTGTCGATGAGCTTCCCGATGCAGTGATCCGTGTAAGCGATTTCGCCGAGGTATGGATCATCCCGGTATCTCTGCCCGAACGGTTCCGGCGGATCGTACGGATGATGAGGATCGAAGTAGTGAACCCAGAGAAAAAACGGGGTCGTGGTTTCTCTCGATTTCAACCAGTCGATAACAAGTCCGGTAACTTGATCGGCATCCCTCTCCGCATATTTGAATGGTTTCTTCTCCTCATCGATGTTGAGAAACGAGTCGTAATAGAGATCGAACCCCTGATCGAGCCCGAACTGTGAGTCGAGGACGAAGGCACCGACGAATGCCGCTGTCGAATACCCCGAACTCTTCAGATGTTCGGCCAGGCTCACGGCTTCACCGGGTAATCGGTAGTTCCCGTTGTTTCTCACACCATGAGCCGGAGGGTACAGCCCCGTCATGATAGTCGAATGAGAAGGAAGGGTCAGAGGGACGGCCGAGTAAGCCCTCTCGAAGAGTACGCCTTTGCGGCTGAGCCGATCGATGTGAGGAGTTTCGACATCACTGCATCCGTAAGCTCCGAGACGATCAGCCCTGGTTGTATCCATCGTGATGATGATGAGATTCAGTTTCCGCCTGTCCCGCGAGATTGTGCAGGAGACTACGAGACAGGTCAGCAGGGCTGTCAGAAGAAGGATGGAGAATTTGACGGACAAGCGATTCATAAAGATCTCTCTGCGGCCTGACAAACCCGACAGTTCAGGTGGAGGTAGGCGGGGTATCTCACCTGAACATCCTCATGTCTATTCCTTGAGGGATCTGTCTTCCCTGGTAATGCTGTCCTTGTTTTTCTTACTGCCGGCTCTTTTATGAAAACGGGAAAGCAGTCTTTTTGCCCACGCGAACTCGAGGCTGAGAATCCCAAGACCGATGGGAATCACCAGGATCGCCGGCCCCGGCAGAAAAACGAGGATGATCCCGACGAGGAGAATCGTCCCGCCCACAACACCGATAACCAGGCGGCGCGCTGTCCTGTATGTGCCGACTATCAGCCGCCTGATCACGAAGACGTCCCGTGGTTTCGATAGGGCACCCGATAGTGTTCCTCACCGGACACAGCGAGTATCTCTCCAAAGTAGATACGGTGATAATCTTTCTTCGGATACTTGTCGATTATCGAGGAATCGATAAATCGATCGGGCTCCATGTCGTCCCAGTACATCTTGCGGCACTCGAGCACAAGCTCGGCCTCGTCAAATGCCGGGGCGGAAACGACGGAGGATGTGATAGGGGTCAACCCCGCTTCGGAAATCTTATCACTGTCACGACCGGATTTCGACCCCAGCAGGAGAAGATTGTCCCTGAGATGCCTCGGAAACGCGCAGAGTGTAAACGAGCCGTATCTCTCTAGAAATTCGAACGTGTACCTGGTCGGTCTCACAACAACCTGGACGAACGGTCTGTCCCACATGATCCCCAGGCTGCCCCAGCTCACCGTCATCGTGTTGAAATCGTTCTTCCCGAAATCACCGCAGGTGAGCAGGAACCACCGCTTGTCCCATGCGTTACAGATTCTCATATCGAGTTCGTACACATCTATCCTGCTTCGTGCCATATCAGGCTCCCTCTGCTGTGAAAATCGAGTCAACTGTTCATAGGGGCGTACCGCAGCCAGGGCATTTGATCGCCCCGTTGTACTACCGCGAACGCCACCTTCCGTACGGCATACAAATAATAACACAACAGTACACACTTGAAAAGTCTCGAGGACCGCTCTCTCGCTAACAGAATTATTGCGCAGGGCAGCAGGATATCCGGTTCACTCGACCTCAGTATTGAAAGACCGGTGCGACATCTCCATCGCTCCACCGAACGTTTGACCGCTCTAAGCTCATTCGCATGGCTTCTGGTTCAACACTCAGCGCCAATGAGCTAAGCTCCCCTGTTCCCGTAAATGAGACTGCTCATTTCGCTAAGATCGGGACCCAACCGTTCAAAGTCACTCGAGAGATATCACACCGGTCTTCCTTTGTATCTGAACAATCCAATGGTTCGCAAAGAACAGGACCACTTGCAGATTTGCGTCGAGGATATACCCCCGTGCCTTGAGGAGCAAGGAATGATCACCTGCTGTGAACCGGTTGACAAATCCGTTTCCTCACGATATCATGAAGTGCGGAAAATGAAGTATTCCGAATGCATTTGATAGTAATCAGCGAGTTTGTTTTAGACATGGTCCCGCGATAAATATCCAGAAGAGGAACATATATGAGCGAAAGAGGATTCATCATTCCCATAGGTGGCGGGGAGAAAAAACTACGTGACAGGGTCATCCTGGACCGGTTCGCCGGAATCTGCGGTGGAGAGAAATCCCGTATCGTCATAATTCCGACGGCCTCGAGTCTGAATGACACGGGTAAGAAATACGAATCTCTCTTCCGGGAACTCGGCGTCCGCCGGGCGATCTCTCTCTCATTCGATTCGAGGACCGATTGTGAGCGGGAAGACCGGCTCGAGGTTCTCCACAGCGCCGATGGGGTATTCCTCACGGGTGGTAACCAGCTCAGACTTTCCACAAATCTGGGAGGCAGTTCGGTCGGTCTGCTGCTGCGGGAGCGTAATGCAGCCGGGCTGCATGTGGCCGGGACTTCGGCAGGCGCTGCATTTCTCTCCGAGCACATGATTGCGTTTGGAGAAGAAGGACCTACCCCGATCTCCTCTATGGTGACTCTCGCTCCGGGTCTCGGCCTGACCCGGCGTGTCATTATAGATCAACATTTCAGGCAGAGGGATCGACTGGGGCGCCTGCTCGCAGCGGTCGCCTACAATCCACGGATTATCGGAATCGGCCTGGACGAGGACACTGCTGCATTCATCGATCCGGACGACATCCTTACGGTGCACGGCAGCGGTGGGTTGACCATTGTTGATCCGACACAGGTCGAGTATTCGTCGATGGATTCAGCCACACAGGACGATCCTGTCTCCCTGATCGGTGTCCGGCTCCATGTCCTTATAGACGGCGGGTCATACAATCTCAACACTCTGGAAGCCAGGCCGGCGAAACCTGACATGAGAGGCGTCGAACCGTGAAGATCATCGAAACATCCGTGTACCTGGGTCCGAGTCTTTACGCCCACTTTCCCGTAATCCGGTTTACGCTCGATCTCGGTCCGCTGGAAGAGTGGCCGACCGGTCGACTGCCATCCGAATTTATCCGGCAGCTCCTCGAGGCGCTGCCCGGCCTCAGAAGCCACACCTGCTCCTACGGTGAGCCCGGAGGCTTCGTGAGACGTATGACGGAAGGAGAAGGTACCTGGCTCGGACACGTCTTCGAGCACTGCGCGATCGAGATTCAGTGCGCCGCCGGGGTCAAAGTGTCATACGGGAAGACCCGATCGACCGATGACAGAACCGGCCAATATCATGTAGTTTACGAATACGAGCAGTCGGAAGTCGGCCTCGAGGCGGGGAGATTCGCTCTCGAGCTGATCCACTCGCTGCTTCCGGAAGAGTTGAGACCGGCGGATGAGGTCGATGAGGAATTCGACTTCGAGGAGCGAAGAGATGCCTTCATCCGTTTCGCACAGCGGCTTGCACTGGGGCCGAGTACCGCGGCGCTGGTGAAGGCCGCGCGTGACCGTGACATCCCCAACCTGCGACTGAATCGCTACAGTCTCGTGCAGTTGGGACATGGACGCTACCAGAGACGCATCCAGGCAACCATCACGAGCGAAACCCGTCATATCGCCGTCGAGATAGCTTCCGACAAGGAGGAAACGAACCGTCTTCTCGCCGACCTCGGACTCCCGGTCGCCAGCCAGGCTCTCGTGTATACCGAACGGGGGGTGAGACGAGCTGTGAGGAAGATCGGCTTCCCCATCGTAGTCAAACCGCTCAATGCCAACCATGGACGCGGTGTATCCATAAATCTGACCGATATCGATCAGGCGCTCGCCGCTTTCAACAGTGCGAGGGCGCACGGCAGAGCAATAATTGTCGAGCGGTTCATCGAAGGCTTCGATCATCGGCTCCTGGTAGTGGGGGGTGAACTGATCGCGGCGGCACAGCGCATGCCCGGTCACGTAATCGGTGACGGCATGAGCACGATCGTCGAACTTGTAGAAACCGTGAACAGCGATCCGCGTCGGGGAATCGGCCACGAAAAGGTGCTCACCCGGATCGAACTCGACAAACAGGCCGAACGTTTGCTCGCTTTGAGAGGCTACACCCGGGACACGGTCCCGGAGGAAGGCGAAATGGTTTTCCTGCGATCCACCGGCAACCTCTCCACCGGTGGAACCGCCATCGACAAGACCGAGGTGGTTCATCCCGACAACCGTGATATGGCTATCCGAGCTGCGAAAGCGGTAGGACTCGATGTGGCCGGCATCGATTTTCTGACCACCGATATCTCCAAGTCTTATAAAGAGACCGACGGTGCCATTTGCGAGGTCAACGCGGCACCCGGGTTCAGAATGCATGTAGCTCCGAGCGAAGGTCAGTCCAGGGACGTGGCGGGTCCGGTGATGGACATGCTCTTCCCGCCCGGGACACCGGCGAGGATCCCCATCGCCTCGATCACCGGCACGAACGGAAAGACGACAACAGCGCGGATGCTGGCTCACATCCACAAACTGACCGGCTCACGGGTAGGACTCACCACGACCGACGGGGTCTACATCGATGGACACAAAACGGTCGAGGGGGATATGACCGGGCCTGTCGCCGCCAGGATGGTACTTCGGGACCCGTCTGTCGAAGTGGCGGTGCTCGAGACCGCCAGGGGAGGTCTGCTCAGGAGAGGTCTCGGATACCGTAAGTGCACTGCTGCCGCCTGTCTCAACGTCCAGGCCGATCACCTCGGCCTCCGGGGTATCCACACTCTGGAGGAACTCGCTCTCGTCAAGAGGATTCCCATCGAGGTGGCCATGGATACGGCGGTTCTCAATGCCGATGACTCTCTCTGTCTCAGGATGGCGGATCACACCAGGGCAGAACATGTCTGTTACGTCACGATGAACCCCGCCCACGCTCTCGTGAAGGAACATATCAAATCAGGAGGACGGGCTGCGGTCCTCGAAGAGGGTATGGCCGGACAGATGATCACTCTGTACGACCACGTCGCACACATGCCGCTGCTCTGGACCCATCAGATACCGGCGACTCTCGATGGCAGGGCCATGCACAATGTGCAGAATGCCATGTTCGCGGCGGCACTCGCTTACAGTATGGGATTGAAACTGGAGGATATCCGTCACGGTCTGCAGACATTCGACACCACCTACTTTCAGGTACCGGGTCGTATGAACATTTTCGATGAACATCCGTTCAAGGTCATACTGGACTACGGGCACAACCCTGTGGCCGTCTCGGCGATGTGTAAACTCGTCGAGCAGCTCGATCTCACAGGAAGACGCATTTGCGTCCTTTCGGCTCCCGGTGACCGTCGTGACGAGGACATCAGAGATATCGCTCGTATGACTGCAGGTGTATTCGATTATTATATATGCCGCCGCGACGACTCATTGAGAGGAAGGGGGCCTGAAGAGGTACCGGAAATCCTCCGCGAGACTCTTATCCAGAACGCTGTCGATCCCGCATGTATCGACGTCATCCCCGATGAACAGCATGCGATCGACACGGCACTCCGGATGGGTGAACAGGACGATGTGCTATTGATCTTCGGTGATGCGATCGGTCGCTGCTGGCAACAGATTACGGGTTTCCGGTCTGATCATGAAATGCCTGCACCAGAAGAAACAAGCCCACCTTCGACTCCACCCCCTCTGCAGCTCGACACTGCATTCACCGATCCGATCGAGCTCAAGGAGGGTGAATCACTCATCAGGGACGAGCGGGGCGTCCGTCTGGCCAGGGAAGAAGAAGATTGAGAGCGAGGATCCGCCTGTGACAACCCTCGAGATCAAGGATTCACGTCGTCTGACCGGGCCCAATCTTCTCTGGGATCTGCCCGGTGCCGGGCTCGAAGCCTTCGGATCAGAAAACGAGATCGAAACACTCGTTCATCACTGGGAGGGCCACGCCCGCCGGATCCTGGACGCCGTATGCTGGGAATCCGAGCAATCCGCCATCCGTCGATTCCCGGGTGGAGCCTCTCTCGCGATCAGTGCTCCGATAGACGCTCTCTATGCCGCTACGGAAGTCAACGAGTGGGCCGTTGAAGCCGCTGTGGCAGATATAAGCGGGGAAGAGCAGCCTGATATAAAGGAAGCTGCGGAGAGATTGAGGGGGGTAATCGCACAGGAACGAAATCCTTCCCTTCTGGCACTCAGGAGAGCGGCATCGACGCACGGTGTTTCATTTCTCTGGGATGACGAGTTTGTTTCCATCGGACTCGGAAAGGGCTCCCGGACCTGCGACACCGACGACATTCCACGCCCGGATTCGATCGACTGGGCCCATGTACACGATATCCCGATCACGCTCGTGACGGGCACCAACGGAAAATCCACGACGGTCAGGCTCCTGGCCTCAATGATCAGGACACATGGACTCGAAGATGGATTCTCATCGACAGACGGAATATTCGTGGGAGGAGAACTCGTCGAACAGGGCGACTATTCCGGACCGGAAGGTGCGAGAGCGGTTTTGAGAAACCGGGGAGTCGAAACAGCGGTTCTCGAGACGGCGAGGGGCGGCATCCTTCGCCGGGGGCTCCCTGTTCTGCGGGCGGACGCATGCCTGGTCACCAATGTCGCAGAGGACCACCTCGGTGAGTACGGGGTCAATGATCTCGACACGCTCATCCGGGCGAAACTCGTCGTCCACCGAGCCGTCACGGATGACGGTCTTCTTGTACTCAACGCCGATGACACCGGACTCTCGCGTTTCGGCCCGTCACTCGGTGTACCCCTCGCGTGGTTCAGCCTCGTTCCGGATCACCCGGTCATTCAGAACCACGTGAAGGCGGGTGGTCTCGGCGCATGGCTCGATGACGGGAAACTTGTGCTTGCGAGAGAGAATAAGAGGACGGTGATCATCGCATCCGATAACATTCCCATTTCACTCGGCGGCGCGGCCCGGCACAACATTTCGAATTCTCTTGCGGCCATCCTTGTAGCAGATCACCTGGGGATCCCCATCGCTGCCATGAATGAAGGGCTTTGTAATTTCACCGGTACGCCTGAAGAAAACCCCGGCCGCGGGAATGTTTTCGAGCTCGGGGGTGTCACGGCCCTTGTCGACTTCGCGCACAATGCCCACGGGTTCGAATCCCTGTTCGCGATGGCAAACGCGATACCGGCGAAGCGCCGCCTGGTCCTGTTCGGCCAGGCCGGTGACCGCACCGACGCTTCCATCCTCGAACAGACGGAGATCACCTGGAAAGCACGACCCGACAGAATCATCATCAAGGAAATGGAAGAGTACCTGCGGGGTCGTGAAAAAGGTAAGGTCACCGGAATGATCGAAACGGAACTAAGGCGGCTCGGTGCCTCCGATGACATGATAGGCTATGCGGAAAATGAGATGGAAGCGGTGCACCAGGCGCTTCAGTGGGCCAGACCGGGAGACCTCTTACTCCTCCTCGTCTATGTCGATCGCACGGATACGGTCGACCTCCTAAGAAAACTTGCCCGGTCGGACTGGAAACCGGGAGACCCCCTGCCCCGGTAGCACCCATCGGATCGATGAACGATCTTCCCTTTTGTTGATCTGTTTTCACAAGTCTTCCTTTCAGGGTTTCCGGAGTTCCAGATAGAAAACCAGATCGTCTTCAGTGTGGGAGACGACCTGGAAGCCGGTTTTCTCCGCGAGATCCCGGTAATAAGCCAGGTCAGAACCTTCTTTCGGCCATGCCCCACCGTACCCGGTAACGAACTCCTCATCTGGCAATTTTACACGCAGAGGTACGACGGCTATCTCGACATTCTTATCGGTTCGAACCGGGAAAAGGACATCCCAGATGAGGAAAGAACCACCCGTGTTGAGAACCCTGAAGATTTCTCTGAACACCTGTTCGTGATCCTTCTTGTCGATATACATCAGAGTGAAGAAAGATGTCGTCGTGTTGAATGTCCCATCCAGAAACTGCAGGTCCCGGGCATCCATGATTACTTTCAACGGACCGGCCGGGGCGTCTTCGAGCTCCCTCTTACTGATGTCGATGGCGATGACCTGTTGGCCTTTCAAACGTCCGATCACTCCCTCACCACCACCACCGATATCGAGGATGTACCCGTGAGCTTCGAAGTCATGAACAACCACCTGCTGCTGGCCCAGCCGATAGAAGCGATTGTTCCCCTCCTCGTTACCCTCCTCGTGTTCCTGGCCGGAGCTGTTCAGTGTACCCGGTAGTGTGTGTTCGGCCCGGAGTAACGAATGCGACCATGCCATGAGGAGCAAGGCCAACAGGCACAGGGAAACCATCACAGAGCAGGAGCCCCCCTGATTTTTTCGTCTGAATTGTGACTCGAGTTTCATCTTCTCCCTCCCGAATGGAGAATGCGATTCACGATCTGTCTGATCATTGAGCCGTGCCGGCTATCAAATACATGCCTTCAATACGGCGGTGTAGACAATCATCATTATGATGATGATATCGAAGCGGAGGGGAGTTGTCAATGGGGACTGGCAGGAAACAGAAAAAAGCACACCGGAGGAGAACCAGATGCGGAGTTATTTTCGAAAACGGATTACCTGCTACTTCTCGAGCAACCTTATACTGCCGCTGAATGATTCTACCGTGACACGAGCGCTCCCCGAACCGGTCGTGAAGCTGAGTTCTTTTCCCGGAGTATAGCGACTCGTGCGCCGGGCGTCCGGCCCCAGCTCATTCTTGATGTCCCCGCTGAACGTGCTCACGTCGAAATCGGCTGAAACCGAAGCCGGCAGGCGTAGCAGGACACTGCCGCTGTGACTGCTCACCTCGAGACGCCCGTCTTTTTCGAGTCCCCCATTGAAACGGATCGATCCAGAAACGGATTCGAAGTTGGCTTCCCTGAGGTTGGCCCCGGTGACATCGATCCCGCCGCTCACGCTGGAGACTCGAGCCCTGCGCTTCACTCCGTCGATCTCGACACTCCCGCTGACGGTTTCGGCTTCGATCTCTTCAGAAGAGGCATGAATCTCGATGCCTCCGCTGACAGACTCGGCCCGGACGGTGACAGGATCACCATCTACCGTCACACCTCCACTGACTGACTCGAGGTCGAGAGTGCCATTCACGTGTTTCACGTCAATTTCAGCGCTTACAACCGAGACCTCCAGACTGCTCTTGAGAGGGACATTGATTTTAAGGTGCGACCCCTCGACATTCCGAGCGTGTTTCGGTATCTTCACCTCGACAACCGTTCTCCCATTACTCGTAGTGAATTCGAGTTTCTCAGTGCCTTCACCGAGAGTACCGGTGACATGGACCTCCTTGCGGTCCCAGCCGGTTACCTCCACTGATCCGGAAACATTACCGATCTCCACGACTCCGTCAGGAGACACGTCGAGTGTTCTGTCTATTTTTTCCTGAGCCTGAGCAACTCCCGCGCCGAGGGATACTGCCAGTAACACAAAGGGCAGTCTTATCATGTTTACATCTCCTTTACAATTGGACGGGAATCATTGTTGCCCGTCTCAGTAGTTCCACTTCCTGCTGATATGCAACCAACAGCCTCGTGCCCAGTTCCCGGCTGCCGGGATCTTTCTCCAGTGCTTTTTCGATTTCAAAAATAGCCCGATCGATGATACGGCGGTTCTCATCAATGATGGTTAGAGTTTCAGGGGAAAGGTTTTGGCGTCTCACTTCCAGCATCTCGAGGAGGTTGTCGGCCACCTCCCGATATTCGAGTGCAGCCGAACGATAATCCTGAGGCATTGAAGCAAGACGGTAGACATCTCCATGTCCCGACTCATAAACGGGTACGTCGATACTACGCCTGTTGTGGATAATCGTAGTTGTAACTGCGGTGGCAATCACAGCCACGATGACAGCCGCGGCCGCAAACAGACTCCGCCGGGAGGGAAACCGGCGGAGGGACTCCCCGGAGGATAGCCGGGTGGATCCCGCTCCAGGGGAGAGGCGCCCAACAACGCCCGGCCAGAGATCGCGGGGCGGCTGAATGCTTGTTGGAAGTGATGCAGCAGAATCGAGCAAACCGCGTAATCGATCTGCTTCCCGACTGCAGGTTCCGCAGCGGCTGAGATGAGTTTCAATCTCGGCAATCTCCTTCTCCCGGAGGAGATTGTCGACATAATCATTGAGAAGTCTCTGCACGTTTTCACAGTTCATTTTGTCAGCAACTCCCTCAACTGTTTTCGCGCCCAGTGCAATTGCGCTTTCGATGTCCCGGGTGCCATTCCGGTAAGTTCGGCGATTTCGATGTGCCGGTATCCTTCGATGTCATGAAGGACGAATACATTTCTGGCGCCGGGTGGAAGAGAAGATATCGCCCTCTCGAGATCCATCGAGAGATCGGTGCTTTCCCCCCGGCTGCCCACAGCGGACTCAGGCAGCTCTTCGACCATGGTCACTCTGGCATTTCTTCTCGATCGGGACCGTCCCTCGCTCAACACCACATTTACAGCGAGGCGATGGAGCCATGAGTGGAACGTACTCTCTCCCCGGAACGTAGGAAGTTTTTCCCACGCTCTGACGAAAACATCCTGTGTCAGTTCTTCCGCCATCACGACTTCTCCCGACAAGCGCAAACAGAGCGCGTAGATTCGGCCGACGTGCTGCCGGTACAGGCGTTCAAACGCATCGGTGTCACCACCCTGTGCCCTTCGCACCAGCATCTGTTCTTCACGGTATTTCGCCTCCTCCAGTTTCCTCGAGTCATCGCTTTTGTCTTCGAGGGGTTCAGTCTCCGTCATTATCTTCATCTCACCCAGTTAGATGCCGGCTAATCCCGGATGGTTTAGGAGTATTTCAACAATGAGGATATCCCCTGAGAAAGACATTGTCAACCGGTATCGAGCCACGGTGCCCTTCCAAGTGCGGGATCCCCGGTGCGGGCGTGACCGAAAAACCAATCCCTCTTTTGAGAATAATTTACAGGAAATCCAAAGCTTTTCGTGTCTATCGAAAAAATCTTGTTGACAGAGAGAATCGGTCGTGATATACTTCTTCGAAATCAGAGCCAGAGTGTTCTCCACTCAAGAGCTGATCTGTTTCTCTCCATAGAGCGAACAGACAATTAAACGATGATATTGAAGATGGTATCTCTGACATATGATTCCGCATCAGGTTAGAAATCTTCTCATACTTTTTTTTATCGCAGGTTCTTCCCTCATAATCGCGAGACATTTTCTCATCCCTCCCACCTTCGGCGACCTGGGTCATTTCCGCGCGGCCGCACTCGATACGATCACCTCCCAGGAACTTCATTATGCCGGACATATCGTCTGCGTGGAGTGCCATGATGACGTGGAGGAGGTAAAAAGCGCTTCTTATCATAAGGGGCTCTCGTGCGAAGTCTGTCACGGCCCTGCGTACGATCACACACAGGCTCCTGATGAACACAAGCCGTTTATACCCGATGAGCGATCGAACTGCACCATCTGCCACGAATACAATCCCACGCGCCCCACGGGATTTCCACAGATCGAACCGCTGGTTCACAATCCCAACAAGTTGTGTGCCTCCTGCCATAATCCCCATGATCCGAGACCTCCTCATGTCCCCGAGCAGTGCTCGGCATGCCATGCTGAAATCTCGAGGATGAAGTCCATCTCACACCACGCCCAGCTCGCCTGCACGAGATGTCATGAAGTGAGTGAGGAACACAATATAAATCCCAGGATGATTCGGCCTTCGAAACCCTCCACCCGGGAATTCTGTGCCGGATGCCATGGACAGGATGCGGATAGCCCTCGGGAGATTCCGAGGGTGGATATCGACACTCACGGCTTCGGTTACGTGTGCTGGCAATGCCACTATCCCCATTATCCGGAGGCACACTGATATGACAGGTGATCTGTCACGGGCAAAAAAGATGAACAGGAGAGAATTTCTCGAAAAGTTATTGATTGCCGTTCCCGCCACGGGACTGGCCGCCTCTTCCCTGAGTAAAGTCGGTCTGCTGTTCGGTGTACCCACCTCCGTAGCTTATGATGCGAATGAGCATTTCTACGGTATGGGGATCAGCGTAGACAAATGCATCGGGTGCGGACGATGTGCAGATGCCTGCAAGCAGGAGAACAACGTACCACGGGAACCCTTCTTCTTCCGCACCTGGGTTGAGCGATATATCATTACAACGGAAGGTGAGGCGGTCGTGGACAGCCCGAATGGCGGTATCGAAGGGTTTCCACCGGTGGAAGAGGGGAAGGAAATCCTGCGCACCTTCTTCGTCCCCAAACTGTGTAATCACTGTGACAGACCTCCCTGCGTGCAGGTCTGCCCTGTCGGGGCGACGTTCAAAACCGCCGACGGCGTAGTTCTCATCGACAGCGAGTACTGCATCGGCTGCAGGTACTGTATTCAGGCATGCCCGTATGGAGCACGTTTCCTCCACCCCGAGACCAAGACCGCTGAAAAGTGCACATTCTGTTACCACAGGATCGTCAAGGGACTCCTTCCGGCGTGCGTTGAAGTGTGTCCGACCGGCGCGAGGATCTTCGGTGAGAGCAAAAAGAGAAACAGCCCCCTCGCCCGGTTCGTACGGTTCAATGAAATCCAGGTACTCAAGCCCTATCTTAACACGGAGCCGAAAGTGTACTACGCTTCGCTCGACGGAGAAGTGAGGTAACCGTGGACGAAGAAATGTACAGACAACTTATTCACGTCCTCGATCAGGTAACCGGTTTTATATATCCCAACGAAGTGGAACTGCACTGGGGGATACTGGTCGTCCTGTATCCTTATGTGACGGGGCTTGTCGCCGGAGCGTTCATTCTCGCGTCACTCGAGAGGGTGTTTTCCGTCAAGGAGGTCGAACCGACTTACAGATTGTCTCTCCTGACAGCTCTCGCGTTTCTCTTCGCTGCCCCGCTCCCGCTTCTCTCTCACCTCGGTCACCCGGAGCGGGCATTCGAGATATTCCTGACACCACAGCTGAAATCGGCAATGGCGATGTTCGGATTCGTCTACGCCTGGTACCTGGCCGTGGTCCTTCTCCTCGAGGTCTGGTTCGACTACCGGAAGGATATCGTCCTTCGCTCTCAAATGCTCAGGGGCTGGAAAAAGTGGGGATACAAGATCCTGACGCTGGGCTCGACAGACATTTCCGAAAAATCGCTCGAGTTCGACCGGAAAGCCGGCAAGTTTATCACCATAATCGGCATACCCTCGGCATTCCTGCTGCACGGCTATGTCGGATTTATATTCGGGTCGGTCAAGGCCAACCCCTGGTGGAGCAGCGTGCTCATGCCGATCGTCTTCCTTTTCTCGGCAATCGTTTCGGGTATCGCCCTCATGCTTATCATCTACATGGTTACGAGCCTGATCAGGTGGAAGAACATCGACATGGTCTGCCTCGACAAACTCGCCCAGTTTCTGCTCTATGCAATTATCATCGATTTTTCACTAGAAGCCCTCGACTTTATCCATCGCCTGTACGAATCGGAAGAATCGATCAAAATCCTTTCTGAGATGATCAGCAGCAGATTGTTCATCAGTCTCATCATCATTCAGGTTCTGCTTGGGACCCTCCTGCCCATGGGCTCCCTCGTGCTGGTCCGACTCGCCAAGCTGCCGGCCGAACTGAGAAGGCTAATGTACTTCTTTGCCGCCGTTCTGATCGAAATCGGCATTTTCAGTATAAGGTGGAACGTCGTGATCGGAGGCCAGCTGTTCTCGAAGAGCCTTAGGGGGCTCACCTGGTACAAGATGCAGATATTCGGGATCGAGGGTCTGTTCATGGCGATGGGACTCCTGATTCTCCCCTTCATTATTCTCTACTTTCTCGTGAAAATCCTTCCGCCCTGGCACGATGCCGAGGTAAAGGCAGACGGTTCTTCGTAAAGCCGTTTTACTCCGGCTGCGAGACGCTTCGCCCGCATCGCTTCAGCGACCGATTTGGGATATTCCCATTTCACTATAGCACAAATTCACCCGGGGCACTATATTTCGTGTCTGAGAAATCCATTTCAATCAAGTCACCATGCATTGTACAGGCGGGGATCATGCCAGACTCTGAAAAACATCATTCAGAAGAGGAAACCGGCGAGAGGCCGGAAAAGAACTCACCTGGTGGAACCGGTTCTTCGACAGACTTCATCAGGAACATCATCAATCAGGATCTGGCGACAGGAAAGTTCGACGGCCGGGTCCACACGAGATTCCCTCCGGAGCCGAACGGGTACCTGCACATCGGACACGCAAAATCGATCTGCCTCAACTTCGGGATCGCGGCCGAGTACGACGGTCTCTGCAACCTGCGTTTCGACGACACGAATCCGAGCAAGGAGGAACTCGAATACGTCAATTCTATCATTGAAGACGTCAGGTGGCTCGGATTCGACTGGGAAGACAGGTTGTATTACGCATCCGACTACTTCGGGAAACTCTTCAATTACGCCACTCAGTTGATCGAGAGGGGCAAGGCGTACATCTGTGATCTGAGCAGCGACGAAATCAGGGAATACCGGGGCACGCTGACCGAACCGGGACGGGAGAGTCCGTATCGCGACCGTACTGTGGAAGAGAACCTCGATCTTTTCGAGAGGATGCGAGCCGGGGAGTTCGAAGATGGATCTCGTGTTCTCCGCGCGAAGATCGACATGTCCTCCCCCAATCTCAACATGAGAGACCCGGTGATATACCGGATCCTTCGGGCGGCACACCACCGGACGGGAGACAGGTGGTGCATCTACCCCATGTACGACTTCACTCACTGCCTGTCTGATTCGATCGAGGGTATCACTCACTCTATCTGCACACTCGAGTTCGAGGACCACCGTCCACTGTACGACTGGTTTCTCGATGAACTCGAAGTCTACCATCCACAGCAGATCGAGTTCGCGCGCCTCAATCTGAGTCACACGATCATGAGCAAGCGCAAGCTGCTTCGCCTGGTCGAGGAAGGTCATGTCACGGGATGGGACGATCCGAGGATGCCGACGATATCCGGATTCAGAAGGCGCGGTTACACGCCCGAATCCATACGGAATTTCTGCGAACGTATCGGCGTCGCGAAACGGGAGAGTGTGGTCGACGTTGCACTTCTCGAACACTGTCTCAGAGAAGATCTCAACAAACGCTCTCCCAGAGTGATGGCCGTGCTGAGACCTCTCAAGCTGGTCATCGACAACTATCCGGTGGATCAGGTTGAAGTGATCGAGGCCGAGAACAATCCCGAAGACCCGGAGATGGGTTCGAGAAAACTTCCCTTCTCGCGGGTTCTCTACATCGAGGACGAGGATTTTCGTGAAGATCCTCCGAAAAAGTACTTCCGTCTCACACCGGGCAGGGAGGTACGGCTCAAACATGCGTACTACGTGACATGTGAGAACGTGGTGAAGGACGAGAAGACAGGCAGAGTGATTGAAGTACACTGCACCTATGATCCGGAATCGAGGGGAGGCACTTCCGAGGACCGGCGCAAAGTCAGAGGGACGCTGCACTGGGTATCCGCCTCTCACGCACTCGATGCCGAGGTTCGCCTGTACGAGCATCTGTTCACCGATCCTTCTCCAGACGGAGAAAGCGATGGACCCGATTCGGGTATCTCTGTAAATCCTGAGTCTCTGACGATACTCACGAACTGCAAAGTCGAACCGGGTCTCGGTAATGCCGCTCCGGGCAGCCGGTTCCAGTTTCTCAGACAGGGATACTTCTGTATCGACGCGATCGAATCCGGACCGGGAAAGCTCGTCTTCAACCGTACCGCACCCCTCCGTGACACCTGGGCTAAAATAGAAAAAACCCGGGTGAAGAAGGTCCATCGATGAAAGGCGCCGTTGCCATCATCGGCTGCGGTCCCGCCGGGGCCGCCTGCGCGGTTCATCTGGCGAGGTCTGGAGTTGACACAATCGTGTTCGAAGAGAATGAGATAGGGGGGACAATCCGCTTCGCTCATCTGGTCGAGAATTACCCCGGGTTCCCCGGCGGTGTGACAGGAGACAGGCTGGCTTCACTCATCAGGGACTCATTTCTGACCTGGTACATACCTGTCATACCGGAAAGGGTCACATTAATTCACGAAAACGGTGATTCATTCCGGATAGAGACCGGAGAGACAACCGACGAGTTTCCCGAGGTGGTCGTGGCGACGGGGACGAGGCCTAAGAAACTTAGCGGCGTGAAGGTAGAGCACGAGGCTCTCGGCAGGATCTTTTACGATGTCCGGAAGTTGAAAGCGGAGAACTATCGGAAAGTGGGAATCCTCGGGGCGGGTGATGTGGCCCTCGACTATGCTCTCCACCTGTCACCTAATTCGGAAGTACATGTATTTCACAGGAGTGAAAAACCGCGATGCATCCCGCTTCTCCTCGATAGAGCGCTGGCAAAGGGTGTCGTATTTCACCCAACATCCGGACTTCGGTTTGTATCGAAGCTGGATGATGGGATACGGCTCGACCTGGGGGCTGAGGAGTTCACTGTTGATGCACTGCTGCCGGCGATCGGGAGAGAACCGGTTCTCGACTTTCTCTCTCCGGAGATTCTTCCCGGTGAAGATCACATACTCCGGCACAGAGGACTGCATTTTATCGGTGACGTGCACAACGGGCCGTTCCGACAGGTCGCCATTGCCGCCGGAGACGGTCTGAGAGTCGCCATGGAGGTATTTCGTAAATGGAGGTGATTCACTGTCAGGGGAAAGAGCTCATCGCGAAGGTTTACGTGGGGGAGATGACCGACGGATCGCGTGTCGAGTTCGTCGAGTCATGGGATCCTGATGTACCATCTGCCGACAAGTGGGTCGTTATCGTGTCCACTCTGAGCGGCTGTCCGATCGGATGCGCCTTCTGCGACGCGGGAGGATCGTATGAACGAAAGCTCACGAACTGGGAGATACTCGAACAGATACTCCATCTTGTGAGAAATCGGTACCCCGACATGCAGGTACCGGTCGGAAAATTCAAGGTCCAGTTCGCCAGAGTTGGCGAACCCTCGTTGAATCGGGCCGTACTCGAGGTGCTTCGGATCCTGCCGCGGGAGATCCTCGCCCCGGGGCTGTTGCCCTGCATCTCGACGATCGCCCCCACCGGTCGAGAAACCTTCTTCACCGAGCTTCTCGAGATTAAAAACGATCTGTACGCTAACGGTGCTTTCCAGCTCCAGTTTTCCATCCACAGTACAGACGAAACATACCGCAGAAAGATAATCCCCACCGGTATCTGGAACCTCGAGCGGATATCCCGATTCGGAGAAGTGTGGTTTTGCGAAGAGGACCGGAAGATCACCCTCAATTTTGCTCTCGGTGTAGACTTTCCATTCGATCCGGCGGTTCTGCTGGATTTTTTCGATCCCCAACGATTCCTAATCAAAATCACACCGATCAACCCGACGGCTAAGAAAGCGAAACAGGGTTTCCGGTCATTGTATCCGCTTCCCGATGAGGTATTCCTCTCGAAATTGGACCTGTTGCGTTCATCGGGATTCACGGTCATCGAGAGTATCGGTAACCTCGAAGAGAACTCTATCGGCACTAACTGCGGCCAGTATCTTAATGCTGCACGGTATGCGCCCCATCCTGTTCCCTGACAGGCATCCTGCTCTCCCCCACACCCGTACTTGACAGAGGTTACCCTCAAAGGTATCTTGGATTCCTGTGGTTCCCGGGGCAAGGAAGAATCAACAAATTCAGGCTGAGGGGAAATGTGTGCGTGGATCTTTTTTCGGCTATTTTCCCGGAGATGTCTCAGGGGCTGCTTTTAACCTGACATTATGGACGATAAAAAAACAATACAGGACAGAACCCGGTCCCCACTCCTCGCGCAGCGGCTCAAGTTCAGGAACGTCCAGAGGAAGTTCGGGAGAGGTCTGCTCGGACTGGGGAGACGCGCCGGACTCAGCGAATACACGATCCTCATTACTCTCGCCGTCGCGATAGGTGCTCTGGCGGGTCTCTCCAACGTCTTGATCCGGAAATCGGTGGCCCTCTCACGCTGGCTGTTCTTCGATCAACTGGGCTCCATCCTTCGACTCGACAGCGGGTCCTCCTACCTCCTGCCGCTCGTCCCCGTGTCCGGTGCCATTCTCCTCATCCTCGTCTTTAAATTGTTCCCGGGCGAGCCGGGGGGATACGGTTTCCCCATTTTTCTCGAGCGTGTGAATCTCCGGGGCGCGGTAATCAGAGGCCGGATCATCGCGAGCAAACTAGTTACGGCGGCAATCACCATCGGATCAGGGGGATCGGCGGGCTGGGAGGGCCCGGTTGCTCAGATAGGCGGTGCTGTAGGGTCTTCGGTCGGACGTACCTTCAGGATGTCGAGTGAGCGGTTGAAGGTACTCGTCGCGTGCGGATCAGCGGGAGCCATCGCCGCCAATTTCAATGCCCCCATAGCCGGTGTGCTTTTCGCCGAGGAACTCATACTGCGGGGTTCATTCCGGCTCAGTTCGTTCAACCTGATCATTATCTCATCGGGGATCGCCACGGTGATCTCGCGGGCCTTCTTCGGCGATGCACACGTGATCAACATACCTCATTACAACATGTCTCACTTTTCCGAGCTCCCTCTTTACGCCCTCATGGGTATATTCATCGGGCTCATCGCTGCTCTGTATATAAGGGTTTTCTACTTCACCCGGGACATGTTCGATTCTTTCAAGGTGAGCAGGTCTTCCAAGTTGATCACAGGCGCAGCTCTGGTCGGAATAACAGCGATCTTCTTTCCGCAGATCCTCGGGGATGGATATGAGCACCTCAATGACGTGTTTGGAGGGAACTTCGGTCTCACGTTTCTCGCTTTTCTCATCCCGATCAAGATTCTCGCGACGAGCATGACTCTCGGCTCGGGCGGCTCGGGAGGTGTGTTCGGCCCGGCCCTTTTCATCGGCACTGTAGCGGGAGGAGCTTTTGGAGGTGCCATGAATCGTATCATGCCCCGGGTCATACTGTATCCCGGCTCGTATGCCCTGGTAGGTATGGGAGCACTTCTCGCAGCATCGACCCACGCTCCACTCACTGCGATTTTCCTGCTTTTCGAGATGTCCGGGAGTTATCAGATCATCCTTCCGATCATATTCGCCAGTATCACAGGGCTTCTTGTAGCACGGAAAGTAATCGGAGAATCCATTGACACCTACCAGCTGGCAAAGGCAGGTGTTCATCTTCAGGATGGACAGGAGTCATCCATCATGAACTCGCTCAAGGTCTGGGAGGTCATGGATAGAGAGATCGAGACGGTTAGGGAAAATCTTCCTCTCAAACAGTTTCTCGACAGGCTAACGAAATCAGAGAAGGTGAACTTTCCCGTGGTCAATGCCGAAGGGGAGCTGATAGGCATCATCGGAACCCAGGACGTGCGGTTGGTCCTCTTCGAGGAGGACATACGGGATCTCGTTGTGGTCCACGATATTGCCACCGAGAAAGTTTACATCGTGACACCCGATGATTCCTTCCGGACGGCTCTCGATCTCTTCAACCTTAAAGATGTCGACGAGCTGCCGGTGGTGGACCCCGCCGACCCGAAAAGACTCATCGGCACGCTGAGAAGGAACCGCCTCCTGGCCCACTACCGGAAGAAGCTGCTCCAGACAGAGCTCGAGAGGACGTAACAGGGCAGATCTATCACCCGTTCAATGAGCGGGGTGAACGAGATGAGTAATCACCTTTCACACCCACCTCTTTTTCCCCACTCCCCGTAAACAAGCTTCTAAACATCGTAAAAGATCAAACCTCTTGACAAATATTACATTCCTTGAACCCATTCTTCTACTCCCGGGATCGATAACTTTATATCCTGTATTTCTCCCTCAATTAAAGCATTATTCCCATCTTTCTTAAATAACAAACCAGTTTTACTGCTCGGACAAATCTCAGTGTTCTCTTTATTATCTAATTTCATTTTATCATGTTGAGTAAAGATATCTATGTCCTTGAGCTTAGTACTCCTTGCCATATACATTGTTGTTTCGAGTGTTGCATGTAATCTCAGTCTTGAACCATCATCTTGATTAAGTTTTGTCTCTCTTCCAAGAAACAATTTGTGTTTGTACGGCTTCATAGCTTGTCTGAAATATTGCATATCGAATGTGATGATTGCCACTGTATCTCTATCCGCATTTAAACCCACATACTGATAAGGGATGGAGAACAACTGTAAAACACCGTTGTTAATCGCATCAATTCTTGAGTTAATACTGGGATGAGTTGAGAATGGTTCTGCTTCTCTATCATACAAATCTTGAGAATCTTCGTAATACTTCATTTTATTAAGGACAGTATGAAATGCATCAATCCCACTCATTCTATCCCCTTTTGTGAAGTAATACAGAGTCAACAAATCCGCTTCCATCTCATACTGTCTACTATGTCCAAAAAGTGTAATAGAGGAAGCAAGAGTAGTTATCACACCAGCAAGTTCTGTAGCAATATAACTATCAGCAATATCCCCACCTGCTGCAGCAACTATGGTACCCGTGATGGCCTCCGCCAAAGCTGCATTCCTCATCGCTTCTAAAGTATCTAAATATTGTCTGTATCCGTGCCGTTTCTCTACATGTACTATTTCATGTGCCAGAATAGCTTCAAGTTCTTCATCACTGTCCAATGAACCCAAAAGAGCCATGGTAATGTATATTTTTCCAGCGGGGCATGCAATCGCATTCGGCGTATCACTTTCAATGACCTTGAAACTATAGGTATAACCTTTCAGCGGTTCTGGCCATTCTGCAAGTACCTTCTGACCGATGCTATCAACACGCTCATGAATGCTCTTGTCGATGACTAAAGGGTAGAAGTACCTTACTCTTGCAGCAATTTCTAGACTGAGATAACTTTCCAATTCATACGCAGAGATATTCAGCATATTTGGGAAGCATATTTTACATTCTTTATAACCAATCTCCTTGGCCCCTTTGAGGTCATGGAGTACAATCAAATCTTCCTTATCCGGTATGTGATTGCAACCAATAACATGAATTAGCTTGCTCTTTCTGTGACCATAGTACTGGATTTCATCCTTATAATTCTCTCTATACGTGGCTGGTTCACAAAATGGAATCATTAAAAGTCTCGAAAAATATTCTTCCTTCGATAGTAGCTCTTTAGGACCATGTAACTCTATTTCACCTTCACCGAGTATGTGGTGTTTATACTTCACTTTGACATAATCCTTTTTTTGTTTCACTTCCACAATAGTTACTTCTAAGGGTTTATTGACTGGAAAAACCCTCTGCTTTGAATATATGTAAGAGAATTCTGTACTATCAATACTAATATAAACCTTCTTATTCTGACTGTAAGTTGAGCGGAGTACAAATTGTTTGCCTACATATTGTGCATAGAAATCTTCTGACCCATAGAGATTGCCAATGGATTGAACAATAAGCACATTCATACTTATCATTAGTAAACTTAAGTACAACCGCATTGTCCTCATTCCAATCTTGTGCTGGGGAGTTATATTATCGTATCCTTTATTATAATCGATAGATACTATGATACATTGCGAGCCTCCGAGCGAAGAGATACTCATCACAACCTTTTAACCAGAAGGAGGCTTGCCATGAGGAGAGTTTACCAGATTTCAGAACTTTTGGCAAGTGGGAAAGAAGTGTTTGTGGAGATCGATGTTCACAAGGACAGCTTTCACGTGACGGCTATTGCAGATGGAGAGGAAATTTTCAACGGGGGAATGTCAAGTCGGTATGAGGTGTTGAGGATCCCCGTCATATCAGCCGAATCCCGGAGCCGGTTAAGCTCCGGGATTCATTATGTGCTACCGGCATTCTGGTCCGCCCACAAACCCCGTCAGTGGATAGTGACCGGGTAACAGGCATGCGAACCTCCGGCCTCGGCGCAGATGTAGGCGCTCATCGGCGGTGCGTACCCCGGCACCTGATTCTGCAGTGTGATGGGTCCGAGAGTCGATTGAGCCGGAATGGTTACGTGAAAAGGACCATAGAGATTTATCTGCCAGGCAGAGGTGTTGCTCGCGTAGGTCTTCGCGTCAAGGGTTACGGGTGACAGCGAGTTGTTCGTGACCCACACCATGTACTGGATCCAGTCACCCGGGTAGAAGTCATTGCCGTTCATCGGTTCGATACCGACTTCGAGTGCCACGGGCACATCGATGTTGATGTTGAACGTACCGCTGTCGTCGTTGTTACTCCACACAACCACTCCGTACCAGTCTGCTTCGGAAGGCATGTAGATAAATTCCTCGTCCTGTCCGGCTCCGTTGTTGTCGGCGGAGATCTGTGCCGAACTCCTGTCGACATAATAGGCGGATCCGTCCGACTTGAATAAGGCGATCCCGGCATCCATGTTTCCGCTCGTCACATCCAGACTGAACCTGAACTCCTCCCAGGCGTTCATGTAGATATCCCAGGCCTGGACGACGTGGCCCTGGGGCCAGTTGAAAGGGCCGTTGTTGTTGTAAGTGTAGAGGATATCGGCATCATCGTCGTATTCGATGTTGTACTCGCCCTGTCCGCTGTATTGCTGCACGTAAGGGTAATAGGTCCCCGTTGGCGTGTGATTGTGATCGACCACGACAAAATCGACATTGCTCCCACCCTGCACGGACCACGTGAGGATGTTCGAAAACTGGGGATCACTGAAGAGCCACAGATCGTAATCGGTCCCTGATGCAGGTCTGATACCGGTCACGGCCCAGTAGATCGTCGGCTGTTCGTAGTAGAAGTGGGCCGGATCCAATGGCGTCTCGCGGGGGAGGTCACTCTCCAGGAGGACCGTGGGGCTCAGGATATTTACCCGCCCGTTGATCGTAGTGCCCCCGTAATCGTAGGCTACCGGTGATCCCAGACCGAACTGGTTGATCCCATCGCCGTTGGGATCACCGATCGCGCCGACTCTCAGGGCGTCCCCGAAAGGGTTGGAGTACTCCTGGAGGATCCTGAGATCCGGTGTTGTCGCGCTGAGATCAATTACCGAGGGGAGCGAAGTGCTACCATAGACGACGTACGACTGATCCTGGAAGTATGACCCCTCTTCACCAAGGAGCATGTCCTTGATGCCATCCATGTTGAGGTCCCCCGTGGCAACGGAAGCGCCCATCATTCTGTCTGTTCCCTCACCTTCAATCAGGCAGGAAGGCGAGCCGGTCGAGAAGTCGATGGTACTCGGCAGAGAGTTACTGCCGTAGACGACATATACTTCTCCGGCCAGATTCCCTCCTCCCGAGGGATCCGCTCCCCGTGCCCCTATCACTATGTCCTGGGTACCGTCTCCATTCACATCACCGACGGCTGTCCCACTCCCTAACTCATCACCAGCATCATCTCCCTCGAGTGTGACATCGGCGGCTGTCGTCGACAGATCCCATACAGACGGCAGGCTTCCGCCGTAAATCACATATGCCTCACCGGCATTGATACGCCCGCCGGGGCTGGCGTATCGTGACCCGACGAGGAGGTCATCTACGTCATCCCCGTTAATGTCACCTGTCCACGGTCTTCCGGCTTGAGGATAGTTAAGGGATCGCAGTTCGAAATCAGCACTAGTAGTGGAGAGATCGATGGTGGAAGGAAGAGAAGACCCACCATAGATCACATACACACTTGACGGCCAGCCGAGGGGTTCGCCGACAATGATATCACCGGTGCCGTCACCGTCGAGATCACCGACACCGACGAGGCTGAGATAATCTCCTGATTCCGCACCCTTGATCGTGATGTCATGTTCATTGGAGAGAATGTCGATCGTCGGAAGCAGGCTCGATGATCCATAGACAACGTAGACCTCTCCGGCATCCTCACGGCCGTCTGGATTACATTCGTGGCATCCGACGAGGATGTCATCAACATTGTCACCGTTGATATCCCCCGCCGCGACACCGTAGAAACCCATGAACATATCGACCGCAGGCCCCTGTATCCTGACATCAGGATAAGTGCTGCTGAAGTCAATCTGAGTCGGGAGAAATGTCGTGCCGTAGATAACCTGGACTTCTCCGGCATCGGATCGTGAGAGCGGATCGGCATACGGGTTTACAAGAATGATATCATCGATCCCGTCCCCATTCACATCACCGAACGTACCCATGTCCTGAGCCCCCCATGCATAACCCCCGAAGACTTCTACATCGGGCAACTCGTAACTGAGGTCGATGGTCCTCTGTGCGAGCACAGGGACGGCAGCCAGCAGGAACAATAACCCAACGGCAAGTGTTGTGTACCGGCGGCTGAATTCTTTGTGTTTCATTGTTGTACCCCTTTCCTTTGAAAAATGTGTCATCATGCAGACGGTTACGGAAAAACTGCCATATATTGCCCCTCCTTCCACAACAGAAAATCGAGTTTTTATTTTTCTTATGCTGTATAGGTTGATCAAGCGGGTCTTTCTTACAGATCGTAGATATTTTTTTGACCGGAGACCGCTCCCCCGTGAGGAAAAAAAAGATTCCCGCCGGCTGTTCATCAGCGGGCTCGAGGACACGGTGTAACCGCCACTTGCACGAACCGTATAATTCACATAATGTACTAAACAGTCTTAATTCCCCGGGGAGAGTGATGGATCTCAACGCGATGTGCACAAGGGCCCAGGAGGGCGACAGAGAAGCGGAATCCGACCTTTTTCAGTATCTCCTTGTAAGATTCAGGCTTTTCGCAAACCAGAGAATATGGAACGAGGGTGATGTGGAAGATGTGGTGCAGGATGCCCTTATGAAAGTGTTCGCGGAGTTCAGGGGCATTACGTTCGAAACCAGTTTCTCCGGCTGGGCATACAAAGTTCTGGACAACAGGATTCTGAACTACATACAGAAGAAAAAGCGCCGGGGGAAAACAGTGGGTGATGAGATGGAAAAAGACAGGGAAGGAACCATGTACACTCCCCCGGCAATAGAAAAGGAAACAGGTTACCAGCTCCTCGAGTGTCTGAAAAAAATCGGACGGACGAACAGGCGGTATGCCCGTATTCTCAACCTCAGCTATCAGGGATTCAACGTGCAGGAAATCACCGAAAAACTCAAGATAACACCGAATAATCTCTATGTGCTCCTCTCCCGATCACGATCATTGCTCGAGCTGTGTCTGGAAACAGGGGGGATCGATTAATGGACAAATGTATCGACAAAGCTCTCGGGGACATTCTCCACGCGTACGAACTGGGTATACTCTCCGAGGAAGATCGTGAACGGTTCGAAGTCCACCTCCTCGAATGCAGGGCCTGCTTCGAGAAGGCGAGCAGCTTTCAGGACAAAGCACTGTACCTGAGAAAAAGCGAAGACGTCAGACGCGTCATCCGTGAAATTGACGGCGAGACCGGAAATCCAGAAACCGCCTGGTCCCGGATCGTAAAATTCCTGTGGCCGGAATCTCCACGATCCTTCGTCCTCAAGCCGCTGACGCTTCTGGTTCTCCTCTGTGTCCTCACATACCCCGTCTACCGGAGCTGGTTCGATGAGGGGCTGCTCACACCGGTCCCGCAAACGCTCAATCTCTTCCCCCTCAGAGGCGAAAGCCAGGGCGTCATCAACCTTGAAAAAGGGGGGGAGATCATCGTAAATTTCGTATATGAGAAGGCGATCTCCAAAAACACGTACCGTATCCGTATCCTCTCACGCGAAGGTGTTGAGGTCTATTCGGACGACCGGTTCTCGGGGTTCAACCGAAGCGGGATGGGAAGTATCAAACTCCCCGTCACCCTTTTCTCTCACGGGTACTACACCATCTCCATCGACGATCCGGCGACAGGTGGGAAACAGGATCTTCAAGTCTACAATTTCAGAGCCGAGTGAATCTTCCTTCTCCGGGGCATCCTCTCTCAGAATTTTCGCACTTTTCAAATCGCTGACTTTCCTTCTTATCGTTTTTACTCTTCTGCTCTCCTCCCACATATCTCAGGCTGAGGAGACACCGGATCACCAAACAATCAACGCACTTATAGACCGGGCTGAAATTCTACTGGAGGAGGACAGGAGTGACTCGGCTGCGATACTTGCTCGGGAGGCTGCCGGAGCCGCCCAACAGGAGATCGGCGTTGACAATCTGACGTATGTGAGGGCGATCCACATTCTCGGCCGCTGCAAGAGCTTACAGGCTGATTTCACGGCTGCTGATTCTCTTCTCCATGAGGCACTGGAGATAAGCGAGAGGATCCCGGGGCGCGATGAGAGAGAGTATGCCGGCCTTTTGTACGATCTCGGTGTCCTCTACGAGGATCAGGGGAAGTACGACAGAGCTCTGGAGACCGGCATGCGCGTACTCGATCTCCGGAGAAGGCTCCTCGGACCGGGTCACCGGGATGTGGCGAGCTGCTACAATCTCATCGGGTCGATCAGGAAAAACCTGGGGCGATTCGATGAAGCGGAATCTTCTTACAGGATGGCGCTCGAGATATTTACCAAAAAGCTCGGCCCGGATCACCTGGAAGTTGCCAGGACACTCAACAATCTCGGAATACTTTCCAAGGAGAGGGGCAACTATGATGAAGCCATCTCATACATCGAACAGGCGCTCGAGATAAAGAAGAAACAACCCGATCCACGGAATCAGGACATGGCAAAAAGCCTCATGTCGCTCGGTATCATCTTCAAGAAAAAAGGCCTGTTCGCCGAGGCGGAGATGTACTACAAGGAAGCACTGTCGATCTATGAACAATTCCTCGGCCCCGATCACATTCGCGTGGCGGAATGTCTCAACAACCTTGCCGTCCTCTATGCGGGCGAGTGGAAATTCAATGAAGCCGAACACATGTACAAACAGGCCCTCGAGATCAAGGAAAAAACTTATGGCTCTGATCATCCCAGTGTCGCCCGAACCCTGGCGAACCTCGCCATCGTCTATTTCTACGAAGGAAGGTACGATGAAGCGGAAATCTATCTGAAACGCGGGATAGAAATCTCCGAGAAAACCCTCGGCCCCGACCACCCCGACGTGGCAGGGTTGTACTCACGACTCGCGAACCTCTACCTCAAACAGGCCAGGTACAGGGAAGCCGAACCCCTGGAGAAGAAGGCTCTCATCATAAGGGAGAGAGCACTTGCGCCCGATCACCCCGCTCTCGCTGAAAGCATGAACAACCTGGCTGTGGCATATGGTCATCAGGACAAATTCGAGCAGGCCGAGCCGCTTCTTTTGAAAGCGATCGCAATCAAGGAAAAACGACTGGGTCCCGACCACCCCACTACCGCATCGAGTATCAGCGCCCTGGGGGTCGTGTACTTCCACATGGGGAGATATGACGATGCCGAACCGCTCCTCGTTCGAGCACTCGATGTCAGAGAGAAAACGCTCGGTCCCGATCATCCTCGTGTGGCTCTGAGTCTTCTCAATCTGGCGAAAAACCAGTGTGCCCGTGGCATGTTCACCGAAAGTCTGGCCACCTACCGGAAGCTGCAGCGGGCCCGGCAGAATTATATCGAGGAAGTATTCTCCTATGCTTCTGAAGACCAGAAAATGAAGTACATCCGCGGGTATCCGCTGCTCGACCATTCGTTTCTTTCCTTTACCGACGAACAAAGATCGGACGAGTCGGTGCGCGCCTGCTTCGACATGGTGTTGAAGGGCAAGGCGGCTATCCTCGATGCGATTTCGGCGGAGAGGAGTGCCGCCTACTGTTCTTACGATGAGGACATCATCACAAACATGGAGGAGCACGCCGAGATCTGCAGTAAAATATCGGAATTGTTTCTCTCGGAGAAGTCTCATTTCAAGGGTAAATCGTACACAGACAGCCTCCAGTCACTCTATGAAATCAAAGACTCACTTGAAGTCATCCTCAGCGGCAGTTGTTCGGAGTTCGAACGGGAGAGGGCGGCGTTGAAATACGGGTTTGATGATGTGACAGAAGCGCTTCCCGACGGATCGGTTCTCTGTGAGATCATCAAGTTCAATCCATATCGGTTCACCGGAACAGGCGGGGAAACATCCCGGACCGCACCGGCTCGTTATCTCGTCTTCATCCTCGAGAAGTCCGGGCAGTGCTCCCTCATCGATCTCGGCAGGGCAGCACCCATCGACTCGCTGGTTAGAACCGCCAGGGGTGTACTTTCAGAAGCAGTTTCCTCGATTTACGGCGGGGATGAAATGGGGGCGGAGAGAAAGCTTTCCAAGATCACCGGTCGGCTTTACGACATCGTTTTTTCTCCCATCGAAAAACATGTACCGGAAGGTGGCCATGTATTCATCAGCCCTGACGGGAAATTGAACCTCCTCCCCTTCGAGATCCTCACCGGCCCGGACGGAAAATATCTGATCGAAAACTATGCCGTGAGCTATCTCTCTTCCGGCCGCGACCTGCTGAGGGATACCGCCCCTGCTGAGGAATCTACAGCCGGTGCGATCGTGATAGCCGATCCGGACTTCGATACGCAATCGATCGACGTTGTCAGGGGAGAGGTCACCATCCCTCCATCGACATACTACCGTTCTCCATCCATACCCCTTCGCAGCCCACCGGACCGTACCGGATGTCTGAGGACCCCCTTCGACCAGATTCCATCGAGTCACCTCGAAGGAAAAATCATCGCCAGTCTACTTCTCGAGAAGGGAGGGATCGAGACCAAATTCTATCATGGCCCCCGAGCTTCCGAGTCAGTCCTGAAAAATATTTCCTCTCCACCACGAATACTTCACCTGGCGACACACGGGTACTTCTGCGGCAAGTCCCGCTTCACCGTTGGAAAAGAGCTCGACGAGAACCCCCTGCTTTACTCCGGAATGGCATTCGCCGGAGCGAATCATCTGATTAGAAACGACGAGACCGTTGATACGGGAACCATGAATGGAGAAGACGGGATACTGACCTCCCTCGAGGTGTCGGGACTGAACCTATTCGGCACCGAACTGGTCGTTTTGAGCGCCTGCGAGACCGGTATCGGGGAAATCGAACTCGGAGAAGGAGTGTACGGCCTGAGAAGGTCGTTTCATCACGCCGGAGTGAGAACTCTCGTCATGAGCATGTGGGACATCCCGGACAGTGAAACCGTGGAATTCATGCGAGGATTTTACGAACACTGGCTCTCGGGAGAATCCAGGTCGGATGCCCTGCGAAACACAGCGCTCACGATCCTCTCAGAGCGACGCGCCGAAAAGGGATGTGCCCACCCCCTCTTCTGGGGCGGATTCGTGCTGGTCGGTGATCCGCAGTAACGATGACCCCGCCGTCTTGACAAATGCCGCTCAGAATCATAAGTCAAGAAGGAGGCCTTTTCTGCCTCCCCCGGGCCCCCTGACTTTATCCCGAATGGGTATATAATGAGAGATCAAAACACAATACGATATCTGCGGCCACAGCCGAGGGGCGGATTGAGGGTTGCATTTTTGCTTTTTCTCCTCCTGATCCTCCCGGGATGCGGCCAGGTGGATCCACAGACGGTCGAGAACGCTCCCTCGGGAGGTGATGTTGGTGAGATGGTGCCGTCTCTTACGCTCAGGAGCCTCAAGGGAGATGACGTGCGGATCGAATCATTCCGGGGTGAGGTACTCGTTCTCGCCGTGTGGGCCGAAATCTGCTCCGAGTGTCTCGGCGCAGAAGGCGACCTCGAGCTCATCGATGATCTGAACGACCGATACGAATCCGCCGAATCGGGAGTACACGTACTCGCGCCCAATTTTTTCGATCCGGTCTGGAGAATGCATGAGATCAGGGAGGAAGGTGGATACCGGGTCGAGTTTCTCTCCGATCCGGAAGGCACCTTCGCCGAAGCATTCGAAATCACAGAGCTCCCCACCCTCCTCACTTTCATCGTTGACCGGTCGGGCATCATCAGGTATCGTCAGAACAGGGTCGATTTCGAACAGATCGGGGACGTGATCGACCACCTTCCGGATTGACCATTTTCTTCCCCCCTGCTATATTACATTGTGTGAGTTCCGGTCTCCCACTTTCCGACAGAGTGCACGAGGCTTCAGCCGGAGTAAACGCGATTGATACCTCTTCGCGACACCATCCCGTCGAGTACCTACCCGATAATCACGGTCTCTCTCATCATCACCAACATCCTGGCTTTTTTCTACCAGCTCAGCCTCGGAAATGAGATGGCTGAATTTTTGAATGTATTCGCGGTGGTTCCCTCGAGATCCTTCCAGCTCCTAGCGGAAGGAAGTGTGATCCCGGCACTGCTCCCTTTTTTTACGTCGATGTTCCTGCACGGCGGGTGGTGGCACATCATCGGGAACATGCTCTATCTCTGGATCTTCGGAGACAACGTTGAGGACATGATGGGCCATGGAAGATTTTTCGTGTTCTACATCCTGTGCGGGGTGGGATCGAGCCTGGCTCACGCACTTTCAGCTTCATCATCCGTCATCCCTTCCCTTGGTGCGAGCGGGGCGATCGCCGGTGTCCTCGGTGCTTACATCGTACTCTTCCCCCGGTCACGTGTGGTGACTGTGATACCGATCTTTTTCTTTCTGTACTTCATCGAAGTCCCGGCTTTCCTGTTTCTCGGACTGTGGTTCGTACTCCAGCTCACAAGCGGACTCGCGATACTGGGAGTCCAAACCGTGAGTGGGGGAGTAGCGTGGTGGGCTCACATCGGCGGATTCGCTCTCGGCGTCATCCTGCTGCCAGTATTCAGGAAACGGAAAAGCCGTCTCCAGATATTCCCTTCTTAAGATGGTCCCGATCAGGGACACGAGGGTTTTTATCATTAAGAATCTACCTGGCCCGGGTTAAGTTATCACAGTTACTTAAGCACGAGGTGGAAGTATTATTTACTGAGTCGGTTACCAAGAGATCACAAACCTGAAGCTGAATGAAACAATGGTTGCCCCAATTGATTAGCATGATAACCTTTTAACAGTTTATGTGATGAGTATATCTAATAATGCAGATATTTCTCTTGACATAATGATACTAAATTAGTATCATTATAGATGGAGGCTGCCAGTGAAACTCATCAGCAGAAATACTGATTATGCGATCCGGGCACTCCTCTCGATTGCGGGTACTTCAGGGAGAGTTCCTGCTTCAGAGCTGGCCACGCAATTGAATATTTCCTGGTCGTTTTTGAGGAAAATCCTTCAAGTATTAAACAAAAACGGCATTCTCAGATCATACAAGGGCAAAGGGGGCGGTTTCCATCTGGCACGCCCCCCCGAGTCGATCTTTATAGTGGAGTTGATCGAGATCTTCCAGGGTCCGGTAAAACTCAACAATTGTATTTTCAAGAAACACATCTGTCCCGACGTGAGGAACTGTCCATTGAAACAACGAATCGAAGCTCTTGAAAAACACGTGGTCTCAGAACTTCAGTCCATCACTATTGCCGGATTGATGGAGGGAATGTCATCCAGGCAGAGAATCGACGGTTCGATGCATTCTCACACGAGGAATGAATGACGAGAGAAGTGTTCAGAAATTTTTTCAACGATCTTGAAAGTATCAAGTTCAGAGAACCCCTGGCAGAGACACTGGGATCATTCAAGAACGCCGAAGCGGTTCTCGAATACAGTTTCACCGATACCGTTAAGATGGCTGGACATGCCTGTCCGACAGTCGCAGGGGCATACCTCATCTGTCAGGAAGCTTTGTCGAGGCTTTACACCGGGGAAGTTCCTGCGAGAGGAGAGATTCAGATCACAGTATTCGGACAGCCTGATGAAGGAGTCTACGGCGTCATGAGTCAGGTTTTCACTTTCCTGACAGGTGCTGCTCCGAGCAGCGGTTTCAGAGGTCTCGGACACAGGTACAGAAGAAAGGACCTGCTGACGTTCTCATCGCATAAAGCTGATCCGGATGCGATGTCTTTCGAGTTCAAACGCTTGCATATCAATCACTCGGTTCTTGTTAAATTCTATCCACACCGGATCCCTTTCTCTACCGAGAAGACGGCGAGATTGCAGGAACTCCTGGAAAAAGTCATCTGGGAAGCCGCCACGGAGGATGAGAAGAAGGAGTTTCAGAATCTCTGGATCGAGAAAGTGAGACAGATGTTCATGGAAGGAAAGAGTAAAGAACAGTGGCTCGTATGTGAAGAAAGGAGTAAGTGATGAGTTCAGTGCAGACGATTGATGTAAAGGGACTGGAACACCAGGAGAGGGAGGAGAAGATTTTTCCCGGAGTCGACAAGCTTGATAAAGGGGATAGCCTGAGGATCATTACCGAATTCAATCCCCTGCCTCTCGTCTACCTTCTCGAAGCCCGCAATGAGTTTGGGTTGTCTTTTGAGAAGGAAGGACCGGAGGAATGGATTCTACGCGTCACAAGGATCCGAGAGGAGGAAAGGGCGAAGGACAACCTCAGGGAACTGATGGTGGAGTTGAAAGAGGGACAGGTTTCCGAGGAGACGAAGGAGAGGGCCAGGGGGTTTTTCAGGTCAGTTGATGCCAGAACAATAGGTGAACTGGAGCAGGACCTGATAAGGGAGGGTGTCTCACATGAAGAAGTGAGAAAAAGCCTGTGTGATATCCATCTCGAAGTGATGAAGGACTCACTCGTCGAGAAGAGGATCGAAGTTTCACCCCCTCATCCAATCCATACGCTGATGGAGGAGCACAGGATCATTCAGGATACCCTGAAGAGATTGAAGTCTCTCGTGGACAGGATGAACACGAGTGACAGCCTTGAAAGCTCTCGTGATGACCTGGAAGACTTGAAAGACGTTGCCCACCACCTGGTGGAAGCCGAAAATCACCACCAGAGGGAGGAGGAGGCACTTTTCCCGGCTCTCGAAAAGCATGGTGTCGAGGAGCCACCCCGTATCATGAAAATGGATCATGTGGAATTTCGCAAACGGAAGAAGGAGCTGTATCAGCTGGCTCACAATCCGGAAGCCCATCCCTTCGAGCGATTCAGGGGAAGAGTCGTCGAACTGGGAAATTATCTGGCAAAGGAACTCGACAGTCACATTTTCAAGGAGGATAATATCCTCTACCAGATCGCCCTCCAGGTTCTCAGTCAAGAGGACTGGGATGAAGTAAAGAAGGAGTGCGACAAGGTCGGTTACTGCTGTTTCACACCACAGGATGTCGAACGTTCTGAATATATCACCGTATTGGACCTGAGGCCGATGCCTCCCTTTGAGAGGCATTCGAAAATCTTCGAGATCTGGGAGGGACTCGCATCCGGTGCGGCGATGAGGATCATAAACGATCACGATCCTAAACCGCTCCACTACCAGTTCGAAGCGGAGGAGAAAGGGAAATACGTGTGGAACTATGAGCAGGAAGGTCCCAGGGACTGGATCGTGAAGATTCAAAGAACGTGAGACATTCAGATCACCTGTAATTATCGTTCCCGGATTCCGTTCCCCTCGAATCGACATGTAGTTGAGAGAGTGGATCCGATTCTGAACTGATAGGCACTATGTTACGTTGCGAGCCTCCGAGCGATGAGGTGTATTCATCATTGAGATTTTGGGTACTTGCCTCGT
>CAZZKG010000017.1:24451-56059 GCA_964654825.1 uncultured Gemmatimonadota bacterium | reverse complement strand
GCAGACGGCAGATGGAGGCTATGTTATAGCTGGAGTTACAAAGTCCTCCGGTACTGAAAATCCTGATGTTTATCTGATCAAGACCAATTCTGATGGTTATGTTGGAATTTCTGATGACGAACATCTTTCTCCGGTACTTCCGCGCTCCTGGGGTTTGTCACAAAACTATCCCAATCCATTTAACCCAACTACAACCATCTCCTTTGACGTTCCCGGGACTTCTGGAGCAAAGCAACAGGTTCAACTGTCAGTTTTTGATGCCCGAGGTAGGCAGGTGATCAGGCTGATTGATTCAGATCTTGAGCCGGGCAGCCACAGGATAGTCTGGGATGGTAAAAACGAACAGGGGCAGCAGGTGCCATCGGGAATTTATCTGTATAGACTGAGAAGTGGTGACAACGTAAACACCAGGAAAATGATTCTTTTAAAATAAATTGTTGTATCCATTGTACGCGCGATCTCAAAGCCAGCCCTCGCGCCTGGGGGCTGGTAGTTTTTTGAGCTGTGTCGTGCATGATGGGACGCTGTGGAGTGGGCCTTGGCCCGGTTGTGTCGTGGGACGATTACACGCGGTATGCCTGACAAAGTACAATATTGACATATGAGTTATGAAAAATTAAAATTAGGTGTTATGTTTACGTCTTGTCCGTCGCCTCCGGTTGCGAAGATTACCTTGGGGTGGTGTGAAGAATCGTTGAAATTCAGCACTGAAGCGGGAAGTTGGTGCTGTAACTGAAAGTGAATTATGATCTCGGGCCCATAGCTCAGTCGGTCAGAGCAACGGACTCATAATCCGTCGGTCGTAGGTTCGAGTCCTACTGGGCCCAGTTCTTTCCATTAAAATTGAAGGGGGCGATTAGCTCAGTTGGTTAGAGCGCTTGTTTCACATACAAGAGGTCACTGGTTCGAGTCCAGTATCGCCCACCAGATTCCTTATGACAGGTAACATGATGAAGTTTATATCGAGGGCGCAACAGCGATGCGGATTGCCCTCGGCAGCTGCTCCGAAGGGGTGTATCGAATGAGATACACCCCTTTTTTCATGGTGGTGCGCCCGGCAGGGCGCACATGATACCATCGCATGAGCCCGGCAACCCCCGGGACAATGGGAAGTGCTCGTCCCAGGCCAAGAAGCACAAAGAGAACGAAAGGAGTATTGATGCAAGATATCCTGAATCATCTGCTTGGACTCCAGGAGCTCGACAGGGAGATAGAGAAACGGGTCCAGCGGCTCGAATCGATTCCACGTGAAATTACCGCGCTCAAGAATTTGCTCTTGACCGACAGGGCCAGAGAGAAAGAAACACAGGAACGGCTTAAACAGACGAAGATCAAACGAAGGGAAGCCGAAGGGAAGATCGAACATCTGGAAGTGAGCCTCAGAAAGTATCTGGATCAGAGTAATGTCGTGAAAACCAATGAAGAGTACACCGCAATTCTCCACGAAATTGCAGGGGTGAAAGGAGATATCCGGGCGATAGAAGAGAATGTTCTCGAGTTCATGGAGCAGGCAGAGGAGCTGGAGTCTGAGGTGGAACAGGTAATGAAAGAGCTCGAGAAGGTGGAAGAACAGCATCAGAAAAAGACTGATGCTCTGGAAGAGGAGAGAAAAAGCATCGAATTCGAGATCGAGGATCTGAGGGTTCGGAGGAAGGACGTCTCAGGCCGATTGGACCAGCGTAATCTCAACCGCTACGAGAGGGTGAGGACAGCAATCCCAAGCCTTCCGATTGCCGCCGTTGCTGAAGGGGGATTCTGCAGTGGATGCCACGCGCAGATTACTCTGCAGAGACAGGCTGAAATCAGGAAGAATTCGGAACTCTTGAGTTGCGAAAGTTGTGGAAGGATAGTATATTACAAAGATAGCTAGAATCAGGATGATACCACGATGACCTGCTCGGGAGAAGAATTGTACACGGTTCATATCGATGGCGCTTCTCGGGGAAATCCGGGCCCTTCCGGGGCCGGAGTTGTGATACATAGTCCTACCGGAGAACAGCACGAGTTCTCCCGGTTTCTCGGAAAGCGGACGAACAACCAGGCGGAATATGAGGCGCTGATACTCGCACTCGAAGAGCTGAAGATTCTCGGGGCGAAGAAGGTACGCTTTTATTCGGACAGCGAGCTTCTCGTGAAACAGATTCGTGCCGAATACCGGCTCCGAAACGATGGGTTGAAACCCCTGTTCGGCGCTGCCCTGTCTCTACTCTCGGATCTGGAGACGTATGAATTAGAAATCGTAGGAAGACAGTCCAACAAGCGAGCCGATCAGCTGGCAAATTTCGCAATCGATCAAGAAGAAACCACGAATATTTCTCGAGTTCCTGAAGTGGGGGAAAGGTGATCGCCTTCCTAATCGGAAGGAGGAAAGTCCGGGCTCCACAGGGCAGGATGCTGGGTAACACCCAGGCGGGGAAACCCGACGGAAAGTGCCACAGAAAACATACCGCCTCCTTCGGGGGGTAAGGGTGAAAAGGTGAGGTAAGAGCTCACCGCTCTGGCAGTGATGTCGGAGGCACGGTAAACCCCATTCGGAGCAAGACCAAATAGGAGGGGAGAAGTGGCCCGCTTCGCCTGACCCTCGGGTGGGTCGCTCGAGGCAGCAGGTAACTGCTGTCCCAGATGAATGATCACCGCCTGAAGAGGACAGAACCCGGCTTATTTTCCCCTCTTCAGGTTTCATATTTTTTACACACGGATTACCATTTATGATTCGAACTGAATACAGATGGAGCGGACCGGCTGAGATCGATAACGAACTCGTCTCACGTCTGTCGAAGGAGCTCGAAATATCTCCGGTTCTCACCGGTATCCTGATCAGGAGAGGATACACGGATTCGAAAAAAATGCATGATTTCCTCTACCCGGACCTTGCTTCTACTAACGATCCATTCCTCATGAAGGATATGAAAGCAGCTGTCGAGAGACTCGAGACTGCCGTCAGGAATAAAGAAAAAATATTTATCCACGGTGACTATGATGTAGATGGGTTGACGTCCGTCGCACTCCTCGAAAAGGTCCTGGGTAATCTCGGACTTCCCGTATGTCATTACATTCCCAATCGGCTCAGTGAAGGGTACGGTGTTTCACAGGAGGGAATCAGACAGGCACATGAGGATGGAGCGCAGCTCCTCATCACCGTTGATTGTGGCATTGTGGCCCACGAAGAGATCAAATACGCCAACAGCCTGGGTCTGGATGTGATCGTTACCGATCATCACGAATCCGGACCGGAAATACCTGAGGCTGTTGCGGTCATCAACCCGAAGCAGAGGGGGTGTCCTTATCCGGACAAAGAACTCGCGGGGATCGGGGTAGCATTCAAGTTGTGCCAGGCACTCTACCGCTGTCTCGGTGAAGACGAAACCTACTTGTACAGCATGCTCGACATGGTCGCTCTGGGTACGATAGCTGACGTCGCTCCCATAACCGGTGAGAACAGAGTTTTCGTTGCCCGGGGGCTCGAAGTCCTTCAGGATAGTCCCAATAAAGCCCTCGCGGCGCTTCTCAGATCATCCGGGCTCTACGGGAAGGATATAACGGCAAACCATGTCGCGTTCTCTATCGCTCCAAGGATAAACGCTGTCGGCAGGATGGGGGATTCCCAGAAGGTTGTAAGTTTCCTGACCACCGAGCAGCCCAGGGAGGCCGGGAACATGGCCATGATTCTGGAGCAGGAGAACAAGAAGAGACAGCGGATCGACAGTGTGGTCCTCCAGGAGGCGAAGCGAAAGCTCGAGAATTTCGATCCGGAGGAAGAATGGGCTATCGTGCTGGCGTCTGAGGACTGGCACCAGGGAGTTTTGGGTATCGTTGCTTCCAGGCTGGTCGAACAGTTCCGCAGGCCAGTGGTACTCATCAGTCTCGACGAGAGTGGCACAGGAAGGGGGTCGGCCAGGAGTGTTTCATCGTTTCACCTGTACGATGCTCTGACAGCGTGCCGCGATTTGCTGATCGAGTACGGAGGTCACCAATACGCCGCAGGTCTCAAGATAAACAAGGATAACATCGAAGACTTCAGGCTCCAGCTGAACCGTCTTGCAAGGAGTACGATAACTCCGCTCTCACTGGAAAAGGAGCTCGTCATCGATGCTGAAGTTTCGATGGCAGAGGTGAACTCCGGTCTCTGCCGGGAACTGAAACGCACCGCTCCGAACGGAACGGCAAACCCTAAACCCCTGCTCCTCTTGAGAGGACTGTCTGTAGACGGATCCCCCCGAACGGTAGGTGACGGCCACCTGAAGGTGAAGTTCAAGAGCAAGCACCGCACACTGGATGCGATAGGATTCAAACTCGGTGACCGGGCCGAGGAATTGTCCACAAAATCCGGATTGGTGGATATCGTTTTTACGATCGGGGAAAACACCTGGCAGGGTACCACTGTCCTGCAGGCGAAACTGAAAGATCTGAGAATCACATATGACAACTAGGATTATAGCAGGTCAATTCAAGAGAAAGATCATCAGTGTCCCTGTCGGGACAAAGACCCGTCCCACTCTTTCGAGATTGCGAGAGTCTCTCTTCGGCGTATTCGGCAAGGAGATTGCGGGGAAATGTGTATGTGATCTTTTTGCCGGTAGCGGTTCTCTCGGACTCGAGGCTATGAGCAGAGGGGCAGCCCGGGCTGTTTTCGTAGAGAAAGATCATCGCGCCGTCTCCTGTCTCAATAATAATGTCACACGGCTTGATCTTCAAAAGCAGGTCGAGATCATACGCGACGACGTGTTCAGATTTCTGAAAAGATGCCGGTTTCAAAAAAATAAATTCGATATCATGTTTGCCGATCCTGATTACCAGAGTGGTTACGCAGCCAGGGTAGTCAATGTACTCGACTCCGAGCCGCTCTTGACAACTTTCCTGTGCGTAGAACACGAAGGCAATGAGCCACCTTGCTCCCGGCTCGGTTTTGGCGTCCTTGTAAGGACTCTCTCGGCTAGTGACAGCGGGATATCGGTATACCATTTCGGAGGTATGCAATGAGAATCGGTATATACCCCGGTACATTCGATCCAGTCACCATGGGCCATCTGGATATCATCAGGAGAAGCACAAGTCTGGTCGATCAACTCATTGTCGCTGTGGTAGGATCTGCCCCGAAGAATTCGATCTTTACTATCCAGGAGCGGATGGGGATGATCCGGGAGTCGCTGCCTCCTGAACTCAACATCACGGTCGAGGATCTCGACGGGCTTCTTGTGGATTTTGCACACCGGAAAAAGGCGAATGTTATCATCAGAGGACTCAGGGCCCTCTCCGATTTCGAGTACGAGTTTCAGATGGCACTCATGAATCGTCGGCTCGAACCGGAACTCGAGGTTATATTCATGGTCCCGGATATATCATACATCTATCTCAGTGCCAGCCTCGTGAGAGAAGTTGCGGAACTCGGAGGTGACATCGATACCCTCGTTCCTCCAGCTGCAAATATGAAATTGAAAGAAAAGTTTGGAAAGAAATAAAAAAGGAGAGTATCTGTGATCATAGAACTTTCACGTAGAGTGCGTGATCTGTCACAATCAGCCACAATGGCCGTCTCTACCAGGGCGAAGGAGATGAAACGGGAGGGCATCGACGTGATAGATCTGTCGGCCGGCGAGCCTGATTTTCCAACTCCCCCGTTCATCAAGGCTGCGGGAGTTGGTGCGATAAACGAGAACAGGACGAAGTACACCCCGGCTGCGGGGCTCGAGGATCTTCGGGGACTTGTCGCGGACAAACTCGTCCGGGAAAACGGACTGGAGTATACAGCCGAAAACGTCATCATTACCGCCGGTGCGAAACAGGCCGTTTTTAACGCGGCATTCTGTCTGTTTCAGGAGGGGGATGAAGTCCTGATACCGTCTCCATACTGGGTGAGTTACCCTGAGATTGTCACAATCAGCGGTGCTTCTCCGATCATCGTCAGAGGTGAACCAAAAAACGATTTCAAAATCTCTGTCAGTGATCTGGAGAGCCATTCTACTAAAAAAACCAGAGGATTGATCCTCAACTCCCCTTCCAATCCTTCCGGCGCAGTCTATGCACCGGAGGAGCTCCGACAGATCGGTCTGTTCTGTAGGGATCGAGGGCTGTGGGTCATCTCGGACGAGATCTACGAGAAAATCATCTACGATGGTGATATTGCGGCATCCATCGCCAGTACCTGTCCCGAGGTCAGGGATCTGACTGTTGTCGTGAACGGTCTGTCTAAAACACTCTCGATGACCGGGTGGCGAATCGGGTATGCGGCGGCCACATCAGCACTGGTGAAGTCGATGATCCGCCTCCAGAGTCACACCACGTCCTGTGTTTCAGCCATATCGCAGTATGCCGCTATAGAAGCCCTGAAGAAACCTGATGAATACGCAAGTGCTCTGCGGCAGATGGTGGATGAGTTTGCCGAGAGACGTATCTTCCTGATCGAAAACCTCATCGAAGAGTGCGGCCTGTCGATGGTCTTCCCCAGAGGTGCTTTCTACCTCTTTTTCGATGTGTCGCCTTTTTTCGGGAAAAGCTGTGACGGGAATACAGTGAACAGATCCCTGTCCATGTGCGGATATCTCCTCGAGGAAGCGAACGTAGCA
The DNA here is from genome assembly GCA_964654825.1 of uncultured Gemmatimonadota bacterium. Taxonomy (GTDB): domain Bacteria; phylum Gemmatimonadota; class CAZMKB01; order CAZMKB01; family CAZMKB01; genus CAZZKG01. The sequence goes on along the minus strand of CAZZKG010000017.1, from coordinate 49,496 downwards.
CTCGTCCCGGGTGTAGCATTCGGGGAGGATCACTATGTCCGCCTCTCGTACGCAGCTTCACTTGATAACATAAAAAAGGCCACCGAGCGGATAATCGAGGCGCTCAAGAAGCTGCAGTGACCGGTTCTCGGAATGCCGAAAAAAAAGACCAGAAGTTTTCTCAGCCAGAATTTTCTGGTCGATGAGGCTATCGCTCGTGAGCTCATCGATGCGCTCGACCTCTCACCCCGGGACACTCTCCTCGAAATAGGTCCCGGGAAGGGTTTCCTGACCGCTTTTCTCCTCGATCGGGTGAAGAAGCTCACTGTCGTCGAGAAGGACAGAAGACTGGTCCGTCTCCTGAAGTCCAGGTTCGGTGAGTTTCCCGGTCTCGAAATCGTCACCGGGGACTTCCTCGATGTAGAGCTCTCTGCTCTGACACTTCCTGACAGGGGAGGCACGCTTCGAATCATCGGGATGATACCCTATCACATCACCACTCCTATCCTGATGCACATCATAACACATCGGGAATCCGTACAGGATGCACTACTAGTCGTACAGAGGGAAGTGGCGAGACGGGTTGCCGCTTCTCCCGGCAGCAAGGCTTTCGGGTCCCTCAGTGTTGCCGTCCAGTACTGGGTCGAAACGACTCTCCTATTCACGGTGAGGCCGGAGTGTTTTAAACCGAGGCCCAGGGTGTATTCACAGGCGATCCATCTCCGGATGCGTGAACATCCGCTGGTACAGCCCGAGAATCCTGATTTTTTCTTCTCGCTGGTGAGACGGTTGTTCACGAAACGTAGGAAACAGCTCCAGAAAGCGTTGAGGACCGATCCAATCCTCTCACTGGAAAGAGAACACATCGAAGCCCTCGAGTCATCCACCGGGATTGATCTCGGGCGAAGAGCAGAGGAGCTTTCGATTCCTGAACTGGCGAAGCTCACAGACGCGGTTTTCAGAGAAAACGAGGGGAAGGATCTTTTCCACAGAATTCTAAATGATGGTGACACGACTAAGGATGGGGGAGGGGAAGTTACTTAGCTGATCAGGAAAGAAGAAATGGACCCTATGTGATGTAACACGTGATAATAATATTGTAACTAATTAATAATGTGTAAGTTATAGATATAGCACATATTATTTTAAACTAAAAGAAGCTCGAAAAATTTAGTGGTCAGTTAACCATCCAACGGGTTCGAAGAACCGGGTACCTCACCGGTAATCTGTGGATAACTGTGGATAACTCGAACAAGAACTCGCGCCTGCGGGCAACCGCCTGGATACTCTACGATTTTGCAAACACCATTTTCTCGATGAATGTGGTCAGTTTGTACTTTGCTCTGTGGATCACTGTGGATAACGGGCTGGACGATCTGTGGGTGGGACTTTCCAATTCTCTCTCGATGTTTCTGGTGGCGATCACACTCCCCCTGCTCGGTGTTCTGTCGGACATGGCCGGAAGGAGAGTCCCGTACCTCGTGTTGATGACCGTAATCTCATGCGTCGCCACGGCCATGATCGGCGCGGTGGGAATGATGTGTGAATCCGGTTTAGTCCTCGCAGCCACTGCTCTCTTCCTCTTCGTGATCGCGAATTATGCTTATCAGGGCGGCCTCGTATTCTACAACGCGCTCCTGCCGGCAGTGTCATCGAAAGCGAACATGGGCAGGATCTCCGGGTATGGAGTGGCGGCGGGATACCTCGGGGCCATCCTCGGCCTCATGATGGTGGAGCCCTTCGTGACGGGGAAAATGAGGGGGCTCGAGATTCCTCTGTTGATGGCAGAATGGGAGGATCTGCAGACGATCGAGAGCATGGATCAGCCGGTTTCTGATCGATCAATCCACGGACAGGATTTTCCCTACGCCTATCGGATAGTGTTCCCGGAAGGTTCAGGCGAAGAAACTCTCGTCGTCACACCCGACTCGGTCCAGATCTCTCCCGACGGGGCGAGAAGTATTTTCTGGACCAAAGCGCGAGTGGATATGCGAAGCGGCGCGAATGATCACGTATCTTCCGCCATGCTCCAGCGAAGGAGAGAAGGGTTCGGCCGCACCGCTGCGTTTCTGCCGACTGCTGTCCTCTTTCTGTTGTTCTCGCTGCCGGTGTTTTTCTTCATCAGGGAGAGAACATACTCCGACCGGCGCGTTGTGACCCCTGATAATCTCCGGCTTGCAGTCAGGCGCATTCGTGACGTACTCATCGACACGGCCGCCTATCCAGGGGTGAGGAGATTTCTTATCGCCAAGTACCTCTACGAGGATGCCATATCAACGGTAATCGTGTTTATGGGAGTTTATTCCGTAAAGGTAATGGGAATGAAAAACGAGGCGCTCATCACGTTTTTCATCGTGTCCACAACGACCGCGATGGTCGGAGGGATTATCGCGGGGTTCATCATCGGCAGGTTGGGGCCGAAGCGTCTGCTGGAAGCGACCCTGATTGTCTGGACCCTCTGTCTCATCAGCGCTGCACTGACACACAGCGTTGCCGTTTTCTGGATTATCGGTTCTGTAGTCGGTATCTGTCTCGGTTCGACATGGACCGCCGCTCGGCCCTTCTTCATCGAACTCGTCCCCGAAGAAATGCTGGGCGAATTCTTCGGCCTTTACTCGCTGTCCGGGAAACTCGCCGCTATCATAGGACCGCTCCTCTGGGGCGGGATAGTGTACGTGTTGTCTCCTTACGGCGTCGTCGCCTACCGCGTGGCGATCCTTTCTCTTGCCCTGATGGTGTGTTCCGGGCTCCTGGTCCTTTTCGGAGTCCGGGGAAAGGAAAAATAATTTCTTTGACAATCGTACCGCCGGTAAATAATCTTAAGGAAAGAGTGTTCCCTGCACCGATCGAACGGTGTACCTGTTTTCCGTTCCTTGAAAGTGGAGGTGTATATGGCAAAAAGGATCGTGATGGCCTTGATGATCACGGCGATGTTCCTCGGTCCGGGCAGCGGCACTTTAACAGCATTCGAACTGGAAGGATTTGGAGGAGCGCTCACCCAGCGGGATGCTCTGGAGGGTGGGAGCAATCCGCTTTTCGGTCTGCGATTCGGCGGAGGGGGGAGGAGGATCGTCTCGGGAGAGACGACTCTTGCATATTCACCGACAGACCAGTTCAAGGTGATTCTTCTCCTCGGCAATTTCGACATCAACATCCCCATCGACAAAGTGATCCCGTACGTCACCTTCGGGACAGGCACCTTCATTTACCTGCCTCAGGAGGGTGCTCAGATTCCCGATCCCGATGATCCGTCGACATTCATCGCCATCGCGAACACGAAGACCAAGTTCTCCGTGAATTACGGCGGCGGTGTCCGGTATCTCCTGAACGATATGGTTGCTCTGAGAGGAGATTTCAGGGATCACATCATCTTCGACCTGGGATTTGACGTCAATCCGGATGCGGAATCGGCGGAAGATGTCATCGATATCGGCACATCGCACTCCATCGAAGCGAGCCTCGGTCTCAGTATCCTTTTCTTCTGAGATGCCGGGTGATGGTGGGTGTGTACTTTTTTCATGACTTTTTTACATACTGAAGACTAATTTCAGTGCCATGTCTCCCGAGGAAAGACTCGGTTTAGAGCTTCAACTGACGGTGGGGAAGGGTGTTACTGATATCGTGTCGGACCGGCCACAGACCGGATTCCCGGGCATGGAATTTGCGATATACAAATGCGAGTACAGTCCTCAGTAACCTCCGACAAGAAGTGAATCTTCTTGTTTGTCTGTACTTCCTCTAAAGCAATTCCCTGGGTTTGACCCCTGCCCAGGGAATTTTTTTTAGTGCGATCAGCAGCCGATTGCTGAAACTTTAATGTAATGATGTCGTACAGTATATTGTTCTTACCGGGAGGTAAATGATGAAATTACCCAAATTCAGTGAAGACCTCATCGAGAAGATCAATGAGAAAACCGGCGGTTTCGGAGATTTGATTCTCGCACTCGTCTTTTGTCTGTGTTTTTTACTGTTATACAGTGGGGTAAAATTCTTTTTCTAATCCAGATGATGTATCCCTCATACACCTCAGGCAACTTTTCTGTCACCGTCCCCCGTAACAGAAAATCCTGGCAGAATCCTCAACATATGAAGGATTCTCGTCCCTGTCCACTGCCTCTATTCAGTTATCACTTGACGCTTTTCCCGGGATGTGATATTATACCAGCTAATGCTCTCGGTGAGCAGGTTTCTTTTTAATCAGAACCCGTGTGGAGGAGGACGATCGTTGAAACCCGGGAGGTCCGGTTTTACTGTCAGAGTGGCAGTTGTCATTGTCCGGGGAAACAGGATCCTGCTCGGTCGGCATCGGAAACGGGGAACTGACTACTGGATAGTACCGGGCGGCCGATTGGAGCCTGGAGAGAGTCTCGTCCAGTGCGGGAGACGTGAGATTCTCGAGGAAACCGGGCTGCAGGTGGACCTCGGCCCACTCCTGTACATAGGGGAATTCCAGGGTAAGGGTTTCCGGGTACTCGATTTCTTTTTTCTTGGAAGCTCACCGGACGGGGACCCCGTCCCCGGATACGATCCCGAAGACAGTGGTCCGGAGAGGGTTTTCCAGGATTTGAAATGGTTGTCCCGGGAAGAACTGCCTTCGGTCCGATTACTTCCCGGGGAAGCCAGGGAGGCGATTGTCAGGGACTGGCCCGAAGGATTCCGGAGACATGGTTTATACATAGGTTTCTACACACAAGAGGGAAAACAGCATGAATCTCAAGCTCACCAAGAGAAGTGAAGATTACGCCAAGTGGTACACGGAAGTCGTACTGAGAGCGGAACTGGCTGATTATGCGCCTGTCAAGGGATGTATGGTGATCAGACCGAACGGGTATGCCCTGTGGGAAAACATCCAGGGTGCCCTCGATACTCTTATAAAGAAAACAGGGCATCACAATGCCTATTTCCCTCTTTTTATCCCGGAGAGTTTTCTCAAAAAAGAAGCAGAGCACGTCGAAGGATTCGCACCGGAGTGTGCGGTGGTGACGGAAGGGGGTGGCAAGAAGCTCGAAGAGCCGCTCGTGGTACGCCCGACTTCGGAGACGATCATCTACCACATGTTCGCGAAGTGGATCATGTCCTACCGTGATCTTCCGCTTCTCATCAACCAGTGGGCGAACATCGTCCGGTGGGAAATGCGTACCAGACTCTTTCTCAGGACGACGGAATTCCTTTGGCAGGAAGGACATACGGCCCATGCGACTTCCGAGGAAGCCGAGGAGGAAACCCTCAAGATACTCGATCTCTATGCCGATTTCCTCGAAAACTGGATGGCGATCCCCGTGATCAAGGGTAAAAAGAGCGAATCAGAGAAATTTGCCGGAGCGGATCACACGTACTGCGTTGAGGCCATGATGCAGGACCTGAAGGCTCTGCAGGCCGGCACCTCCCATCATCTCGGTCAGAACTTCGCCCGGGTTTTCGACGTGAAGTACCAGACGAAGGATGGTGTCGAAGAATACGTGTGGAACACGAGCTGGGGTGTGAGCACCAGGCTCATTGGAGCACTTGTCATGACACACGGGGATGATACGGGTGTCATCATGCCGCCCAGACTGGCGCCGGTACAGGTGGTTGTCACTCCGATCTGGTCCGATGACGCGGCGAGATCCGTTGTCGAGCCGGTGGTCGGTGATCTTGTCGAGAAGTTCTCGGATATATACTCATTTCAGATTGACGAAAGGATGGACCTTACGCTCGGGCGCAGGTTCTACATGTGGGAGGAGAGGGGGGTCCCCCTGAGGATCGAAATCGGCCCGAAAGATGTTGCCGGCCGGAGTGTGGTGATCTCGAGGAGGGACACCGGGAAAAAGGAAACCGTCCCGATCGACCGGGTGGTCGAGGTCACCGGCGAGTTGCTCACGGCCGTCCAGAACGATCTCCTGGCGAGAGCGGAAAAACTCAGGGATGACAATACACATCAGAGTGATGATTATGAGGAGTTCAAGGAGATTCTCGAATCGAAGGGCGGATTTGTCTCTGCCCACTGGTGCGGCGGTGCGGGTTGTGAGGACGTCATAAAAAATGACACAAAAGCCACCATCAGGTGTATCCCCTTCGAAGGAGAGAGGGAGGAGGGGAAGTGTATCGCCTGTGGCAACGAATCTCACCAACGGGTTGTGTTTGCGAAGGCGTATTAATAATTCTTTCGATGCGGCATGTTTCGAGGTAGGGTGACATGATCACGGGGGAAAAGGTACTCATCCTAGATTTCGGGTCTCAGTACACCCAGCTCATCGCCCGAAGGGTGAGGGAGAACGGGGTCTACTCGATCATCGAACCGTTTGACTTTCCCGTCGAGAATATAGATACGTCTGTAAAGGCAATAATTCTCTCCGGCGGCCCATCCAGTATTTACGAAGAGGACTCTCCCCGGTGTTCGGCGGACATCCTGGATGCCGGAAGACCGGTCCTCGGCATCTGTTACGGATTGCAGATAATCGCCCATCTCCTTGGAGCACCCATCATCAAGGGTGGGAGAAGTGAGTACGGCAGGACACTTCTTCGAATCGAGAACCCCGACCTGTTGTTCGATGGATTCACAGAGGGCGAAGAGACCCGGGTCTGGATGAGTCACCAGGATCGGGTCGAGGAACTACCTCCTGGATTCTCACTCCTCGCGAGTACATCCAGCGCGCACTTTGCCTCCTTCGGTGACATCGAACGGAAGATCTACGGTGTCCAGTTTCATCCTGAAGTAATTCACACCGATCGGGGCACCGAGATCCTCAGGAATTTTCTGTTCCGGATCTGTGGTCTCAGCGGTTACTGGAACATCAGTGACTTTGCCGAGGAATCCGTGAGATCGATCAGGTCAACTGTCGGCGACGGGGAGGCGATCGGTGCTCTGAGCGGTGGGGTCGATTCATCGGTCGTCTCGATTCTCGCTCACAAAGCCATCGGGAAAAAATACAAACCCGTTTTCGTGGATAACGGGTTGTTGAGGCACGGGGACCGCGAAAGGGTAGAGGCGCTGGGCCGGGAATTCGATATGAACCTGACAATCGTGGATGCACATGAAGAGTTTCTCTCGTCTCTTCGAGGTATCTCGGATCCAGAGAAAAAACGCCGTATCATCGGTCATCGTTTCATAGAAATATTTGCCAGGGAGGCTGGGAAACTGGGTGGTATTGATTATCTTATTCAGGGGACGCTGTATCCCGATGTTATCGAGAGTGTCTCCGTCAGAGGCCCTTCGGCCACGATAAAAACACACCACAATGTGGGGGGGCTTCCCGACCATGTCCCGTTTCAGTTGATCGAGCCTCTCCGGGAACTCTTCAAAGACGAAGTGAGAGAAGTCGGTACCGCACTCGGGATACCGGCGAAGATCCTCGGCAGACACCCGTTCCCGGGTCCCGGACTTGCCGTGAGGGTGATCGGTGAGATCACAGACCGGGCTCTCGAGATTCTGCGTGACGCGGACAGGATATTCCTTGAAGAAATCGATTCCATGGATCTCTACAATAAAATCTGGCAGGCGTTCGCCGTTCTTCTTCCCGTGCGCAGCGTGGGGGTGATGGGGGATGAGAGGACTTACGACAACGTCATTGCACTGAGAGCCGTCACAAGCCGGGATGGGATGACGGCTGACTGGTATCCGTTCACCGCTGAGCAGCTCGGCCGTATCTCGAACAGGATTGTGAATGAAGTGGATGGGATAAACAGGGTGGTGTATGACGTCAGTTCGAAACCGCCGAGTACGATCGAGTGGGAGTGATATCACTCTCCTGTTTCGGTGGTCAGACTGTCCAGCGGCTGGAGCTGATCATTGATGTTCTGCCAGAGAGAGCTCCAGAAAACTGGATTCTTGTCCTTACTGGTAACGAAATCGAACAGTTGCTCTCTGGTGACACCCATCCGGGAGAGAAATCGATCTCGTTTCTGTTCGAAGAGATCCCGGTCACCGGCACACTCGTCGAGGATCCGCGTTAGCGATACATAAATCGTGACAAATTCATCGGCGGTCAATGTCCTGTGGACCTGACCGGCCTCCGGTGCACTGGCGGCTGTGGAATCAGTTAGAATGGTGTCTGGTAAGGTCGTCTCGGCCGTGGAATCTGTAGTAACGGTATCCGCTGAACTCGGTGTCCCGTGTACCAGGAAAAACGAGATCATGATGGTAAAAATAGCTGTCATGAGATAATCCACTTTGCAGCAAAGGAGTAACATGAATGACTGAAAGGCGTCGGTTCGAAAGAATCAAAATTCAGCTTGAGGGATCTTTCGGGGATGAGGACGTCGAGCGAGGTCTCACCCGGCCGAGTATAGCCATCCTCGATCTCAGTCTCGGAGGGGCGTATTGTGAGATCGATCGGTTCATGTCTCCTCTGACGAAGGTGATGTTCACACTCAACTTCCCCGATAACGGTGAGGAAGAGGCAGCCGTCTGCCGTGGTGTGGTCGTGAGAGTAGAGCCCGAAACAGAACAGCAGGATGTCGGTAATTACAGGGTCGGAATTCTTTTTACTGAGATCTCGAGAGAGGACCGGTCTAAGCTTCAAGATTTTCTCGAACGTCAACTGGAAAAAGATACACGGTGATCGGACTTTTTCTCATTAATTAATACATCGAATGGGTCCTCCCGTCAATGATGTAACAACCTTTCCAACAGGGCCTTCACTTGACGCCCCCCGACGACGGAATTAAATTAGATCAACCAAAGGATCAGGTAGTGTATGATGAAAAGAATTCACAGAATATCAGGATACATTCTCGTCGGTTTTTCACTGATTCTCTTCCCCACCGAGGGTGAAGGCTACAATACGGATGCCGCTGTCTATCTGGCTATTGCGGTTCATCAACAGGAAACCGGTGAGCATCTCGAGGCTCTTTCCAATCTGAAGTGGGCTGTGATCCTCGATCCCGAGTCATCATTCCTCGCCGAAAAACTCGCCTCACAGCTGCACAGAATGGGTTATTACGAAACCCTGATAGAGACCATTCAGCCTCTCGCGGAACGGCACCGGACCCCGACACTGTATAAACTGGTCGGTGCAGCATATGAGAGCCAGGCGGACTACATCGGGGCCATTAATGCATTCAAGGCAGCTTATGCCCTCGACCTGAATGACAGGGACAATCTCGAACACCTCTGCCTGCTGCTCGATTCTGCAGGCCGGCTCGAGGAGGCTGAGCGGTATGCGCGTGAAGGTGTGACCAGATTCCCCGGTTCAGCCGAACTTCTCTATCTCATGGGGAGATACTCCTTCAGAGAAGAAAAACTGGACAGTGCTTCGGTTTATCTGAAAAAAGTGCTCGAGCTTTCCCCGCTTCACACCGAATCCCACTGGCTGCTCGGTAATATATCGGAAGAGAAAGGTGACTTCGAATCCGCGAGGAGTTACTATGAATCCCTGCTGGTCATGCGACCCGAGGATCCTTCACTCCTCACGGCGCTTTTGAGAGTGCTCTCCAAAGCTCAGGATTTCAACAGGGCAATAGAATACGGGGAGCGCTTACTGGAGGACAATCCATCCAATTCTACTCTCATTGCGATGCTGGGGATGCTCTACTACGAAGCGGGATCGTACGAAAAAGCCATTGAAGCCCTCGAACACACCATAACCTTCGGTCAGGCGGGTTTCGACGTTTACCTCGTTCTCGGTCAATCGCTCATGGAGGCGGGCAGGGAGGAGGATGCTCTTGATAAGTTCGAAGTGGCGACCAGGATTGACTCCACCCGCGCTTCCGGCTGGATGAACAAGGGGCTGGCCCTCCTGACACTCGACAGGGCTCCTGATGCGGTAGCGGCTTTCGACCGGGCGGCTTCTCTCGACAGTTCTGTCGCGTATATCTACTATTTGAGTGGTCTGGCTTACGGCAGGATGGAGGATTACCGATCCTCCCTGGCTTCTTTTCAGCATGCTCTCGAGATCAAGCCCGACGACCGTGACATTCTCTTTCAATCCGCAGCGACGTATGACAACCTCGGGGAGAAGGGGAAGGCTGAGGAGATACTCGAAGATCTTCTCGGAGATCATCCCGATGATCCGGCTGTTCTGAACTATCTCGGATACCTCTGGGCTGAACAGGCCAAGAATCTTGAAGAGGCGCGGGAACTCGTGATGAAGGCTCTCGAGGGGGATCCGGAGAACGGGTATTATATTGACAGTCTCGCCTGGGTTTTCTATAAACTCGGAAACCTCGACAGCGCGCTCGTCGAGATGAAAAAGTCGATTGAACATATTGATGACGATCCTGTAATATACGAGCACCTGGGAGATATTTATTTTGATCTCGGTGAGATAGGTGAGGCGAAAAAAGCCTGGGAGAAGTCATTGAAACTGGATCCAACCAATGAAGAGGTCCAGAGTAAAATTGAGAAATCGAAGAAAGGGAGGAAGTGAGCTTCCAGCGGTCGCTCTTTACCTCGTATTCACATTGGTTGTCTGCTGCTCTCCGAGGTATGTAAAGAGGGAGGGGCTGCAGATCGATCCGGCACTTGCAGTAGGGATCGTCAACGACTATCACAGGAGCATCAGGACATGTCGAAGGATCTTCCAGGTGTCTGCCCGGAAGAGTCTTGGTGAGATGAGGGGAGAAGGTATTCTTCTCTACGTGCAACCGGGTCGATACAGGATCGAAGTGTGGGATGAGATGGGAAACCTTGTTTTTCACTATATCGAGAACGAGGGTGAGCACGAACTCTTTCTCCCTGCGGGCAGCGAGGAGGTTTTTACCGTTGTTGATGAGATCGGTATCGCGGGATCTAACACGGGTTTCAGTCTTGATGAGCTCAAGTTCTCAGGTCTTTCGGCATTTTTCCAGGACTCTGAGGATGAGGGTGTTGTTGCCGAGCGGACCGGGCCTCGAAAAATGACCCTGATCGAAATGGAGGCAGGGTCTGAGAAACTACTCGAATTCGATCCGGATACCGGTGTGCCTCTGCGTTTTACGGTGCTCAAAGACGGAGCAAAATTGAGAGAGGTTGTTTTTAAAAATAGCAGCGAGGTAGATGGTGTAATGCGACCCGCGTCGATAAAAATATCCGACGGTGTCAATGCAACGACTGTCGTTCTGACCGTGACGCAGGAGAGTGTGAATGGTTACGTTGCAGAAAGTCTGTTTTCCCTGAACAGAGATATACAATGATGTCCGGTGATTATAGAAGGCATCAGGCGATGCTGCTGGTTGGTCTGGTCCTTATCGTCTCGGCCTGCGGGGCATACTCGACTTCCACTCAGGTGGCACCTTACCTGAAGACCGTCTTTGTACCGACATTCGAAAACAAAACATCCGAATTTTACATACCACAGCTCATCACCGACGGCATCATAGAAAAGCTGATGCGCGAGAGTAATCTCAGAGTATCTTCGACCGAAGATTCGGATTCTGTCTTGAGAGGGACGATTCTGGATTACCGGGTCGAAGCACTCGCATATTCTGGTGAGGGAGATGTGTCTTCCAGGCGGGTCCGTGTCCTCATCAAAGCAGAGTTCGTTGATCAGATCAAGAATAAAGTTCTTTGGAAGGGTGAGAAAATGGAGAGATGGGGAACATATGACTCGAGTACAGAAACTGAGCGGGATGGAGCGGAGAGAGCAATAGAGAAACTCGCCGAGGACATCGTAACTCAGTCGCTTCAGGGGTGGTAGGAATGCTCAACAGTATGGTGCTGGTGCTCAATCAGAGTTATGAACCGTTGAGCGTGTGCCATGCCAGACGGGCCATCGTACTCGTTCATCTCGGCAAAGCGGAAATCGTAGAACGGCATGAGGAGGAAATCCGGTCGGTGAGTCTGTCGATACCTCTTCCGAGCATTGTACGATTGTCCCTCTATGTAAAAGCGTACAAAAGAGACATCTCCCTCAACCGGAAAAATATCCTGAAGAGGGATAACTTCACCTGTCAGTATTGTGGGAAGAAAAAGGATGTTCTCACCACAGACCACGTGATCCCGAGATCGCAAGGTGGCAAGGAGACCTGGTACAACCTGGTCACCGCCTGCATCAGGTGTAACAACAAAAAAGGGGACCGAACCGTCGAACAGGCCGGGCTTGCGCTGCTACAGAAGCCGAGGAAACCTCACAAGTACGCATATATTCGTTTCTTCTCTTCGATTCCCGATGACCGGTGGAAACCTTATCTTTTTCTTGACTGAAATCTTACTACCGTACTTCGAATGATCAAGGGATCGATCGTAGCTCTCATCACACCGTTCTCGAAAACCGGAGACCTTGACAATCGGGTCCTCCGGGAACTGATACGGTTTCACATAGCTCGAGGGACAGACGGGATACTCATCTCGGGTACGACCGGCGAGAGCCCTTCGTTAACACCGGCCGAACGAAGAGCCCTCCTGGATATCGCGGCGGAGGAGTGCGGGGATAAGGTTTGCCTGATCGCAGGATGCGGTACCAATTCCACCTGGAAGGCTGTAGATCTCACCGACGAGGCCCGCCGGGCAGGGGCTACGTTCGGACTCTCCGTCTGCCCCTATTATAACAAACCGACCCAGGAAGGACTGTACCGGCATTTTATGACGGTTGCTGATTGTGGACTCCCTCTTATTCTCTACAATGTTCCCGGTCGGACGTCTGTCAACATGACCGCCGGGACCGTACGCCGTTTATCCCGACACGAAAATATTGTGGGGATAAAAGAAGCAAGCGGTGATCTCAGCCAGATACAGGAAATATCGAGTACGACGTCGGACGATTTTATCGTCCTCTCCGGTGATGATGCCCTCACGCTCGATGTGATCAGCAGGGGTGGAAAAGGAGTGATCTCAGTGACGGCGAATATTCTACCCGGTACAGTCAGCGAGATCGTCCGGGAGGGCCTGCTCGGGAACCTCGAAAAATCAAGACTGCTGCATGATCATATCATCCCTCTTCATCGGGGGATGTTTATCGAGACCAACCCTATACCCGTGAAGGAGGCGTTGAGCCTGCTGGGATGGCAGGTGGGTGAACCCCGGCTTCCCCTCACCACCATGTCCGAAGTCGGGAGGAGCCACCTGAGGAAGCTGCTGGTATCGTACCTCGCTGAGCTCGAGGATGAACACGCCGCTTTCCGCGGCCCCTTAACACTGTCGGTGGAGGCCTGATGAATATCCTGGTTAATGGAGCCATGGGCAGGATGGGGCGGGCGGTGATCGAAGAGACGATGAAGCAGGAAGGATTCAAAATCATGGGACTCATCGAATCGGCGGAGTCGCCTTTTGCCGGAGAGAGACTCGATCAGGTACTCGGGTCTCAGTATCCGGGGATCGAGATCAGCGATGGATGGCGAGATGAGTTTCGACACGCCGACGTGCTGATCGATTTTTCACTGCCTGACGGGACGATGAAGATACTGGATCACCTCACAGGATCACAGATCTCTCTGGTGTGCGGTACAACGGGTTTCTCCGAAGATCAGAGGAAGAGACTCTTCGAAACATCAAAAAGGATCGCTCTCTTTTATGCTCCTAACATGAGTCTCGGTATGTATGTCATGTCCTGTTCGTTGCGCCTCATCGCCCGAAAATTGCCGAAAGCATGGGATGTGGAGATCGTCGAAACTCACCACAGAAATAAAAAAGATTCTCCGAGCGGGACCGCCATCAAACTTGCAGAAGTGGTGTCTGAACTGTCCAGGCCGAACATCCACTCTCTCAGGATTGGTGACGTACCGGGTGAGCACCGAGCCGTGTTCGCGGGACCTGGCGAGATAATCGACGTCGGGCATTCGGTTCATTCGAGGAGCACGTTCGCATCGGGGTCTCTTCTTGCGGCCCGTTTTCTCGAGGGGAAGGGACCCGGGCTATATGCTATGGATGATCTGTTTTCCTGAAAAAGAGAGGAGAAGGACAGAATACCATGGAAATACGTTATGCAAAGAGGTTGACCGAAATCCCCCCATACATTTTTCATCAGCTTTCCCGGATGAAAGCAGCCGAAGCCCAGCTCGGACGGGACATCATCGATCTGGGAATCGGGGACCCCGATCTTCCGACCCCTTCGAGGATCGTCGAGAGACTCAAGGTGGAATCGGAAAATCCGTCGAACCACAGATACCCTCCCTACGCAGGTATCAAACCGTTCAAGATCGCTATAGCCGAGTGGTACAATCGCAGGTACGGTATCGACATCGATCCGGAGACCGAGGTGATTGTACTGATTGGATCCAAGGAAGGTATTGCTCACACGTTTCTCTCCTTTGTAAATCCCGGGGATGTCGCTCTCTGTCCCAACCCATCGTACCCGGTTTATTCGCCGGCAGCTATTTTTGCCGGTGGATTACCCTTCTCTGTTCCTCTCAGGGAAGAGGTCAATTTCCTTCCCGATATTTCCTCCATCCCGGATGATGTCGTAAAAAAAGCGGCGATCTTCTTTATAAACTATCCCAATAATCCGACCGCAGCAATCATCGACAGCGAAAGCCTCAAACTTCTCGTGGCCTTCTGCAGAAGCAATGACATCATCCTCTGTCAGGATGCTGCCTATGCCATGCTCACGTTCGATGGTTACGAATGTCCCTCCCTGTTTTCTGTTGACGGGGCGAAGGATGTCGGACTCGAATTTCACTCACTCTCGAAAACTTTCAATATGACCGGGTGGAGGGTGGCATTCGCTGTCGGCAGAAAAGAGATCGTGCAGGGACTTCTGACGATCAAATCCAATGTTGATTCCGGAGTGTTCCCTGCTATCCAGCTCGCAGGAGTCGAGGCTCTGGAGCATTGTGAAGCCGACATGGAGGAGAACATCAGGGTGTTTGCCAGAAGGAGAGACATCATGGTGAAAGGTCTGGCAAAAATCGGCTGGAACGTGAGAAAACCTTTCGGCACATTCTATCTCTGGATCAGAACACCCGGAAGGATCCCCTCGATGGAGTTCGTCCGGGAGGTTTTGAAGAAGTGCGGTATTATGCTCACTCCCGGCATAGGATTCGGTTCCGGGGGAGAGGGGTTTTTCAGGATCGCACTCACATTAGAAGAAGATCGGCTGGAAGAAGCTGTTCACAGACTTGGAAAACTATGAAGAATAACGGCGATATCATCATACAGAAGTACGGTGGCACTTCTGTGGAGAACCCGGAAAGACTGAAAGAGGTTGCCGGGAGGATTGTTCGTGCGAAAGAAGCCGGTGATCGGATCGTGGTCGTCGTGTCGGCAATGGGTAACACTACGGATGAGCTTGTCGAACTTGCACATCAAGTATCTCCGGTTCCTTCCCGGAGGGAGCTCGATATGCTGCTCTCGGTGGGGGAGAGGATATCCATGACACTTCTGTCCATGGCGATAAATGATCTCGGACACCAGGCCATCTCTTTTACGGGATCCCAGAGCGGCATCATCACCGATGAGAGACATACCAACGCCAGGATCGTCGAAGTACGGGCCTCCAGGATTCGGGAAGAGCTCGAAAAGGACAAGGTGGTGATTGTGGCGGGTTATCAGGGGGTAAGCCGGTCGAAGGAAGTTACCACACTCGGAAGAGGCGGTTCTGACACTACCGCAATCGCTCTGGCGGCAGCACTCGGTGCCCGGGTGTGTGAGATCTGTACGGATGTCGACGGGGTGTACACGGCTGATCCCACAATGGTAAAAAGTGCACAGAAGCATGATCTCCTCTCGTTCGATGAAATGCTTGCTCTCTCGTCGACCGGCGGCATAGTACTGAAGAAAGAGGCGATGGAATATGCCAGGAGCCATGGGATTCGAATGGAGATCAGATCGAGTTTTACGACAGAACCGGGGACGGTCGTGGAAGACCGGAACGGTGAGGATAAACACCGTGTCACAGGGATCATGCAACAGAGGAATCTTCTCGCATTCCTTTTTCGCGGCTCGAAGGCACAGGAAGCTGCTCTCGATTTTATCCGGGAACTCACGGCTCACGGGATCGAGGTCAGAGATTTCATACTTGACTGCTCGGATGAGGACACGAACGCCCGGCACCTGTTTGTTGCCGTCTCTGTACTGCATGAGTATGATCGGAACTATGTCCTGACAACAGCCGACATCGCACTCGGCGAGTTCGACCACCGGGTCATCGACTGTGGTTCTGTATCGATCGTAGCCGGTTCAGATGAGTACCTCTCAACACTGTATGCGAATGTGCTCGATATTCTGAATAAACATTCGGTAAAAGTGTTCGGTATGAAAAAAGAATTGTCCATTATCAGTGTGTATATCGAAGATGATGCAGTGGTGAAGGTGGTCAATCTCCTGCATGAAGATCTGTTCGAATAAACACGTGATTCAATGTCTGGGAGTGTGCCGTGTAGCCCCGGGAGTGCATTCGGACCGTAGCCAACCATACCGAAGGACAACTGGAATATTGCGCAGTCGGAGGTTTTTGTCATGAATGTTGCTGTGGTCGGTGCCACCGGTCTTGTCGGGAAGGAGCTCGTCTCGATCCTCTGTGAGAAAGGGGACGACCGTCCTGAGCTGACCCTTGTGGGTTCGAGCAGATCAGCAGGTGAGAGGATGCAGGTTCGGGATGAAGTGTTCGATGTCGTCGACATCAACTCGAGCTGGTACAGGGGACAGGATGTTGTGTATTTCGTTACGGACTCCGAAGTTTCCAGAGGGGCAATCCCCGGTCTGAGAGGACAGGTTCCCATCATAATCGACAATTCATCAGCATTCAGGATGGATCTTGATGTGCCTCTCGTCGTTCCACAGGTCAATCCGGATGCTGCATTCGCTCATCACGGACTCATTGCAAATCCCAACTGTTCCACGATACAGCTTGTTCTGGCCGTATTCCCTGTTCACCAGCTGTCGCCGCTGAAGAAGATCCTCGTGTCAACATATCAGGCTGCTTCCGGTGCCGGCAAAGGTTTTTTAGAGGCGTTCTGGGAGAAAACGCGGATCGAAATCGAAGGAACGCCGCTCGTACTGACTCGAGATGGAAATTCACCCGCCTTCAACCTCCTGCCTACCATTGACACGATACTAGATGACGGCTTCACCCGTGAAGAAGAGAAGATCATGCGCGAGACGCGGAAGATCCTATCTGCTGATATACTGCAGGTCTCTGCGACTGCGGTGAGAGTCCCCGTAGCAAATGTCCACTGTGAGTCGGTTTATCTGGAAACCGAACAGATACTCGATAAAAGCGAGGTGATCGAGGCTCTTTCCGGCACTCCCGGCGTCAGATTTGTCGAGGAACAAAACCAGGCAACAACTCCCAGGGAAGTTTCCGGTCTGAATGAGGTTTTTGTGAGCAGATTGAGGCGGGACAGGGATGTCGACCGGGGAATCCACATGTGGGTGGTGGCGGACAATCTGAGAAAAGGTGCAGCTTTGAACGCCGTGGAGATCGCCGATCTCTTCGAGCAGTAATGTTGACACGGGTTTTCTTCATCGTTAGTATAATGTCTTAACACTTAGGGACATACACATCTACCAGGGAGGCCGGGATGCACGAAAGCAACCTCCTCGAGATCACGACCCATCTCGTGTTACAGCTTGCTGTCATCCTTTTCGCCGCCAAGATTGCAGCGGAAGTCTTCGTCAGATATCTCAAGCAGCCTGCGGTCCTCGGTGAACTCGTTGTCGGTATGATTCTGGGGCCATACGCTCTCGGGAGCCACATACCGGTACCGGGGATGGCCGAGGGATTAGACACACTTTTCCCTCTCCCACAGCTTGCTGAGGGATTTCAGGTTGTCACCGTTCCGGTATCCAATGAGCTTTGGGTGGTGGGCCAGATTGCCGTGGTGATACTTCTTTTCGTGGCCGGACTCGAGACAGACCTGCAGCAGTTCATCAAATACGGTGTCCGTGCTCTGGTGATCGCCATAGGCGGTGTTGTGACTCCATTTCTGCTCGGAGCTTATGCCACGGTTGTTTTCGGTTTTGCGAGCTCCATTATGGATCCCACCGCACTGTTCATGGGTGCGATTATGACGGCTACCTCGGTCGGTATTACAGCACGGGTTCTCAGTGACATCGGTAAAATTGCAACACCCGAGGGGGTAACCATACTCGCGGGCGCAGTCGTCGACGATGTTCTGGGTATTCTTATCCTTGCCATCGTGGTCAGTATTGCCAGGGCGGGTAATGTGTCCGCGGGGGCAATCGGCATGCTGGCTCTCAAAGCGTTCGGGTTCTGGCTGGGGTTGACAGTTGTATCGATTCTCCTTGCAGACAGAATCGCCCGCGTAATCGAGTCTTTCAAGTCTGAGGGAGCCTCGATGGTTCTCGCTCTGGGGTTGTGTTTCCTGGTCGCCGCCATTACAGAGATGTTCGGCCTTGCGATGATAATAGGTGCTTACATGATAGGTCTCGCGCTTTCGAAAACCGAGATCGCGGAGAGACTCGAAGAGTCGCTCAGATCCATCTACAATGGATTCGTCCCGATATTTTTCGTTGTGATGGGTATGCTTGTCGACTTCAATGCGATGAAAACAGCACTCGTTTTCAGCACGGTGATCGCTATCCTGGCAATTATCAGCAAGGTGTTCGGTTGCGGCCTGCCGGCGCTCGCGGTGGGTTTTAACCCGGTAGGCGGATTCCGGATCGGGATCGGTATGCTCCCCCGGGGAGAAGTCGCTCTTATCGTCGCCGGGGTCGGTCTGGCAAGCGGTGTCATTGACAATACGATTTTTGGAGTGTCCATCATGATGACGTTCGTTACGACTCTCATGGCCCCGATCATCCTGGTCCCCATATTCAGGAGAGGTGGAGAGGGAAGGAGAGCGGCAAAGACCACGTAGAATCCTACTCATCCTCAGGAGTGAAAAATGAAGAAAAAATATTCGATACAGGGTGAAAAAGAAATCATTCATCTGATCGATCGGGCGATCCGGATGAGACTCGAAAAGGAAAAATATGAACAGCGCGTTCATCTTTCGGAACCGATTTACGAAAAAACGTTATACGAATACCGGAAACAGGCGACCGATATCGCGCTCTCGATCGATAACGATTCTCTGAGCGATACGATCCTGGAGTTGAAATCTGATGATGTTGACATTTCGGCACTGGTGCACGCTTCGGCAATGGATGTGATCGGTGAGTGCGTGATGACCTACCTCAAACCAATGACCCGGAAAAAGCAGCGGGTGGACATAATTAAAACGATCTCGGAGATGCTGGGCGAACTATTTTCTTAAGCGGAGTGATACTGGATATGACCCGGGGTAACATAAGGGTTGGGCTAATCGGGGTGGGTGCAATCGCTCAGGTAGCCCATCTTCCCGCCTATCGTAAGACGAAGGGGATAGAAGTCACGGCATTGTGCGACAGTAACGAGCAGAAGACCGGAGTGGTTGCACAGAGATACGGGATAGAAAAAGTTTATGGAAACTTCCGGGAACTGCTTCAGGACGAGGAAATCGATGTGGTGGATGTCTGTATTCCGAATCATCTGCATTTCGAGGTTGTGACTCAAGCGCTGAAGTCGGGGAAAGACGTCATCTGTGAGAAACCTCTGTCGCTGAATGCGGCTGAGGCGAGAAATATCGTAGAACTCGTCCACGGATATGACAGAAAACTGCTCGTTGCATTTAACAACAGATTTCGTCTTGACACTTCCATCATCAAAACTCGCATCGAACGCGGCGAAATCGGCAGGCTCCTGTATATGAAAACCGGCTGGATCAAGAAAAAATATACCCAGTTCCGACAACCGTGGGCATACTCTCGAGAACTGTCAGGTGGGGGTGCATTTGTCGATATGGGAATACACCTCATCGATGTCAGTCTCTGGCTCCTCGGATATCCCGGCGTGAAAAAGGTATCCGCGTTCACCTATGGAGAAAAACTTCGCGAAGGTATCGAGGATGGAGGTATGGCATTTATCACCACAGAAGTTGATATCACGATCGCGGTTGAGGTTTCGTGGGGACTTCACATTAATGAGGGTTATAACTATCTCAACATATATGGTGAAGACGGTTCTGCTCATCTCAACCCTTTCTGCATATTCAGGAAAAGGGACAATCAGATTGTCGACAGTACTCCGAAGATCTCTCAGAGCAAGGAGAACATCTTCATCGAATCATACCGGCACGAGATCGAATATTTCGGTGAGGTATTGAAGGGGAAAACCGATCCGCCTCGAGTGGATGAGCAGATTGTCCTCCATGATGTGATTGATGCGATATACAAATCAGCAGAGACCGGGTCCGAGACCGTCCTGAGGTAACATATACAGTATGACTCTTCCAGAGGTGCACAGCCGCTATCTTCCTCTTCTGTCAGGCATTCTGCTCACCCTTTCCTTTCCTCCCTTCCATCTGCTTCTTCCTTCTTTCATAGCCCTTGTTCCCATGCTGTACTATCTCGAAAGAGCAGGGAGCAGACGGGAGGTTGTCACCGGCTCCCTCATTCTCGGCCTCGTGCACAACGTGAGCCTTCTTTACTGGACAGCCATATTCACGTGGACAGGCTTTTTTGTGCTCATGATATATCTCACCCTCTATTGCATCGTGTGGTGTTTCACTCACTATTACCTGTGGAGGAGATCACGATGGCTTGCCCTCGTGGTGGCCCCGTTCTCCTGGGTTTTTCTCGAATATTACAAGGGGATCGGAGAAATTGCTTTCACCTGGGGCCAGCTGTCATATTCTCTCACCTGCTTCCCGTTACTCATTCAGTTCGCGGATACGGTAGGTCCGTACGGTATCTCACTGTGGATCGCTATTGTCAATGTCCTGATCTATGTGTTTGTCCGCGCCACGAGCCGCCGGGACAGGCTTATAAGCTGTGCTGTCCTCGGCCTCACTTTCGCGGTCGTGATATTCTATGGATTGTACCGGTTCAATTCTTTCGAACCCTCGGGTTCCATCTCTGTAGGAATTGTTCAGCCAGGTCTCGACCAGGATACCAAGTGGGATCCCGCTTTTCAGGACAGTACCATAGAGATCCTTTCAGAACAGACGCGAGAAGTGCATGCGGCCGGCGCTGATCTCATCGTCTGGCCTGAAACCTCGGTACCAACCTATCTCAAATATGACCTCATCACTATGACAACGCTGTCTGATCTGGCGAGAGAACTGGCCTGCACGATCATCCTGGGAGCACCCCACTATGAGGTCCGCAAAGGAGAATACAGATCGTACAACATCGCACTCGCCTATGACAGTACCGGCCGGCTCAGTGATCGTATCTACAAGAAGATTCACCTCGTACCATTCGGTGAGAGGACACCCTGGGAAGATGACTTCGATTTTCTGAAAGATGTCGATCTGGGCGGAGGCCATTTCACAGCCGGCAGTGAACTGACCATGTTCACATACGGTTCTCTCAATGTCGGGACCCTGATCTGCTTCGAATCCATTTTTCCCGAGCTGGCGAGAAGCTGGCGATTGGAAGGGGCCGATTTCCTGGTAAACATCACAAATGATGCCTGGTTCGAGCGGACTTCCGCACCCTATCAGCACGCATCGGCCGTAGTTCTCAGGGCCATCGAAAACCGCATTTCCATTGCCCGGGCCGCAAATACCGGAGTATCGCTCACCGTTGACCCGATGGGCAGGGTGAGGAAATCCACCGGTATATTCGTCAGGACAACCCTTAACGACACACTGCCCCTCACCCATACGAAGACACTCTATACACGGCTGGGTGATATCGTTGTTCTGCCCTCTTTGCTTATACTGCTAACGGGAATGCTCATCGGACGATTCCTCGATATTAAAGAAGCGACTTGAATTTCTCCCCGGTTTTCGTTAATTTTAAGGGGATTTGATCCCATGAGAAGGCAGGTCTCTTTGGCCTGCTTTTATGATTATCTGTATAACCTGTTGAGGGCAAGGAGGTAATGTCATGAAGAAGGGGATTCATCCCGAGTACGTGGCGTGCAAGATCACGTGCGCCTGTGGAAATGTCCTCGAGACATATTCCACCACCGAAGCGATCAGTGTCGAAATCTGCTCTAAATGCCATCCTTTCTTTACCGGTAAACAGAAACTGGTAGATACGGCTGGAAGAATCGAGCAGTTCAGACGGAAATATGGAATCAAGCCTCAGGAGGGCGCGCCCAAGCAGGGTGAGTGATCCATGCTGGCGAAAGTGAAGGAAATCATCGAACGTCACAACCAGATCACGGATCAGCTGTTGAAGCAGTCCGTGATCGGTGACAGACAAAAATACGCCCAGCTGCTGAAGGAGCACACCCACACGTCACGAGTGGTTGAGAAGTACGATGAACTGAAAAGAATCGAGGAAATGATTACAAACGACCGCGAACTGCTCGGTGATAAGGAGGATCCCGAGCTTGTGCTCATGGCGAAAAATGAAATAGAATCACTCGAATTACAAAGAAAGGACATTATCGAGCATCTCAAGGAATTACTCATCCCCAGGGATCCTCTGGAGGGTCGGAGCACCATCGTCGAAATCAGAGCCGGTACGGGGGGTGACGAAGCCGCCCTGTTTGCAAAGGATCTTTTCAGAATGTATACCAGGTATGCCGAGAAACGCAACTGGGCCGTCGAGCTCATGGGATCTCATGCCACCGGTATCGGGGGATTCAAGGAGATCATCTTCCTGGTAAAGGGAGAGAATGCTTACGGAAGCCTGAAGTTCGAGAGCGGAGTGCACCGGGTTCAGAGAGTCCCTGAAACCGAAACCAGCGGGAGAATCCACACGTCGGCCGCCACCGTCGCTGTTCTTGCAGATGCCGAGGATGTGGAGGTGGTAATCCATGAAAATGACCTGAAGGTCGATGTCTTCAGATCCTCGGGGCCCGGTGGGCAGAGCGTCAACACCACCGATTCTGCGGTAAGGATTACACACGTACCGACCGGTATCGTTGTCACATGTCAGGATGAAAAATCACAGCACAAGAACAAGGCCAAAGCGATGAAAGTACTGAGATCACGATTATTCGACAAGATGATGCAGGAGCAGGAAAAAGACCGGGCAGAAATAAGGAGAAGCCAGATCTCAACCGGCGACAGGAGTGCAAAGATCCGTACCTATAACTATCTGCAGAACCGGGTAACCGACCATAGAATAAACCTAAATCTCCACCGATTAGCGGAAATCCTCGATGGTGATCTGGACGAGCTTATCGAAGCGCTGAGACTTGAAGAACGCAAAGAATTGATGCTGCACTGAGCCCGGATTTCCCCGTGACCGAGATCCTTACCATTCGAAAATTGCTCAATGAAGGAATTCGCAGACTCGAGGCGTGTGATGGTGAAAACGCCAGGATGAATGCAGAGCTGTTACTGTCTTTCGTCTTATCGAGGGACAAACTCGATCTCATCTGTAACTCTCTAGATGCGGTTGATGGAATAAAAGCTCATGAGTATTATGAAACTTTAATGAAGAGGCTTCGAGGAGTCCCTATTCAGTATATAACGGGCACGACTGATTTCTACAATGTGACTCTGAAGGTCAATGAGAACGTGCTTATCCCCCGACCCGAGACCGAGGTCCTGGTTGACACGATCATGGGCGAGGTCGGAGGTGGGAGGTTTAACGGGTGCAGTGATGATCTCCGTCTACTGGATCTGGGGACAGGTTCAGGATCGATTTCAATAGCTCTGCTGAATGCGTTATCTCCCGGAAGGGAACTCAGAATCATCGCAACCGATATCTCCCGGGAAGCCCTCGAGGTGGCTCGGGAGAATTCGAAGCAGTACGGATTTGAATCGCTGATCGAGTTACGCTGCGGTGATATGTTCGATTGCATACGGGAGGACGAAACGTTTCATATCATCGTTTCGAATCCGCCCTATGTGAGCACTGGCGAATTCGGGTCACTGCCCGGTGAGGTGAAGGATCATGAACCGCGCCTCGCTCTTATGACGGGCGAGACGGGTCTGGAGCACATAACATCCCTGGTCCACAACAGCGGTAATCACCTCCGGAGTCCGGGACTACTCATCTGCGAGATAGGCGATAACCAGGCTGATCCGGTGAAGGAGCTGATGAAGGAGTTTGGTTACACGAATGTTTCCATCAGGAGAGATCTCGCGGGCAGGGACAGAATCGCGCTTATCCGGCGGTGAGTCTATCTGTAGGACTTTTGCAGTGATCAGCGGGACGGGAGAGAACAGTGGATAAATTAGTTATAGAAGGGGGAAGAGCTCTCAAAGGTCGAGTGAACGTATCCGGGTCCAAGAATTCATGCCTTCCGATAATGGCGGCATCCCTCCTTACCCGCGGCACAACCAGGATAGGGAATGTCCCCGGGCTCCAGGATGTCTACTCGATGGCACGTGTCCTGGAGAATCTCGGTGTCAAAGTCAGGTTCGATTCAAACTCGGTTGTAATCGATACTTCGGATTTCGATGGTTTTGAAGCTCCGTATGATCTGGTGAGAAAAATGAGGGCGTCGTATTACGTTCTCGGACCCCTGGTCGCGGTGATGAGGAAAGCGCGAGTGTCGCTGCCCGGAGGCTGCACGATTGGAGCACGTCCGGTAAACCTGCACCTGAAAGGGTTGAGGGCGCTCGGGGCCGAAATAGATATCGTACACGGATACATCGAAGCACAGGTCGAACAATTGACCGGCTCATCGATGGAACTCAGCGGGGCCAGGGGTTCCAGCGTGGGAGCTACGATAAATACCATGATGGCCGCCGCCAGGGCCGGCGGGACAACGGTAATTCACGGGGCCGCAATGGAACCGGAAGTCGAGGATGTGGCCGGTTTTATCCGCTCGATGGGTGGAGACATCGAAGGTGACGGTTCCCCCGTAATCACGATCCGAGGCCGTGAGGAGCTGGTCCCCACCCAATACGATGTCTTTCCCGACCGGATAGAAGCGGGTACCTTCGGTGTAGCGGCCGTCATGACGGGTGGGGAAGTGCTGATCGAGAAATGTAATCCCTCACACCTCGAATCCGTTCTGAATATTCTGAAGAGAATCGGGGTAGAGATCGAGACGTACGAGAAAGGATTCTCGGTCGCATGCGAAGGGCCCGGGCAGCTCGAGTCTTTTTCTGTTGAGGCTACTCAGTATCCGGGATTTCCAACCGATATGCAGGCCCAGTTCATGGCAATGGCAACGCTCATCCCCGGTGAGAGTTCCATCAAAGAGTCCATTTTTGAGAATCGGTTTCTCCACGCTGTCGAGCTCGCCCGGATGGGAGCACGCATCAGCCTGGTGGGGCCGGTTGCGAGCGTGAAGGGTGTCGAGAAGCTGAGCGGTGCACCGGTCATGGCTTCGGA
>CAZZKG010000017.1:1535-24351 GCA_964654825.1 uncultured Gemmatimonadota bacterium | reverse complement strand
AATATTTTCAAAGGCTTATTTCGAGAGGGGGTGATACAGTAAAAAAACTGTTACTGAATGAATTTAATTTCAAGGAGGAATAAAAATGAAGAAAGCAATTCTGCTGATCTTTGTGGTTTCATTGTTTCTTTGCACCGGGAGTATGAACGCCCAGGTCGTGGCGAAAAGCTCTGACCTGAGTCCATACGTCGGTATCATGAAGTTTGATGGTGGAGATACCGAACTTATGTTCGGTGCCAGGTACAATTACAACGTGGACGTCAACAGTTCGATCGAGGCGACCATAGGTCTCATCTTTCCTGACGCAGGGAAGATATACCTCTACCACGCTAATTACCGCTACAACATCACTCTCAACAATCCATTGGTCGTCCCGTTCGTAACCGGAGGGGTGGGGGCTGTCACCAGATCTCCTGATAATGGGGACAGCCAGACCGATCTTTCAATCAACTTCGGAGGAGGTCTCCAGTATTTCACGAGTGAGAATCTGGCTGTACGGATAGATGTCCGTGACCATATGGTCATGGCGGGAGATACTGAGACAACCTATGATATCCCCGGCGGCGGAACCGAGACTCAGACCGTCAAAGGTGAAACGACCAACAACCTGGAGTTCTCCGGAGGCATCACCTACTTCTTCATCTAAACAGAAGTAAATTTCGAGATAAAAAGATCCCGCTCCTCCGGGGGCGGGATTTATTTTCAGGGGGTACGATCGAGGATGCTTTTTACTTCGCTCAGAAATATTTCGAGTTTTTTCTCGAGATCAGACTCGGCCGGAGATTCGATCGAACCGCCGTTTTCCCCGAATCTGTTGACAAAAATCCCGTCACCGGTTCTCTCGAGGTAGGTCGTTTCCGGTTCTCTGGTAATCCCTTTCTTCAGGACACTCTCGAATAAAGAACGGGCAGTTTTTGGCCCGAGAGACTCTTCTGTGAACCGCCACAACCGTTCGAGCATGGAAAAATAAAGCGTGGCCTCCCGTTTCTTAGCAAGTTGCGACAGAAGCGACTGTACGTCAAACGGTTTGATGATGACACCATCGACACCGGCTATGAGTGCCTGCTCCGCGAGTTTTTCGATAGAGAAAGCGGTCATGAGAATGATAAACGCATTCTTCTTCTCTTTTTTGATATTTTCGGCTGTAGTGATTCCGTCGATACCGGGCATCTTGACATCCAGAAGAATTACGTCGAAGTCCTCTTCACGTACCTGTTCAATTGCCCCGTATCCGTTTTCGGCGGTGATGACAGTACAATTCAGCTGGGAGAGGAGGCCTTCGAGAGAATCCCGGATCTCGGGATTGTCATCGACAACGAGGAATGATTTAATACTTCCCATGAGCGGATTCCTCCCCGACGGGCAGAGTAATGGTAAAACATGTCTCGCCTTCGGCGGAGTGCACCCCGATACAACCACCGTGTTTTCTGACGATAGCATTGCTGAGACAGAGGCCGAGACCCAGTTTCCCTTCTTTCGTGGTGAAAAAGGGTTCGAAGATCAGAGGGAGGAGATCCTTCGAGAGACCGGCGCCGGTATCACGTATACTGATTTCCATCTTTCCCGGTGCAGAACCATTATGAAACTTCTCGAAATTCAGATCCACACTGACCTTCCCGTCTCTTCCGGCCGATTCGATCCCGTTTCGAACCATGTGAGAAACCGCCTGCGTGATCTGCTCTTCATCTCCTCGGATCCAGGCGGGACCGGTTCCTATGGTCCTCACCTCCACCGCACCTGCTGCGTGACATCTCTTTATCGCGTTTTCCACCACACTGTTCATCTGGAACAGGTCGTTCGATTTGAAGTCATTCATACTGAAACAGAGGACACTTTCAATGACACGATTCATAAGCCTCGTTTGATTTTTAATCAATTTCGTCCACTTTTCGACATCCCGGTTCTGTTTGCCGAAAGCGTTTTCGATGAGAGATGCAGAATTTTCGATGACGCCAAGCGGGTTCCTAAGTTCGTGTGAAAGCCCAAGTGAGAGCTGCCCGAGGATAGCAAGCTTCTCTGAACTCTTTAATTTCTCACGTGTTGCCACGAGCTCACGATTGATCCTGTTCAAATCCTCGATCATGGCAATCATTGTACCCTGATCTCTCGAGATTTCTTCGACCTTTTCCTCCAGTTCCTTCCGGGAGCTTTCGAGTTCTTCGGTCCTTTCCATTACTTCGGTCTCGAGATGTTTCGTCCTCGCTTCGAGTTCACGTGATTTATTTTTCACGGTCGATATGGCATCACTGTATGACTCTGAATAGCTGCTGAGTGTCGCCCGAAGAAGCTGATTCGTGTTGTGGATAGTTTTCCTGACCTCACTGACACGCACCCGGGAAGAAAGATAATCGTGGAGGGTATCGAAATGGAGGTCAAGGATATTTTCGATGGAGATTGCTCGTTTCATCAATCGGTATCCCAGTAACGATGCAAGCTTCAGCTGATCTTTATCTCCTTTCAGAATCTTTTGAAGCAGCTGAGCATAGAGGATACGTTCATTCCTCTCAATCAAGCCTCTCCCCTCCGCCAGCATCTTTGAGCTGTTGCAGGAGCTCTTTTATCCTGCGCTCTCGATCGACTGATGCACATCGGAATCGTTCGAGAAGTGCCATTTTACTCTTCAGTTCCTCTTCAATTTTCTTTTTCTCTGTTATGTCCCTCGCTATTCCAATTACACCATCATGGCTGCTTCTCGTGAGATAAGGATTACACCGTATGGAAGTAATGATGTGATCTCCGTTGACGGAAAACATGCTCGCTTCGAATTCAATTGTTTTCCCTCTCCTGAGTTTATCAAGTTCCCCCCTGCATCGGTCTCTGTCATTTTCATGGATGATATCCTCGAGTGGTTTTCCTCTCAGGTACTCTGTAGAAAAACCGGTAAGCTCCCTGAGCCGCCTGTTGACGGATTTCAGCCTTCCATCGCCATCGAGGACGAAGATGATGTCGGCAGCTTCCTCGAAGATCTCCTCGTAGCGCTGATGCGTGTAATGCAGCTCTTTACGAAGATTTTCCCGGACAGATACGTCGTGCATCCGTGACCAGAGTCCAAGAATCTCGCCTTTGGGATTTTTGATGAATTTCTCCTCGACCTCCACTATTGTCTCTTTACCGGTTTTGTGAGGGATGACCACCATGTATTTTACGTTTTCGAATGGTGCGATGCCCTGTGACTTGATGTCCATGACTTCATATACCGGATTTTTGATCATGAGCTGGGGCCCCTCTTTTTTCCATTCGGGAGCTGTGTAACCCAGGATCTTCTCGATCGATGGACTGATGTAAAGCAGGTTACCATCGTTATCATATATACAGATGATGTCGTCGCTGTATTCTTTACTGAGCAGCTCGCCGATTTTTATCAGATCCAGATGTTCCGGCGATTTTTCCTCTTCGAGAAGGAAGGTCATCATAGTGTCGAGTGCGTCTTCGAGCTCGCATATCGACTCTACGAGCAGGTGAGGAGTGCCCTCGAACTCAATCTCGAGAGCATTGACGATTTCCTTTTTCATAGCGAGCATCATCTTGTGAATGGTAAGCAAGGAAGGTGTTTCAGGAAGATCCCAGCTCAATCGTGATTTGCATTCCGGCACAACCTTCTTTCGGGAGAGCAGCAGAGTAGTGAGGCAGGTGAGGAACGTCTCGATGAGGACAGGTAGAGGGAGTCCGTCAGAGATTGTCCCTTTGAGTCTCCTGATCGCTCCTCGTTCCAGCATGTGTTTCCGATCCCGAATGAGATGTACGAGTTTTTTCTTGGACATAGCGATCCTTCCCGTCGAAAAAGTTACAGGTTCGCGGGTTGTGTGAATCTGCTGATCGGTGAATCAATTACTACCAAAACAAGCAAAATATATGCCACGCTGTCATTTTATGGTCGCTCGTCGGAAGTTACCCGGAGAACACGAGAGAAGGTCCGGTTGAGGCATGAAAATTGCTAATTTGACTTTCAATTGTATGCCTTTTCATGTCAGACAAGGAGTATACGGCCGTGAAAAAGACAGTTATGATCGTAGATGATGAACCGCATGTGATAGAATCAATCAAAGCGGAACTGGAGTCGAACGGTTATAAAGTAATAATATCCACGAATGGAAAAGATGCGGTTGAGCTTGCAAAGAAAGTCCGGCCGGATCTGATACTTCTCGATATCCTTATGCCAAAACTGTCCGGTCTCGAAGTGTGTTCAAGGCTCAGAGACGATTTCCTCACTTCACGAATTCCAATCATTATTCTCACTGTTCTGTCGGATACCAGGAAGAAGGTAATAGCTATTGATGGGGGAGCTGATGATTTCCTCACGAAGCCTTTCGATCCCGAAGAGGTCGCCGCTCGGATACGGATGATCATCCGCAGGACGGAAACCAACATCGGATCAAACCCTCTCACCAGATTACCGGGAAACACCGAAATCTATCGTGAGATCGAGTTCAGGCTGAAGTCGAGAAACAGATTCGCAATGGCCTATCTGGACATAGATAATTTCAAGGCGTACGATGACAAATACGGCTATGAGAAAGGTGACAAGATCATTGTCGAGACAGGACTCATCATTCAGGCCACGATAGCGCGAGTCGGAAACAAGAAGGATTTCGTCGGACACATCGGAGGTGATGATTTTGTGTTCCTCTCTACTCCCGCCAAGATAGAAAAAATCTGTCAGGAGATCATTACCAGGTTCGACGAGGTCATACCGAGCTACTATAACGAGGAAGACAGGAGCCGGGGGTACATCGAGTGTGAGGACAGACGGGGTAACGTGAACAGATTCCCGATCCTCACCCTGTCGATCGGAATCGTTACCAATGATCGACGAAAAATGTCCTCACACATTCAGGCTGCTGAGATCTCTACGGAAATGAAGAATTTCGCCAAGAGGTTCAAGGGGAGTTCATATAAGATCGATAGAAGGACGAGGTAGAACCGTGTCAGGGAAGATAACCGGAATCGGCAAGACCGCGTTACATAAGAGAACGGTCACATCCCCGATCAGGCCGAAAGACATGTACGGGACTTTTGTCTGTGGAGAAAAGGATCAGATCATTCGCATCAATAGAGCGGCTTTCGAGATCCTGGGAATCTCTTCAAGAACCAGAGTCAAAGGATGTTCTTTCAGAGAGCTCTTCGGTTTGAAGCCTTCTGAGAGAAAGAAAATCCTGAGTGCCATGAAGAATGACTCGGGGAGATATCTCGGTGAGGTCGTTTTCTCCAGACCGGATGGTAGTATCGGAGTAGTGCTCCTCAACGAGGAGACGAGTACAGATGAACGGGGTAGATCGACAGGCTCAACAGGATATTTTGTCGATGTCACTCCTGAAAGAAAGTGGGAGCGGGAGCTCTTCAATATTGCCAGAAATGTCGGAGTGACGCTCGAGGAAGGAAAAATCATAGACCGGATAGCTCTTGACATCTCGAGGGTTGTCGGCTGTCACATGTGTTCGGTCGTGCTCTTCGATGAAGATGGAATAAAGGTACACGTGAGGTCTTCCGTAAAGATAGGGAAAAACGTAATCAATGGTCTCTCGAGAAGAATCTCAAAAGGTATCGGGCTTTTTCTCGAATATTCAATCGAATTCTCTGACATGAAGATCGATCTGAAAGTGCTCGATGATATGCAATCCTTCAAATCCAACCGGAAGAGGGAGGTCTGTTCCCACTTCACGATTCCCCTTCTCGTGGGAACTGAACTCGTAGGATTCGTGCACCTGGGCAGTTTTCTTCCAATGAGATTGACGAAAAAGGACAGAAACTATCTCCTGACATGTGCATCGCAAATCGCTTTTGCACTTCACAACGCCAGGTCATTTGCTAAACAGTCGAAGCTCATCCAGATGAAGAGTGCATTTTTATCCAACCTTTCCCATGCTCTGAGAACTCCCATGGCCACAATGAAGCAGAGTGTTTCGCTCCTTTTGAGGGAGAGGGGAGGAGCTCTTAACGACATGCAGAAAAAGTTTCTGGGAATTATGGAAGATAACATCGACCGGTTAACCGGCGTGCTCAACAATCTCCTCGACCTGTCGAAAATCGAATATGGATCCATGGAATTGAACCGGACCGAGATGGACATCACATTACTCGTCAGATCCATCGCAGATACTTTTGAAGCTGCGATGATCAATAAAAATATCAAGTTCACACTATCCTCCAATCCCCGATCGATCAGGGCATTTGTCGACTCGGAGATAATGAGACAGATTGTTGACAGTATACTTGGGAATGCTATCAAGTTCACTCCAAAGAACAAATCGATAAAGATAAAACTGTCGGGCACGGTGAAGCGCGTCATGGTGAGCGTGAAGGATGAAGGCTTAGGCATGAACAAAGAAAACCTCGCGATGGCTTTCGACAAATTCAGGTCATTTCAGAGGGGCATTAAGGAAGGTGTCAAGGGGACCGGGCTTGGCCTCGCCTTAACGAAGGAGCTCGTCGAGCTGCACGGCGGAAAGATCTGGATCGAAAGCGGAGTGAGAAGAGGCACTGAGGTGTCTTTTGTCATACCGAGAATGCCGTTCGCATCCATTCTTCAGGAGAAGATGAGACGGTCGATGGAACTTGCCAGGATAAAGGGGGAAGGACTCATCCTGTTTCTGTTCATCGCGAATCTTGATGGGCCTGATCCGACGGCAGGAAAAATCAAAAGGCTCAGAGATCGGCTCGGTGACTATCTCGGACCGCTCATCAGTACCATAGAAGGACAGATGATCATCGATGAGGAGGAAGAGAGGGTTGCGATGATTGCCCCCGTGAAGTCGAGTGATAAGGATGGCATTCAGAGGGCGATCAAACAGAATTTCAAGGTGATTCTGGCAGAGTCACACTGTTCCACGAACTCGTTATTTTCCTGGGTCAGGTATCCCGACGAGGGGAATACGTTTGCTGATCTCTTGAAAGCTCTCCTCGAGAGGGCCGGTATCTCAAGAGATGGCCTACCCGGCAGAATACATGGAGGTGATCAGGATGATGAATGAAAAATCAAGCGGCAGTCGGCTACTCGTCGTGGAAGATGAAAAGGATCTCCTGGAGGCTATTAAGTTCGATCTCGAATTGTCCGGGTATGAAGTGCTGACCGCAATGGACGGGATGGAGGGATTGAAGAAAGCCCGGGAGAATAATCCGGATCTGCTCATTCTTGATCTACTGCTCCCGAAGATGGACGGTTACCGGGTTTGCAGAATGTTGAAAGTCGAAGAGAAGACCGGGACGATACCGGTAATTATGCTCACTGCAAAAACTACGAGAGAGGATGAACGGCTGGGAAAAGAGTCGGGAGCGGACCTCTACATGACAAAACCATTCGATCCCGAAAAGCTCATTGAGAATGTGGAAACCCTCATCGCCGGATCCAGGAAGGGGAACGAAAATTGAAAAAAAGAATTCTCATAGTAGATGATGAGCCCTCGATACTCGAAACCATTAAATTTCATCTCGAGATGAATGACTATGACATTCTCTCGGCCACCGATGGAATGGAAGCCTTGAAACTGGCACGGTCGAAGGGGCCTGATCTAATTCTCCTGGACCTCATGCTTCCTCTTATGGATGGGTACAAGGTATGCAAGATGCTCAAGATGGATAGGAGATACAAAGATATTCCGGTAATTATGCTTACTGCAAAGGCGGGTTCCGTCGATGAGGTCGAGGGGTATCAGTCGGGAGCGGATGCGTACATAAAAAAACCCTTTGATCTGGAAGCCCTGAGTGGCGTGGTGGAGGAGATGCTCGAAAAGAAGGGGAGTATGAGCAATTAGTGGAGAGGGATTGTACAAAGGGCGAAACCCATGAAAGAAATTGAGAAGAAACTGCTCAAGCATGCCGAGGATTCGAAACTCCTGACTGCTGACCAGGTTTTGAAAATACAGAATATCAGACGCGAGACCGGGGAATTTATTGATCAGGTCATCACCCGGCTCGGGTTCGCAACGAAAGAACAGATCTATGTGCTCCTCGAAGAACTGAGCGGATATCCCACCGTAGATCTCTCCGAGATCGAGCTCGAAAAAGAAGTACTGGATCTCATCCCCGAATCCGTCGCGAGGAAGAATCAGTCCATCCCTCTGTTTAAAGCGAAAGATTCTCTCGCCCTTGCCATGGCGGATCCGATGAACTATGAGGCGATCGATGACATGCAGATGGTAAGTGGTCTCACTATTGAGCCGTTTATCGCCGCCCCTACCGATATCAGTAAGGTTCTCGATCTGTTCTACGGCGGAAGACAATCGATGGCCGAACTCTTCGAAAGCAAGATGGACGAATCGACTCCGGAAGCGGCTGACAAAATACAGTTCAAGGGATTTCATGATCAGAAGGATTCCGCTCCCGTAACTAAAATTGTTGACAGACTGCTCGTGCAGGCCATCCGGGAGAACGCGAGTGACATTCACATCGAACCCTGGGATGGGAAGTTGAGAGTCAGGTACAGGATTGATGGAATCCTGCATGATATCCCGGCTCCGGGTTTTGATCTGTTCGAGGCCCTAATATCGAGAGTGAAAATTCTCGGGGGAATGGATATAGCGGAGAGGAGAATCCCACAGGATGGGAGAGTGGACACCATCGTCGATGGGAAGGAAGTCGGTCTCAGGCTCTCTACCTATCCGACTTACTTCGGCGAAAAGGTCGTCATGAGGATCCTCAACAAGGGGAAAGCGATAACCCGGCTGACTGAACTGGGTTTTGGCGGTGAGTCGCTCGTGCGGTTCAACCGGCTCATCAGTGAGCCTCATGGCGTGATCCTTGTCACCGGACCTACCGGGAGCGGGAAGACGACCAGTCTGTATGCCGTGCTGAACAAATTGAAAAGTGTCGAGAAGAACGTGATAACTGTTGAAGATCCGGTCGAGTACCAGATGGATCTGATATGCCAGTCTCAGGTCAATCCGAAAGCGGGGATGACTTTTGCGACAGGACTCCGTGCGATACTCCGGCAGGATCCGGATGTGATTATGGTTGGTGAGATCCGTGACAGGGAAACAGCTGAGATTGCAATCCATTCAGCTCTCACCGGGCATCTCGTTCTGAGTACTCTCCACACGAATGATTCTGCGGGAGCCGTGGCACGGCTGGTAGACATGGGAGTGGAACCGTTTCTCGTTTCTTCATCCTTACTGGGTATTGTCGCCCAGAGGCTTGTCAGGCTTGTCTGTCAGCAATGTAAAGAAACCTATGTCCCCGATGATGAACTGCTCCGGAGACTGGGCATCGAGGAGAAGAGCGGGGAGATTGTTTTTCATCGTGGACTGGGATGTAATTCGTGCAAGGGGACCGGCTATCGTGGGAGGATTGGTGTCTACGAAGTACTAATCGTCGATGCAACTATGCGAAATATCATAGCCCATGGAGCAAGTTCCTCGGAAATACTCGAGGCGGCCGTCTCTGGAGGGATGGTTGTTCTGAGAAAAGATGGTCTGGAGAAGGCAGTGAAAGGTCTCACCTCGGTGGAAGAAGTGCTCCGGGTCACCGGCAATGGATAAATCGGCTTAAGCGCATACGTAAACATTCTAACGATTTAATTGGCGACTGACATGACCATCTTCGAATACACCGCCAGGGATATGACAGGGAAGAAGTTGACGGGTAGAGTCGAATCAGCCAGCCGATCTCAGGCTATCGACGAACTCCTGGGAAGAAAAGCCATTCCGATTTCGGTCAAGAAATTGAGATCGATGTCCGACATACTCCCGGGAGGAAAGATCAAGCTCAAAAGAGAGGAGCTCATCATCTTCACGAGACAGCTCCTCACAATGCTCAAAGCCGGTATCGGCATCCTCTCCTGTCTCAACTCTCTCAAATCCCAGGCTGATAATCCCGAGATGAAAAAACTCGTCCATCAGATGTTCAGGGATGTGAGTGCGGGAAAGTCACTCTCGGAAGCGATGGCGCAGCATCCAGGTGTCTTCAGCGATGTATATGTCAGTACGGTGCGGGTCGGTGAAGAAGGAGGTGTCCTCGATGAGGTGCTCGGACGCCTCGTCTATCTCCTCGAGCACGAATTGGAGACAAGGGCGGCATTGAAGCAGGCGACGCGGTACCCGCTGATGGTTCTTGCAGGTCTGGTAGTGAGCTTTTTGGTGGCAATCTTCTTCGTTCTTCCGAAATTCAGTCAGATGTACAGCAGGTTCGAAGCGGATCTCCCGCTGCCCACCCGGATTCTCCTTCAGTTCAATGATGCGATTCACAATAACCTTATTCCGATCTTCATTGGATTCCTTCTGCTCATCGGTACACTGGTGTGGTTATCGAGAACGGAACAGGGGAAGAGAACGTGGGACAGGTACAAGCTCGCAATGCCTGTTGTGGGTCCGCTGTTCGTACGAATCGCGGTTACGAGATTTGCGAGAATGTTTGCCACTCTCGACAGGTGTGGATTACCGATTTTGAGAAATCTCGAGATCGTTGCCGAGTCGGTGGGGAATATCGTCATCGCAAAAGAGATCATGTACCAGAGAGATTGCATAAGGCAGGGCAAAACAATCGCAGAGCCGCTCAAGGAGAGTAAATATTTCCCCCCGCTGGTAACCGAAATGCTGAGCATAGGAGAAGCATCGGGATCGATGGAAGAAGTTTTGAATGCGGTCTCGGATCATTACGATCGGGAGATCAATTATGCGGTGAAAAATATGACAACGCTCATCGAACCTATGATAACCGTCCTGATGGGAGCTTTTGTTCTCTTTATGGCGGTAGCTGTGTTTCTTCCCATGTGGAAGCTGTCCAGTGTGATCAAAAAGTGATCGGATGAGGTGTGCCCGATGCGGGAGATTTCGCGCGAAACGGCGGTTCAACATCACTGTTTGTACTGCGATCAAACATGGCAAGTTTTTTGCAATCAATAAGTTTGGGGCCTTTCTACACGACATGTCTTCATCAAGCGTTCCTGGAAGGACTCGATAAGGCTCCGGGATCCCAGATCGAGGAGTCCAGGGTCGATCGTAGCAGGCAGGGATCCTGGAGTCTTTTTTGTTGCGTGAATTCGCAAATGGGTGTGAGCGCATGAACTGCTTAATCGAAAACAACCCGGTGTACTCTGTGCGAGTAACCCGTTTCCCGAGATCAAAACCATCCCCCGGGATGTACCCCCTCCAAGCCGGGTATTCCCTGATCATGCTCATCGTGGTTATCACGATAGTCGGCATACTCGCGGCAGTGGCCATGCCCGGGTGGAAGGAGCTGGTCGGTATACGGTTGAGCTCCGCGGTGATGAAAACAGCAACAGATCTGAGATACGCTCAGGATCTGGCAATGAAGAAGGGAGAGAATCACACTGTTGTGTTTTCGGCGACGGGATACCGTGTCCTCGGAGAGAGTGGGGATGTCATCGAAGACCCTTCATACAGGGGAAAAAAGTTCATCGTTGATATGACACCGGACTATCCGGGTATCACTCTCAAGACATCCTTCCCGGATAAAAACAAGCTGTCCTTTAATTGGAAAGGGGAACCATCGGGAGGTGGGCGTGTGGTCCTCTCTCTCAAGGGAGAAGAGGCTCAGGTGCTTGTAGAGAGCGGGACCGGGAGGATATCTTTCTGATGCCGAAGCGGGTGGAATGTCCTCTGGAGAATCACACTCGAATGGGTTTTACTCTCATTGAGTTGATCATCATAATCGTCGCGGTGGGTATCTTCCTCCCCGGCATGTTTACGGCGATGCAGACGGGCGTGATCGATGAAAGTGAAAACCAGTTCGATCAGCAGCAATTGTGTCTGATCGAAACGGCGATGGAGGAAATTATCGCGGACAAGAGTGCCCCGGGGAGAGGATTTACCTATCTCTCTCCCGGAAACTACAGACAGGATACCGGGATAGATGGTTTCACGAGGAAAGTGAAGGTAACTGATCTCAGGGTAATGGGAAGACCGGCGAAGACTGTTTCCATCACGCTGTCTAAACCCGGGATCAGTGATATTTCACTCACTGCCACATATCTCGAAAACTGGTAACTACAGATGCGTGAAGACCGTTCGAGAGTCCGTCTCCGGGGTTTCACACTCGTCGAACTTGTCGTGGCCATGACAGTACTTTCGATCGTAGTGACGATTCTTGCAGGAGTGTTTGTAACAAATGCAGACACGTTTGGATTCATGGTCAGGTCAGCAAACGAAGTCAGCGAACTCAGGCTGGCGAGTGGTAGAATTGCACTCGAACTTCGCTCGATCAGGGACCGGAAGAGTGTAATCCGGGCAACAGAATCACAAATCGTGTTCATCAACCGGGAAGGAAATACGACAGATATCGATTTTGATGCCCGGTCTTCACTACTGACACTCAACGGGAAGAACCTGGCGCGCAATGTAAGCACATTCCGTCTGAGATATCTCGACACGCGGGGAAGGGATGTTGGGAAACCGAGACTTAAACCGGAAACGGATATCTGGAGTATCGAGGTGGAGATGAGTACCGCCGGCCGGAACAATCTGAAAATGATCTCACGTGCTTATCCAAGGAATTTTATGTGAGGAGATCGGTCGTGAGGGTTTCAGCGGGATCCCCGCATCCGGAGAGTGGCCAGGCAGCGATTTTCGGTGTTCTGGTGCTCCTTATGTTCGCAGCTTATGGTGTGGTTATGGTGATGAATCTGGCCGAGGAAAGGTCATCGGTGGTTTATGGTCTGCGGGCGAGGGAAGCGGTGTATGCAGCGGAAACGGGGATTGAGTATGCGATCGAGGAGATACGGGCTGACGTGAAAAAGGGAGGGAACATCTCCGGCCTGAAGGTTGGAGGGACGACTGTGGATGTTTCCAACAGTGGAGATACGCTGCTCACCGCTGTCGCTTCTACATCTGATCCGTCGATTGAACGTACCATCGATCTCAGCATCGAAGTGAGTACACTTCCGGCTGCCTTTTACTATGCGCTCTATGTTTCTAGACAACCTGTTTTGTGGATGTGGTCGAGGTCAACGATAGAAGGGAATATGCTCTTCGATGGCCGGTTTCTCCTTCTCGGAAGGAGGACCAGGTTTTCCAAAGGTTACATGTTCGTCCCGCGAACGGCGAGAGTCGTGGATTTCGGGAGGAGAACAGTTGCGAGGCATGATTACATGTACATTGATGAACCGCCGGACGATTTTCCGATTCTCCGCTCGGACTACTATGACAGGTTTATAAACAATGTCAATGGCTACGAGAGTGTCGACCCTGTGATCAACAAAAAGACGAAACTGAAAGATTTCAAGGATCGTGTGATATACCGTGATGGTAATCTCACAATAAAGGCCGATGTGAAGGGCCCCGGGACTATATGCGCGAGTGGCGGCATCACCGTGCAGAACAAAGCGCGTGTTGGCCCGGATGTGAGCATAATAGCCGGTGAGGACATCCGTATTTCTGACAGCAGGGTAACGAGCGGAAAAACCATCGGCTCACTCCTCTATGCCAGGCGGGACATCATCGTGGACAACGGTGCCGATCTGAGTTCGGTCGTACTGGCACGCGCTAATTTCAGCACCAACAATAAAGTCAAACTCAAGGGGATCAGTTTCGTTGAGGGCACAAGCCGTCTCCAGGGGAATTACGACATCAAAGGGAGTTTTGTCACCTCGAGAATGCAGAGATTGCGGGGAAGAGGAAAGATTGTTTTTTCCGAGAAAGTCCTCGAAGGGATCTCCATCCCCGGTGTTGAAGGGAGACCGAGAGTGAAGAGAAATGATTGGAGAGCAGGGTAATGGGAGAGCCGCGTCGGGATGCTGATGATCCGGAAAGAAAGAACAGCATGAGCAGAGTGTCTGAATTCCGGAAGAGGCTGAAGGGGATTCTTTCGCGATCCGGGAAGCCATCAGATGAGAATCATGCTGCGCGGGCAGAATCTTCATTCAGGGTCAAGTCGAAACTCACCGCATTGGTATCCAGAATCGATCCGTTAATGAGATACAGGGTGGGTATCGACATCGGGCACTTTTCTGTAAAATTCGTAATCATCGAGCGGGTCGGTGAGAACGAATTTCTGCGGGATTGGTGGATCATTGATCGCAAAGGAGAAGGATACTCCGACTCGGTTGCAGAAATGATTCAGGTACTCGAGGAAAAGCTCCTGCCTATGGTCGGCAGATGGTCATGCCACGAGGTGCCTCTTTACATCGCTCTCCTCGGGAAGAGAGTACTGGTAAAAAAACTGACGATGCCGGTGATTCCCGACAAGGAGATTAAAAGAGCTCTCCTCCTGAAGTTCGAAAATGAGATTGCCGCACTTCCAGAGGATATCGGATTCGGGTACCATGTATCCAGTATGATTGATGATAATGGTGAGGAAGGACTCGAAGTGACAACAGCTGTGGCGAGAGCCGAGTTACTCGAAGCGGTGATTACTCCCTTCGAGGCGGCTGGGTTTTCGCATGTCACTGTTCTGGCATCCTCTATGCTTTTCAGTAATCAGATGAAATCGGCTGAACCGAACCTGATCGTAGATATCGGTTTCGAGAAAACTGGTGTGTATGTCACATCCGGGGAGGACAGGTACCTCTACCGTGAGATAGCCATGGGTGGAAATAGTTTTACCGATTCGATAACCGGCCGATTCTCCTATTCCAAAGGAGTCCTCGAGTTGAAGAGGGAAGCAGCTGAAATTCTCAAGAAGAAGTATGGATTACTGAAAGAGAGAGTTGAGAAGGATGATAATGCTGATGAGGCATATGCACATATCCCGGCTATACTCAGACCCACGGTCGACAAGCTGACCAACGAGATCCGCCGCACATCGGAGTACCTGTCATCTGGGAGCAGTTGGAGGCCGGAAAAAATCCTCCTGGTCGGCGGCGGTTCCTCGCTGGCGGGATTGTCCGAATATCTCGAGGCGGAACTGGAATCCGGTGTACGATATATCACATTCGAGGATCTCGGTATGAGCGGAATGGGTGAAACAGCAAATGACATTCCCGTGCACGAGCTTGCGCATGCCCTCTCTTCTGCTGTCTGGATGGGGAAGAGTGAATCATTAACCCATCCCGCATATCGAGTCAGAACGATGATGAGATTCGAGGGGAAATTATTCAAGTATGCAGCACTGGTACTAGCCGCGTGTATAATCTCCTATTCATCGTTTACGCACAACATGTTTTCGCGGTTCCATGCAGATACAGTTCTTATAAATTCCAGTACTCTGCTGGCGGGTTCCTTCGGTTCAGATATGATAGGGCTCAGCAAGGAAAGAAGCTATCTCGAGACAATGAAAACTGTACTGGATTATCCTCTTCCCGAAGGGCCTGAAGCGGTCACCGTATTACGAGAACTGTCACACATCATCCCCGACTATGTCCTGGTGACGAGGCTCGATCTCATCCCAAGAGGTGATTCGGCAGAAGTCGATGAAGAATTCGAAGTCGTGAATCCTGACATGCGGATCAGGAATTACGGGGTCGATGAAGAGGAATCGACAGATGCATACTCGGTCATCATTGATGGAGTGATCAAGTCGGAACCGCTCTTTCTCGAGGCATACCTCTCCAAGTTCAATCTGATCCTGAGGAACTCCGGTGTTTTTCAGCATTCGGACATCATTTCATGGGAAAGGGGAGAGGGAAAGGATTCGAACCGGATAAAGTTCTCCATAAACTGCAAACTCAACGAGAAGATCGAAGAGATGTAACGAGATGAAGATATTCTGGATAAAAATTATTTCGCACGTCCTGTTCCTCGCGGGGATGCTCGCTTTTTTCTACGGTTTCCTTCTCGCCCCTCAGCGGGAGTATGTCTACGAGTTGAACAGGAAGATTCACGACAGGGTCGGTGAGATGGAAGCAAATCTCGATCCCCTGTATCACATAGAAGAGGAGTCGATTTTTCTCGATCGCCTCAAAGAGGATATCGAAACCCGGCGGAAGAGATTCGTAGCACAGAACAGAATAATAGAGGCAGGGTGGGAACTGACCTCCTGGATCAGGGAGGCGGGTTTCAGGCCGATTCGACTTATCCCGCCTATTGGCGATCGCGAGGGGAAAGAGATGGAAGTAAGTTCCTCCGGTAATCTGAGAATCCTTGAATTTCCACTCATAATCGAGATGGAGGGGAGTTACCTGGAATGCGGGAGATTCCTCGAATCTCTCCAGCAGTACCCCTTCCACGTTGTCCCGGGCAGAATCAGCATGGCTTCTTCGCGGCCCGGTAACAGCCCGTTGGATATAAAATTAGAGCTGTATATTTATGTGCTGGAAGAGGTACCGACTGATGAAGTTTGAAAAAAATCTCAAAGCGAACAAAAAGCTCTCAGCACTATTTTTTACCATCATGATCGTCGCAATCATCAGTATGGTCTCGAGATGGTCCAAGGAGAGTACACCAGAAAATGTCGAGCCGGTTGATGGTGCGTCGACCGTCGATTCGTCATTCGCTCTCACACGAAGAATCGATCAAGCGGATCGTATTGTCGTTCTTCATAAAGACTGGGGGAAAGATCCGTTCTCACCCCGTGTAAAGAGATCGGCCACGAAAGGTACTGCGGTCACCGGCAGGGGCAGCGGAACCGGCTTCACGCTCTCCGGCATACTGACGGACGGAAGACGATCGACAGCTGTGATTAATGGTGAGGTGTATACGGGTGGTCAGATAATAGCGGGTTATATGATTGAAGAAATACTATCCGGGACGGTGAAACTGAGAAAAGGCAATCGGACACTGGTCTTGAAATTATGAAAAGGAATTTTTCATGAGAACGCATATACGAATAATACTGATGACCGGATTTCTCCTGTTATGTACAGGGTCGGTGACGAATATGAGATCGGAAGTCTCCGGGGAAGTACTCAATTCTATCGAGGATGTCCATTCGGAGTGGGAAAATGATTCTCTCTGTGTAATCATTGAGTTGACCGAACCCGTCATATACAGTATCAAGAATCTGTCGGACCCTCCGAGAGTAGCTGTCGACCTCCCCGGTGTGAAAACGTCCGGCCCCGTCCAGAGTGTTGTCGTTGAAGGAGGTCTCCTGCGGTCTATCAGATGGGCTCAGCTGTCTCTCGAACCCCTCGTCGCACGGGTAGTACTCGATCTCGAGAATTCATACGAAAACGTTCCGGATTACCAGGTCAACGCGTCAGACAATGAGCTCAGGTTCAATTTTCAATCGACCCGGGAGAGCGAGGCTCCGCGGCAGGGTTATCATGAGAGAGATGTCGAACGGGGAGAGCCGATCATCGATCTGACGGTCAAAGACGCCGGCCTCGAGTCGGTCCTCCACATGATTTCTGAGAACTACGGCTTGAATATCATCACGGATGGCAAACTCAAGGGAACTGTGAGCACCAAGCTCAAAGGTGTGTCGATTGATGACGCGCTGTCGGCGATTCTCCGGACAAGAGGATACGATTACGTCAGGCAGGGCGAAATCATAATTGTAAAAGAAAGTTTCAATGGAAAAAGCGACATGGTGACCAGACTGTTCAAGCTGGATTATGCCGATGCGGATGCCCTCAAAGAAGCCTGTGAAAAACTGGTGTCGAAAGAAGGCAATATCGCAGGGTTTTCGAGGAATCTCCTGGAGAGATCCGAAAGCCATCTCTCCGAAGACCGGATATTCAAAGAGAGGAAGGATGTGCTCATGGTCACCGATTATCCGGGTGTTGTGCATACCATCGGAGAAATGGTCCATGAACTGGATGTCCCCCTCCCGCAGGTGATGATCGAGGTGAAATTCATCGAAAAATTGATCACCGAAGCAGATGATCTAGGCATCAACTGGCACATCGAAGGTGAGTTTACCGGGAGGCCGCCGGTAGATCCGGCACTTCTCGCGCT
Organism: uncultured Gemmatimonadota bacterium; assembly: GCA_964654825.1. Taxonomy (GTDB): domain Bacteria; phylum Gemmatimonadota; class CAZMKB01; order CAZMKB01; family CAZMKB01; genus CAZZKG01. The sequence continues at coordinate 6,631 of CAZZKG010000017.1, read as the reverse complement.
TACCGGATCGACCGGGGAAATCGAGACGTATAACAAGATGTTCAAGGATGGAGATTTTACCTTCGGCCAGCTCAAACTCCACCAGTTCAGCACAATCCTCCAGCTGCTGGAACAGTCCGGCAATGCCAGGCTCCTCTCCAATCCGAGAGTGGCGACACTCGACAACCACGAAGCCAGGATAAACGTCGGTACGAAAATCCTCATACCGATTCGGGAACGCGGAACAACCTCGGATGTCATTCTCGAATCGTTCGAGGAGATGGAAATCGGAATCAGCCTTATCGTGATCCCGCACGTGCATCAAAATGGAGATATAACTCTGCAGCTGCAGCCCCGTGTCGAAGAGATCACCTCATACACGGGCGAGTTCAACGACCGGCCTATCATAGCCGAGAGGACAGCCACCACACAGATAAAAGTGAAAGACGGCGACACGATCACGATAGGCGGTCTCATCCGGGAATCTGAAGTCGAAACCGTGAAACGGGTGCCCTTCGTCGGAAGGATTCCAGTGTTGAAATATCTCTTCACTCACAAATCCAGACGGGTCCAAAATACCGATCTGCTTATATTTATTACTCCCCGTGTGATGCCGACGGGGATAAGCTGATGGCATGTTTCTTGTACAATAATATCACCAAACCCTGATACCGAGTCTCTTCACTGACGAAAATGAGTTGATCGCGGGAGGAAGGATTGAAAAAGGATGAAACAGGAAAGGACAATGTGACAAGAGAGAATAATCTGGAACCGGAGTTCATAAAAAGTCTGGCGTCTCATGGCTTGACCGGTGAGGAATTAAAAAAAATCGTAGAGAGTTTTCGATTCAGGTGGTGGAGAAGGGATGAGGACGGGGCTAGAAAGGAATTACCGTAATTCACAACACATAATTTGCTCTCTATCTGTGCCGCTTCTCCTCCTATGTATCCTCGTATATCTACTGCTCGAATGTGGTAATCATCCTCTCTCTCGTGATGATTCCGTAGGGATCAACTATTCAGGCGAGATCTTCACATGGACCGCTCCCGTACCGGTACTATCGAGGTTTTGTTACCGACGGGGGACCGACACGGCACAGACATTCGTGTATCCTTCGGGAAGAAGATTCGTGCGAACCCACGAGTCATACGCGATCAGTACCGTTTCTGGTGCGAAGTATTCAGGTGTTTTCGAAGGTTATGAGCATTACGGTAGTATCGTCCGGAGTGAAGGCCTGACTTTTGAAGGTACAGGGAATAGGGGCTCAGAGGCTTGCCTCAGTGCAGTCACGATCGACGTCGGCTGGGGAGATGCACATTTGCTCACCCTTCCGGGTGGAAGTACCGTTTTAATCGACTGCGGCAGCGCCGGGCATATCTATGACCTCAGAAAATTTCTCGATGATAATCCGTCCCTGTCGGATGACGGCGTTCTCGATGTACTCATTCTCACACACCCTCACGAAGACCACATCGGAGGAGCGCTCGGCGACCGAAATATTCCCGGTGATGGTGTCCTCGAAGCCTATTTCGTGGAGCAGATTCTCTTACCCGATATTCAACCGGAGGATGTTCAGCTGCTCGACGAGATCATTCGGTATGCCGATCATCAGGGGATCCCGGTGTCCCGGTTGAAGGCGGGAGACAATGAAACTTCCAGACCCGGGGTGTTGGACTGGGATCCGGCCGTGAATGTTCTGATTCTCAACTCGGGCTTCACGGGTATGGTGGACAATGTCAACAACCTTTCAATCGTTCTGAAACTGACCTATGGCGAAATCGACCTGCTGTTCACCGGGGATGCAGAAGCGGAAGTCGAAGAACGTCTACTCTCCCATTATGCCGGAACAGACGTACTTGCCTCGGAAATACTTAAACTGTCGCATCACGGTTCGGGTGATGCGAATTCACCAATTTTCCTCGAAGCGGTCTCGCCCCGGGTAGCGTTACTCTCTATCGACAGCGGGGAAGTGGGCGGGAACCTCCCTGAGGCCCAGGTGCTCAACAACCTGGAATATCTCCTCGCAGACCTTTTCAGGACCGATCAGGGACGGCGTGAGAGTTCTGCCCTGAAATCTCACATTCAGGTTATTACCGACGGAACCGTTTTCGAAGTCCACTATCTCGATCATTGATACACGTATCCGTATCTCTTCCTTAGAGAGTTTGACAGGTCGTGCGTGCCGTGGTAAATTTGGGTAACTGTTTCTCCCTTTTTTTTACATGTCACCGGGGATTATTTCATTCTCATGCACAGGCACATGCCCTTTCTCATGTACTTCATCATCTGCACCCTCGTAAGCCTGTCCTGTCGGAGTTCCCGTCTTGAGAACTATAAAACCGGATTGCGCAAGAGCGTTGATGATCTCGGTAAAGTCGTAGAACTCGACAGCCGGCCGGAAAGGCTCGTTTCCCTCGCTCCCGGTATCACGGAAATACTCTTTTTTCTGGGTGCGGGACAGCGTCTTGTCGGAGTCACCAATCAATGTGATTGGCCTGCCCGGGCCGGTTCGATTCAGAAGATCGGTGATTTTTCCAATCCATCACTCGAGCGTATTATCGCCCTGTCACCTGATCTCGTTCTGACGACTTCTCATGAACAGGCGCGATGGATAGAAACAATCTCATCCCTCGGCATCCCGATCTACACGGTATATCCGTCTGATTGTGCGGACCTCGTATCGAGTATGCAAAGACTACTGGAGTTACTCGGAGATACCGCCGCCGGCCGTGACTCCATACGGACGTTCAGCGAGAACCTCCGTACACTGGACGAATCTCAGAGAGGGACCGATGATTCGAAACCCCGCGTGTTCATCGAGATCTCGAGCAGTCCATTGATGACCGCGGGAGAGGCCTCATTCGTGAGTGATCTCATCACAAGAGCGGGGGGTAGCAACATCGCGGTAAATCTCGAAAGAGACTACAGTATCATCAATCCCGAGAGGGTAATACTGGATAATCCGGAGGTCATATTCATTTTTCATGGACTGACCACAGCACATGACCTCTCTTTACGGATAGGCTGGCAGGACATCGAAGCGGTTAAAAATGGCAGAGTCTTCGACGATGTAGATCCGGATCTAGTTCTGAGACCCGGTCCACGGGTACTGCAGGGAATCGAGCGCATAAGGGAAAGACTTGGTGGAGATCACTGACAGGAATAACTTCTCACGGGTACGTCTGCTCCGCAGACTGATTTTCCTCGGAGCTGTTTTTCTGGGTGTATCGATCCTCTCCCTTTCAATCGGACCGGCAGGGGCGGATCTCGGGATCATTCTCAGGGTGCGGCTTCCGCGGGTGCTTCTCGCTGCCATCGTGGGAGGAACTCTTGCGATGAGCGGTGCTGTTTTTCAGGGAGTGCTGAGGAACCCTCTCGCTGATCCCTACATTCTCGGAACCAGTACGGGCGGTGCGTTGGGAGCAGCTGTCGGCCTTATCGTTCTCAGCGGGTCGGGCCTCGCCTCATCGTTCTTCGTCCCCGTGTTCGCGTTCTCCGGTTCTTTTATCACGACGCTTATCGTGTACCTGCTCTCACGACGGGGCGGCAGAGTTCCCAGGGAGACATTACTCCTGTCAGGAGTAATTGTCGGGACGCTCTTCGGAGCTCTCATTATGTTCCTCATGATGTGGGCTGACAAGGAGCTCCATGAAATCCTCTATGTTCTCATGGGATTTCTCGGGGTGATCTGGACCGGGAAGACCGTCACCATGGCAGTTTTCGTCCTCGTTCTGGTGTGCATAGGCGGCATTCTGATTTATTATCACGCAAGAGATCTCAACCTCCTCTCACTGGGAGAGGAAAACGCGTTCTCCCTCGGTGTCGATGTCGAGAGAACCAAACTCTACCTCTTTTTCGCGGCCTCTCTCATTACAGGGGCGGTAGTCTCTCTGAGCGGTCTCATCGGCTTCGTCGGTCTTATCGTCCCTCACATCGTCAGGATGAGTCTGGGGACGGACAACAGGACACTCATACCCGCCAGCCTTCTGGTGGGCTCGTCACTTCTGATCGTCTCAGATACCGTGGCACGATCGCTGTTCGTTCAGGAAATCCCCGTCGGTGTCGTCACGGCTCTTTTCGGTACCCCCTTCTTTATTTACCTGCTCAGACGGGAAGGGAAATCAGGATGAAGAGGTTGTAATGAGTGAAGCAGTTACTGCAGATCGGGTTGGTTTTTCATATGGATCGAATCAGGTAATTTCTGATCTGAGTTTCGAAGTAGAAGAGGGAGAGATCCTCGGGATCATCGGTATGAACGGGAGCGGGAAAACAACACTCCTGCGGCTCATTGCCGGCTGGCTCGAGCCCGATGATGGGGAAATACGGGTCTTCGATCGCAGTGTGGGAAATCTCAGCGGCAGCGAGAGAGCGAAAACCATCGGTCTCCTCTCACAGTCGGTCGAATTCGCCTTCGATACGGGAGTTCTGGAAATGGTGCTTCTCGGAAGGTCACCCTACCTCGGGCGATTCGAAGAGGTGAGACCTCACGACATCGAGGTTGCGCAATGGGCGATGGAGATGACCGACACGTGGGAATTTCGGGAAAAACCCGTGAGCTCGCTGTCGGCTGGCGAGAGACAGAGGATTCTGATCGCAAGATCCATTGCACAGTCGACACCGATCCTCCTCCTCGATGAACCCACCTCGAACCTTGACATCGCTCACCAGCGAATGGTCATGGACAACATCTCCTGGATGCAAAAGGAAAAGAATACCACCGTCCTCTTCGTCAGTCATGACGTGAATCTCACCTGCAGATATGCGGACAGAATCCTTCTGTTGGGTGAAGGGAAGAGGATCGCCTGGGGACCCGGCTCCGAAGTGTTGACACGCGGGAATCTGAGAGACACCTTCGGGGTAGATCTTGTCATCGAAGAGAGAGCCGGCAGAAAAATCATACTCGAGTGGGAGAATGGAGAGACACATGCGCCGTGGGAGCAGTAATCTTTTCTTGATACTTGGTGTTTCCCTGCTCCTTGTATTTCCCGGAGAGGGGTTTCCAAATGACGCCATTCCCGAGAGTCTTCTCCCCGACAGCCTTGACGCCGCCCAATGGGACTCTTCCACTTTACCCGCGGATTCGCTCCTCGTGTCTCCCTCCGGGGCCGACAGTCTCG
>CAZZKG010000017.1:0-1435 GCA_964654825.1 uncultured Gemmatimonadota bacterium | reverse complement strand
GCCGACAGTCTCGAGACGGTTCCCCCGGCAGGGGCATGGCTGGCCGACAGAGAACGAATCTCTCTCCCCTTCACAGAGCCTTTCGACGCGGAGAAGTTCCCCGGACAGCTCACGGTTCTTCTCCGGGAGGACATCACGGCAATAGGGGCAAGCACATTCGGCGAGCTCATGGCCTGGGTTGAAGGAACCGAGATACTCGACGGTGGATTTCTGCTCGATGAACAGTTCCTGTCCCGCAGAGGAAGTCAACCGCAGGAAGTAGTCGTGTTGATCGACGGAACGAGAGCCAACGAGCCGTTCACCGGAATCATGGATCTTCGTGATATCGCCGTAGAGAGTATCTACCGGATTGAGATCCTTCAGGGTCCCCTTGCGGTGCTCGTGGCCGGTGAGGCAACGGAGGCTGTGATCAACATCATCACATCCCGCCATCCCGGAGGGAAACCGGTGAGCAGGATCTCGATCCTGGATGGCGATGGATCCCTCACCCTGGTCCAGGGCAGTTTCTCACGGGAGTTATCCGGAAACGGATTCATGCACCTAACCGCAGCCCGTTCGTCCATTGACGGGCTCACTGAAGCCGTCCCTTCGAAGAACATGCAGATCGCCTCCAGGCTCGGGCTCGACGTACGGGGGTTGAGAGTCGAAGGATGGGTCAGGCGGACATCGGTAGACAGAGAAACCGTGATCGATAACACGACATCGACCGGATCTCACACACGGTCCACCTACGGATTGTCGGGCACAAAGGATCTCCGGGAAAATCTGTCGCTGACCGGTACGGTGACGAGAACGATCCACAGGTTCGAGGGTAATTTCGACTTTCCCATCGAGGAAGGCGCCGAAACGGGGAGAACAGGGTTCGATGTCGGATTGTTGAAGAGATTCAGCGAAGACCAGCTGCTTGTAGCCGGGTATGAGTGGGAGCGGTTGCGGGCGGAATATGAGGGTGGGGGATGGGACAGGACGCTCAGAAATTCTCTCTACCTTCGCGGCCTGACCCGATCTTCCCGGTTGTTCCACATCGCCTTCGGCAGCAGACTGGATCTCCTGAAGGGTGAAGACGGAGATGTTTCGGCAGGTTTTTCCGTAGGGTACAGCGCGTCAGAGAAAATCAAACCATACTTCTCACTTTCCTTCGGCAATCACCCTCCCTCGACCGACGAGGGATCCTGGAAAATCGAAACGGGGACAAGAATCCGGGCCCACGAAAAACTGAGGCTGCATCTTTCTTATTATATTCAGGATACGGGAGGTGGGAGCGAGACACTCATCTATGACCAGCCGCATTCTGACAGCCTGTACATGGACATGGAGTTTCCCGGCTCCTATCCCTCGAGAGAGTCTTTCCACAGCACCATCCGTTTTCTTCCCTGGCAGGGACTGTCCCTCGCCCTTGGTATCACAAGGTCCGACCTCGGGAGTTACCGGAGTT
>CAZZKG010000016.1:12929-58141 GCA_964654825.1 uncultured Gemmatimonadota bacterium | reverse complement strand
ACAGAGACCGTTGCGGTGATACCGTCACCGGATTCGAGGTCTGTAACGTATCCATTCAGCGTCCCGGGGTTGATCGGATTGAGCGACACGTCGTGAATCGTGGTTCCCTCGTGGGTAACAATCACATCCGAGGTGTCAGGATCGAAACCGAACTTGCTGACGACGACGGTTATCGTGTCCGGGTAATTGTTCCAGATCGAATAGTATCCGGTACTGTCTGATGTGGTAGATTCCTCCATCTCGAGCACAGCTACTTCGGCTCCGCCGATCGGGTTACCGTCACTCAGGTTTGTGACCGTACCGGTAAGTTCATCGGCCGCGACCTGGATATGTCCATAATAGACATCCTGCTCGTTGTTAAACGTCCCCGCCCAGGCCAGGTGAGCGCCGATTCTATCAGAAACCATGTCGAAGTAATCACCCATTTTCTGCTGCTGGGGCCAGCCGACATGAGGATCAAAGGCTTCCGAAAGTTCCAGGTTGGGGGTCCAGGTGAGACCACCGTCCTCCGAGTTGGCGTAGTACAGCTGCGAGTCATACCCACCCGGGTCGTTCCGCGTGTCGAGCCATATCACATCGATCCGGCCGTTGGGAGCAACGGACATGGTCCCGAACCACTGGTAGGCGTTGCTGCCCGGGTCATCGTTTACACGTACCGGAGAACTCCAGGTGACACCGCCGTCGGTACTGCGTGAGAACATGACATCCAGGACATCGGATGGGCGGACAACAGACGCCAGCACATAGACATTGCCGCGCATGGGACCGTCTGATCGGTCGACCGCGATCCAGGTTTCGCCGGAAAGCCCGCCGGGATTGGGACCGCCGCCATACCCAAGATACCCATCCAGATCGACGTTCGTGGAGAAATCCCAGGTCACCGACTGGCCGGGATTTTGTGCGTTGGTGGATTTGGCTACAACGAAGTCTGAATATCCTTCACCGCACACGTATAGCTCACCGTCGGGGCCGACAGCCAGCGTCCCCCACTGGGGATCACCCGAGACACTTTCGCAGGGCTCGAAACTGTCACCACTGTCGGTTGATCGGGTGAAAAAACCCGGATAGCAGATACTGAAAGAACTCGTCCAGTAAGCGTAGATGTGCCCGTCGCCCATTCCGCCCGACTTGTCGATGGTCATCCACTGCTTGTCCCCGCCGTAGGCATAGGTACCTCCATCCCACGTCGCACCACCGTTTGTGGACCTGAACACGTGGCACCAGAAATCACTCCAATCGGTGGTCAGGCTGTTGTAGTAGATGACACCGTCGGAGTCGGAATCGAGAACAGGATCGGAGCGGAAGATCCCCGGCTCGATCACGCCGGGAAACGTCCAGGTCTGACCCTTGTCCGTAGTGTAACCGTACCCGGCCTGGCGGAAATCGCTGTTTATCGTATCGAACTGTCGCCAGCCGATGCACATCTTGCTGGGGTTCGTCGTGTCGACGGCGATCGAGGGTTCGTTTGCCGCGTCACCTACGATATTGTTGCCTGAATTGTCAACGTTGACCTGGGTCATGAAGAACTGTGTGGTACGGTAACTGTACGCTGGAGAGGTGGGCTGGTTCTCACGATCGATCGGAATATATGGATCGTTGGGGATCTCCAGCCGCTCAGCCAGGTCTGATGGAAGAAGATTCTGCGTCTCGGCTTCCTGGACCGGAACGATCGTGGAGAGGGCCAGGACAGCAGAGAGTGCGAGACAGATGAACACACGGTGAATCATTTAACACTCCTCCTTCAAAGATCCAACACAAAACCGGTTGGATAAAAACTACAAATAGGAAATTGCAGAACTCACCTTGTTACAGCACATTCATTATACCGCACTTTATGTCTCAAGTCAACTGCGTTCGGGTGTTTTCTGTCCCGAATTGATTGAAATATATTGTTCTCGCGTCCCGTTTTTTTACTTCTGCAACTTCTTCAAGAGTAATGAGTTGCTTCCGACGGGAGAGATAATCAACTGCTCGAAGGTTATCACTGATTGAGGGCGTCGAGTTGAAACATACCAGGGAAGAGAGAAAAGGGGACCGACCGAAATCAGGTCAGTCCCCTTTATGATATTTCAAGCGTGCAGCCTCACCGTCTTCAGAACGGTTCTGCTACCCTGTGAACGACGTGACCCTGCTCCGTGACTTCGAGGATCTGGTCCGCCCCCAGGTCGGTAAAGGTCTGGACCCTCCCGCTCGGCCACTCGATCGAAAGCTGATCGACGACTGTCGTCTGGGCGAGTCCGAAGAACTGGGTGGTCTCGTTCATCGAACAGAATCCGGACCCCGCGGAAACCTCTCTCACCATGCTGAGACCGCCTGCGGTCAGAGTGATCCTCGCCCCAATGGCGTCCCGGTTGCTGAGTCTTCCGGTGAGTTTCACACAGAAGTAGTGGAACAGGTTGCCGTTGTTTTCATAGAGCCTGTTCGGCTGATACTGGGATCGTGCCACCAGGTAATCAACCTTTCCGTCATTGTCGATGTCAGCTGTGGCGGATCCCTCACCCAACGAGGAGTCATCGAGTCCTGAAGCGCTCGGGATTTCCGTAAAGAGACCCGTACCGTCGTTGACGTAGTACCTGACTCTGGTGCCGGTCGTGAGCAGCAGATCGAGATCGCAATCCTTGTCCAGATCGACCCAGACGGGGCTCTTGCTCGAACCGGCGTAGTCGACTCCGGCAGCCGAGGCCACCTCCACAAAACTGCTTCCCTGGTTTTTGTAGAGGAGATCAGCGCTTCCGTCGTTCGCGACGAAGAGATCGAGATCCTGGTCGAGGTCGAAATCGCCCCACGCGATACCGGCGGCCGCACCTTCATCGTCGAGTCCGAGCGAAGGAGCGGCGTCTGTAAACGTGCCGTCGCCCTGGTTTTCGTAGAGCATGTTGGGACCGGTGTTGTCGGCCACGAAGAGATCAGGATCTCCGTCATCATCGTAATCGGCCCAGGCCACACCACGGCCCGCTTCCATCGCGGACATGCCGGCTGTAGAATCGGTTCTCGTGAACGTCCCGTCTCCGTTACTCCTGAAGAGAAAATCCTTCGCAAATCGGTTTGCGACGAAGAGATCGAGGTTCCCATCCAGGTCATAATCAGCCCAGGCCGCTCCCTGACTGTAATCGGTTTCACCGGCCACACCGGCAGAGGCAGCCACATCGGTAAATGTACCGGAACCGTCGTTCTGATAGAGCCGGTTGGGGTTGTTCCTGTTAGTAACATAGAGATCCTGGTCACCATCCTCGTCATAATCGGCCCAGACGCAGCCGAAGCTGCTGGAGACATCACCGGTACCGGAAGCCCCGGTCACATCCTCGAAGATCCCCCCTCCGAGATTGTGATAGAGGGCATTACTCCCTGAGAAATTACAGACATAGAGATCGACGAAGCCGTCGTTGTCGAAGTCCGCCCATGCGACACCCTGCCCGAAATCTGCATCGTCGACTCCGGCCGCCTCCGAAATATCCGTGAAGGTCGTGACGGGGAGGATCGAGAAGTCAACAGTTGTCACCTCACCCTCCGCCACATCGACATCAGACATCGAAGTCGGCAGATACGGCAGGTCGGGTATAACCCTGATATCGTAATTTCCCGAGGGCAAGACGAATTCGTAATATCCGGTAAAAGGATCCGTACTCGTCTGAACAACGGGAGTACCGAGCCAGAGCACCGAAACGGTTGCATCAACAGCATCGCCTGTCTCGAAATCGGTTACACTCCCGTTGAGGGTCCCGGGATTGAGCGGATCCAGCTGGACAGTGTGAAAGGTGGATCCCTCGGGAACGATTTCCACCTGGGAGGTGTCTGAGACGAAACCGAACTTGGATACGATGACGGTCACGGTGTCGGGAAAACTTCCCCAGATCTCGTAGTATCCGGTGCTGTCGCTGACTCCCGCGCTGTTCGTCTCGACCACATCGATATCCGCTCCGGCGATCGGGTTGAGGTCGGCCGAATTTCGGACGTACCCCACGATGCGTTCGGATGCGGGAGGCTTCAGAACCTGGGCCGGGTCTCCGAAGAGAAGACATGTCTCTATGACACCCCTCCACGTACCATAGGAATCCCAGTCGATGGTCGGTGCCATGAGATCCTTCGACCAGGCGTGAGCTCTCCCCATCTGCCACAGGTTCGGGTTGCCGGAGAGATCAGGATTGAAATGGTAATCCCAGAAGCTCTTCTGCTGTAGCGCACTGCTCGACATCGTACAATCGAAGTTGCCCCAGCCGTAGCCGGTGTTGTACACGACGGCGAACGCGAGCTCCGTGTCGGAGTGAAATAGCATCGAGTGAAGCACACCGTCATCTGACGCATCCATGTCACCGCAGTGACATCCATAGTCGCTAAGGAAAAAAGGAACTGTGTTGTGGTACAGAGCTTCCCAGTCACTGTCATAGACATCCAGGGACATGTAACAGGCTGCGTGAGCAATGCCGCTGATGAGCGTGCACTGATCATTGTTGATCGCGTCGCGGAGGCCGGCGATCGCCGCGCTCGAAGAGCCTCCCTGCCAGCCCGGATTGGGTGGTTCGGCTGTCCACTGTACCGAGATGTCGTATTCGAGTCCAGGGTTCTCCTGGTTCCAGGTGTCGAATCCGTACTGGAACCACAGCCAGTCCGGATAGTCCTCGGGGATCGGACCGGGCCAGTAGTCGTACCCATAAATGGCACTGTAATCGATGAAATCATCCCCCTGGCAGTTCCACCCTGTGTCTCCACCGTAAAACCCGGCGTTGTCCAGGTAATCGGGGGTGTAATCGTTCTGATAGTAAAAAGATTTGGTGAGCCAGTTGGATATATCGTCCCCGGTATCACATGGGATACTGCCTATCCAGAGTTCCGAGTACAGATCGAACCCGTTGTCACCTTCCTCCCCCCAGTCGTTGTCTCCATCGTCATTGAAAGTCTCGTCGAGATTACTCCAGTATAGATCCGACTCGCAGTTCGACTCGTACGCGTAGTCGAGGAGTCTCCTCTGGACCATGGCCGATCCGTCCTGGTCTCCGGCGATGAGCACGTACTCGAGCCCCCAGTCGGAGTAAGCATCCCGGAGGAACTCCCTGATGTGTGCAGGGGTGTCATCGAACAGGGGATCGGGATTGTCATAATCCGTGCATCCGGTGATGTCCTCGACGGATATCTTTGTTGCTTCGAGTCCGAGCGACTGTTTCTCGGCGATCAGGTCGTCCCAGTTGTAAGTCGCCGTGAAGTCGAGAAGCTGCTGACGGCAGATGATCACGTAATCGTAACCTCTCCCACCGTTGTCTCCGGGATCACAGAGACCGCCCGGGTACTCGGTGCGGGTCGGTGCCACGTATGTCCGGCTCACCTCGGCGTTGGCGACGAGGGACTCGACCCACTCCCTGTCCTCCCGGTTACCGGGACGGAAAAACCTGTTTGCTTTGCCGGTGTGATTCAGGCTTACCAGTACTGTCATCTCGGGGTAATAGTAAAGCTTCCCCTCGGCGGGAATGTACTCGGTCGGAAATATATTGAGTGTGAGTATGCTGTAACCTCGGGAATTCCCTACCCCCAGGCTCTTGTACTGTATCCCGGGGAAAGCCTGGTTCGAGCTGTAGACTGCCGCATCGAACGCGAGCTCTTCGGGTTGGGGATGTCCGAAAGGTACCGGAGGTTGTGCCGGAACGATCGGCTCGGCGTTTACAAGATCGAAGCCCTGCGCAGCAGCGTCGACTTCAACCGCTCGACCGGTCACTATTTCGATACCGGACATTTCGGTACCCTGCGGAAGGAGAAGCTGCAGCGGAGCAATCTGTACGACAGGTGCCCCGATGGTTTGACCGATGGACATCGCCCCCGGCATGTGTAAAGTTGTAAAGGTCTCGTCCAGTACCTGTATCCTCTCAAGCTGCGGCTCCCCGAAATCCATACGATAGGTCAGCTGGTCCGAGACGGGCGCAGCGACGATACCCGACTGTGGATTCCCTGACTGAGCCGCATGAATGACCGGAGCATACGTGAGAACAACAGTGGCGAGGACCAGGGTGAGAGTAAAACGAATTTTACTCATCAGGTGCCTCCTCGAGCAGGTTCTCGGTTTTAATGGACAGAACATTTCTGGCAGGAAAATCGTATCTCGATTTTCTCAGTGGTCCTGTTCATAAATACACCGGCATTCGGCCAGCGATGCATCACCGTATTTATGAACAGGACCACTAAGTCATTGTATCACATAGAGCGATGGATGTCAATAGAAATAAATTCGAGGACGCCAGCCCCCGCACGATCACGGAATCCGGCTTGAGAAGAAGTGGAATGTGGAGCTCGTTTTCATTAAATTACACGAAAATGGGATATCGGGAGGGACCGATGGATGACAGAAGGAAAAATTTCGTGGGCAGATCGCTATTTCTCCTCTCGACTTTCCTCGTCGTCCTGTCAGGAGTCGTATGCGCACCCGGCTCAAAAGAGACCGGCCCGAATGTAATTCTGATCAGCATGGACACAGTCAGAGCCGACAGGCTGGGATGCTACGGTCACCGCGGGATAAACACTCCCAGCATCGACTTCCTGGCATCTCATGGTGTACGTTTTCAAAACGCGATAGCTCCGGCACCGCTTACCCTCCCATCACACACGACGCTCCTGACAGGATTGTATCCGACAACGCATGGAGTCCGCGACAACACAACTTTCAGGCTCTCGGAGAAAGCTCTGACTCTGGCGGAGATTCTCAAGGAGAACGGATACAGAACGGCGGCAACCGTCGGTGCTTTTGTCCTCGACTCTAGCCGCGGCCTCGACCAGGGATTCGATTACTACGACGACGAGCTCCCGAAGCCGAAAGCCCGATCTGACAGGCTGTTACCCGATGGGGTTCCCGATATCGGGATGAGGGAAGTGTCCGAGAGACCGGCTGGTGTTGTCACCAGGAGAGCGTTGTCCTGGCTGAGGGACAACTCGGATGAGAAGTTCTTTCTCTGGATACACTACTTCGATGCCCATTACCCCTATACACCTCCCCCACCCTACTCGAGGGAATACCAGAAACGGCCCTACTACGGCGAAATAGCGTTCGTCGACAGGAATATTGGAATGATCCTGGATGAACTCAGGACTTCCGAACTTCTGGACAATACCCTGATCATCGTCACCGGGGACCACGGCGAAAGCCTGGGCGAACACAGGGAATACACACACTGTATTTTTATCTATGATTCGACGATTAAGATACCGCTCATCATGAGCTGGGCCGGGAAGATTCCTGCGGGCACGGTAATCGGCGATGTGGTTTCACTCGCGGACGTGGTACCAACCATTCTGGACTTCCTCGGTATCGACCCCGGTCACGGTATGGATGGGGTGAGCCTGGTCGATGTCATCAGCGGAAGGAGCGAAGGGGAGAGGTTCGTATACAGCGAAAGCATGTTCCCCTACCTGAATTACGGCTGGAGCAGGGTCTATGGTATCAGGGGGCCGAGATGGAAGTACATCGAAACATCCAATCCCGAACTCTTCGACCTTTCCAGAGACCCGGGGGAGATCAACAATCTCTTCGATACCGAACGAGAAGTCGCAGAAAAACTCTCCAGCCGGCTGGACGCCATGATCGCGGAGAAAGAGGACGTGGAATCCGGTCTCGCGGAAGATGCCGCCCTCTCGTCTCAGGACCGGGACAGGCTTCAGGCGCTCGGATACGTATCCGGAGCTCCGCCTGTCAGCGAGGATGTCCCCCTGAGGGATCCGAAGGAGATGATTACCTTTCACGACCTCATCAACCTCGGCAGGCAGGAGATGGGGAAAGGTGATTTCAACGAGGCTCTCATCCGGTTCGAGGAGATCGTGTCTGGCGATCCGACCAACTCACTGGCCCACAACATGATCGGGATGGTTTATCAGCAGCTCGAGGATAGCTCGAAGGCCCGAACTCAGTTTCAGAAAGCTATCGAACTGAATCCCAACCTCACAGACGCCTATCGAAATCTGGGAAACCTGTACATCGAGCAGGAAGAGTACTCCAGAGCTGCCACCTTCTATGAAAAAGCGCTCGAGCTCGAACCTTCAGCAGGCGATTACTGCCTCGCCCTTGCCCGCATTTATTCTGAGATGGGTGATGACGATAAGGCGAAAGAGTTCGCCGACCGAGCTGCTGAACTTGGCTACCCCTCACCGTAACTCTGGGGGTTCTGGTCCAGGAACAATCAGACGAGTTTACTCTTTATCGCGTATCGGATTAATTCAGCGTTATTCTTCACCTGCATTTTTTCCAGAATACGTGATCGGTAGGTACTGATAGTCTTCGAGCTCAGATGGAGCTCCTCGGCTATTTCTTTCACAGATTTCCCGCCGGCTATCATGCACATTACCTGAAACTCACGATTGGAGAGAGATTCGTGAGGCAGTTTATCGACATCACGATGAAGTTTTGAAGCCAGTTTCTCGGCAAGAGAAGAAGACACGTATTTTCTACCCTGAGATATTCTCCGTATCGCTTCGATGAGCTCATCGGGAGCACTTTCTTTCGTCAGGTATCCGGAAGCCCCGTCCCGGAAAGCTCTCACTGCGTACTGCTCCTCCGGATGGATGCTCAAGATGAGCACCGGGAGCTCAGGTTTTTCAGCTCTGATCCGCAGCAATATTTCGAGCCCGTTTCCGTCAGGCATGGATATATCAAGTACAACGACATCATAATGCTGTTTGAGAATTTTCTCGAGTGCTTCTCTCCCGCCGCCCGCCTCATCGACGATCTCGATGTCAGGAATTTCCTCGAGAATCTGTCTCAAACCCCTGCGGACAATTGCATGATCATCGGCAATGAGTACTTTTATCATTTCAAACACTTCCATGTGGAAAGGGGATAAACACCTCGACCATCGTCCCCTGCCCCCGCTTGCCATTGATCTTGATTTCACCTCCTATAGAATAGCAACGTTCCCTCATACCCGTCAACCCCAGAGATTCCGGGGAATTTATCAGCCGTTTTTTAATCCCTACCCCATTATCCCTCACCATGAGTTCGATATTATCCGCTTTTTTACGCAGGAGCACTTCAACCTGAGACGCATTTGCGTGTCGTGCGACATTTGTCAGGGCTTCCTGGAGGATACGAAATACTGTGGTAGCCCGCTCCACGTCCAGATCGAACTCGTCCGGCTCAATCAGAAGCTCGCAGTCTATACCCGTCCGCTCCTGAAACTCCTGCATCTGCCACTCGACTGCCGCTACAAGGCCCAGGTCATCCAGTAACCCCGGGCGAAGCTCGGAAGAAATCCGTTTTACCGTCCGTATGGTCGTGTCGGCCAGATTCGATATCGATCTGATTTTGTCGTGGAGTACGGCCTGGTCTCGAGGCAGCTTGTTTTCGACCCACGCCAGGTCCATTTTCATCGCAGTCAACACCTGGCCCAGCTCATCGTGGATTTCGCGGGAAATCCTCGTCCGCTCCCCTTCTCTCACGGATTGGAGATGAGCTGCGAGCTGGCGTAACTGCTCCCGGGAATTCTTCAACTCGTCAGAAACCTTCTTCCGCATGGATATGTCTCTCGTCGTGGAGATGAACACTTTCGGCTCACCACCGGCATCGCGTATCAGCGATGCGTTCAATTCGCCGGTGAAACGTGTGCCGTCTTTTCTCAGGAAAGTGTACTCTACATTTTTTACAAAACCTTCCTCGATGGTTTTCCTGATGTTGTCACGGGCCCGATCACGATCCTCGGGGGCAAAATATTCCAGAGCATTCGTACCGATGACCTCATCATCATCATCATACCCGTACAGTTCGAGTGTTTTCTTTGAAACATACATCAGGTTGGCGTCCAGATCGGTCACGACGATCGAATCCGGAGACGTAATGATCAGATTTCTGTACATCTCTTCCGACTCACGCAGTGCGTCCTCCGCTCGTTTGCGCTCTGTTATATCGATCCACATACCAACGACGGAAGAAGGGTTGCCCTGATCGTCACGGTACAGACGCAGGGTGTCTTCGATCAAGACGTACGAATCATCTTTGAGCCGAAAACGGTACTCATGCCGGTAATGATCTTCTTTTTTAAGCTCATCGAGCCACTTCGAGGCCTTCTCCCGGTCTTCGGGATGAATTCGGGACCACCACCAGCTTTTATCACAGAGACATTCTTCGGCTCTAAACCCGAAAATTTCGTTCACGTTGCTGCTGACGAATGAGGGGACAAATGTCCCGTCCACAAACCCGCCGCTGTAAAGTAGGGCTGGACTGCCTGCGAGGAGGTGGCCCATCCTCACTTCGCTCTCGCGGAGTGCCAGTTCGGCGTTCTTTCTTACCGTGATGTCCCTCGAGATGAGCATCAGGGCATTGATCCGGCCATTGTGCTTGACCGGTCCGACGTGGGTCATATACCACGCCGTAATGCCGTCTGTGCTGGTGCTTTTCACCTCGTATTTTTGTGTTTCCCCCGTCTCTATCGCCTTCGAAAAGGTTTTTCTCATGAGCTCATGATATTCGCCAGGCACATATTCAAAAACACTGGTCCCTATCACCTGTTCGGGGGGCTTGCTCGTCCCGGTTCTATTCAGGTACAGCACGGTCCCGTCCAGACTCATCTTGAGGAAGATATCCGGTGCATTCTCAGCGAGTGATCGCCACTTCTCCTGCGAATCCCGTAACGCCTCTTCCGCTCTCATACGGTCAGTTATATTCAGAAAGGAGATAAACACCCTGGAATACGTTTTCTCACAGCCCGGACACACCGACCAGGTAGTGTGAAGATGCAGCTCGTTTTCCTCCAGGTCGTTGTTCACCGACCGGCCGTCTAAAAAAGTCAGGCCTTCGCTCATTGCGTCAAGAGTCTGGCGGAAAAACTCGAAAGATCCATCGGTAAAAATTGAACCGAACCTGTCTATCAGGTCTTCGAGTGAGCGAGCTTTGAACAATCTAAGCGTGGCCTTATTGGCCGTCACAGGCAGGATCATCTGAAGACATTTCCGCATCTCGCCGGGATGTTCGTCAAAATATTCAGCTGCGCTGGTAACCCCTTCACGCCGCAGCCGGTCGAGATGTCTTTTCAGTGCGGAACAGTCATTTTCCGTCAGGGCGACCGGCGAGTCCTCGAACATGATCCTGTATCTTTCGTCGTTCTCACTATTCATGGTGAATTTCTCATACGGGGCAGCGATTAAGAGGGTTCTCATACAACCACTTCGAGCGAAAGGACATAGAACCACCGGTGCCCGGGGATTCTCCTCGCTCAACCGAACACATAACGTCTTCCTGATATACATATTCTAAGTAACTGAAAGATATGACGAATGGTATCTGTTGTCAATTCAGGATCCCGGGTTGAGGAGAAACAGGGTAACACGTGTAGGAATAATCCTACTAACGAATAAGTATAACCCTACAACAAAAACAGCCAAACACTGATTGATAAGATTACTTTTTTGTATAAATTATTTATGAAGACAGTCAACAACAAACCAGGAAGGAGCCGGAACAATCAACTCAGGGTTAAATGGAACACTCACGAAGTAATCATCATTGTCGACAGAAATTCAGTTCGGAGGAAGTAATGCTTAAAGACATACTCAAAGGTCGCATGAAAGAGATAGGGCTCAACTACGCCAGACTTGCCAAACTTGCGGGCATCTCTGATGTCTATGTAGGGAAGATCATTTCGGGTAACCGTGTCCCGTCAACGAGAATACTCAAGTCCATCGGCGAAGCCCTCGACCTCGACTACAATCTCCTGAGAATAGAAGCATACAAGCAGCGGGCACCGAAGGGCATCAACGTCGTTTCCTCAGGCAAGGGAGGTTCGGGAGAAATCCAGATAAAGGATGCTGGACTCAAAAACATCCCCGTGCTGACACCGGATATGTGGGACAACTCGAGAGACATCCAGTATATGATGAAGTCCCGTGATTCCATCGAGATACTGGAACCGGGATACTCTGATGATCCCCAGGCCTACTGGATGATCGTCCCCGGAGAGCGCAAAGGGAACGGGATGATCGGGGAAAGGATCCGCCGGGGCGATTATATCCTCATTGAACCAAACAGGGAATCCTCTAATGGTGACTACGTGCTCACCCTGAACGAGGAAAAAGTCGGGATCTCGATTTATTACGAGACCGACAAGGGCAAGTTCTACGTTCCCATTAATGCGTCCGGGAATCCGCCCGACTATCATGCGGGCAAAGAGACCAGCCATGTCCAGCAGAGGATCAGCAGGATCGTTACCAAGTTGGATTGAGCGAGGAACAAACCGGTTCGATGATGTCTGTCTCCTCCGGAATAATTATGAACTGTTCCCGGTGGGGCAGACTAATCGATCTGGACCAGTTCGAGGTCGAAGACCAGCCCCTTCCCCGCAAGGGGGTGATTTGCATCTAATGTTACTTTTGTTTCGGTAACACCGACTATCTGTACGACAAATGTTCGATTGTCCGCATGCCGGACCTGCAGCTGTTCACCGACTTTAGGATCTATATTTTCCGGAATCGATTCGCGTTCTAATTCCCAGATCATCTCTTCGCGCACGGGACCATAGGCCTTTTCGACAGCGATAGTGGCGGTTTTGGACTCACCCGGTTCCATCCCTACCACAGCCTCTTCAAAACCGGGGATCAGCTGCCCTTCACCTATGGTAAATCTCAATGGATCGACATCGACGGAACTATCGAACACGGTACCATCCTCCAGTTTGCCCGTGTAGTGAACTCGTACGGTGTCTCCAGGTTTTGCCTGCGCCATGTTTAACTCCTCTCGATCGTAAACTGTATCGCCCACGGACGTATTCCACGTGCGATTCGTACATGGAGGCTCCTGTTGCAAGGTGCATACCAAAGTGAGGCCAATGAGACACGAATCATCCAAGTGTAAGAATCATCAGCCGAGTCGCCTGGCTTTCACAAATTCATTCTGCCTGACGAATGATCCACAGGTCCCGGAAGTATGTGCAGTGCCGGGTCGTGAACTGCCAATCACCGGGGGAAGGGCCTCTTCCGGGAAGAGAGATTCATGTGGTGAGATGAGGAGAAGAGATTAATGAGTTAACTACTCTCCCTGCACAAGTCGTACGTTGATAGCACGAGGTCCTTTCGCTGACTTCTCGACTTCAAATTCAACATCCTGTCCCTCGTTTACGCTGCCGAACTCTGCATCGACAAGGCTGCTCTGATGGAAAAATATTTCCCTTCCATCCGTGTCACGGATAAAACCGAATCCCCTGTCGCGGATGAGCCTTTTGATTGTTCCAGAGTGCATCCTGTACCTCCTTGAAGAACAAACGATAAGATAGAAAAACCGCCAGGTGAGTCCTTCTCTACCTTGCGGCACAAGATTCCAACTCCCTCTGTTATCGATATATTTATATTGTAACGAAACAGAAGTCAACCATACAATACTGAAAAGTCGCCGTAAGTCGTCGATGCAGTCACTCCTCGGGTATCCGTGTCATTCTGATCGAGCAACACGAATGGAGAGTGAAGACCGGTTGCTGGTTATTCCGCAGATGTAGCGGACACACCGCAAGGAGCCATCGGGCCGCTAATTGAGCATCCGAGGCCCAGTATACTTGAAATATTTTGACACATAACCTATTTATATGATCCCCGGGGGAGAGATTTTTTTCCGTACAAAGTGTCCTTTCGGGTTCATCCGCTCCCCCTTATTGCATTCGGAGCACTCACTACGGGCTCCACGATCTTCGTCCGGAACAGGAGGGACAGGATGGATTTCGAGAAACTCGGTGCGTTTTACCTGGGTAAGGAATACGATCTCGGCGAAGGGAAACTGCTCGATCGCCTGCTCATGTATGATGCGAGAGATCTCACGACTCATGCCCTCTGCGTCGGCATGACCGGGAGCGGGAAGACAGGTCTGTGCATCGACCTGCTCGAAGAAGCCGCCATCGACCATGTCCCCGCGATCATCATCGATCCAAAAGGCGACATGACCAATCTGCTGCTCACTTTTCCCGAGCTGGGTGCCCGGAATTTCCGTCCGTGGATCAACACTGACGATGCACGCCGAAAGGGCCTGGGTGCAGACCAGTTTGCCGCTGTTCAGGCAGCCTCGTGGAAAAAGGGTCTTGCTAAATGGGGACAGGACGGTGAAAGGATTCGGATGCTCGAGGAATCCACCGACTTCGTGATCTACACCCCCGGCAGCGATTCAGGGACTCCCGTCTCCATACTGCAGTCGTTCACTGCTCCGAGTCTCAGCTGGGACACAGAATCCGAGCTGCTCCGCGAACGCATCCAGGGGACGGTGAGTGCTCTTTTGGGCCTCATCGGTGTCGCCGCAGATCCGGTGAAATCCAGGGAACACATCCTGCTCGCGAACATATTCGAGTATTGCTGGCGCCGGGGTGAGGACCTGACACTCCCCTCGCTCATCCTTGCGATCCAGGATCCCCCCGTCCGACAGCTCGGTGTATTCGATATCGACACCTTCTTCCCCCAGAAGAGTCGATTCGACCTGGCCATGGGATTGAATAATATTATCGCAGCTCCCGGCTTTCAGAGTTGGCTCACCGGACATCCCATGGATATCGCGAGCTTTCTGAGTACCCCTCAGGGCAAATGCCGCCACTCGATATTCTACATCGCACACCTGAGTGAGCCAGAGAGGATGTTCTTTATCACTATGCTGCTGAACCACGTCGTCTCCTGGATCCGCACCCAGCCCGGGACAACCAGCTTGAGAGCTCTGCTCTATATGGACGAAATCTTCGGATACTTTCCTCCGGTGGAAAACCCTCCGAGTAAAAAACCGCTTCTCACCCTGCTCAAACAGGCGCGCGCCTATGGTTTCGGTGTAGTCCTCACGACACAGAATCCAGTCGACCTGGATTACAAAGGTCTGAGTAATGCAGGTACCTGGTTTATCGGGCGTCTCCAGACCGAGAGGGACAAGATACGTGTCATCGATGGACTCGAGAGCGCCTCACACACTGCGGGTCAACCGCTGAACAGGGATGAATTGAGCAGGATCATTTCGGGTCTGGGAAACAGGGTGTTCCTGCTCCACAACGTTCACGAAGAAGCTCCGTTGACCTTCCAGACGAGATGGGCGATGAGCTACCTGCGTGGGCCGTTGACTCGTGTTCAAATACGCGATCTCACCGGCGACCGGCCCCCGGACGAAGTAATATCAATTCCCGGTGTCGAAGGAACGGGTGCGCCTGCTCCGGCTGTTGCTGTTCAACCTGAACCGACTGCCGAGGCGTTAAGACCCATCTCTGCAACACGTCCGTCTCTGCCTCCCGCAATCCGGCAGGTTTTCCTCCCTCTGCGGCGGACCGTCACTGCCGCCCTGCTCGATCTGGAAAAAAAAGAGGGTGGACCGATCAACACGCTGCGCCAGGATCTTTTCTACAGACCCACCGCTCTCGGGATGGGTTCAGTCCATTTTGTCAACCGCAAGATGGATGTTGACGAACAACAGGAATTTACCCTGCTCGCCCGGCCGGTTGGTGTCGCCGAGGTGTTTCAATGGGAGAGAGCACACCCTGTCAATCTTACCGCCTCTGAGTTCCTTGACACACCGGAACCGGGAGTACCCTTCGATCAGATACCCGAATCGATCAACCAGGCCCGTGAATTCAGAGCCCTCGAGAAAGACCTGGCCGATCATCTCTACCGTACCTCTCAGCTGGCTCTGTTCTACAGTCCCCACCTGAAACTCTATTCAAAGCCGGATGAAACCAAACGGGATTTCCATCTGCGATTACAGCAGGCTGCACGTGAAAAACGAGATTCGGAGGTGGACAAGCTCGACCATCGGTACCGGAAACGGGTACGGAAGCTCCAGGACAGACTGCAGCGCGCGGAAGGAGTACTCGTGAAGAAGACACGAGATGCACAGGCACGCAAGTACGAAGTTGTGGTTTCCATCGGTGAATCTCTTCTGGGGATGTTTATGGGTAGGCGCTCGACGAGAGCTGCTTCCACTACGATGAGCAAATATCGACAGAGCACATCGGCCGGGATGAGCATAAAAGAAGCCGAAAGGACAATCCGTGCTCTCGAGCAGGAGATCCAGGAACTGGAGAGTGAACTGCACGATCAGACAACCGATATCAGTTCGAAATGGGACGAGGCACTCGATGATATAGACAAAGTGCCCGTAACACCGCGTCGAAGAGATATCGACCTAGATCTGTTCACCCTCGCCTGGGCCCCCCACTGGCAGATTACGTATATGGATCCTTCCGGCAAAAAGATTACAGCCGGCTTACCCGCTTTTTAAACATGTCCGGCCGGATCATCCCGACGGGATGAAAGCGGTCGGAAGCCGCGATCTACTTTTGATCTCCTTTCGTCGCTTTCAGCTCGGGGTGGCTCTCAAAAAACTTCTGCGCATCTTTTGAGAACTCAGGATGATCGGCGAGGTATTCCTTGTTCTCATAAAGTTTTTTCGCAACTTTTGGATGGTTATACAGCCACTTCCGATTCATATACACTGCCTTTGAAACCTCGGGATTCGCGGCAAGCCATTTCCGATCCTGATACATCTGCTTGACAACTTGCGGATGATCCTCCAGCCAGTTCGAATTGGAGATGAGTTTTTTTGCCGCCTTGGGGTGTGATTTGAGCCAATCCTTGTTGTTATACCACGTAAGTGTCTCTTTGCCGTATTTCTTGTTCAACTCACCGGCGTGAGCTATCTCCCACTTCTTCTGAGCCACTGCTTCTTCGAATGAGATCAGTCCGTCACCATTCTTGTCGGCAGTTGCGATCCTCTCATCCTCCGCACCGTAGAAAAAACCTCCGGCCCATGCCGGCCTGGCCGCCAGCTCGTCCCTGCTCAGAAACCCGTCACCGTCGATATCGGTCATGTTAAATTGCTCGCGATTGTATTTCTTCTGATAGACCTTGTTCTCGGATTTGAGATAATCAGGGATCCCTTCATCCCCATCGGACTGTGCCAGAACGGAGCCTTCCACCAGGAGACCAGCAACCAGCGCGATCACCGGTAACACGATCAACAATTTTCTCATCTTGCCTCCCTGAGACTGTAGGTTTTCTTGCCTGCCGGTTTTCATCGTCCCGATATGATCCGCATTTTCACCTCTCTCTGCCGATCGAATTGGTTTTAAGACTCTATTTGATCCGATAAACTAACAGGTAATAAATAGGTAACTGATGAGGAACGTACTATATTTATGATAAATTTGTGATCAAATGTCAATTGTATGATCTGGTAGTAGGGATGTAAGCCATTCGGCCATCGACATCAACGAGTCGGGAGAAAAGGGCTGGTTGAACTACAGCCGTGTCGAGTGGTGAACGAGGGACCCCATCGTCAACAGTGGAGCAGACTCTACATGGAACACACTGAATCCACAGTCACGCCTCACGGGAGGATGTCTGGAAGAAAGCTGACAGGATTGACACGCACCACCGGTCCAGATATAATCTGCTTGAAAATAAAAAGGAGTCCCGTGTGGTAGCGCGTAGAATAATCGTGATAGGTGCAGGTGCAGCCGGCTTGATGGCGGCAGGACAGGCTGCGGAGGCAGGTGCCGACGTGCTGCTCCTGGAAAAGATGAAACGAGCCGGTCGCAAACTCTGCATAACGGGCAAAGGCCGCTGCAACCTGACTAATGTCTCAGACCTGAGTGATTTCATAGACCACTTCGGAATGACGGGGAAGTTCCTGCACCAGGCTTTCTCCCGTTTCTTCACTCCCGATCTTCTGGAGTTTTTCGAGGGGTTGGGCCTGGAACTGGTGACTGAGCGGGGCGGTCGTGTCTTTCCGGCAAGTGGAGAGGCCACGGATGTCCTGGCGGTTTTTCTCAAATGGCTCAAAAGATGCCGTGTGTCGATCAGGTGTTCTACGGCAGTCAGCCGCCTGGTCATCGCAGAGGGACATGTCAGGGAAGTTCTTTCCGGCAACAGGCGATTTCCCTGTGAGGGTGTCATCCTCGCAACCGGAGGAGCATCCTATCCGGCCACCGGATCGACAGGAGATGGCTACAGGCTTGCAGCATCCGCCGGCCACAGTATCGTACCCATTCGTCCGGCACTCGTCCCCCTCGAGACAGCCGGTAATACTGCAGGCAGAATGGATGGGCTCAGCCTGCGTAACGTAAAGGTCCGCATGCTGACAGACGGCAGAAAGCATAAAGAGGCATTCGGCGAAATAGCCTTCCCGGCATCCGGCATCACCGGCCCTGTGATCCTCATGCTCAGCGGTGAGGTTGTGGATGCCATGCGTGAGGGTCGCAAAGTGATCCTCTCCATTGATCTCAAGCCCGCGCTGGATGAGAAGAAACTCGACGCCCGGATTCTTCGTGACCTTCGATCACGGGGAAAGGAGCAGTTTTCGAGCATTCTTAGGGGACTGATCCCGCGAGAGATGATTCCTGTCTGTGTTGAGCTCACAGGGATTCCCACCAACCAACCGGGAAGCTCTATCACTGCATCACAAAGGAAACGGCTCAGAACGTGGCTCAAAGATTTCCGGCTGGAAGTGACCGGACACCGTTCGTTCGATGAGGCAATTGTCACAGCCGGCGGCGTTGACACCCGTGAAATTGACCCCAGGACGATGGAGTCACGGAAAACCGAGAGGCTCTTCATAGCGGGAGAGCTCCTCGATATCAATGCCGACACAGGCGGATATAACCTGCAGGCAGCGTTTTCCACGGGATGGCTTGCCGGCCGTTCAGCGGCACGGGTAATCCTGGAGCATGGAACACGGGAGAAATAAGATGTACCTGCCCGTCACAAGAAAGGAAATGCACAGGTTTGGCTGGAAAGACCTCGATGTCATCCTGGTCACCGGAGACAGCTACATCGATTCACCTTACGTTGGGGTGGTGGTCATCGGCAAGGTGCTTCTCAACGCCGGCTATCGCGTGGGGATCATTGCCCAGCCCGACATCGAATCCGGTGAGGATATCGGGGCACTCGGCGAGCCGAAGCTCTTCTGGGGAGTGACAGCTGGCTGCATCGACTCCATGGTCGCCAACCGCACGGCCACCGGGAGAAAGCGGAAGAGGGACGACTACACGCCGGGCGGCCTCAACAACCGGCGCCCGGACAGAGCCTCTATCGTATACAGCAATCTGATCCGACGGCATTATAAGAACACTGTACCGCTTGTGCTGGGCGGAATTGAGGCCAGTCTGCGGCGTATTGCTCACTACGATTTCTGGTCGGACAGGATCAGGAGATCAATCCTGTTTGATGCTAAGGCCGACTACCTGCTTTTCGGAATGGCGGAAGGATCAGTCGTCGAGCTGGCCGACTGCCTCGCCAGGGCCGGGGACCCCCGGTTTATTCGCGGCCTGTGTTACGTGTCGCGGGAGAAACCGGAAGGCTGCCTCGAAATACCTTCATTCCAGGAATCGGCCCGGGACAAGGAGGCTTTCACCGAGATGTTCCACGCCTTCTACCGGAACAACGAACCTGTGACGGCTCTGCCGCTGGCCCAGATACAGGATACCCGCTACCTCATCCAGAACCCGCCCGCACGCTATCTGTCAGACCAGGAACTGGACGCGGTGTACAATCTGGAGTATGAACGGGACCTCCATCCGTTTTACCGGAAGCAGGGTGAGGTCAAAGCTCTCGAGACCATTCGCTTCTCGATTGCGAGCCATCGCGGGTGCTACGGCGAGTGCAATTTCTGTGCGATCGCAGTCCATGAAGGGAGGACCGTACGATGGCGCAGTGAGCATTCGATACTGCAGGAGGCGCGTCAGATAGCATCACATCCCGGATTCAAGGGAACTATCATGGATGTGGGAGGACCGACAGCCAACATGTACGGTTTCGAATGCTCACGCAAATTCGAGAAGGGCCCTTGCCCGGACAAACGATGCCTCTTTCCGGCAGCATGCGCCGGATTGAACATAGATCACGGAAGACAACTGTCACTTCTCAAATCTATCCGGGAGGTAAAGGGTGTCAGGAAAGTGGTCGTGGCGTCCGGTATCAGGCACGATCTGGTACTGGCCGACGGGAAAAACGGGTACCGGTATCTGCAAGAGATCTTCCGTCATCATGTCTCGGGTCAGATGAAAATCGCCCCCGAGCATTCCGAGGAGCATGTGTTGCGACTGATGGGCAAGCCAGGCAGAGATTCCCTGCTGGAGTTCAAGCGCCAATTCGGCGAACTCACGAAAAAAGAAGGCAAAAATCAGTTTCTCACCTATTACATGATAGCCGCGCATCCGGGGTGCACCGACAGTGACATGGCAAAACTAAGATCGTTTGCCCGGCGCGAACTCAAACTCCTTCCGAGGCAGGTTCAGGTATTCACGCCTTCACCGTCAACGTATTCCACGCTGATGTACTGGACCGGACGGGATCCTTTCAGTGGCAAATCTCTCTTCGTCGAGAAGGGCGCAGGCGGCAGGGACAGGCAGAAACGTACACTGACAGGTGATAACAAATAGAGGAAAACGGGTACCGCTTATCGTTCCTCCCACCTACTCTCACTAGACAGCTGGAGCTGTGCGGGGTGTCCTCGAGAGTGAACTGGGGTGCGAAGAATACCTGCATGTTCTCGATCGTAACCTGTCTGTTTTTATCGGACGAAGTTGTTTAAGTTCAAGATATTCTTTCCGGAGGGGTGTTTGCCTACCAGAGAACTACTGAGAGCATATCTGGCCTGGGGTGCGATCTGTTTCTTCTGGGGTACCACATATCTTGCCATTCGTATCGGCGTAAAGGTGCTGCCGTTCGCACTCTTCGCCGGACTCCGCTTCGTCATAGCTGCCGGCATATTGATACCCATCCTCAGGCTGAAAGGCTACTCCCTGCCACCCCGTAGTGAGCTCCTCGACATCGCGATAGTCGGAATTCTTCTCCTTACCATAGCAAACGGAGCGGTTGTATGGGCGGAGCAGTGGGTACCGAGTGGCCTGGCAGCTCTCATCGTTGCCACTCTTCCTTTCTGGATCGTGGGTATCGAGAGTCAGCTTCCGAGAGGGGATCGTCTTAATTCCAGAAAAGTAATCGGGATACTTGTAGGTTTTGCAGGATTGGTCGTGCTGCTCTGGCCCGAATTGCGTGATTCTACAGGCTCGGCCTATACCATTGGCATATTTGTCATGTTCATGGCACCTCTCTCCTGGGGCGCAGGATCCATATTTTCCAAGTACAGGAAGATCAAGACGCGGCCGATCATGGCCGCTGCATTTCAGATGCTTTTCGGAGGTACCACACTCACTGTGACAGGTCTGGCAACGGGCGAAGTGAGTCAGTTTACACTCGATCCCCGGGGTCTGGCAGCGATGGCATATCTCATCGTCTTCGGCTCTATCGTCGGCTATGGATCATTCATGTACGCTCTCTCAAAATTACCAGCCTCGTTCGTCACGACCTATGCCTACATAAATCCGGTGATTGCCGTCATTCTGGGATGGCTCGTACTCGAAGAACGTCTCGACCTCATGCTCGTTCTGGCCACTTTTCTGATCTTACTGGGTGTGATCCTCGTGCGGTCCGGTGCAGTGAGGGGAACAAGAGAACGATGATCTACAGTTGCGCCTTCCGTCCCCGACCAGACAGCAATATATCGACATAGATTTGATTGACAGTACCCGGTTATCAGTATTAAATTTCCGGCTGTTACGAAGTGAATTGTTGATACTGTCGGCGACGCGAGGATTATCATGAGTCACATTACTTTTCGTGCGGGTATCCTCTTGACGGTCTGTACCGCGTTCTTCTCCTGTTTGTGTTCCTGCTCTTCTCAGAAGTCCGACAGGAGCGATCAGACCCGTTATTCCCAAGAGCCCCCGAGCGTACCGATCACCTCCGGGAAGAGCCGTCCCGATATCATCCTGATTTCGATCGACACCTTGCGGGCTGATCGACTCGGCCTCTACGGTTATTTCTTCGACACTTCTCCGAACATTGACGCTTTCGCCCGTGAAGCCGTCGTGTTTAAGCGACATCACGCCCAGGCTCCGCTCACTCTGCCTTCACACACTTCCATGCTCACCGGCCTCGAACCCCGTCATCACGGTGTTCACTCCAACCAGCGTTATCGCCTGAAACCCGAGGCGCTGACACTTGCCGAATTACTCAAAGATCAGGGCTACCGGACCGGCGCCTTTGTGAGCGCTCAGGTTCTGCACCCGGTTTTCGGTCTCGATCAGGGATTCGATGTCTACTATGGAGACTCATCGGTTTCGAGGTCGAACAAAGGAACATATGTTCCGGCGGAGACGACGACAACGCGGGCCATAGAATGGCTGAAGAAACTCGATACCGACAAACCGTTTTTTCTGTTTGTGCATTATTTCGATCCACACATGCCTTACCATCCACCCCCCCGTTTCGAGTTTCCGGACCCCTACGACAACGAGGTCAGATATGCGGATGAACAGATCGGCAGGCTCTTCGAGTTCCTCCAGCAGACAGGCCGATACCAGGAGGCGTTGTGTGTCATCACCGCAGATCATGGGCAGAGCCTGGGAGAACACGATCTCAGGGGACATACGACTATTCTATACGAACAGACTCTTCATATCCCTCTGGTGATTCGTTTCCCGGGAGGGATGAACGGGGGACGATCGATCGACATGATGACGAGAAGCACTGATCTTCTGCCCACATTAATGGGTTTTCTCCACATCGAAACCGATATCGACTGCGACGGAATAAATCTTTACGATATCATCCAGGGATCCGAAGAACCGGTCGATCTGGATTCATATGCCGAAACCCGGTACCTCCGACACCCGGCCGTCCACCAGATCGCGCTGATATCTGGTCGCTGGAAATTGATCTCCAAGTACAATCTTCCCCCCACCGAAAACATTGCAGAGACATATGAGAACTACCTGACGGATAGAATCCGCAATATTGATGAGGATGTATTCCAGAGCTTTCTGGATGATATCCGGGCCAACCCGAAAGCCCGCTTACTCTTCGACCTCGAACAGGACCCCGCTGAAAGAAAGGACCTCTATTTTACCGAGCCTTCCATCGCAGAGCACATGGAGAAAAAGCTTAAAGTGTTCACCCACGACGAGAAGCACCTGAACTGGGGAGAAGCATTCGAACCGGGTGATGAAATTATCGAAGATCTCAAAGCTCTCGGTTACGTAGATCCTCTGTCCGGGACGAAATAACGGCCCGCCGGAGCAGAGCTGTCGAGGAAACACGGTGACACATACAGGGAACAAATCGACCTGAGCGTGGGGTATGAGAAAGAAACAGCTTCGGGGAATTAATCAGGGAGTCCCGTGGGAGAGGCGTTGGATGCCTGCCGAGGTGGCAACGTAGATGAAACTTTCTCCGGAAGGCGGAATCACCAATTCATTCACATCTACGTTCTCGAGCCCGCCGGGCTGAGTGAACCAGCTGTCACCACCATCAAGACTGAACCACACATCCGTGCCGGAGCCTCCGCACGCGACGGCGAGCGGGTTGTCTATCCCGACGACAATCGACTCCGCCACCCTGTCGAGGACGACATCCCAGGTGTCTCCGCCGTCCGTACTCCGGTAGAACTGTGAAGTGAAGAGCATCCCGGCGTAAACCCGCTCACCCCCCGGGACGACTGCGACAGAGACGAAATCCTTCCAGTACGTCTCATCGAGTACGCGCTGCCAGGTGCCACCACCATCGTGACTCTCGTAAATCCCATCGGTGTCCACCGCCGCAAACATGTGTCCGGGATTCGTGGGGTCGATGGAAAGATCCCGGACGAAGGTTTTTTCCATACCCTGTCCGAGCGGCAGCCACGTGTCTCCTCCGTCACTGGATCGAAAGAGCCCGTACTCCATACATGCATAGATTTTCTCCGGATCCGTCGGGTACAGAACCAGACGATTGGTATAACTGTTCTCGGGCAAACCGTTTACGAGCCGTGTCCAGGTACCGCCCTGATCGGTGCTGCGGAAAATTCCTTTGGCCTGTGAAGCGGCAAAAACGCGGTTTTCGTTTTCCGGGTCCGCGACAATAGAACTGATAGTGCCACCGGCAAGTCCATCGTTGGCTCTCTCCCAGGTCGTCCCGAGGTCGGAGCTTTTGTACAGTCCTGCCTGAAATATACCTTCCGCTCCCGCATACAGTAGCCCGCTCCCGGCGGAACCGAACTCGAGGGAGGTACAAGGAATCGGCGCAAGTCCCGTATTCTTCATTTCCCAGTTCTCACCCTGATCGGAGGATGAGAAAACCCCTGATTCCCAGGTGCCTGCCATAACAGTTTCTGAACCCGGGGCTGCTTGAGGGTCGGCTGCCACCGTGGTGATCTCGCATGGATCATCGACAAGGGACAGCGGAACCCAGTTGCGGCCCCTGTTGGAAGACCGGTGGATGACATCGGGATCTACTGAGGAGTAGTAATCACTCTCCACCAGATACCAGACTTTTCCGGTGGGCCCGGGGGCTAACTCGATACAGTTGATCCCACCCATCTGGTTGGGGATACCGTGCCAGATGTTGCCGCCGTCCAAGTGGACGTAGAGACCATCTTTTGTCGCGGCAGCATCAATGCCGGGATACACCCGGGCAAAATCCCAGGCTTGGGAATCATATAAACCTGTGTCCATATAATCCCAGGTGAGGCCGCCATCCGAGCTCCGGCAGACATGATTTTCGGTCTCCCCCATCCCAGAAGTGAACAGCGTGAAGGCCAGGATACTGCCATCCTCGGGATTGACCAGGATATCGAAGAAGCCCCAGACGAAGAGACCCTCTTTGTAAGTACCGTTAGGATTCATGAGACTCCAGCTGGCACCTGCATCGGTGCTTCGGTAAAATTCGGCCGGGGCCCAGTCCGCATCGGCACCGACACTCATATAGAGTATACCGGGTTGAGTGGGATCGAACGCGGCGGTGGTGAGATTCTCCCCCTCGAAATCTTCCTCCCAGGTCTGACCCCAGTCGGTGCTGCGGTGAAGGTACCCCGAAGCTAAAAACCAGTTCTCCGCGCCGACAAGAATAGCAGATGGATCAAAGGGGTCAATGAGAACGAACCGGATCGATGCCCGGTCGGAGGTAAGCCGGGACCAGTCGTCTCCTCCGTTTCTGGAGGCATACAGCCCCTGATCGAAAGTACCGAGGTAGACCAGCCCGTTCACCTGAGGATGGTACGTGATGGTGTTTATCGTGCCGCCGGAAGGACCGATACTTTCCCAGGCCAGATTGCCTGAGGGGAGTACCCTCCCCAGGTCAGCGACACCGGGATGAGCAACTGAATATTCTCCACACCTGGAGTGTGTGACACTCGCGACGATGAGAAGAGCTGCTACAATGATGTAGAGAAAAAACCGACGTGTTCTCACGAGGGAAGAAACCTTTGCTTTGAAGTAACACTGTTATGGTTTGCATAGGTGAACGCTATTCATGTCTGTTCTTTCTATCGATTATACCCGATTCGGGAGTATCTGTCAACCGGGGAGGGCGGTTTTTTTATCTGGGGAGGACGGTCATCCTTCCAGGCTTATCTCCCTGAAATCGAACCAGTGACCCGAACCGCTCAGGTAGTCGATTTCGGCCTGCACAATGGCCATGTGCCCTTCTTCGATCTCAACGAAGCGTTTGAACAGCTCCTGACCTTCTGATGACAGATCCGACACCATTTTTTTGTAAAAATCGCTGGTTTTTTCTTCGACATCGCGTGCTTTGTAGAGCATCTGGAGCTCCCTGCCACGATCCGCCTCGGCCATGCGGGTCTCTAGCTTATCCACTCCCTCTCTGATCACCTCCTCAGACGGTATGGCGGTTTGCAGTTCCTCCACGGTCACTTTCCCGGTACTGGTAAACTCTTCGAGCCGATGATTCAGATAATCGAGATGACCGTGTTCCTCATCAGCAAGGACGCTGAATACCTTTTTCCCGATTGGATCGGTGGCCTCTTCAACCGCATTACGGTACACACCTTCCACATTTGTCTCGAACTGGATGGCTGTTTTGATAGCCTCCTCGATCGTCATGTTCTCCTCCTGTCTTCTCACACATCAACAATAGAGAATCCCACCAGATACAACTGCACATTTGATTGACGCGAACAAGAGAAGTTCATTGTAATCATTTTCCGTCAAGTCGTCAAGGGAATGCCGATCCACTGCACTTGCATTAATCACCTCATCTCGTAAATTTCATAGACCGGTTGCCTGCTGCCGGGCATACGCGGATTGCAGGCAGAGGGTCCCAACCGATCACCACGATTGGAAATCACTGACAGGGGTTTCACATTTTGCCGCTCAGGATATTCCTCACTTCGGACGTTCACCTCGGTATGAAGTTCGCCGCCTACCCGGAAGTACAGGCAGAACTCACGGAAGCGAGATTCACCACTCTGACCCGTATGGTGGACCGTGCAAACGACGAAAAATGCGATCTGTTCGTCGTCGCAGGTGACCTTTTCGACAAACCCAGGATTGCAAAACGTGATATATTGAAGACTGCCGGCATAGTGAACGGTTTCGAAGGACACCTGTCGGTCATCCTGCCGGGGAATCACGACTTTCTCTCGAGTGGAGAAACCGAGCCGTGGATGACCTTCAGGGAAGGTGCTGGAGATACGGTCCTTCTCCTCGAGAAGCAGGAGGTCTATTCCCTTAAACACTATGACCTGGACGTCAACCTCTACCCTGCGCCATGCCGGATGAAGCACTCACGGGAGAATCTCCTCGGCTGGATAAGTCAGGCAG
The DNA here is from genome assembly GCA_964654825.1 of uncultured Gemmatimonadota bacterium. Taxonomy (GTDB): domain Bacteria; phylum Gemmatimonadota; class CAZMKB01; order CAZMKB01; family CAZMKB01; genus CAZZKG01. The sequence goes on along the minus strand of CAZZKG010000016.1, from coordinate 31,583 downwards.
CGGGACGGAGAGACACCGGTACTACTTACCACATCGGAATCGCCCACGGGAGCCTGGAAGGATTCTCACCCGATTTCGACCGGCAATACTACCCCATGACTCCGCCGGAACTCCTTCGGTGCGATCTCGATCTCTGGCTGATGGGACATACCCACATACAGTATCCGGCGGTAAGGGGCGCTTTCGACAGGATATTCTATCCGGCGACGCCCGAGCCTGACGGATTCGACTGCCATCACGAGGGGCAGGCCTGGATAATCGAAATGGCCGAGGACAAGAAAATTTTTCCTGAATCGATCTCCACAGGCCGGTACCGCTTCATTCATGATCAATTAGAGATAAGGAGTGTGTCCGATCTGAAGGCTTTATCAGCAAGGTACCCACCGGAATCTCGATCGCACCTCCTCTGCAAACTGAAACTGGAGGGACGCCTCCCGGCCGAGGAACATCACCATCTCCACGAGGCGAGGAAAGCACTCGAGAAAGACCTGTTCTACCTCCAGTGGGACCAGGAAGGGGTGACGGAGGAGATCACCAGCGCCGCGATCAACAGGGAGTACACTCAGGGTTCGTTCCCGCACATGCTGCTCACCTCTCTCGCTCAGGACGCGGACAATCCGGAGAGCCTGCAGATCGCGTACAGGCTGCTCGGCGAGGCGAGACGATGATCATCACCAGGTTACGGCTCAATCCGTTTGCAGGGCAGAGCGATCGCGAACTGAAATTCGGTGGAAATCTCAACGTCATCCTGGGTCCGAACGAGGCCGGCAAGACAACAATCTTCCATGCAATCCAGAAAGTCCTTTTTGTACCGGCAAAGCTGGGGAAACGGAAGTTCGAAGGTGAGATCAAAGATTTCCTCCCGATCGGCGGTGGGGACACTATTCACGTGGAACTCGATTTTTCACACGAGGGCTCTCGTTTCCGACTCTCGAGGAGCTGGGGAGCAACAAAATCTTCCAAACTCATCCTCCCTGACGGTTCGATCGTCACCGACGACAGGAGTATTACAGAAAAGCTTTCTCCTGTCCTCAAAGCAACAGAAGGGACGTACCGGTCGGTGCTCCATACATATCAGACAGGGCTCTCCAGAACGATCGAGGAGCTGGTAGAGAGGTCCCCCGATACGGTTCATTCTCTCGGTGACATCATCAGGAAAACCGTACTCGAAACCGACGGTGTGTCGGTCGATAGATTCAGGGACCGGGTCGGGGATCTCTACAAAGAGTATTTCAGCCGCTGGGACCGAAACCTCGAATTGCCGGAAAAAGGACGTGGAATAACGAGACCGTACCTAAAAGAGGTAGGACTCATCCTGGAAGCGTACTACCGGAAAGAGAACATCAGGGCGACACTCGATGCCGCGAGGGAATTCGAAGACAGGCTCGATGAGCTCAACCGGAAAATCACCGAATGCGCGGATATCCTGGAGGAGAAGGAAACCTATATCGATGAGAACAGGAAGACCGTGGATGATGTGAGAGAACGGAAGGGCCTGGAAACCGAGCTCGAAAAACTCGATAACAGGATGGAAAGATACCAGAAGGACAACGCAGCGTGGCCGGTAACAGAATCCCGGCTGAAGGAAATCAACCGGAAGCTCCCGGGGCTCATCGAGCAGAAGCAGGCCCTCGAAAAGGAGAAGAGGGATGCAGAAAGAGGTGAGGAAATCGTAAACCTCAGAAAAAAATTTGAGATGGTACGGAAGAAGCAAAAGGCCCTCGAGGAGGCCCAGACAAAGCTCGACGGCCTGCTGCAGGTAACAGAAAGCGTGATGAACAGGATCAGGGGCGTTTCGAGCGAGGTGGAACGATTAAGAGCGGTCATCACGGCCAGCAAGCTTTCGGGACGGTTCGATACGAAGAAGGACATCTCCATAACCGTTCGAGAGGGGTTCGATCCCGCTCGCAGGTTAGGATTGAAAAAGTGCGAGAGCTTTACGATCGACGCCGAAGGCCAGCTGGTCATCGAACACTCCGACTGGACTGTCAGAGTGCGATCCGGTGGGGAGGAGTTCAAGAAAACGCTCGACAATCTTGAGGTGGCAGAGAAGACCCTCGAGACACTATTCTCCGAATGTGGTGTCACGGACATCGAAGAGGCACGGAAAGCGGCGGAAATCCACCGGTCTCACCTCGAGCAGAAAAACAGTGTCGCATCACAGCTCGAGGATGAACTGGGTGATGAGACGATCGAAGAACTCACCCGACGGATGGAGGAGACAGGCGCTGTAAAAGAGACGAGAACGCAGGCTGTCATCGTGGAGGAGCTCGTCAATACCGATAGAGACATCCGGGAACTGACCGGGAAGGCGGGTGAATACAGCACAGAGATTAAGACGCTCTCCGAGAAGTACGAGACAAAAGATAAACTTCTCCTCGATCTCGCCGGGATTGTGCAGCGGCGGCAGGTAGTGATAAACCGTCTCCAGAATATCATTCCCCTCCCCGATGCTGTGGATGACATCGACTCCTACATCGAACTTTACGAAAAGGAAGTACGGGCACGCGACGTGGAGAAGAACCGTAAGGGGAAACTTCTCGTCGATCACGCCGGCCTGGAGGGCGAGGCGCCGGATGAGTCCGTCGAAGAACAGGAACGAAATCTTCGGGAAGCGGAGGAACGGTTCGAGACCGTGAAGAGGACCGGGAATGCCGTTGCCAGGATACATGATCTCACTCTCTCACTACTGGAGGGGCTGGATGGCGACACGTACGGGGGTCTCGAGGCCGACCTCGAAGGGTACGTGAGCGAAATGACCGACGGGAAGTACAGCGATGTCTCAATGGAAGAGAGCCTGCCCCGGGGATTTGTGAGAGAAGACGGGATACTGATTCCCACCGACTTGTTATCAACAGGGACGAAGGATGTGCTTGCCCTTGCGCTCCGCCTTTCCATGGCCCGGCACTTCCTGAGCGACAGTGATGGTTTCCTCGTTCTGGATGATCCGCTCATCGACCTGGATCCGGAGAGACAGGCACGGGCGGCCCGCATTCTGAGGGTATTCGCCGGGGACAGGCAGACTCTCATCTTCACCTGTTTTCCCACTCACGCAGATTTGCTGGGAGGGAACCTGATTCGGCTTTGATAGCCCGTCCAGAACACCTGCCCGCCGCCGCAAACACCGGGGCCCGCTGTCCGGTTTCTCCATCCCATCAAAACGGAAAACCTCCGGCAGGTCATTTCAAGAGAGTGGCTAACCGGGAACCGGGTTATTATATTGAAAGAGAACCGGGAGTGAGACTATCACTCATCCACTCATCAATTAAGAAGGAGGGTACCGTGATGGATAAGATTCGTATTTACGGAAAGGACGGGTGACCCTACACGATGAGGGCCCGTGAGGACTATGCCCGACAGGGTGAGGTGGAATACCTCAACGTGAAAAAAGACCGTGACCTCCTTGATGAAATGCTCGCTCTGACGAACAGAAGGCGGGAGGTGCCGGTTATCGTCATCGGAAATGACGTGACGATAGGTCATGGGGGGACCTGAGGAGTCTGATTTCCTGGAGTCTCCAGGCCAGAAGGAATAATTACATGAAAGGGGATGCCGAAGGAAGGAATCCGCGGGGGAAGAGCCCACGGAAACCTTCGGGGAAAGGAGTTCTCCGAGCCGCGCTGATCATCGCCTCTGCCGGGGCGGCTCTCGCGGGTTTGTTCGACCTCCAGAACTTCGACATATGGTGGCACCTGAAAACAGGTGAGCTCATAGTCACCGGGGGTTCCATTCCGGACGTCGACCTCTTCTCATATACGGTTACCGGGCAGCCATGGATCACTCATGAGTGGCTCGCCGAGGTCATATTCTACCTCGTCAAGACCGGATTCGGATTCTCCGCTCTCATTTATCTAAAAACGGCTCTTCTCACTCTGTCTGTGGCACTTCTTCTTTCGCTCTCTCTCAGGAAACAGGGGTCGTATCTCCCCTTTCTCCTCTACCCTCTGTTTCTTTTTCCCATTGCCCTGAGGCCTTTCGTAAGACCCCACATCTTCACGCTTTTTTTTACCTGTATACTGCTCTTCCTGCTCTACCGATGGCGAGAGGGAGGATCGAAAAAATACCTGTACTTCCTGCCCCCCTTGTTCGTTCTCTGGGCAAACGTCCATTCAGGAGTCACCCTCGGTCTCATGATATTCGCCTCCTTCGCCGTGGGACACGAAACGGCGAGACGATTTTTCGGGAAGGAAGATGTCCCCGGAATCGGCCTGATCACGAAACCGCTGATCGTCGCGTTTTTCGCCTCTCTTCTCGCAAGCCTGCTGAATCCGCATCACGTGGAAACTCTCATTTACCCGTTCCTCCTCGCCCGTAATCCTGTTTTCACCAGGACAATCGCAGAGCTCAAGAGCCCCTTGAGCCCGGAGTACGGATTTTCCTTCTGGCAGCTGGGATTTTTCAGTTTGATCCCTGTTACCGTGCTCGTAGCCTGGCGTACTCGTCACTTCCGAGATCCGGCTTCGCTTTTTCCACTTCTCATCTTCCTCGTCCTCTCATTCTTCGCACACAGAAATGTCCCCACATTCGCATCACTCGCCCTCGCGTTCACTGCGAGTTCTGCGGCATCCCGGAAGAAATCGAAAAAGAAGAGTACCCGGTCCGGATCGAAAAAGGGGTGGAGGATCCCGACGGCTGTCACGCATGCATTGTGCTGTGTCATTCCCGTCTGCACGATTCTGCTTCTTATCTTCAAAGGGACATACATGGGTGAGGATGAATGGCGCCGGATCGGTACCGGCCTCAGGGAGGAAAGCTATCCCATCGGTGCCTGCGACTTCCTGAGAGAAGCCGGTATCGAGGGGAATGTGTTCAACAGGATGCGCTACGGCGGATACATGATCTACACCAACTATCCGGAAAGAAAAGTTTTCATCGACGGACGCCTTATTCTGTACGGTGATGAATTCAGCCGCAGGTATCTCGACGCTTACTACAACTCCACCGGCGTGGAGGAACTCGTGAAGAGATACGATATCGATTACTTCCTGCTCGATTACCCCGAAGAGAATGAGAAACGAATGCTCCAGTACAGCCTCTCGGATAATCCTTCCTGGAAACTCGTCTACTGGGATGACAATTCGCTTATCTACATCAGGAACGATTTTTCTCATCAGGGCATCATTGATAAATACGGATTCGACATCGTGAATCCGATTTACCGTCAGGGTTTCCAGATGGGGAAACAGGCGGCTCAGAACCCGGAGGCTTTTATAGCGGAAGTCGAGAGACAGCTGGCGATGAGGCCCGGATCATCCATCGCGCGGGTGTTTCTCGGCAGTGCGTACGAAACGACCGGACGAATCAGAGAGGCGATATCGGAATACAAGAAGGTGCTTGTGAAAGACCCGAAGCGGGAAGATCTCCAGAACAAGATATTCATGCTCAGGCTCACCGAGGAAACGTCCGCAAAAATGCACGAGGCCGAACCGGGGATGGAGACGGCGGCAGCACCGACCCCTCTCGCCGAGGGTCTGAGATACCTCTCACAATCAAACTTCGAGCAAGCTCGTGACGCCTTACTCGAAGCAACAGCGCAGAAACCGGACGATGCGAACGCACACTACAACCTCGCCCTCGCTTACCGTGGGCTGGGTGATCGAAACCTCGCCCGAAAATCCCTCGAGAAGGCAATCGAGGTCAATCCCAACCACGTCGATGCCTACAACGATCTCGGTATCATCTATGGCATGGAAGGGAGGTACGATGTTGCCATCAACCAGTTCGAAATGGCACTGAAAGTGGACCCGGACAACATCCAGGTACTGTATAATTATTCCATCGCCCTCGAGAAATCCGGGAATATCGATCGGGCGATCGAAAATCTTGAAAAGATTCTGTCGATCGATCCAGGATACAGGAAAGCCGCCAAACGTCTCAAAAGTTATAAGGAAAGGCAGCAATGAAGAAAAACCCGAGTAAAAGCAGGAAAAAAGATGTGATTCCCATTCCCGATGTTCTTCCCGTCCTCCCGCTGATGAGCGCGGCGATATACCCGACCGGAGCTATTACTCTGATCGTGGGGATCCGCAGTAATCTCAAACTTCTCGATGACTACGGTGAAGAAAATTCAATCATCGCCCTCGTACCCACTCTCACTCGGGAAAGCGAGCGGGAGCACCCGAAGGATATGGCTGAGGTAGGTGTCGCATGCAGAATCATCGACATGGTCAGATCACCCGGTGGGAGCATTCAGGTCACTTTCCAGGGAATCAGACGTGTTGCGATCGAGGAGGTGCTGAAACAGAGCCCGTATCCGGTGGCGAAGGTTTCGGAACCAGCGCTGGAGGGACGAAACAGAACGAGAGAAGCCACTCTTGTCAAACGAATCGTCGCGCTCGTGGAAGAACTTGTTCGGAATGACCTGAGATACGGGCCGGAGTTCGTCAACATCGCGAAAATGAACACGCGTGATCCCGGCAGGTTCGCCGACATCGTAGCGGCTTACATCCAGATCGACCTCGGAGTCAAGAAGGAGCTCATGAGCACGGTGAAATCGGAGCGGCGGCTCGAAATGCTCAAGCAGTTCATCCAGGACGAACTGGTACGAATCTCTCTCATCGAGGACATCGAGAACAAAGCTCTCGATCACTTCGAGGAGATGCGACGGAGGAAACTCCTGATGGAACGCCTGCGGGCCATTAAGCGCGAACTCGGCGAAGAGGAACCCCAGGAAGCTATGGCGAACAGGATCAGGGAGCAGATGGAGACTATTACCCTTCCGGACGAAGTCCGGGCGATCCTCGACTGGGAGCTCGAAAGGCTCAAACTCCTCCCGATCACATCCCACGACTTCAGGAGTGTGTGTAATTACATCGAGTGGCTCCTCGGCATCCCCTGGAAACGGGGCCCGGTCGAATCGATCAATCTGGGAAAGGTTGAGAAAATCCTCAAAAAAGAATACCACGGATTGCAGAACGTGAAGTCCCGGATCCTCGAATCCCTGTCCCCACTCGCCCTCGATCCCACGCTGACACCTCCCGTTCTCTGCATCGTGGGACCCCCTGCGACCGGTAAGACTTCCATCGGGCGCTCCCTGGCGGAAGCTCTAAACAGAAAATTCGCTCACTTCAGTGTCGCCGGCTGCAAGGACGACAGTGACATCAAAGGAATCAGGAGGGGCCTGATCGGTGAATCCCCCGGCATGATCATCCGGGCACTCAGGGACTCAGGCACACAGAATTTCCTGATGGTTATCGAGGACATCGACGAACTGTGCGAGGAGCCTGCGAAGGGTAATCCCAGAGATGCACTCGTGGAACTGTTCGACCCCACCCGAAACTGCAGTTTCATGGATCGTTATTTCAATGTACCGATGGACATGTCGAAGATCTTCTTCGTTACTACGGCGAAGGTGCTGTGGGACATTCCCGATCAGATCCAGGACTACGTGAAGATCGTGAACCTCTCCGGCTACACCGAGAGGGAGAAACAGCAGATAGCGAGAAGGTTCATCATACCCCGGGAGCTCCAGAAAGCCGGTCTCGACAGGAAATCCATACGGTTCGAATCCTCCGCCATCAAGAAGATCATACGTGGATACACCGACGAGGGAGGTTTGAGGCAGCTGGAGAGGACCATCGAGCTGGTCGCGACGCGATGTGCGCATGAGAAAGCCACCGGGAAGCGTAAGCGATGGTCGATCAACAAGGAGGGAATAGCTCGAATCATCGGTCCCCCTAGGTATCCGGCGAAGAGGATCCGCAGGGGCCGCCAGATCGGTGTCGCTACAGGACTGGCCTGGACCTCGAACGGAGGTGATCTTCTCACGATCGAAGCACTCAGGATGCCCGGCGGAGGAGAACTGATACTGACAGGTCAGCTCGGCGATGTCATGAAGGAATCGGTTCAGGCGGCTCACAGTTACATCAAATCGAAAGCCTACGGATTCGGATTGAAAAAATCCGTTTTCGAGGATTTCGACATCCACATCCACTTCCCCGAAGGGGCGATTCCGAAGGATGGCCCTTCCGCCGGTGTCAGCATCGCCGCCGTCATCGCCTCGGTGCTCGGAGACATCCCGGTCAGGACGAACGTTGCGATGACCGGTGAAGTGACCCTGAGCGGAAAAGTGATAGGCGTCGGCGGATTGACCGAAAAACTGATGGCGGCCTACCGGTCGGGAATCAGAACGGTGATATTCCCCTCTGAGAATGCCGCCGACCTCGAAGATGTGCCCGAAGAGATCAGGAACAGAATGAATCTCATCGAGGTGAGTTGGATCGATGAGGTCCTTGAAAACGCTCTCGTGATCAGAAAGAAGTAATAATCGAAGGAGTCAGGTCGAGGATGGTATGATGCCGAGCTCGCCGGTTCCGGTGTCGGAGTCTGATGCAGCCAGAGACATGATCTCCCCGGCGACTTCCCCCGGCTGCAGAAACCCCTCCCTGTCGTCCGTGATCCCATCCCATACAGAGGTGTCGACAGCGCCGGGGTAGAGGACACTCACCCGTATCCCCCGCTCACGACCTTCTAGGGCCAGCACTTTCGATAGACCGGCCACGCCGAATTTCGACGCGCAGTACGCGGCACTGCCCTCATAGGCCTGTTTACCGGCCTGGGAGGACACATTGATGATATGTCCTCCTCCCGTTTGGGACATCAATCTGAAAGCGGCGCGCGACACGAGGAAGACACCCCGCAGGTTGATACGGATGACATCATCGAACACTTCATCCGAAGTTTCGAGGAGTGGAATGCTCCTGAAGATGCCCGCGTTGTTGACAACGATGTCGATCCTACCGAATTCACGGGAAATCACTTCGAACAGACGACCGACATCTTTCCCGTCCGACACATCGCAGAGGACGCCCCGAGCGCCGGTGTCCCGTATGGCTTCGTCCAGCCCGGGCTCACCCCGTGCACAGATTATCACCCGGGCCCCCGCCTCTCGGAAAAGCCTTGCCGTTTCGAGGCCGATACCTCTACTGGCACCGGTAACCAGAACGACACGATTCTCAATCCCGTGCATATTTCACCACCGTAACAAAAACATGAGATGTGGGTCCTAACTCGAATTATTCATACGATTCCGATTTTGGCGGGTGCTTTCGGACAGCTTCTTCATACTCAACGATAAATAGGGACAGTCACCATTTATTGAAAAGTAGCATAATGGCGACAAAAAAAATAAATGGTGACTGTCCCTATTTATTGGGGGCGAGTTGAATCATGGGTTTCCAATGAGCTTGAGGAACTCGTTTCTCGTCTTATCCCGCTCTCTGAAAGCACCGAGAAGAGCGCTGGTCACCGCGGTCGTCCCCTGTTTCTCTACCCCTCTCATCATCATGCAGAGATGAGCCGCCTCCATAACGACGGCCACTCCGGATGGCTGGAGTACTTTCGAAATTGCAACTGCGATCTGCTGTGTGAGCCTCTCCTGCAGCTGTAACCGCCGGCTGTAAATGTCCACGATACGGGGAAATTTGCTGAGACCGAGGATCTTTCCTTTCGGCAGATACCCGATATGGCATTTACCGTAGAAGGGGAGAAGATGATGCTCACACAGGCTGAAGAAATCGATGTCCTTCACAACGATCATATCATCGACATCCTCTTCGAATATCGCACCGTTCACGACCTTTTCGAGATCCTGCTTGTATCCCTCGGTAAGAAATTTTGTCGTTTCCTCGACCCTTTCGGGGGTTTTCACCAATCCTTCACGTTGCGTATCTTCCCCGATCGTGACCAGCATCTCCTTGATAAGTTTTCTGATATTCTTCACGATTCTTTCCTCAAAAGAATAACTGCAATTTCTAGAGCAGAACACCTTTAAGATATATCACGATTCTTCCCCGCGACAGGAAAACTTCTCACCCGGTATAGCATAAGGCCCACCATATAGACATTTGCCACAAAGAGGACGAAAACAAAATAGTACAACGAGTTGTCGAGGACAAGGGAAATACTCAATGCGAAGAGGTTAGTCCCGAGGCCCAGCAATCCGCTCCCCTTCAAGAATTGTATATCAGAGTACCATAATTTCTTATCATCCTCAGCGATACCTGCCGCCATTCGCGCTTTCGCATCGATCCGTGAGATCAGCCGGTCCTGCCAGGTATAAGCAAAGCGATAAAAACCCTTCAGAAAGCTGAGAATCCTCTGTTTATTTTCATCATAGGGGTAGATTGTCTCCGCCTGTGATTCATCGAGGATGCTCTCATCTTTCCCAAGCTTGAGATTCCTGTAATATACATTGTAATAAACCCAGAAACTGTTCTGAATCTCCGAAAAGAGAAATGCCGCGATTCCAATAGGGAGGTAGATCAGCTCTCCGGTCCTTTCGTACGTGAGAAATGCACACGCCATGATGAGAAGGAAACTGATCACAATATCCGCAGAAGAATCGAAGAACCTCCCCACTCTGGAAGGCGCTTTTCGCGCGCGTGCCAGTTGACCATCGACTGCATCCAGGATGCTCTTTATCTGAATCATAACTGCCGCGATGACGAGTGCGGGATAGGTCCCCGTATAGATCAGGAGCGCCGCGCCGATACCTGTCAGGAAAAAACACAGAGTAACGTGAACAGGATGAATTTTTGTGTTGAGGAGAAGTGTAACTATCCTGAACGCGACAGGCTGTAAAAATATCCGGGCTATCCACTCCTCGACTTCATCGGCTTTGAGGGTATCTGCGTACTGTAACGTGCGTTTCTTCACAGATCAGTCCTCGCTGATCGTTGGCCGGGGAAAAAGCAAATTTCGGTGCATGCCGGTCATCGTTGAAATATGCCAATTATATACGTTCCGCAGCTACTGCTCAAGAGATTTCTTTCCGGTCTCAGAGTGAAATACGAAGAAATCGAATTTTTCGCATAACATGCTGAAAACATTGTCGGTTGCACACCTTTAATAACGAGGAAATATCTCCGGCAGGAAGGCACGACAGGACCCGGAACGCGATGGAAAATCGAAAAAAACTTGCGTCATTTTTTTGAATTATATAAAATAATAGTGTCAATCTAATCCTCAATGCAATCACGACTCAAGCCGGGGAGGTGTTCCGATGGCTCCTGACGATGAACTGCTCAAGAAGTACAGCCTGAATGAGCTCGAAGATCTCGTCAAAGAGAAAACCAAACAGATAAAAACCGACGAAATCAAGAAGCTCAAAGACAAAAGAAAAGTGCTCAAGAAAAAAATTACGAAGATCGAAAGACAGATCAAAAAACTGCAGTCTAAAAAGAGACGGCGAAGCGCCAGAAAAAGTCCGGCGAAAAAACAATAATCGTCTCCTTCCCTACAATGTGAAACGGTTTTCAATCTGTGGGCTTCACGATGATGGTGAATCCATTTTCAACCGAATCCTCGAATTGAGTCTTTCTGTAGAGTCAGGTACGATAATCGTTGAAGATTTCCGGCACAACGCCTTCCCACCCTGTAAAGCGTTTATCCTAGCTGCGAACGACGAGGACTGGAGGGTCAGACCTCGTTTCAGACTCTGTTTGCTGTCCTGAAGGGGTAGAGAACACCTTTGAGGTGAAATCTCAATCCCAACTTTCTCGCGGTAAGTATCACACAGACAACATTCGTCAGAGTATGAACAATAATGGTCACTATGACAGAACCAAGCGCCCCGTATTTTGGAATAAGTATAAAATCCATTATTGTGTTCAGTATCGCTCCGACGATAAGTATCCTGGTATTTATGGAGGCATTACCGGTTGGAACCAGAAAGGCGTGTCCGGCGATCAACCCCAGTCCTCTCAGGAGAAGCGAGAACGAGAGGATCTTCAGAAGCAGGATCGAACTCTCGTACTTGGGGAAAATGGCATGGATCACAGTGCCGGAGAACAGGAATATACCTATGGACAGAAAAAGCATGAAGTAAGAAGTAGCCGATATTGACCTGGTAAAGATCCTCTGGAGTGAAGCAGAATTGTCAAGAGTGTGTTCTCTGGTGATGACGGGTGCTACGACTGCGGCATACGCAGCAAGAAAGAAAAACGGTAGATTGATGATCCCGATCGCAAAATTGTATTTGCCCACCTCGCTCGCATCGAAAAAATACCCGAGAATGATGATGTCAACTCTCGTGTAAAGATAGATCGCAAGCGCCATGAGGCCATTCGTGTAACCATAAGAGAGGACATTCCTGAACGCCGGTTTGAGATCCAGGCGTTCTTTCATGGGCCAGTAGATTTTCTTGACGAGAAAGAAAAGACCGATAACAGCAAACCACACATATCCTATCGTGACTCCAGCGATAGCTCCCTTCACACCATAATGAAAAACTCCGATAAAAAGGATCAACAGCGAAAACTGCAGGATCTTGCTTGTTATGTCGATGATCGCAAGCGGCTTGATGCTCCTAGCTCCCCTGAACAATCCATCCAGCAGAAAGAACAGAGTCGCAAAGAAGAGCAGCGGGGTGCTGAACGTGATAAGAGAAGAGAGTTGATTGTTCTGTTCCAGTCTTCCGATTAATCCTGCCGCGCTCACATAAATGAGACATACAACTGATAGAAAGACAAAACTGAGTATCAGACTTACGATGATAATCGACTTCGGCTTTCCAGACTCGCCTCTTGCAAAATTCTCAGCAAGATACTTGGAACTCGACTTGGAGAATCCGAAATCCGAGAATATTCGAAAGAAATAAACGATCGCGGTGACGAGAGAGTAAAGACCAAACTCTCGGGGCTCGAGCCATTTTGCCACGAAGAAGAATATGAAGAACTGTACTATTACCTCAGCTATGACCTGCAGTGTTCTCCATACGGTATCACCAAAGATCCCTCTGTTATTTTTATTACCATCCATAGCTTGATAAATAGAATTTCACTGAAGTCGACGTGCCGGCATCGATATATGTAGAAAGACAGCTTTAAGAAACATCATCGAGAATCACTTCAGCGATCAATGTACGGGTGGATAAAAGGATGTACTTCACTACGTTCGCAACCCTCACAGGTCTGTTCATTTAAAAACAGATTTGAAAAACATTTTGTAAAGTCTGTCCTTTTCGCCAAAGATTATGTCAGGATGATCTGTCCTTCTCATCTTCCTGTCAGTGCGTTTATATCTTGCATATTTCAATAATTCCATCACGAAAACTGCCGGTGAGATGAGCTTGGCAGTGAAATCCACATCTGCTCTTTCGTAGCGGAACCTGTCCATGAATGACCCAACTATTTTCTCAACAAGGAAGACCTGCGGGGCTGAAAGTTCACGACTCCATCTGTTGATGGCACTCTTATTGATCGGGCTCTGTGTGGTTTCTTTCCACGGTTCGTTTTTTACATAGGTTCGTGACGTCTTGTAGAACTCCAACATCCTGCTATCATATTCTTCATTAACGAATCCGCAGATTCGTTTGAGCTGGTCCGCCGTCTCATGAACCAGATCTTCGTAACGCAATTCCATATAAGACTCCGTCCTGCTCAAAAAACTCTGGCTGTAGAGGATATCGCATTTCCATTTGTACGCGTTGATCACAGCGTCATTGGCTGTCCACGGCATTGTTATGCTCGATGCGACAACATCCCGGGGATCACGGATTATGTGAATGATCTTTGCATGCGGAAAAATGTCGATCAGTTGTTCCAGATACCTGATGTTAGTGGGTGTTTTTTCGCCGAACCTCTGCGCGCCCTGAGACCTCGCGTATTCCTCGAGTACACATCGGAAGAAATCTTCACAGGTGCGGTTTTCGATGTTCTTGAAATTCTCTTTGACTACGTCGAAAAAATTCTCAGCATCGGGTATGTATTGATAGTTGTCTACATTCCTGACAAGTGAGAGAAAGCTTTCGAAACCCTCATCACTCGTTACAGGGGGGACTGAATGTTTTATCTGTAGTATCTGGTCGAAATAATGCAGTTCACCGAAAATAGCGATGTTGGGATGGGCGTTCAGGAGAAGCTGCAGCAATGTTGTCCCCGACCTGACAGATCCGGCGATAAATATAGGAGAACAATCGGTGAATCTCTTCTTGTCTAATTTCCTGCCATCCTCGATCAATGTTCTTTCCCCTTCCGCCGGAAGAGATCCGTTTTCCTGAGAATACCTGCATTCTCCATTTAATGCTATCCTTTCGATTCGTACAATCGTATATAGAGTTCCTCGAGCTTTGCAGCACAGGAACTGATATCGTAGCCCCTGCTGGCCAGAGCCGCCTTCGAACCCAGCATCTCCGCTTCATCCTCGTGTTCCAACAAGTATGATATCTTCTCTACAAGAGCCTCGGAATCCCCTGGTGGAACAAGCAGTGCCGTCTCTCGGTCTCTTAATACTTCTCCAGGTCCATCAATGCTTGTCGCAACGATCGTCCTTCCCATTGCCATTGCCTCGAGCATGGTAAGTGGAGTGCCTTCCCAGAGTGACGGCAGGACCTTTATATCAAAGATGCCCAGCATGCTTCTCACATCCTCACAGTGCCCTGTGAACAGAACATTCTCCCTGACGCCGAGATCCTGTGAAAGAGTCTCCAGTTCACTCCGAAGAGGGCCATCTCCCACAATTAACAGGAGCGTCTTCGGGAATCTCTCGAGAATACGAGGCAGCGCCTTTATCAGATACTCATTGCCCTTCTGTTCATAGAACCTGGTTATCGTTCCAAGTATTTTCAGATCATCCGCTATCCCGAGCCGTTTTCTACTGGCGATTGCTTCATCTCGAGAGAGGGGTTTGAACCTTTCGAGCTGAATGCAGGTCGGTACAACATGTATGTTCTCCAGCGGGATCCCTCTCCTTTGTGAGGTAGCATGTTTGATCGAATCGGAAACAGCCAGCGTGGTATCACCATATCTAAGCAGCATGATGTCCACCATTTTCTGAAACCAGGGATAATACGTAGAGGGATCATGTGAATGGATTATAGTCGGCACCTTGAAGAATATTCTTGCGAATCTTCCAAAGTTGTTCGCGCCGTAACCGTGAAGGTGCATAATATCAATTTTATCTCTTTTCAATATGTTGATGAAATCAAAAACAGTAAATGGATCATATTTACTTCTCCCGAGATAAGAAATGTTCGTTATGCCTCTCTCGATGGCGTACTTGTGTAGGCTGTCTTTCTTGCGCAGAACACACATGCTGACATTGAATTTGCTCCTGTCGAATGCGGGAATAACATTCAGATAGAACATACCCGCCCCATGAATTCTTTCATCGAACCCCAGGTGATCCACTGCCCAGAGTACATTGATGATCGATCCAGGAGTTTTCATGCCAGGCGCTCCACTCAGCTGTTTCCTTCCATCAGGCTGATCACCGTTTCTTTCGATACCGCCCACCAAAGACCGTAGGATCTCTTCACCCGGTTTTCCGGCAGGTTGCTACGTGCTCCTCTGTTTTCTGATCTTCGCTGGTGTTCCAACTGCCACAGAGAATGGGGGTATCTCACCCGTCACCAGCGAAGTAGCTCCGATGGCACTGTCATGTCCTATCCGGACTCCATCGAGTACCACGACTCCTGCCCCAAGCCAGCAATTCTTTTCCAGAACAACCCCTTTGCTTGCCTGGATGGGCTGAAGGGCAATAGGTTTGCCGGTGATATCAAGACTGTACTCCCCTCCTCCCACGATGTAGCAGTAGGCAGCGAGGAGGGCATACTCTTCCAGAACCACATTGCTGGATGAAAAAATTACACAGTTGTACCCGATATTCACATTGTCTTTCAGTTCGATACTTCCATCTTTACAATTGAGGATCGTGTTTCTCCCGATAAACACATCCTTTCCAATAATGATACCGGAGTTGCTCGTGCCCTTGGCATCAATCATGCAATTGTCATCCACGAAAGAATTGTCGCCGATATGGATCTTGTGGGGGTGCCGGAAGACGAGGTTCTTTCCGAAGAGGACATTTTTCCCGACACTACCGAGAATGAGAGGGTAGAACCTGGACCGGAGGAACATTCCAAGTGCTCCCGGAATTGCCGAGATGAGAGTTGTGATCACCTCATATCGCATGAGGGAACCCAGGCCACGTTGTCCGATCACAAAATCCTGGTAGCTGGAGATCTTCGAACCCTTCGATCGTTCCTGCAGTTTGGTGACCTTGAACTGGGCTAACTTGTTCTCATCAGTGGTCGGCATCTTCCACATCCTCCATGAACAGCTCAGAAAATTCAGGTCTTTATGTGCGCAAAATATATACCATATAATATCGGCCCCACAGGTCCATGTCGCACATTTGATTCGAAGATAGTCTTGTCGCGGATAATCCGCAAGGGGATCAAGAAGCCCGCGCTCAGGGAGTATTGGATCAGGTGATTTTACTTTCACAAGGAAGAAAGTTATACTTAATGAAGTTGACTCATGAATACCGGAAATGAAGAGAGCCGCCAGTCATACCTCGTGGTATTGGTGACCATTCTCAATAGAGCCTGGACCAGAAGAGAAACTGCCCGGCTTGCGAGTATGCTCGCGGAGCCGGAATCACACCGGAGGACAAGGAGAATGAGATTCACGATCTTTCTAACACTTCTCTTAGCTTTGCCGACCTGGATATTGGCACAGGAGGGAGACACTTTAAATATCATGCCACTTGGAGATTCCATTACCATGGGTATCGGTTCATCGATCCCGGGTGGGTATAGAGACGATCTTTATTGGGATCTCACCATAGAGGGCATCATTTTCGATTTCGTGGGAACCCAGAATCTCGGGGAGGGTTTCGACGCTGACCACGAGGGGCATGGCGGAAAGAGGTCCAACTGGCTCGCAGACACCGTAGACTATTTCTACGATTACGGGGATCCGGATATCATCCTCCTCCACATCGGAACGAATGACATCACGGGAGGACGGACAATCCCGGACATTATCCAGGACATCGAATCGATCCTCGATCAGGGAAAAACTCACAATCCGATAATGACGATGCTGGTGGCCGGCATCGTTCCCAGGCTGGACGAGAAGGATTCGCTGACCACAGCTCTCAACAACGAGATTCTCGATCTTGTCAATATCAAACAAATTCAGGGATACGATATCAAGTTCGTCGATCACAATACAGCCTTCAAATCGAATCCGAACTGGGAAACAGAACTCATGGCCGATACCAGACATCCTAATGACTCGGGGTATGCCATCATGTCACAGGTCTGGTCGGACTCTCTGGATCTGGTTCCACCCATCGACTCGATCCCTCCTTCACCCATATTTGATCTCGCCGCCCAGGAGGTCGGCCCGACTACCGTGAAATTCACCTGGTCCGCTCCGGGTGATAGTGACACCCTCGGAATCGCGTCGACTTACGATTTCAGATATTCGACCTCCGTGATCACGGAGCAGAACTTCGATCTGGCAGAGGAGGTCCACAGCGAACCGCAACCGGCTCCCTACGGGAGTACCGAGGAATACATCGTCAGCGGTCTCTCACCTGAGACCGAATATTACTTCGGGATCAAGTCGTTCGATGAGGCCCTCAACGTTTCCTCTCTTTCCAACATACCGATCGTGATCACTGAAAGCGGTACCGGTGTTTTCGTCGACGATTTCAACAGGGTCGAGCTGGGACCGAGATGGGTGCGAAGTGACTCTGTGATGATCACGGATGAGGAACTCTCGAGCCGATTCGACGGAGACACCGGAAGCTGGACAGTCAGATCCGTCTTCAGCTATGCGAGGAATCCTTCCTGGACCATGTTCCGCTACGGTCAGGACAACTCCATGGTGGAGAACGGCTCCGTGGGAATCATGATGCTGAGAAATTCTCTCAATCTCAACCAGGCCCGGGGATACCTCATCCAGTACTATAATTACGCATATCACCTGTACATCATGAACCCTTCTCTCCCTCCCGTCGAACTCGGGATTCCGATCCCCGAATCTTACCCACCGGAGTCGGGGGATCTGCTGAGGGTAGACTACTCCAGGGTGGGTTTGGAGAATCACTTTGATGTTTCCAAAAACGGTGTCTATAGAGGGACACTCAACGACGAAGACGGGATCCTCGATCCGGAGACCCACTACGCGGGGGTCGCTTTCGAGAATGCGGTCCTCGATCGCTCGGGTGAAATTGACGACTTCACGGTTGGCGGGGCGACAGGGAACACGCCGCCCTCCTTCTTCGCACTCCTCTCCCCGCCCGACAGTGACACACTCGATGGTGACCACAGCACATTCATCTGGCACAGGGCCATTGACATCGATCCCTCCCCCACTGTGAAGTATGCTTTCTACATAAATGCCGACAGTCTCTTCCCTTCCGGTCCCTTCGTGACAGACCTGGACGACACTGCTTTCTCTCTGGATACGGGTGTCCTGGAAGATACCACTTATTTCTGGCGCGTGATCGCTTACGACCAGTTCAACGATTCTACCTCGTCGGACGAGACCTTCGCGTTCCTCTTTCAGAAAGGGAGCGGGATCGACATCGATTTTCCGAGCTCTCCTGATCTTCCCAGGGTGGCATCGCTTTCCCAGAATTATCCAAACCCTTTCAATCCACTGACAGTGATCCGGTATGATGTGCCTCTCGCACAATCAGGGGGTGAAGGCGACATCGACAAGAGAGTCGTGCTCCGCATCTATGACAACAGAGGCAGACTGGTCAGGACGCTTTTTGACGGACCCAGGGCCCCCGGTAGCTATAGCGTCACATGGGATGGGAAGAATGACAGGGCGATCCCCGTGGGGGCGGGGAGTTATATCTATACCATCACGATCGGCGAAAAACGTATCGTACGCAAGATGGTACTCATGCGGT
>CAZZKG010000016.1:0-12829 GCA_964654825.1 uncultured Gemmatimonadota bacterium | reverse complement strand
GGTGCCGGGCCGGGTGACGAGGTTTCACTGGAGGTATCCCAGAGCTTCGAGGGCATCCCTGGCATCTTCAGTAAGTGTTTCTGCTTCAAGGTAATTTGCATTTCTCTGCATCTCCCGGATAGCCGGGAGGAGAGAATCAACGATCTCCGGGTGGGTGTCGGCAATGTTTACTTTTTCGTAAGGGTCCCGAACGAGATCGTAGAGCTGCAGACAGGTTTCCTTCTCGAGATTGAGCTTGTTCTTCAATAACATTTCGAGTGACTGGTCACGATTGCTCGCATAGGTTTGAAGAAACTTCTGTATTCCGGGATCATCGAGATCGATCTTCTTCTGCGATTTATCTATCAGGATATCGGGGATGAGAAGTTTCCACTGTCCCTCGATCACGGCTTTTTTCCTCAGAATGATATTTTGGGAGGTGGCATCTGCCACAATCCTGGCTGGATCGATCTGCTGGACCGGAAAGAGATTTCTTCCTTTCAGACCATCAACATGTACATCGAGGAGTGCCATAATAGTAGGGAAAATATCCAGGATGCTGCACTGAGCATGAACACTGCCCGAGTATTCTTCGAAGAGCCAGGGTGCGTGGATTATCAGCGGTACTCGAAGAGTTTGTTCGAACAGGATATTAATGTGACCTTTCAGGTTGTGCTCACCCAGACTCTCACCATGATCGGCAGTGATAACGGTGAGCGGTTCAGCCGAGGCGACAGCACTGTACTCTTCATGAAATCTCTTCACCTCTTCATCAACAGTTCTGATGGCCGCATCGTAGCGGGCAACATAACCGGACGATATTTCTATTTCCGGCTTATCGAAACCTTCGTACTGTGGATCTCCGAGGAACTCATGATAAAAAACAGGATCGTAGACAAACTTAGGATGACAATTAAAAAGATGGATCCAGATAAAGAGCGGCTTCGATTTATCCTCACGGCCGTTTTTGAGCCACTCCAACGCGCTGTCGACAGTAGCGGAAGCGACTCTTTTCCAGCCTTCCTGCCCCTCCGACCGACCCTGCGAGCCGGCGGCGGTACCGGTATCGTCATAGTAATCGAAGTACCTGTCAAGCCCGAAGCGAGAATGTAACACGAAGGCACTCACGAAAGCTGCCGTTTCATATCCGTGTTTTTTCAACTCGGTCGGGAGAAGGCTCATGTCTGCCAGAGGTTCGAGGTAGAGGGCGTTGTTCGAAAGGCCGTGCTGGTAAGGATAGAGCGAGGTGAATAGAGAAGCATGGGAAGGAAGTGTACGGGGAACCGGCGTGTACACTGTCTGAAAAAGGAAGCCCTCAGCCGCAAGGGAATCAAGGAACGGGGACGTTGGAAGATGATACCCGTAACAGTGCAGGTGGGATGCCCGGAGAGTGTCGATGGTGATCAGGATAATATCGTGACCTCTGGAACCGCCTCTGAAGTCAGGTGTCTGTTCTATCGCAGGCAAGCTTACATCGACGAGTGGGAATCCTTTCCCTTCGTTCTTCTCCTGCGAACACGACAGGGTAACCGCAATCGTCAGAAACAAGGTCCAGTGGAAAAAGAGAGTTTTGGTCGACATCAGACAGTTCTTCCTCGACCCTACCGGGATCACCGAAATCACTGATGGATACATGCAGTTTACATTTCTACTTTTTCAAGATGTGAATCGGATACCCGAGGGCGGCCTCTGCCGCCTCCATGAAACTCTCCGGCAATGTCGGATGAGGATGCACGGTGAGCGCGATATCCTCCAGGGTTGCGTTGAGCTCGATCGCGAGAGCCGCCTCGCTGATGAGATTTGAGACTTCAGGCCCCACCATCTGGACACCGATCACCCGCTTATTCTGCTCTTCAGCCACCACTTTCACAAAGCCATCGATTTCGCCCATGGTGAGTGATCTCCCGGAAGCACCGAAGGGGAACCTCCCGACGACAACATTGAAACCCTGTGCCCGTGCTTCCTCCTCACCGAGTCCCACGGTAGCTATCTCGGGATCGGTGAAGACAACAGCGGGGATGACCTGCCAGTCTTTCGCACTCGGCACACCGGCAATATTTTCGGCTGCGACGATGGCCTCTTTAGATGCCTTGTGGGCGAGAAGCGGCTCTCCAGCCGCATCGCCTATCGCGTAGATGTGGGGGACACCTGTCCTCATTTTGTTGTCGACCCGGATGAATCCCCGGCCATCGAGCTCGACACCGGTGTTCTCGAGACCGAACCCCCTGGTGTTCGGCTTCCGGCCGACCGTAACCATAACTTTGTCGGCCTCTATCCGGGTGGTGCCCTTCTCGTTCTCCACATTCACCCGGTACTTCCCATCGATCTTCTCGATCCCGACCGCTTTGCTCCCAAGCAGACAAACGACTTTGAGCCTCTTCAATCTTCTCTCGATGACTCTCACCAGATCTCTCTCGGTCCCGGGAAGGATTCCCTCCAGCAATTCGACGACGGTCACACTGCTGCCCAGCTTGGCATAAACTGTCCCAAGCTCGAGGCCGATATATCCACCCCCGATGACGAGCAGTCTCTCGGGCACCTCTTCCAGCCGGAGCGCTTCG
Source organism: uncultured Gemmatimonadota bacterium (assembly GCA_964654825.1). Lineage (GTDB taxonomy): Bacteria > Gemmatimonadota > CAZMKB01 > CAZMKB01 > CAZMKB01 > CAZZKG01. The sequence goes on along the minus strand of CAZZKG010000016.1, from coordinate 10,289 downwards.
CGGGATGAGATGAGCCCCTCCCCGTCGAATTCGAATCCCGGGAGTTCGACCGGGACGGAACCCGAGGCGATGATGAGATTTTTGAATTCCAGGGTACTCACTCCCCCTTCGGTCTCGACCCGGGCGGTGTGCTGATCGGTGAAAGTGAGCGAACCACGAATCACCTGGACACCGTTACCGACGACGAGTTTTTCGACACCCCCAGTGAGTTTACCGACCACATCGCTTTTCCACTGCTGGAGGATCTCCATGTCGAGTTCGAGTGATCCCGCCCTGATACCCATCGAAGACAGCTTACCGATCTGGTGATAATGATGCGCCGCGTAGATCAGCGCTTTAGAAGGTATACAGCCGTGATTGAGACAAATCCCACCGAGAGTGTCGGCCTTCTCGACCAGCGTTACCTCCCGCCCCAGTTGAGAAGCCCTGATCGCGGCGACGTACCCTCCCGGACCGGATCCCAGGACGAGTGTGTCGGTGAGCGTTTTGATATCACCTACGACCATTTACGCCATCTCCAAAAAGAGCAGGTTGGGATTTTCCAGGTATTTCCTGATCGCGTTCACGAATTCAGCTGCATCTTTACCATCTGCTATCCGGTGATCGAAGGAGAGGGAGAAGTAGAGAATGTGAGCCGCTTTGATCTCATCACCCGACACGACCGGTCGTTTCTGGATTCGCCCGATACCGAGGATCGCCACCTCGGGATGGTTTATGATAGGGGTACCGAAGAGACCTCCGATGGAGCCGTAGTTGGTTACCGAAAAGGTTCCGTGCTTCAGGTCGTCTAGCGCGATCTTCCTGGTCCGGGCTTCCTCGGAGAGTTTCGTGATCTCCCGCGACAGGTCGGTGATGTTCTTTTCATCCACGGCCTTTACCACAGGCACCATGAGGCCGGCTTCGGTGGCTGTTGCAATCCCGATGTTGTAATATCTTTTAAGGATAACCTCTTCGGCGGTTTCGTCGAAAACCGCGTTGAACTGAGGGAAACGCCTCAGTGCGGGGACGATCGCCTTCAGGATGAACGGGAGGTAGGTCAGTTTGACACCTTCCTCTTCCATGACACTGTTCATCTCGGCTCTCAACCGGACGAGTGATGTCACTTCGACTTCTTCGACGTGGGTGACGTGAGGGATCGTCCTCCAGGATTCGATCATCTTCTGTGCGATCTTGCGCCTGAGACTTCTCACCGGGATCGTTTCTTCCGGTCCGGGTTCAGAAACCGCCCCCCCCTCGACCTGAGATGTGGCGGCAGGCAGACCGGGCTTCCCGGCGGAAGCTTCTTTCGCGACACGGACATCATCAGCGGATATTCTGCCGTCTTTTCCGGTTCCACGCACGGTCGAGAGATCTACGCCGAGCTCTCGTGCGAGTTTTCTCGTCGAAGGGGTTGCCAGGATCGGACCGGCTGAAGGAGGAGCTGATCCCCGTGCCACCTTCTGCTCCTTCACATCGGTTTTTCCACCTTCCGGTCCACTCTTTTTGGACTTCGCCGCTTTCTTTTTACCGGAAATAGCCGGTGCGACCGCCTGGGCTTTCTCTTCTCCGATCACGAGCAGAATCTCGCCGACTTTTACAAGGTCTCCTTCCTCTCCCCTGAGCTCGAGTATGTATCCCTCCCTGGGTGAGGGGATTTCCACCGCGGCCTTGTCGGTTTCGATTTCGACGAGCGTCTGATCCTCTTCGACATGATCACCGACCCGGACGAGCCACTTGATGATCTCGCCTTCGGCTATGCCTTCTCCCAGATCCGGCAATACGAATTCATAGGCCAATTTTTACCTCCATCACAGTACGAGAGCCGGAAGGATCTGACAGTGTATTCGATCTGGATCGATGCCGGAATTAATATACACGAATGGATATCAGAATTCCATAACCTTTTCGACGGCCATCATCACCCGACCGGCATCGGGAAGGTACAGTTTCTCCATCGTGGGAAGCGGCATTGGAGTGTCGAACCCGGTGACCCTCTGGACAGGCGCCTCGAGATGCAGGATAGCCTCCTCCATCAGCATGGCGGAGAGTTCGGCACCGAACCCGCACGTTTTCGGTGCTTCGTGGAGTACGATCGCTCTCTTCGTCTTTTGTACCGATTCGATTATTGTGTCCCTGTCATACGGGGAGAGAGTCCTAAGGTCGATCACCTCGATATCGGCGCCCTTCGCGGCCGCCCGTTCTGCGGCGTCGATCGCGACGGGAACCATCGCTCCCCACGCGATGAGGGTGCAATCGCTTCCTTCCCTCACTACGTTCGCTTTACCGAGAGGGACTGTGTGTTCTCCCTCCGGGATCTCCTCACGGTAGGCTCGGTAGATCCTCTTCGGTTCGAGGAAGAGAACCGGGTCGGGGTCCCTGATCGAGCTGATGAGAAGACCCTTCGCATCGCTCGGAGTCGAGGGGGTGACCACTTTGATCCCCGGAGTGTGAATGTATACCGCCTCTGTACTCTCGGAGTGATGTTCCGGAGCGTGTATCCCACCGCCGTAGGGCAACCTGATTACCATCGGAGCGGAAAACCTGCCGCGGCTCCGGTGACGGATCCTGCTGGCGTGAGAGATGATCTGGTCATAAGCGGGAGGCAGAAAACCCATAAACTGGATCTCGGCGACTGGTTTCAGTCCATACACAGCCATGCCGATCGCGCACCCGACGATACCGACCTCGGACAGGGGTGTGTCGATCACCCGATCTGCACCGAACTCGTCATAGAGACCGTCTGTGGCCCGGAACACACCACCGTTCACCCCCACGTCTTCACCGAGCACAACAACGTTATCATCCCTTCCCATCTCGTATTTCAGCGCGCTGCTGATCGCTTGAATAAGATTCATGTGAGCCATACAATCACTCGCTTTCTCTCTCTATCAATTCACCGAGCTCTTTCATCTGCTCTTCGAGGACAGGTGTCATTTCGGCATAGAGGTATTTGAACACCTCCCCGTACTCTCTTTCGGGCATGTTTTCGTATTTCTCGATCGTCTGTTTTATCTTCTCCTCAACATCCTTCTTCAATCCCTCTTCATCCGTATCATCCCAGATACCCCTCGTCTCGAGATACTTACGCATTCTGATGATGGGGTCTTTCGCCAACCACTCGTTGAGCTCATCATCGCTCCTGTACCGCTTCGGATCATCGGCGGTCGTGTGGGGCCCGTACCGGTACGTGACGGCTTCGATCAGGGTGGGGCCTTCACCCCGGTGAGCTCTGTCCACGGCCTCCTTCGTGACCTTGTACACCGCGAGTGCGTCATTGCCGTCCACCTGGACACCGGGGATGCCGTAAGCGATTGCTTTCTGGGCTATCGTCACCGCATGAGTCTGTTTCGACCTCGGGTATGAGATGGCGAACTGGTTGTTACTGCAAAAGAAGATGGTCGGTGTCTGGAATACCCCGGCATAATTCAGCGCTTCGTGAAAATCCCCTTCACTTGTCCCGCCGTCGCCGAAGTAAGCGAGTGCCGCCACGTCGTCACCCTTGATTTTTGCAGCCCAGCTGAATCCGGTGGCATGCACCGCCTGGGTGGCTATCGGAATGGAAACGGTGAAAACGTTTACACCGTCGGGAATTCTGTTCCCCTCTTCGTTACCGTTCCAGTAGATGAGGATGTACTCCGGCGGCAGGCCTCTCACCATCAGGGAAGCGTGCTCCCGGTAAGACGGGAACAACCAGTCCCTCTCCTCGAGAGCATAGGCACTGGCCAGAAACGCAGCTTCCTGTCCCGAGAGCGGGGCATAGGTCCCAAGCCGCCCCTGCCTCTGGAGCTTGAGACAGCGCTGATCGAACGCTCTCGAGAACACCATCCAGCCGTAGAGATCTTTCAGGGCAAGATCGGAGAGATCAGGAACCTCGTCCCGGACGACGGTCCCGTTTTCATCAAGGATTCTGTACTGCTCTATCTTCTTCTCTTTAAACACGTTGACATCCTGGCTCGTTATCATACTGAATAACTCCTCACTGTAGTATCAATTCCTCGAAATCGGTTTCACATCTGCAAAAGACTTCCAAACGATTTGCTTCGCTTCCGGTAAGTGGCTTCGCATATGATATTTCGACAATTCGGCGGGTTTTGTCAAGGGAAAGTGTGGTGTATCGGGTGATCAGGATCAGGTCCACACTGAGATGGTATTCATCTCAAATCTAAGTGCTGCGTTGTGTACCGGTGAACGTGACCTAAGCCCATCCAGTTCGGACAGGTAGCTCCATGAAGGCGGTTACATCAGGAGTTGAAATCCTGTTACCATATTCTCCATGCAAAAAGTCGGCTCTTTCCGAAAACTTTGTAATATGACTGAAAAGTTAATTTTATTGTAACAATTTGAATGAGGATTGGTATAATTGTAAGAATCATCCTTTTCGTTACAATTATTCATTGAGACTGCATATATTATTACGGCAATATGATCAACTCACTCGGAAGATTTTCGAATTGGAGTACGATTCGATCGATGAACCATTATATTTGTTTAACTGCACAACAAAGGAGTTGGTGTTATGCGCAAGTATTTCTCAAAGACCATGATAATCGTCATTGCAACATTCATCTCGACTGTGGTGCGGGAAGAATATCCACTGCTTTATTCGACTGAAATCCACTCTATCCAGAGCACCGAATCACAGTCCATGATCGATCGGGGATTCTTACAGGGAGATTCTCTGAATGTGAGAAAAGTCGGTTTGTTCCCCGCTGGAGCATCCTACAATGTCGCAATAGATGAGGTGAGAAACCTCGCCTTCGTTAGTACCGGGAATGGTATCTATATCATCGACACTTCCGACCATGAGAATCCCAGGATGCTGAGTCAGGTTCTGACCCCGGGTTTTGTGAACAGCATCGTCTGTTTCAATGAAAATCTGTTCATCTCTTGCAGTAAGGGGCTTGCAATCTATTCTGTATCCCAGCCAGAAGAACCGTTCGAAGTGAGCTTTTACGAAACTTCTGATGGCATACTGGGACTGGCCGTCGACAGCATGTATGCCTATGTTGGAGTTCTATCTGAAGGCCTCAGGATCATTTCGATCTCGGATATACAGAATCCGGAAGAAGTCGGTCAGTATAACACATTCGGAGAACCGAGGGATATAGTTGTCAATGATGGATATGCATATGTCGCAAATATCGAAGCTAAATTCTCTATTATTTCGATCGAAGATCCTGTCAACCCGACCATGGTCGGCCAGTATAGTTATCCAGCCCTGGATGTGAAGCTGGCCGGCTCGTACGCGTATCTCGATCGGGATTGGATCTCAGATTTTCGAATTGTCTCTGTGGAAGATCCGATGAATCCAATCGAAGTTGGAAGTTACTCTTTTGAGCACTTGGATTGGGTCAGAGCGATTGATGTGCAGGGATCATACGCCTTTATCGCAACTTTTCTTGAAGGCCTTCGAATATTATCTGTCGAGAATCCATCAGAACCGTACGAGATCGGTAATTGCCCATCATATTCCTCTGCAGAAGATATCGTAGTGAACGATTCGTATGCCTATATCGCCGATAAATATGGAGGTCTGCGTATCTTCTCGGTATCAGATCTCCAAAACCCGGTGGAGGTAGGTTCATTCAAGACTCCAATCTATATAGATAATACCTATGTCCGTTACCCATATGCCTTCGTGCTTGAATCAGACGGCAACTGGCAGAGCACTTTCAGAACAATCTCCATCCTCGAACCTGACAGACCGGTTGAACTGGGTTATTATGATCCTCCCGGCTATGTAAAAAACGCCGTGGTCGGGGATTTACTTGCCTATCTTGCCAACGGTGAAGAGGGGCTCAGGATCATTTCACTTGAAGATCCGACCAATCCAATCGAGATTGGCCTCTGCGACACTCCTGGTGATGCGAAGGATGTGTATGTTGAAGGAGCGTATGCCTTCATCGCTGATTACCAAGAGGGGGTCAGAGTCATCTCCGTCACAGACCCACGAAACCCTGTGGAGATCGGATCTTACGATTCAATAGATAAAGCAGACAAGATAGTCGTGAATGGCGATTACGCATATGTAGGGGATAGAGATACTCTCAAAGTACTGTCTATTACGGACCCAGAAAATCCGGTGGAGGTAGGTTCCTATAATACTTCAGGAGCTTTTATTTATGATATGGATGTCAATGACACTTTTATCTATCTTGCCGCAGGGTTGCGCCTCATTGTACTCTCAATTACCGATCCCACGCATCCGATTGAGGTGAGTTCCTATCAGATCAACGGATTTTGTAATGCTTTACATGTAGAGAGTTTGCTTGTCTTTGTTTCAGATCAGGTCTATGGGTTAAGAATCATTTCGGTAGAGGACCCGGAGAATCCAGTGGAAGTGGGGTATTATTCTTTTGAACATCAATCTCATGACGTCTTTTTCGACGATCCTTATATCTACTTTGCCGAGAATTATGCGGGGCTGGTGATCCTTGAATATCTCGAACAATCTGGCATAGAAGGACCAGATGAAACTGGCAATGGAATCCCGAGATCATTCAGCATGTCGCAGAACTATCCTAATCCTTTCAACCCGTCAACAACGATTTCTTTCAGCATACCCGAGGATAAGAAGGGAAAAATCACACTCGATATCTTCAGCATTCGTGGTAGACACGTGAGATCGCTTATAGATTCAGAGCTTGAAATCGGGAATCACATGGTAGTCTGGGATGGCAGTGACGACAACGGGCAGAATGTATCTTCCGGTGTCTATCTTTACATCTTGAGGAATGGTGATTCTTCCATCTCGAGGAAGATGACATTGTTGAAGTGATGAACATATCTAACAGACGGGAGAACGAGAGGCTCCCCCCCACCTGATGCAGTGAGCGACCTTGTGTCCCGGGATACTAAAATCTCAGCTCGAACCCCAGCCTTACCTGGCGCGGGATATCGTAGTTGCCGGGATTCCAGTCACGGGCCCCTTCGGAGAACATCCTCATCGCGAGTTCTTCATCAACGGTCACCTTGCCATCGCCGTTGAAATCCAGCCTGTCGATGATGATCTCTCTGTCTGTATCGTTATAGAGGCCATCACCATTGATATCGGTGAGTCGTGGCTCTGTGTAAAGACTCGGGTCGTCCGCGCCGATGCCGTTGATCGCATCCTGGACCGTCTGACCATCGGTCACCGGGCTGCCCGTGGTCTGATAGACACCGTTGGTGAGCCCGGCGCTCGAGAACACCGATGCCCCGCGCGTGCCCAGGTTGATGTTGTCGAAGAGGTTCCTGACATCGACAAAGACCGAGTACTCGAGGCCGCCCCATGAAAAATCTCTGATGGCTCTCAGATCTGCCCAGAAATCCCACCCGTTCCTGCTCGCATTCGAGTGTTCGATAAAATCGAAATTCATGTTCTGACGGGTCCAGGGCCTCCCGCTGTTGGCGTGCATCGTGACGTAAACACCGGTATTCTTCAGGGCCTTCCCAAGTCTCGTCCCTTCCCTGAAATCCGCGGGGAATTGCATATTGAACTGGGAGTTGAATGAATGGGTCTGATCGTAATTGTTGGGATCCGTCTCGACCGGGGGAAGCGGCGGGCGGTCACCCCCGAGAAAGAAACCTTCGTTCTGTACGAAGTCATTGGGATCGGTCCCGGTGCTTCTCGCGAATAGCATTGTGTAAGTGACATCCATCGAGTAGTAGCGGTTGAATCTCTTTCTGAGGGTGAGATCCATTCCCTTCACGTTTCCGAAATCAGTGTTGGTGTAAATCCTAAGAAAAGGGATGTCCGGATTCTGCTGAATGTACCGTGCTGAGACATTTCCGTCGATGTCCCTGTTGTATCCGACCAAATCAAGCACCCAGTTATCGGAAAGGAGTGTAGTCATCCCAATCTCGAAGCTCGTGGTTTTTCTGAAACCCATGTAAGGATTTCCGAAAAACTGGTTGGTGTTGGTCTGTTCACCAAGATCAATGTTGATTCCGTCGTATAGGTACTGGAAACGCGGGACCTGGAACTTTGTCCCGTAACTCAGCCTTATCTGGGTCTTCTCTGTAACGGGATGCGCCACCCCGAGCCGCGGACTCACTTCGGTGTACCTCGGCGAATCAATTCCCCCGCCCTCCCTGCTGTTGGGATTGTCCGGATCACCAGAGGGGGCATCCTCCTGGTCCCCGATGACCCGCGGCGCCTTTACGCCCGATGTGAACGAGTCAACCCTGAAGCCAAGATCAATGACGAGATCGTTGAAATCCAGTCTGTCCTCGACGTAGAACGATTCCATTTCCGGCTTCGCGACGTAGAAACTCAGGAATGTCGCGCTGTTGAGGTTGTTCTCGTAACGGTCTATGTCCCAGAACTTGAGATCGGCACCGGCCTTGACCCTGTGGATTTTATCGATCTGGCTGTCGAAATCGGCCCGGTAGTTCCATCGCTCTTCGTGCATGGTCCTGATGTAGTTATTGTATCCCACGTCCTGATCAGCAAATGGACTGCCCGGGATGCCGAAGGGACTCCTTCCGTTACGTGAAGTAGCCAGCTCGAATGAATACAGGTAGTTATCGAGAACATCCTGCAGGCTGTTGACATCATACCCCCTGATCCCATCGAGGAACGAATGCACGCTCCCGACCCTGTAGTTCAGAAACTGCTTCAGCCCCAGGAATCCGAGATCGGGGTATATTTCATCACCTATCGGATTACTGAGATCGTAGCTGTTACCGGTCCGAAGTGCGGTCTGCTGAAAGCTGGCCCGTAACTGGATGTTGGTCGATCGTTCGGCAGACTGGCTGAGGGTGTGGGTGTAGCCGACGATACCCAGGACGTTGGTGTCCCTGCTCACCCGGTTCCGGAATTGAGTGAAAAACATCCTTCCCCTGCTGTAGCTCATCCCCTGGTCACGGTCCAGCATCAGGGTACCGGTCAATTTTATGTTTTTCTGCGGCTGCCAGGCGAGCTTACTCTGGACCCTGCTCTGGTCTCCGATATTGTTGGGATGTCTCCCCGGATATTCTCCCTGATCGATCCGGTAATCTTCCAGGTGAAGGATCGGCATATCCGGATTCTTCACCTGCGCCTCTTCGAGCATGGCGACCAGGTCGAGGTCATGTCCCAGGAAATCCCTTGCCTCCTGGCTCCGGTTGTAGTAATCCGCGAGCCAGAACATATCATCTGTCCTTCCGAGAAACCCCGACGCCTTGGGCGACTTGTCACCTTTACCCGTTGCCTCAGCTGAGAAGAAGAAGGTGAGGTTGTCGGCGACCGCCGGTATCGGTCCGCCTACCGACACCTGGGCCCGGTTGAAACCGTAGTTGGAGCTCTTCGGCATAAACTCATCGGTTTCGAGCCTCAGCTGGCCCGAGTACTTCTGACCGCCCTCTTTGGTGACGATATTGATGATCCCGGACTGGGCGTCGCCGAAATCCGATGAGAAGCCGCCCGTGATGACATCGATTTCCTCGACCGCGTTCTCACCCACGTTCAGGTTGGCGGAATCTTCATTGTAGCTTTTGATGTTGATACCATCAACATAAACGGCCGTCTCGGTCGACCTGCCGCCCCTGATGTTGTAACCGCCGCCATACCTGGTGACACCCGCCTGCAGCTGGATCACCTGTCCGTAGTTGTCAGCCGGGATATTGAGCTGTGTTTCACCGGAGAACCTCTGCTTGGACACGGTGTTATCCCTCACCATCAGTGGCTCCCTGTCACCGATCACCTCCTGGCCGGGCAGTTCGATCACCGTGGACTCGAGGACGAAATCGACCGAGTGGGTCTGTCCGGCGAGAACCCTGACATCCTTCACCGTCAGGGAGCGGTATCCGATCATCTGCGCTTTAACAGACCGGAGACCGACGGGAACATTGATAATGAAGTAGTAGCCGTCCTTGTTCGTTATGTTCCCCAGGAGAGTCCCCTCGACCGTGACCTGCGCGCTCTCGAGCGGTTCGCCCGTCTGAGCATCGGTGACGATTCCTTCGATTTTCGCGGTGGTCTGTGCGTTTGACAGTGCGGGTGACAGCAAAAATGTGCAGGTGAGAAGAAGAGTGACTGCAGTGAGATTACACCTGGTGATGCTCCTTACGATCCTTCGCATCCTTCCTCCCGGGTGACGGTTGTGAAGTAAGGTTTCGGTTCATTCTATCTCGAAAAGATCCTTTGAGATCGGGAAACCCATACCGGTAGAGTGCCGGTGGTATAATCGATGAGCATACTAAGAGAACAGATGGCGTTACGAATCGAAAACAGTCCATCGCCTGATTCGGTTATATTGTGAGCATTTCTTGATGTGAAAAATTTTTTACTGAACCCGGTCGAATTATACCAGGAAAGCCGGCATTTGTCAAATGTAATTTAATTTGGG
>CAZZKG010000015.1:68422-71054 GCA_964654825.1 uncultured Gemmatimonadota bacterium | reverse complement strand
CTTTCCCAATGGCTTCCAGCTTCTCGAGCATCGTCATCAGCACCTCGAGTAAAAATCCGAAGGAGAAGAAAAGGATACCGGCGAGTACGCTCAATACGACGAAGTAGAGCAGAGGCCTGAATCCCTGATAGAGAATGAATCTGAGGTACAGTGCATAGATGCCGGCGCCGATGCCGATTAAAAAGAGACCGAGCCCGATCGAGCCGAACAAAAGCATCGGCTTCTTCATGAAAACCATCTGGAATTTGACGCTGATCAGATCTAGTATGCCGATCGGGATCCGCAGGAGACCGAACTTCGACTTCCCGTGTTTCCTCGGATAGAGCGGGATCCTCACCTCTGAGATCTTGAAGCCAGACTCCGCGGCGAGTACGACGAGATACCTGTGCCAGTCCTTTCTGAGCGTAATCGAATCAGAAACGGATTTCCGGAATGCTTTTACCGAGTTGAGATCGTGTACATCTACCTTGAACAACCACCGGGAAAGTGCATTGTAGAAATACGAGGTCACACCCTTGAGACCGTAGTCACCCTTTTTCCATCCGGTGACGAGATCATATCCCTCATCGAGTTTTTCGATAAGCAGGGGCATGTCCTGGGGATCATACTGAAGGTCCGCCGGATAAAAAACGAGTATCTCGCCTGAAGCTTCTCTGAAACCTGTCTTCAATGCTTCAGTCAAACCCTGGTTCATCCTGTGTCTTATCACCCTGAGAAAGGGGTATTGTCGACTGAGTTCGGTTGCGAGTTGGTAGGTTCCGTCGATACTCCCGTCATCGATGAGGATGAGCTCTGCGTCTATTCCGTTTTGCCTGAATACCTCATCAAACTTCTTAAGGAGAAGAGGGATGTTCTCCTCTTCGTTGTATGAGGGAACGAGCACCGATACTTTTTCTTCTTTCCCCGTCATTTCCTGCTCCATTCGTCTCTGAGTCACTGGATGTATCCGAGCGCCTTCAGACTCTCGAGCATACTCCGGGTCGGCAGGTTCTTTCGACCCGATGCAAAACTCACCCTTTCCATACGCCCCATAAAGACTACAAGTTCCCTCTCGAGTCTCTTTGCTGTCTCCTTCTCCTCATCCAATAAATTTACTCTTTCGTGGGGATCTTTTTCAAGGTTGAACAGTTCGCGCTGCATCGATCCTTCTGGAAATTTCTGATTCAGTATGAACTTCCACTTCCCATCCCGCACGCTCCGTATATTGTACGGCCCGAGCTGGAGGAGAATATCTTCACTGAAGATCAGTCTGTCCGTTTCTCCAGTCTTACCAAACACGGGGGTAAGGAGTGAGATACCCTGCACCGCCTTCGGGATCGAAATGCCAAGCAGATCGAGGATGGTAGGCATGATATCGATCTGTCCCACGGGGAATTCACGCCTGCCCGGAGGAATGGACAGCTCGGGAAAACGAAAAAGCTTCGGGGTCTTCATAATGAGAGGGATTCTGAGAAGCTCATCGTAAAGCGTGTCCCCGTGACCAACACGGCCGTGATCCCAAAATGCTTCCCCGTGGTCCGAGGTGTACACAATCACGGTGTTGTCATATATTCCGGATCGTTTCATTGCTTTCACGAGACGTCCGATGTGAAAATCGAGGTAGGAGAGCTCTCCGTCGTACCTCGCCAGCAGTTCATCCCGCTCTGTCCCCTCGTACAGGCTGAGGGAGTCGACATTCCAGTCGTTTACGATGAAATTCTCATCTCCCCCGAACCTCTTCAGGAAGGAGAACGGCGGCTCGTATGGACTGTGAGGGTCTATCAGGAAAAGAAATGCGAAGAACCGACGGTCGCCATTTTTGGTGAGCCACCCGAGAAATTCATCGATGACTTTTTCGGCATCGGTGTTGAGCCATGAGCTGTCTGATTTGTACCGGTCAAATCCCTGGTCGAACCCGGTTTGTTTTGTGAGGTGGGGATTGGTAGATATACCGATCGTCTCATAGCCCTGTGCCTGGAGGACCTCGGCGATGGTCATGACCGAGTCGGAAAGGATATCCCGGTAGGTGCTCATCCCGTGTTGTGATGGGTAAATCGATGATATGATGGCCGGAGTGGCGACGATGGTGTGGGAACCCTGTGCAATTGCGTTGTTAAAGAGGACTCCCTCGCGGGCGAGCTCATCCAGGTTAGGTGTCGTCTCCTTATCGTACCCGTAACAGTGGAGGTGATCCGCTCTCGTCGCATCACTGACAATAAGTATCACGTTGGGCGGAGAGCCCCCGAACAGCATTAAATAGATGTAGATGATGAGGAAAGTGAGAACCGCACTGGTTATCCACGCGAGTGAGGGTTTCGGGAGAACCTTCTTCCCGATGAGACAGGAGAGGACAGATGCTGCAAGTCCAAGGATCACCAGAAGGGGAAAAAGACGGTAAATAAAACTCGAAGGTGCGAACGGGAATCGAACCAGAATAAAGTAAAATGCCGCTGTGGCACCGATCAGGATACCGGTCCCCGCGCAAAGGGGTAAAAGGGGGAATGTTCGTTTTTTCTTCATATGGTATCCCCCCCCTTTTTGTTCCCGTAGTTCTCTTCGATGATGTCAACCGCCTGTTCGAATGTGTCGACTCTCCCCTCGATCTGAAGATCCTGAATAAATGAGAGTATCTCCGAGAATACCGGTCCGGGGC
>CAZZKG010000015.1:0-68322 GCA_964654825.1 uncultured Gemmatimonadota bacterium | reverse complement strand
TTCTTGACGAGAGCAACGACTTTTTTCACCGTTTTTCGAGGGAGTCGGAGCCGCTCGAGAATCTCTTCGGCCATCCTGGATCCTACGACACAGTGATTGTTGAACCTGATCCTGTCTTTTATCTCGAACGTGTCGGGTTTCCCGACATCGTGCAGGAGGACGCCGAGAGCCAGTTCTTCAGATGGTTCATCCATCAGGTCGAGCATTATCATGGTGTGCACGAAAACATCCCCCTCCGGATGAAATTCATGCGGTTGAGCCACTCCATCCATTTTCACGACCTCAGGCAGGATGTGCCCGAGTATCCCGATCTCGTGCATGAGTTCGAATCCACGCCTCGGTCCGGGACCTGTAAGAATTTTGAGGATCTCATCCCTGACGCGTTCCGCACTGATGCTTCTGATATCAGCCACCCGCGTTTCTATTGCCTCACGGGTATCTTCCTCTATGTCGAAATTCAATCCGGCGGCGAACCGGATCGCCCTCAGGAGACGCAGGTGGTCCTCCTCGAAGCGCTCATAGGGATTACCGATTGTCCTGATGAGCCTCGCTTCGATGTCTGATCTGCCGTCGACGTAGTCTATGACGGTGTCTTCGACCGGGTCATAGAGCAGGCCGTTGATCGTAAAATCCCTTCTCTTCACATCCTCCGCCGAGTCGGTGAAGTACACCTCTTCGGGGTGGCGGCCGTCCCTGTAATTTCGTTCCCCTCGAAAGGTCGCGATTTCAAACGGGATACCTCTCATCATGACAAGCACCACCCCGAACTTTTCACCGATAGCGATTGTCTTTCTGAATATCGATCGGACTTCATCCGGCCGGGCGTCGGTGGCGATATCATAGTCTGTCGGAATCTTATCCATAATCATATCCCGGACACAGCCGCCTGCCCAGTATGCCTGATAACCTCTCGATCTGAGTGACTTCACGATCTCCGTGGCAGATCTCTTTTTCTGACCAGGGGTAGGTTCGCGCTTCCCCGTCTCTGTTCCTGAGTCTTCCATATCACGCCCCGGCGTGTATCCCCCGAAGATACCTGAATATGATCTCCAGGGTCTCTCCGGCACTCCTGTCCCAGCTTAACGAGCCCGCCCAGCTGAGGGCTCCTCGTGAAAGTTTCCGGTGCAGGTCGTCGTCCGTGAGTAATGTCCTCATGGATTCGGTGAGAGAGCCGATGTCTCCGTGCGGTACGAGCAGCCCTGTTTCTCCATCCTTCACCGACTCGCGCAATCCGGGAGAATCGCTGGCGATTACCGGTATACCGCACGCCTGTGCCTCGATGTTGGTTAAACCCCAGCCCTCTTTGGGTGAAGTATTAACCGCCATCCGTGCCCCTCTCAGATGTCTCACCTTTTCCTGCTCATCCATGAATCCGGTGAACATCACTTTTTCCCGTATGCCGAGGCGGCAGGCCAGCTTTTTCAACTGGGGAGCATGGTCTCCATCGCCGATGATGAGGAGGTGCAGGTTTTTGTGTTCGGGAGAAAGTTCGCTGAAAGCTCTGAGCACGAGATCCACCCGCTTGTACTTCTTGAGCCTTCCCATACAGACGATGTATGGATAAGGATGCGCATTACTGTCGGCCGTGCCCGGGGAATAGACATCGGTATCTATTCCGCAGTATACGACATACAGATTCTCTGCTTCGAACCCCCTGCGCAGGAGGTCTTCCCTGGTTGATTCAGAGATAACCTCTACGATCAGTCCACGGTACACAACGGGCATGAAAAATTCCCACAGGTAGACATAGAGTGCTATCGGGACACTGGCCTCCTCGAATACTGTTGTTCCAAACAGGTGGGGGATGATCAGCATTACCGGAGTTTTCGTGAACAGTTTCGAGTAGACCGGGATTTTGTTCACATCCTCGATGATCAGATCATAACTCCCCCCTTTGATCCTCAGGAGTTGTACCTGTGCCGCAAAATTGAAATAGGACTCCCCTCCCACCCGGATGATGCGGATTCCGTCGACTTCGTCAGTCTTCTTCGAGCCCCTGAAACCTGCGCACAAAAGATCGACCCGGTGACCCATCCCCGCTACCCTTTTGAATATCTCGTGGAGATGAACTTCCGCCCCTCCGGCTTTCGGATTGGTGATATCTCTGAAATTTATCAAGAGGATTTTGAGCCTGTCTTCTTTCACTTTTTCGCGATGATTCCAATGGTGTGATAGGTATAAAATGCCACCTGCGTCTTTTCCATCTTTTTCTTCAGAGAAGCCCTTGTCCGTCTCATGATCGCAGGGGATGAAGGATACATGGGAATCTCACATCCTAAACCGAGCAGAACCTCTCTGACCGAACGATAGAAGAAACTGGGGTTCATCCATGTGCCGTATCTGTGGACAATCTCGCGAAATCCTGCCTGTTTCATCGTACTGCTGAGACCGGCGATCGTATACTCGGTCTCCCAGCCCGCGAACCACCGCCCGAATGTCATGAGAATGTGTTTCACGACTGTGTAGGGATGATATTTCTGGGGGACATCTACCAGGACGAGTCCGCCGGTTTCAAGTACGCGGCGGTTCTCGTGGAGAACAACATTCGGCTCGAGAAAGTGCTCGAGCAGTCCCTGGTGAAAAACCACCTGAAAACTCCCGGTGGTAAAAGGAAGATTTTTCACATCTCCGATGACCGGGAAGAGTTGAATGTTTTCCCTTCTCATTACTTCTCGGATAATGACCATCGCCCTGGAGGATTTATCGAGAACAACGACCATGGCCCCCCTCCGGGCGAGTTCGGCACTGTCCCTCCCCGTTCCTGCACCAACTTCAAGAATGCATTTGTTCTGAAAATCGATGGTACTCTCGAGATTGGATGCTATCCGGCCTTCGTTCGAGTACACTTTCTCGTAATCGACCTTACGCTGCCAGTAGTCATCCCAGACATCTTCAAAACGAAACTGGTTTCTCATTTGAACGGGCTCACAGCAGTGGAGGACTGTCGATCAGTATCCCTGACTCAATCTCCGGGCAAGTTCGACGGGTAACTCCGCCTCGAGGATCGTGTCCTGGGTCTGGCGAATATCGTAGGGTGTTCTGTGAAACTCTACTGTCCGGTCTCCACTGTCGAATGTCACAAAGGATGCTCTCGGGTCACCGTCCCGGGGCTGGCCCACACTACCCACATTGATGATGTATCTTACTCCCTCTTCGAACCGGTAGGTGTCTGCAGTGTGTACGGCGAGTTCTCCATCCTTGATACAGAACAGAACAGGTCGATGCGTGTGGCCCACGAAGACAACATTATAAGAACAGGAATCGAACACCTGCCATGCCTGCTCGCTGGAGAAGATATAGTGCCACCTGTCAGGTGATACAGGCGAAGAGTGGACGAGAATAAAACTCTCAGACTCATACATCAGCGGAAGTTTTCGCAGGAACTCCATTTCCCCGGGGCCCAGTGTCTCTCTCGTCCAGAGAATCGCTTCCCTGGCCATTGAATTGAAGTTGTGGATGGTTGTATCGCCGGTGGTTCCCGCATCGTGATTCCCCATGACGACAATTTCGGCTCGCTCCCTGACAAGCTCGATACACTCGACGGGCCGCGCTGCATAACCGACTATATCACCAAGACACATAATCGAGTCGACCTCGAGCTCTTCGAGTCGCTGGAGCACTGCCTGCAGAGCCGAAAGATTGCTGTGAATATCGGATATTATTCCGTGGAGCATCCTCTCTCTCCTTTGAGTTTCAGGATGGCATCCAGGATGCCGTTGATAAATTTAGATGATTCGGATCCTCCATACGTGCCGGCCAGATTTATTGATTCGTCGATGATGACTGCCGGCGGTATGTCGCCGAAGAACAACAATTCACAGGTTCCGATACGAAGGATGTTTTTGTCGATGACGGAGAGCCGTTCAATCGGCCAGGAGATGAGCGTCCCCTCAATCACTTCATCGATGTGTGTGAGCTCTTCGTGTATTTTTGAGATCAGCTTCAGCGTGTACTCGCTTCCTCTCTCGCCGGCCCGTTTTCTGTCGAGGTGGTCAGCAGCGATCTCCTGGAGGTCACCTCCCAGTACTTCCCACATGTATAGTATCTGAAGAGCCCATATTCGTGCTTTACTTCTCCTTTTCATATTTCCCGAGGGCCGAGTGAAGATTTACCATCTCGATCGCAGCAAGTGCCGCATGCCAGCCCCGGTTCCCGTGTTTGGCCCCTGATCGCTCGAGAGCCTGGTCAAGATTGTCCGATGTGAGGATACCAAAAATCACCGGTACAGGCATTTCGAGGTTCAGGCGGGCCAGAGAGCTGGTTACCCCCCTGGACACAAATTCGAAATGCGGGGTATCACCCCGTATGATGGATCCGAGTGCAATGACAGCATCACACTTCTTACTCCTCGCGATACGCATGCACACCGGAGGTATTTCCATAGCCCCCGGGACGATACAGACGTCGATGTCATCCGGAGAAACATCGTGCCTGATCAGACAATCCGTGGCACCTTCGATGAGACGCCTGCTCACCAGTTCGTTGAATCGGCTTGCTACAATAGCGAATCGCAGGCCCTTTGCTTTGAGGTTCCCTTCTATGGTCCGTGGCATGTCAGTCCTCCGTTACGGTAATGAGGTGGCCGAGCTTGTCGCGTTTGGCTTTGAGATATTTTTTGTTGTACGGATTAGGTTTTATCTCGATCGATACCTGGTCGGTGATCTGGAGTCCGTAACCTTTCAATGCGACGATCTTCTTCGGATTGTTGGTCAGTAACCTGATTGAGGTCAAGCCGAGATCAGCGAGAATCTGCGCACCGATTCCGTAATCCCTCAGATCCGGCTTGAAACCGAGCTGCTCGTTTGCTTCCACCGTGTCGAAGCCTTTATCCTGGAGGGCGTATGCTCTCAGTTTATTGGTCAGACCGATGCCTCTGCCCTCCTGCTGCATGTAGAGCAAGACTCCCTGCCCTTCCGCTTCAATTTTCCTCAGAGCTGTCTGCACCTGCTCTCCACAGTCGCATCGCAGTGATCCGAAAACATCGCCCGTGAGACAGCTCGAATGAGCTCTGACCAGGACGTCCTTTTTACCGGCTACGTCACCTTTTACTACTGCGAGGTGGTTCTCATTTCCGATGGTTGTCTCGTACACATGCATCCTGAATTTCCCAAATTTGGTAGGGAAAGCGGTTTCGACGATTTTTCTCACTATTTTTTCGTGACGTCGCCTGTACATGATGAGATCTTCGATGGTGATGAGTTTTATATCATGTGTTTTTGCAAACTTGAAGAGACTCGGAATCCGGGCCATGGTTCCATCGTCATTCATAATCTCGCACAACACACCAACCGGTCTCAGACCGGAAAGTCTCGCCAGATCGGTGGCGGCCTCCGTGTGGCCGGCCCTCCTGAGGACCCCACCTTCCCTCGATACGAGCGGGAACACATGGCCGGGCCTGGCCAGGTCTTCAGGATGGCTCGAAGGATCCACGAGAGCATTGATTGTTACGGCCCTGTCCTGAGCGGAGATCCCTGTCGTCGTACCATGCCTCGCATCCACAGAAACCGTGTACAATGTACCGTGCAGAGCCTTTCCGCCCTGAACCATCATCGGGAGGTCCAGCTCACGTGCTCGTTCCTCGGTGATAGAAGCACAGATCAGCCCACGCCCGAATCTCGCCATGAAATTGATCGCATCAGCACTGACACGCTCTCCGGCGATTATCAGGTCACCTTCGTTTTCTCTGCTCTCATCATCAACCACGATGAGCATTTTTGCATTCCTGTAATCTTCGATTGCCTGTTCGATGGGGCTGAAGGTACACATTCTTGCTACCTCGTTTTTCGGATCAATGGACTGGATGCTCGCGCCCAATCCTCCCTGACGCGATTTTATAATCTACAACTCTTCGTAGGACTATTCAATAGTATCAGGACCTCCTGCCGGTCCCCTCCCCGGTGAATTTATACACATATTTACCCAGGACATCGATCTCGATATTGACCGGATCTCCCACCCGCAGAGTGTGAAGATTTGTATTCGAGTAGGTGAACGGTATGATCACGAAGCTCACCAGGTTGCCCTGTTCTCCGGTTACTGTCAGGCTGACACCGTTCACGGCAATCGAGCCCTCGGGTATGATCCCGTAAAGAAGATCGTCCGGTACGGCTATCTCGAGCCTGTGTGTGCCTGAAACTGACAGTTGTGTGACTACTTTTCCCACTCCGTCCACGTGTCCGAGAACCATGTGGCCACCCAGCTCATCTCCGAGAGTGAGAGGCCTCTCGAGATTCACCTCCGCCCCCGTCTTTTTGTTTGCCAGGGTGGTTTTTTTAAAAGTGTTGGGCGAGGCGAACACGCTGAAGCTGTCTCTCCCCAGAGTCTCGACAGTAAGACATGCACCGTCGACTGCGATGCTGGCACCTTCCACAACTCCATCGACTATCTCCCGACAGCCGATGGTGATCCGTTTTCCACCGGGAGCCGCCTTGACACTCCTTATCTTTCCGACTTCCTGGATGATTCCTGTAAACAATTCATGTCTCCATGATCTCGGGATATCCGCTGATGAGGATATCCTCACCCGCTCTGCTGACCTGTACCCGCCTCAGATTTACCGATCTTCGTTTCCCCTCTGTTGTGATCCTGCCGAATCCTGTAGTCCCTGCACCCTCACCGGCGATACTCGGGTTTACGAAGAGGACAAGCCTGTCGACAAGATCTTCACAGAGTAAGGAGGTTGCAAGCCGCTTCCCACCCTCAACCAGCACGGATGAGATGTTCTTCCCTCCGAGATCGGCGAGGATCCATCTGAGATCGAGTTTCTCATTTTCGGCCTGTGGAGTCTCGATGAGTTCGAGCCCCTTATCGATCAAATGGACTGCTCTCTTCCTCCGGAGATCGACACCGGTGTAAACGACGGTTGAGATTTCATCTGCTGAGTCGACAACAAACATACCTGTCTCAAGCCGCAGAGTCGAATCGATGATCACCCGAAGTGGCTGACGGCAAGAGGAGGCGTACTGTCCATACCTGACATTGAGAGCAGGATTGTCGTCGAGGACAGTGCCGATGCCTACCATGATGGCAAGATGGGACGCTCTCATATCGTGAACGACACGCCTTGCCAGCAGACCGGTAACCCACTCCTTCGAATCAGTGAATGCGATGTAACCATCGAGGTTTTGAGCCATCTTTAGTGTAACGAACGGCACACGGGAGACGATATATCTGTAATAGATCTCATTCAGTAGTCTCTCTTCCTCCCGGAGTAATCCTTCACTAATGAAAATCCCGCTCTCAGCCAGGACTCTCAGGCCGTTCCCATCGATGATCGGGTTTGGATCTCTATCACAACAGATCACCCTGCTGATACCAGCAGCGATAATGGCTTCAGTGCAGGGTGGTGTCCTGCCTTGGTGGCAACAGGGCTCGAGACTCACATACATCGTCCCTCCACGCGTCCTGTCCCCGGCCTGTCCGATCGCTCTGATTTCAGCGTGTGCTTCCCCCGTCCGTTCGTGGTAACCCTCGCCGACTATCTCCCCGTCATTGACGATGACGGCACCGACCATCGGATTGGGCTGGGTGGTGATTCTCCCTTTCTCGGCAAGGGAGAGGGCAAGATTCATCAGGTGTCTGTCGGTATTTTGTGTCATTGCTCAGTCCCGGGGCAGAATCAGTTCAACTCCGGTTTCGCCACTCTCGATGTGACCGATGAGTATCCCATCAATGCCCTGCGTCCGCATGTGCTCCAGCACTCGATCGGCGTCTTTCTTCGAAACGACAAGCAGGAAACCGACACCCATGTTGAACACATGGTACATTTCCTCGCTGGGAATCCCACCCTGCTCCTGCAGGAAATCGAACACGAACGGCGGTGTCCACCGGTTTGTATCGATCACAGCTGTTATACCCCCGGGGAGCACCCGGGGGACGTTGTCATAATATCCACCACCGGTTATGTGTACCATACCCTTTATAACTTTTGCCCGGATGAGCCCCTCTATATGTTTGAAGTAGGAACGGTGTACTTCGAGGAGCAGTTCTCCGACATTGTACTCCGTACCTGGGAATTTCTCAGCGGTGTCGAGTCCGCAGGTTTCGAAAATAACTTTTCTGGCGAGGGAGTAACCATTGGTGTGAAGGCCGGTCGAGGTCAGTCCGACGATTACATCTCCCGGGACTATGTCCGAACCGTCGATGAGGTTTTCCTTTTCGATGATACCGATTATACACCCGGCGAGATCGTACTCCCCATTTGCGTAAAAGCCCGGCATCTCAGCGGTCTCGCCGCCGATGAGAGAACAGTCGTTCTCGAGGCAGCTCGTTACCAGTCCGCTCATGACGTCCTCGATCACATCGGGCGTGAGCTTTCCGGTGGCGAAGTAATCCATGAAGGCAAGCGGTTTTGCGCCCTGGACAAGGATGTCGTTGACGCAGTGGTTCACGAGATCCTGTCCTATCGTGTCATGCCGGCCGGTGAGAAAGGCGATCTTGAGCTTCGTGCCGACCCCGTCGATACTCATAACGAGAACCGGATCTCTGTATCGCTCTGCACCGGGGTGGAGCAAGGCCCCGAACGATCCGATGCCCTGCAGGACACTGCTGCGGTGAGTAGCGTTAATTTTATCTTTGAGACCCTCGAGCGCCTTTACTGCACGGTTTATGTCTACCCCGGCTTCGCTGTATTTTGATTTCGAACGGTCTTTTTCTACCACGTCAGGCCTCCCGGGGAGATGCGGAACATCTCCAGAAATTCTTTCGTCCTTGCGGAAATCTCCTCCTTCTTCAGAGAGAGGAGCCTTCTGGCCCCGAAGCCCTCGATGCAGAAAGATGCGAATACCGACCCCGCGACGAGACTCTGTTTGAGCTCTTCGAAACCGGGTTTTTCGAAACGTGAGAGGAAGCCGATCATCGCACCGGCGAAGGTGTCCCCCGCCCCTGTCGGATCGATCACTTCATAAACGGGGTAGGACGGCAGGGAGAAAAACTCTGATGCACCGAACAGGTTGGCGCCGTGTTCTCCTTTTTTAATGACGACGGAGTGCGGACCCTTCTCGAGAAGCCATGACCCGGCTTTCAGGATATTGGTCTCTCCCGAGAACTCTTTCGCCTCTTCGTCATTGATGAGGAGGATATCTATTTTTTCGAGCAGTTTCAGGAGTGACGGCCGTTTGCTGTTGATCCAGAAATTCATGGTATCGCAGAGGACCAGATGAGGGCGTTTGATCTGATCCAGCACGTCTCTCTGAAGGTCGGGATCTATATTGGCAAGAAAAACGTGCGGGAGCTCGCGGTACGAAGCAGGCAACCTGGGTTTGAACTTCTCAAAAACACCGAGTTTCGTAAAAATCGAGCGGCGTTTGTTGAGATCGTCCTCATAGATTCCACTCCACCTGAACGTGTCACCCTCCTCCACAGTCACTCCCTCAGTATCTATGCTGCGGTCCTCAAGTGCGGTGAGTACATGATCGGGAAAATCAGTTCCAACCGTCGCCACGACCCGGGTGTCGGTATAGAAACTCGCAGCGATACTGGCGTAGAGTGCTGATCCGCCGGGTTCGTCCTCGACCGAACCCGACGGAGTCTGGACGGAGTCGAGTGCGACTGAGCCTATGACGAGAATACCCATGAGACCTCCTCACATCCTCTCGGGTCTCGATACCCCGAGAAGCTTTAATCCTCTCGATATGATGGTTTTGGTGCACACGGCCAGAAACAGTCTTGTCGCTGTCAGGGCTGGATCATCTGTAATCATCCTCCTCGATTGATCTTTGTCACCTTCCTGGTACCAGTGGTGAAAGGCCGCGGCGACTTCCTCCAGATAACCTGTCAGCCTGTGGGGTTCTAAGTGAAGCGTAGAATTTTTCAGTACTCCCGGAAAATCCGGAAGAAGCTTGATCAGTGCCCACTCGGATTCATGCCGGATCTTCTCAGCATCGAATCCTTTTCTGAGCCATTCCTGGTGAGGGTCAAAACCTCTCTCCTTCGCTCGTTCGAAGACGTTCGCCACTCTCGCATGGACATACTGGATGTAATAAACCGGGTTCTCCGCATCTCGTTTTCTGGCGAGATCGATATCGAATACCAGGTGGCTGTCGGCTTTCCTCATAACGAAAAAGTACCTTGTCGAATCCACACCTACTTTTTCCATCAGCTCCCGGAGTGTAACGAAAGCGCCGGCCCTGGTCGACATTTTCATCTTTTCGCCGCCTTCGATGAAAGAAACCATCTGGTGAACGAGGTACCTGAGAGTTTGTTCACGAAACCCGAGTGCCTTCATAGCAGCCTTCATCCTCGGGACATATCCATGGTGGTCCGCACCGTGAATATTGATCATGTGCGGATATTCTCTCTTGTATTTGTTGATGTGGTAAGCGATGTCGGTAAGAAAATACGTGGGGTCACCTGTACTTTTGATCAGTACCCGGTCTTCCTCATCGCCGTAATCTGACGCCCTGAACCACAGGGCGCCATCCCGCTCATATGTTGCGCCGGATCGACCGAGAGCGTGGATCGTGTCTTCGACTTTCCCCTCTTCGATAAGACTCGATTCGTTGAACCAGCTGTCGAAGATCACGCCGAGCTGTTTCAGGTCCCTGTCGATGAGCGAAACAATTTCGGAAGCTGCAAACTTTCGCAGGGTTGAAACGGCCTCGGCGCGCGCTGCGCCTTCAGCATGAACGAACCTGTCACCGTATGTATCGACCGCTTTCCCGGCGATTTCCACCAGATAGTCACCCCGGTAACCTTCTTCGGGAAATTCGAACGATGGATCGAATTTTTGCATGTACCGCGCGTAGCATGAATCTCCCAGGATGGTCATCTGTCGTCCCGCATCATTGAAATAGTATTCCCTTGTAACCTGGAAACCGGTCTCCTGAAGGAGATTCGCGAGCACATCCCCGAGTACCGCCTGTCTGCCATGTCCCACGGTGAGAGGGCCGGTGGGGTTTGAACTGACGAATTCGATGATGACTTTTTCCCCGTCCCCGATATCGATTTTCCCGTATTGTTCACCTTCATCGAATATCCTTCTGAGTTCTGTGAGAAAATAGTGCTTCGAGAGGGTGAAGTTGATGAACCCACCGCCGGCGATCGACACTTCCTCCACTGCATCGTTTTCGATCTCCAGGGCGGAAATAATCTCCTCGGCGATGATGGATGGTTTCTTATGAAGCTGCTTTGCCAGAGAAAAGGCGATGGGGCACGAAAAATCACCATGCTTCTTCTCCCGCGGACGCTCAATCGGGACTGCGATATCGGTTGGATATGCGAGTGTTTTGAGAGCTTTTTGCACCTTCCGGCTGAGAATCTCTTCAATCACAATCTATTTCCCTTTGCTCTTGGTGCCGGATTCTCCATTATCTTTCGTAGTGCCGGTCTTTTTTTCGAGTTCCTTTTCCTTTTTCTGAGCTTGTTTATAGCTGTCACTTCTGTAATCGGTTTCATAAAAACCCGGTCCCTTGAAGAGGAATCCGCTGCCCCCGCTGATTTCTCTTACCAGCTCCCCCGAACATGAGGGACATAGGAAAACAGGGGATTCATTAATCCCGTGGAATCTCTCGAGCTTCGTTCCGCAGTGTTCACAAAGATAGACATATGTGGGCACACCGACCTCCCGTAATGTGTTGGATCTGAACCTTTACAGCCTTTAAAATTAATAACTTATGTTATAAAGTCAACAATAAGAGGGTTGTGTAAATCCCCTTGTGAGCGGCGCGGGAGAAGGGAATCATCCCGGGTGACCGAGCATTCCGACAGGAGGATTTCCGTCACTCGTGGAATGGAGGATCAGTGGGAGATACGATGGCCGATTTGCCGCCCTGATAGGGAATTACACCGGGACTGCGTCGGAAATTGCTTCCCAGAGTTCCATCTCGTTTTTCGCCGATTCAGGGAAACACACGACCCTGTACTCAAATGCGGTTTTCTTACTCAGGAACCGGTCGTATTTCACAACCTCCTCTGCGAGCAGCATCAGGCGTTCGGCTACCTTCAGCGCGTCGCGGTGCCCGGCTCTGGGTAGAAGAATGAGGAGTCCGTTCAAACCCATCGTACAGGCGAAATCGATCGCGCGGATACTTTTCCTCATAAGCAGGAAGAGACGTGAGAAACTTTCGTCACAGGTTCCGGATGAGCAGTACGGATTATTCGGGCGGAATATAATCGCTGAGAGCGCATCACCATACCGGCGGGCTGACCTGTAGTGCTTTATCAACTCATCCTGGAAAGCTCTTGGTTTTATGAGGCTTGTGCCTCCGCCTCTTATGCGGCAGGTGATTCCGGTTCTGGTACGTTCTCTGCGCATTTCCCAGAGGAGAAGTTCAACAAGATCAGGTAGTGCTTTCTTCATCTGTTCACGAGCCATATCATCCTGTGTTTTCAGTGTAATCGAACCGACCACACTGCCGTTGATTCGAAGTGGTGAAGAGACCGAGACCGACATGGTGGGCAGAATGTCATCGATCTCCATTCGAAATTTGTACTTTTTGAAATAGAAATGGAAATCATCGATTCTGAAAGAAGACCCGAGATGTCTTGCGAGGTACTTCTGACGCTCGAACCAGTTCGATGTGCGGAGGGTGTCCTCAGAATATCCTGCAACCTGAAGAAAATCCCCTTTCGGTACGATATCTGACCAGAGGGTGAGAATAATCGATTCGACCGGAAGGATTCTTCTGGCCGCTTTCACGAAATTCAACAGGAGGTTGGTGAGGTAATACGGATTCGATTCGAGATCTTCCAGTACAACACCGGTTCCCGGCGTAATCGGAAGGTCGCCGGGACGTATCATACGACCGGAGGAATACTCGAAATGCCCCAGCAGGTTTCTTATAAAGTGAAGATCTTCATCTTTGTATGCATCCTGGCTGAACCGGCAGAAGCTGAGTATATCGGACTTCTCTTCCGGATGTGGCCAGGGCAGTATCAAGAGCGATGATGGGATCCAGGTTTCGCGTCCGCGTCCTTTCCCCGTTACACTCATGAGATAGTGTCCAGGGCATATAGCGAGCCGGTTGAGAGCAGCATAATTCAGAATGGGACTGTCGGCGAGTACCTTCAGGTCGGGCGAAATACCTTCCAGCTCAGAAATGCTCGTATCCAGTGAAAAACCATTCCGCTGGGAATCAAAGGAGAACAGACAGGACACCTCCGAGAGAAGCGCTGTGTGTGCTACCCGCAGGAATCGCTTCCTGTCTGGTTCCTGTTCTTCAGGGATATTAACCATTGTTTCAATCTTCTATTGAATAGTCCTCGTCGGTTAACAGCTTCAGGGAAACTCTGGCTGCTTCTGCGACGATCCTCTCTCCCCCCACCGAATACTGATCCTTGAGCAGGCCCGTGAGCGGCTCGACAGCCTGTTGTTCGCCCAGATATCCGAGGGCCTCGGCTGATTTCGCCCGCAACAGGCCGCTCTCCGAGCCGGTCAACCTGATCAGATCATCTAATGCTCCCTTGTAGACTCTCTTCCCGAGTACGAGTGCCGCTTCGCCTATCAGGATCTCTTTTGAGATCAAACCGGGTTCTTCCGGTTCAGGATAACTGCCGCGAACGATATCGAGCAGGAGTTGTCCGGCGTCTTCGAATGGAAGGTCACCGAGAGCATAGACTGCAAACAGCTGGATGCACCCCTTCCTGTCAGTCAGGGCTTCCTGGAGAGGAGCGATTATACTCTCATCCCACCGGGTCACGGTACCCTGGATAGCTGAGTACGCTCCTGCGACAATTTTCTGGGAATTACAGTATTTGGCCGCTATCTGACTCTTGAACAGGATAACCGCCGCTTTTGCGTTTGTCTTGTCCCGATTGTACGCCTGGTTTGCCATCTTAAAAGAGAGGTCATATTTCTCCAGATTGTAATATTCCTCAGCCTGATCGATAGGCTTGGTGCAGCTTACGGTACAAGCTACAAGTGTACAAAGGAGAACCTGTTTCCCATTCATAATCCACCTCTGGTCGGGGGTTTTTGTCAGTATATAAAGTGCCGTGTCAGTTTATATCATACAATATATTGTATGACTGGTCAAGAGAAAAATCTTCGGTGTGATGAGAGGGAACCTGGACAGGGATTGAAAAAAAGGGCGGCTGCAGAGCAACCGCCCGTGTGTTTTTTTGATGTTTAATACATCCCGGCACCTGGCGGCATCGGTGGTCCAGCGGCTTTCTCCTCCTCGGGCTTCTCCGAAATGAGAGCCTCGGTGGTCAGGAGCAGACTCGCGATACTGGCGGCGTTGGAAAGAGCAATCCTCGATACCTTTGTCGGATCGATCACACCCGCTTTTACGAGATCTTCGTATTCAAGTTTTTCTGCGTTGAATCCGAAATTCGTCTCCTTCGCACTTTTCACTTTCTCCACCACGACGCTCCCCTCGAGCCCGGCGTTGTTGACGATCCACTTCAGCGGCTCCTCGATAGCCTTTTTGATGATCTCGACACCAACCTGCTCATCAGCGTTGTCGAGTTTCAATCCATTGAGCACGCTGGATGCGCGCAGGATCGCAACACCGCCTCCGGGAACGATACCTTCCTCGACCGCTGCGCGTGTCGCGTGAAGGGCGTCCTCGACGCGGGCCTTCTTTTCCTTCATCTCGGTTTCGGTTGCCGCACCCACGTTGATGACGGCCACGCCGCCGGCCAGCTTGGCAAGCCTCTCCTGCAGCTTTTCACTGTCATAGTCAGAGGTAGATTCCTCGATCTGCTGTTTGAGCTGCTTTATACGGCCCTGGATATCGCTTCCGGATCCGGCGCCTCCGACGATGGTTGTGTTCTCTTTGTCGATTACGATCCTTTTCGCACTCCCGAGGTCTGTGACAACCACGTTCTCGAGTTTGAAACCGACATCTTCGGAGATCACACGACCACCGGTGAGGACTGCTATGTCTTCGAGCATGGCCTTACGCCTGTCGCCGAATCCCGGCGCTTTGACTCCCGCGACCTTGAGCGTGCCTCTCAGCCTGTTGACGACGAGTGTTGCGAGTGCCTCGCCTTCGATGTCCTCGGAAATGACCAGCAGCGGTTTACCCATCTGGGCGACTTTTTCGAGGAGAGGTAACAGATCCTTCATGACCGATATCTTTTTGTCATGGATGAGGATGAGAGGCTCCTCGAGTTCTACTTCCATCTTCTCGGAATCGGTGATGAAATACGGCGAGATATATCCCCTGTCGAACTGCATACCGTCTACGGTTTCGAGGTTTGTTTCCATACTCTTCGCTTCCTCAACGGTAATGACGCCGTCTTTCCCCACCTTCTCCATTGCTTCGGCAATCAGCTCACCGATTTCTTTGTCATTGTTCGCCGAAATTGTTCCAACCTGGGCGATCTCGGTCCGGCCCTTGGTCGGGATCGAAAGCTTCTCGAGCTCCGTGATGATTGCGTTAACAGCACTGTCGATCCCTCTCTTGAGACTCATGGGATTGGATCCCGCGGTGACGTTCCTGAGACCTGCCTTGTAAATCGCCCGAGCGAGGATCGTCGCCGTGGTTGTTCCGTCACCGGCAATGTCACTGGTCTTTGATGCCACTTCGCGAACCATCTGTGCACCCATATTCTCGAAATGGTCTTCCAGTTCCACTTCCTTGGCAACGGTGACCCCGTCCTTTGTGACGGTGGGCGAACCGAACTTCCTGTCGAGAATTACGTTTCTCCCCCTCGGTCCGAGTGTCACCCTGACAGCTTCTGTCAGTTTGTCGACACCGGCAAGGAGGGAAGAACGTGCATTACTGTCGAAAATAAGTTCTTTTGCGGCCATACTGTAATAACTCCCTTCAAATCATTAGATTCAGGATGCAGGAAAGATCAGATGATGGCGAAAATATCACTTTCCCTCATAATGAGGAAATCCTCACCTTCGATCGTCACTTCGGTCCCTGCGTACTTTCCATAGAGAACCTTATCATCGACTTTCACATCGAGCTGGACCCGCTCGCCGGTGTCGGCGATCCTTCCAGGCCCAATGGCGATCACTTCACCCTGCTGGGGCTTCTCCTTCGCAGTGTCGGGTATGATAATCCCGCCTTTCTTCTGCTCGGTCTCTTCGATCGGTCTTACGATCACCCTGTCAGCCAATGGCTTTACGTTCATACATAACCTCCTTGGAAACAACCGTGGTTCACATTGGTCGATTAGCACTCACACTTGATGAGTGATAATAATATAACAAGTGTCTGTTCTTTTTTCAAGTCTTTTTTGGAAATATTTTTCACTTCCGGGGGGAAATTACCTGTTCCTCGCATGGGCCACAAGTCGTGCAACAACAATGGCTTACGATTACTGGAGTTCCCAGATTGCCTTGATTCCTCTGAGGGTGAGATCGGGATCGACCGTTTCGATTGCCAGCGATCTTTCGGCAATTAATTGTGAATAACCACCCGTCGCGATAACCGCTCCGTCCCTCCCCCACTCTTTTCTGATTCTTTCGATCAGACCGTCGATCTGCGAGACAGTACCGTAGTAGATGCCGGAACGCACCGCTTCCTCGGTTGTTTTCCCGATTACCGTGTCCGGTTTCGAGATGTCCACTCTCGGAATCATCGCCGCTTTTTCGAACAGATGCTGAGCTGAGGTGAAGATACCCGCCGATATGACTCCGCCGAGGTATTCACCTTCCCGTGAAACAACATCAAAAGTTGTTGCTGTCCCCAGGTCGACGACGATACGATCGCCACCATAATACCGGTGTGCAGCAGCGGAATTTGCGATCCTGTCCGCACCCACCTGTTCGGGTCTCAGGATCTTTACCGATATCCCTGTCGGAATGGTACCGCCTATGACAACGGGAGTGCCCGTCGAGAGGCGCTCGAATGCTCTGAAGTAGGTACCTGTCAGGTGCGGCACGACCGAACAGACGGCGGAACCATCAACCGGTGGGAGGAGTCCCATCTCCTGAAGCGCCGGTTTTACCTGAAGGTAACAGTCATCGGAAGTCATGATGCGTTTACTCGCGAAACGGAAGGTTCGCACGATACGATCATCGAGAAACAATCCGAGGACAGTGTGGGTATTGCCCACATCAACAACCAGAAGAGATTTTTCCTTGCTCAACACAACCCCCTTTCCTTCCTTCCCGAGGCCGAAATGAACCACGAAGGTCCTGTTCATACATACGGTAACCCGCCGAGGTCATCCGTACATCCGACCCACGAGGCCCGAAGAGGGCGCATACCTCCCGGTCAGGTCCGGACTGCTGTGATTTCACCGCTGATGAGTTCCGATCGTTCACCAGACTCGTTCTCTATCAGGATACCACCTCGTTTTCCAAAACCTGCAGCAGTCCCTTGTACCTCTCTGTTCCCGGATTTCACGAACACATATTTTCCCATTAAAAAGTCAGAATGTGAAGCCTCTTCGATGAGACGCTCCGGGCCCTCCTGTGAGAGACATGCCAGCCGCGAATCGAACAATTCAAGCATAGAGGAGAGGAGTCCTTCCTGATCATACCGGTTCTCCGTTTCCGCCTCGAGACTCGTGGCTATCCCCGAAAGTTTCGCCGGGAACCCCCCCCGGGGATCGAGAACATTGATGCCGAAACCGACCAGCACGAAGGAGATCCCGAGTGCGGAGTCCGTTTCAGCCTCACAGAGTATCCCCCCGAGTTTTTTCCCTCCCATGTAAATGTCGTTCGGCCACTTGATGAGCACTTCTCTCCCGGTCACCTCTTCGAGTGCGCTCACAATCGCAGTTGCGATGGCGATGGAAATAAGCGGGATGAGATCCGAGGAAAAATCCGGCCGCAGGATGCAGGTGGCCCAGATACCGGCGTCCTCGGGGGAGAACCAGTGCCGGTTCTCACGCCCCCTCCCTCTGCTCTGATGAAGAGCCCGCACGACTGTTCCCTCGGGACTTCCTGACCTGGCAAGTTCTCGAGCCATGTCCTGAGTCGATTCGATGCTGTCGAAATCCTCGATTTTCCATTTGATCAAGAGACGGATCTCCTTCACCACTACAGCAGGCGGATCGTACATGAAGCACAACGGCTTTCTGCCCGGCTCATTCGATGAGGAAACTCATGTCGATGACTCCCGCCGAATGTGTCAGAGCCCCGGCGGAAATATAATCGACTCCTGTGTCGGCAATCTTCCGGACGTTCTGAAGCGTTACATTTCCTGATGCTTCCAGGAGGGGTTTTTTTCTGCCCCGGATTCTTGTCCTGACCAGTTTCACGCACTTTTTCATTTCGGGTATGGACATGTTGTCGAACATGATACGATCGATCATGTCGATCAGCTCGATGACCTCTTCAACCCCTTCGATGTTCCTCACTTCGATCTCAACGGGTAACCCGGCCTTGTTCTTCCTCGCCACCCGTCTGAGTGCCTCATGAGTACTTTCCGCACCTCTCAGGTGATTCTCTTTGAGGAGGACCATGTCATACAGACCGAACCGGTGATTGACTCCGCCACCGACCCGGACCGCGTATTTTTCCAGAATCCTCCACCCCGGAGTGGTTTTTCTCGTGTCCAGTATTTTTACCGGTTTTCCTTCGACTCTCCTCACAAACTCAGAGGTGAGAGTCGCGATTCCGGAGAGGCGCTGGAGAAAGTTCAGAGCTGTCCTCTCACCCGCCATCAAAGACCTCATCGTACCGGAAACACGGAGTATGGCTGCCCCTTTCCCCACCCGGCTGCCCTCCCGGTTGAGTTTCGTCAGTTCGATTCCGCTGTCGATGATCTCCCAGACTCTGCACGCGATATCGAGGCCTGCCACAACCGCATTCTCCTTGACGAACAGCACTGCTCGACCGCTCTCCCGAGGTCCGAATATCCACTTCGAAGTCACATCACCACCCGCGATATCTTCTTTGAGAGCATCACGAATAAGACGGTCGGTCTGCTTACACGGTGTGGACATGTCATCAGGCATTGTGTTTCCACTTTCTCCAGGATTTACAGATCTCCACGGCCGTGCGAGAATCGCTGACTATCCACGTCAAACCCGTCATTCTTCGAAACCATGTCGTCTGCCTCCTGGCGTATCTTCTCGTGTTCCTGTTGATCAGCCTGACTGCCTCATCAAGTGAATATTCACCATTGATAAACCCAACTATCTCACTGTACCCGACCGATTTGAGCGGGCTGGAGTCAGCTATAATGCCTCGTTCGAGGAGCTTCCGCACTTCATCGACCAACCCCTGTTCGATCATCTCACCGGTCCTCCGCTCGATTCTTCCTGCGAGTTCCTCGCGAGGCAGATACAGACAGAAACAGAGAGACCTCACGTCCGGTTTGTTTACACCATCGCGGTGCCATTGAGAGAGCGGTATTCCGGTCGACAGATACACTTCGAGTGCCCGGGAGATCCGCTGGGTGTCGGTACTCGATATCCTTCCGGCCGTCTCGGGATCCACTTCGAGAAGTTCCGAGTAGAGTACCTCGAGACCTTCCCGTGAGGATCGTTCCAGAAGCCGTGCTCGTTCTTTTTTTCTCTCCGAGAGATTGTCCGGTTCCGGGAACAGACCGACGGTAATGGCATACAGATAGAGCGTGGCACCTCCGCAGAAAATCGGTACGTTACCCCTGTCTTCGATCTCTTTCGCGATACGGACGGCATCCCGTGCGAACTCACCGGCACTGTATTCCTCTCCGGGATCTTTCACATCGATCAGATGATGCTTCACTCTGCCAAGTATTTCCTGTCCCGGCTTCGCGGTACCGATGTCCATAAACCTGTAGACTTGCCGGGAGTCTGTCGAAATCACCTCACCACCAAGCCGTCGAGCTATTTCAACAGCGACGTCGGTTTTCCCAACCGCAGTGGGTCCGGTGATGACCAGAGCATCTGTCAAATCCTTCCGAACCTCCTGTTCAATTCATTGAGATCGATCTGGACGATGGTGGGTCTTCCATGGATATCCGAATACGGCAGTGAGGTCGCGAAGAGACCGTCCAGAAGCTCTGACATAAAACTTTCATTGAGGGGCATACCTGCCTTGATCGCAGTACGGCAGGCAATCACCTTTGCAAGTTTTTCGTACTGGTTCATCTCATGCATCCCCTTGTCGGACAGGTCGCCGAGAATGGCATGCAGAGCGACTTCGACATCGAATCCAGGACTTATCGCAGGCACAGACTGCAGCAGGTACGTGCGTTCACCGAATTGCTCCAGATCAAATCCGAACCTGGTTAGAAGAGAGCGGTATTCTTCGAGAATGATCTCTTCCTGGTGAGACATCTGAATGGTGATCGGAAACAGGAGTCTCTGCGCATCGACGTTGCCCTTCGTGAAAACGCCCATGAGCTCTTCGTAGATTATCCGTTCGTGAGCCGAGTGCTGGTCGATGACGACGATGCCCGAATCGGTCGTGGCAACGATGTATGTCTGATGCAACTGAATGAACACGGGTTTTTCTGTCCCCGATTCTTCATCGGGGATCAGGTCGTCCGTCGGAGAGAGTTGTGCACTCATGAACAGTGCCATCTGCTTGGTCTGGGAATCTTCTATCCGCAGCCCCTCGGAACCTTCCCTGCTCTGGAGGATGTATTTCCGTGACGAGAGACGGTGCAGGTCTGTGAGCTGAGCGTTTACCGGTTCAGCAGCTCCAAGAGTTTTTCGGATGGAACCGGAGACTAGGTCGAAGATCTTTCCCTGATTCCTGAACTTTACTTCTTTCTTTGTCGGATGAACATTCACATCGACATCGTGAGGAGGCATGTTCAGAAAGAGAATAAAATCAGGTGAAGTGCCGGGTGACAGTGTCGATCGGTATCCTTCATGCACCGCAGCTACCATCGGCCTGCTGGCAAAAGGCCGACCGTTGACGAACAGCCACTGTTCGGCACCCCGTCTCCTCGCTCTGTTGGGATCGATTATAAAACCGCCGAGCGTCATATCTTCCCCGGCGGAAAATACCTCCATGAGTTTATCTCTGTACTGTTCCGAGTACAGAGCCGCGACCCTCTCGGTGAGTGATTGTGCGGGAGAAACGCTGATGTGTACCTTCCCATCTCTCCTGAGAGTGAAGTCGACATCGAGCCGTGCGAGAGCGTATGAGATTATAGTCTTCACGATGTGCCTGAACTCGGTAGCGGCCGACTTCAGGAACTTCCGCCTGGCCGGGGAGTTGAAGAAGAGGTTCGTCACGCAGACTGTCGTCCCCTCCTGCCTCATCTCCTCTTCGGATACGATCCGTTTCAAACCTTCCGTGAGAATCCGGAAACCGATCTTCTCTGCGGAAGGTCTGGAGATCATCTCGAACCTCGAGACAGCGGCGACCGAATACAACGCCTCCCCTCTGAAGCCGTAAGTTTTCAGATCCCAGAGGTCATCACTGCTCGATATTTTACTCGTGGCATGTCTCTCGAGAGCCAATTTCATGTCGGTCCCCAGGATGCCGCATCCGTTGTCACTCACGCGGATAGCGGTCATGCCTCCGCCTTCGATATCAACGGCTATTCTGAGCGCCCCGGCATCGAGAGAATTTTCGACAAGTTCCTTGACGATGGATGCGGGTCTCTCGATAACTTCCCCGGCTGCTATTTTAGATATCGTCTCATTGTCGAGAACGCGTATATTCATAACGATTCCTCACCAGTCCGTGTTTGCGAATCTCCGGTGGAGTCCGGCTCGGACTGCCATTTGCTTCGGCCCGATCACTTCATCGTAATGCATCAGAAACCACAGTCCCTCAGCAGCTGGAAAGCATCGATAATTTCGGCAGCGGTTGCCTGCTCGTGGATCTCCATGACCTGTACGATATTCTCGGGTAAATGGTTCTTCAGCTCTCGAAAATCGATCTCCCCCATGCTCGGTGCAAGGTGATCTCGGAACCCTTTCACGTCATGGAGGTGAATACCGGCCATCCGATGAAAATTCTTCTGGATGAGATCCAGATTCCGGTCGAATCCCAGCCGTTCATGGATCACTCCATGTCCCAGATCATGCCAGTACCTGAGCGGGGCACCATTGTACCGCTCGAAAAGAATCGTCAATTCTTCCAGGTTCGGCATCTCGGTGGGGTAGTAGCGGTTCTCAAGACAGATGTTGACCCTTAATTTTGCCGCTTCCTCGATGAGTTCGTCCAGAGATTTCAGGCAGTTGTCGAAGTAGGGACCTTTCCTCGATTCTCTCTCTCTCTTCACCTGCGAGGGATAATCCTGGTTGGTAAAATTCCCCAGGACTTCGTCGACGAGGGATCTCATTATGATTCTCTTCGGCTGATCCATCGGTACCAGCCCGAGATGAAATATCACATTCTCCACTCCAAGGCTGTGTGCGGTCTGCAGAGTCTTCTTCGAATACCTGATGGCGAGTTTTCTCTCCTCTTCGTCATTCGAGGAGAGGAGGAATGCGTCGCCGCTGCCTTCACTCGGCATGAGCACGTCCGGCACAGGAAAATAATTGTGGAGGCTCACGACGGATATGTCCTCATTGTTGAGGAATGGCTTCATCTCCTCGTACAGAAGGGACGGGATCCTGAATTCGAGTTCGACAGAATCCGTTGGAAGTTTTTTTAATTCAGCGATGAGGCCTTTGCCGCTGATGGCTTTTCTCGATCTCCAGGCTGATGATATTGCGATCACTTTCTACTCCCCTGAGTTTCATACCCTGTGATACAAGCGGATGCGGCTGTGCGCGTCAGAATCAAGATGGCATATTAATATACAAAGAACCTCGCGATTCTTCAATCCTTCACAAAAAGAACCGACGAGCGGACAAATCCCCTCTCAAGATCATACCGTTTCCACGAACGGTTTGTAGCTGTCTGGATTCGTATCGCAACGAACGGAAGAGAACGGGAAGGGATGCGTGGGATCCGTCCTGAGATCAGATGAGACCGATGGTTTCTTTCTTCACCCAGCCCCCCCGACCGGTACTGAGATGGATGAGGTACCAGTCACCTCTGTCTTCATCCACCCACACCTTCATACCCTCCGGGATGGAGAGAACCTTGACGTTGTCCACGCCTGGACCACTCAGGGCGTCTACCCGCTCGATGAGTACGATCGCTTTGGTATTTCGTTCATCCATCGTCTTCGAAGCAATCAGCAGGAGGCTACAGCACAGAAGAATTCCGGTACAGAGTAGACAGATCCGCAGAGGTCTCCTGCGGGATCCTCTGCGGGTGTTGATGTACAGTATACCGAACAGGGCCAGGAGTACCGCAGTTATCTGCTCGAGTGCAAAGATTTCTTCGAGTGAGAAGAGGTAGAGTATCTTCGACAGGATGATTCCCAGAAAACTCCCGTTAGCTTCCTGCTCGGTCACCCTGCTCCGGGCAAAATCGAGATTGTGATTGATGTCCCTGTCCCTCGGGCTGATTTTCCTGGCTTTCTCGTAGTACACGATTGCACGCCCGAGCTCTCCACATCTGAAGCATGCGTTTCCCATGTTGTAGTAGAGTGAACTGTGTACCACACCTTCCTCGATCAGCTCGGCGTAGATATTTGAAGCCCCGCAGTAATCACCGCCGGCGTAGCGCTCATTGGCCTCTCTGAACCTGGTGCCGCGATCGGTGAGCCCGTCCTCCGGCAAGGCATCCGCTCGTGAGAACAGGAGAAGGGATACGGCAATCAGAAGGGTGATTTTTATCATGGTAACACGTCCCCCAGACTGCGTGCCAGCTGCTTGGTCTTCTCGAGCAAATCACTTCTTGCCGCCAGATCCATCCTCCCGGGGCTGAAGCGCGCCTGCTGACAGGCATCGTGCCACTCCTCGAAGAGTGCGATAGTGGCTTCGTCTGTATCTTCGTCCTTCAACAGGGACATGAACTCCCTGATCGTCATGCCTGTGGTTTCCTGGTCGAGTCTGTTTCCGACGAATTCTATGATCGCTTTTTCGCACTTCTGTGTAAAGATGGTGTGATCGCCGTCAGGAAGACTCTCCCTGGCTTGTTTAAGAGTTTTTTTCAGATCTTTCCCTGCATAGCGGTGTCTCCGAAGGGTTCGGTTCCCGTGAAGTTTCTCTGCCCTCTTTCTGGATACGAAAAATCCCACGAAGAAGAGCAGCGATACCATATTGGAATAGAGAAAAATTTTTCTGCTGAACGATACCGGGGAAGATCGACCGATATCACCCGGTATGTCCTTGATGTAATTGATATCATCACCGAGCACCATGGCCGGCGTCTTGAATCCAGTAGGTCCGGAAACGACTGGCTCTCCCGCGCGGACGGTGAAGTTGATCGGTGAAGTCGTTTTGTGGACATAGCTGTGGCGTGAGGGATCAAAATACGAAAAGTCCGCGCCTTCTATTTTGTAGTCACCCTCCTCTCTTGGTATGATAATGTACTCGTACACTTTTTTCCCGCTGAGATTGTCGCCTGAAAAACGGACCTTCAGACTTTCATCGGGGGGATAGACGGAAACACCATCAGGGAGCTGCAGCTCCGGCTCCCCCATAGTTTTGAAATTCCCCTTCCCTTCGATGGTCATCGTAATGGTGACAGGTTCGTTCTGCAACACTTCGTTGCGATCGGTCGTCGTTTTCACCGTGAAATTTCCAACCGCCCCCTTAAAACCCGGCGGCTTCCCCTGCTCGGGCAGGGGAAGTACGCTAAGAGTGATTTCGTTGCTGAGAATGGTAATGGATTTTTCCCTTCCAAAGATACTGAATGAGTCGAATATATCCCGTGACCGGACTCTCACACGGCACCCGAGTTCGAGAGGTTCGATACGTTTCTCCCCGGGTGAAAGCGGGTAGGCCACGAACCTCTTGATGGGATAAACTTTGTAGATGTTACCCTGAACGACCTGGTTTCTCCCCACGCTCTGTCCGAAGTCAGTATCTTCTTCCCACCAGAATCCTCCCGATTCGGGAATATCGATCATGGTAATATCACTGATATTCAAACGGGTGTAGAGGAAGTACTCGAGAATAACGGCTTCTTCGGCATATACCGTGTCCTTGTTCGTAACCGCGGCGATGTAGATCTCCGGGGAGCCCTCGCGCGTGGCGGTTGAAGGAGCTCTGTCAGGTGCCTTTTTCGGGGTCCTTCCTTTCTGGACTCTCACGGTGATAGGTTCCGTTGTGTACTCCCTGTCACGATACGACACGACTGCTTCAGGGATTATGAGGTCGCCGGTTTTCCTCGGGACGAGTGTGTAGAGGTAGCTGATAGTCTTCTCTGAATTATAATCCCCATTTACGATCGAGATCGAACTGGAACTCTGAGTACTCGATCCAGAGATTTCAAAATCTTCCATCGAACGAAAAACGGGCTCCGGGAGTGAACGGGAGAGTCCTGTCTTCAGAGTGATGGTGAGGGTGAGACTCTCACCGGCCGTAATCGAGGTCCTGTCGACATGAGCGTTGATCGTGAGGTCCTCATCATCCGGAGGTGCGGCAGCTGCGATCCGGAACAGAAGCACACAAAGAATAATGCCCGGCCAGGGGTTACCAGTCTTTTTCCACATCGATCTTTCCTTTCCCCATGGCCTTGAAGCGTTGGGCGAGCTGATCCTTTTCCTTGTTCTCCAGCGCTTCAAGCATTCTCCTGGCGTCATCCTGATTCATTCGAGGTTGAGACTGCTGATCCATCCGGGCGTCCGACGACTCCTTCTCGGTCTCA
Organism: uncultured Gemmatimonadota bacterium; assembly: GCA_964654825.1. Lineage (GTDB taxonomy): Bacteria > Gemmatimonadota > CAZMKB01 > CAZMKB01 > CAZMKB01 > CAZZKG01. Next base: position 42,872 of record CAZZKG010000015.1, on the reverse strand, counting down.
GGCGGTTGTCCCTTCTCGTTCTCCGGCGACTGCTTTTTATCTGCAGTGTCACCCTGTTTTTGTTTTTTCTGATCCTCATCCCCACTTTTCTCCTCTCCAGACTTGTCCTCCTGCTGATCTTCAGGCTGATTTTTTTGCTGGTCCTGTTTCTCTGAGAGGGAATCGGAATCGGAGGACTTGTTCTGCTGCTGCTGTTGTTCGGAAAGGAGTTTTTTAACGAATTCGTAGTTGTACTTTGCATCGAGATCACCGGGATCTAGGCGTATGGCTTCTTTATACGCTTCGAGCGATTGCTTCAGCTTCTCTCCATCACCGGAACTCGACCCCGCCCGGTAAAGCGCGTTGCCGGTATTGAACACGGCAGCCTGCTTGATATCAGTTTCATCCTGAGCATGTGAGTACGGAGGCAGTGCGTCTTCGAACCTGTCATTACGATACAACATGTTCCCGAGGTTGTACAGGACTTTGGGAGAATCCGGATTCTCCACAGCCTCTTCGCTGTAAACTGAGAGCGCATCTTCGTAATTACCCTCTTCATAGAGCTTCATAGCGCGCTCAGAACGTGTGTTGAGCAGGTCCTTCCAGCTCCAGGCGATACTGATAATCACCGCGAGATACAGAATCAGCAGAGAGATCGGATGGTGACTTCGGGTCACTTTCATTGATTCACTCGCCTCCTCTCTCCCAGGAAAGCTTCCGCCACGAAAAAGAGAAAAGCCAGAAGCAGGGGATATTGAAATCTCTCTTTATAGCTCTGTACCTCCTCCTCAGCCAGTACCTTTTCATCCATCTTCACTATCGACTCGACGAGATCATCCGTTCGGGTGCCGCCATTTCCGAGTCGGTAATACTCGCCGCCGGTATCATCTGCAATGTCTTTCATGAGAGCTTCATTGAGACGGGTGATCACCGTCTCCTCTGTTCTGTCCTTCTTGTAACCCTTGAGTGAGCCATCCTCTCCTCTGATGGGTATCGGAGCACCTTCTGTCGTGCCGACACCGAGGGTGAAGACACGTAGACCGTTCTCCTTCGCTTCCGATACTGCTCCATCGATCTCACCTTCGAGATCTTCTCCGTCACTGATAAGGACGACGGCCTTGTACTCATTTTCTCCGGCTTCGAAGCTTTTCACAGCCTGCTGAATGGCGCCGGAGAGACTCGTACCGGGTCGCGGCATGTTGCCGGCCTGGATGCAGTCTATGAGAAGCTCACAAGCACCGGTGTCAAGCGTGAGCGGACAGAGAACAAAACTGTCGCCGGAGAAAATGATGAGTCCTATCCGATTTCCGGAGAGGCCGACCAGGAGCTGAGACAGTTCGAGTTTCGCACGAGCAAGGCGGTTGGGTTTTATATCTTCAGCGAGCATACTCGTCGAAATGTCGACAATGAACATGACATCCTTCCCGCGGGATTTGACGATGACCGCTTTCTTCCCCCACATGGGGCCGGATGCAGCGATCACAAGAAAGCAAAGCCCTATCAGGAAGAGAAGATTCCTGATGGATCGGAGTTTTTGGTGCAATGAGGCGACGAGTAATGACACGTTTTTTTCACTTCCGAAGATAACAAATGCTTTCTTCCTCCAGCGTGCGTAATAGATCAGACTCAGGAGAACGATAAGGATCACCCAGAAGAGATGCAGCCACTCTCGTCTTGCAAACAGGAAAATTGACGAACCTTCCATTACGGCAGTCTCCTGAAAATGGTCCCTGTAACGATCATGCCGAGAGACAGCAGGAGGAAAGCCGGTACGACGAAAACCGGATACATCTCGGTATAGATTATCCGATTTCTGGTTTTCACGATTGTTTTCTCCATCTGGTCGATTTCTTCATAGATCTTTCTCAAAGCTTCGACATTCGTCGCTCTGTAGTATCTTCCTCCGGTTATGGAAGCGATCTTACCGAGAACTTCTTCGTCTATCTCAACCTGGACCTGGACATAACGTTTCCCGAAGACCGGATCCTCGACCGGGTAGGGTGCCGTGCCCTGTATCCCGACACCTATCGTGTACGCTTTTATGCCGAAGCTGGAAGCAAGCTCGGCAGCGGTTACAGGATCGATCTCTCCGCGGTTGTTCACACCATCGGTCAGAAGAACCATTACTTTACTTTTACCCTTCGAGTCCTTCAATCGGTTCACTCCCGTGGCGACAGCGACTCCGATTGCCGTCCCATCCTCGATCATTCCGATGTCTGTTGCCTGTAGAAGTTTTTTAAGTGCAGCGTGGTCGACCGTGAGAGGGCACTGGGTTATACTGCCGGCAGCGAACACGACCAGGCCGATCCGATCATTCGGCCGGTTGTCGATGAATTCTGAAATAACTTCCTTCGCAACGTGTAAGCGGTTCTTCGGCTGAAAATCCTCTGACTTCATGCTTCCGGATATGTCGAGAACGAGCATGATGTCGATGCCCTCAGAAAACACTTCCTCCTCGCCTCTCCCTCCCTGTGGACGTGCAAGGGCGAATATAATGAGAATGAGTGACAGGATCTTGAGAGCAAGTGGTAACACCGCCAGTCGTGATCTCGTCGTAGCCGGAAGGCCTTCGAAGAGACGGGTCGACGAGTAGAGGAATGAGGCCTGTTTTGCTTTCCCCTTTTTCACCTGCAGGTACAGGAGCAGGGGAATTATCGAGAGCAACAACAAGAACTGAGGGTCAGCGAACTGCAAGGGTCAACTCCTCTTCATACACTCGGGATTTTGTCTCTTCGATTATCTCCCGTGTCAACGGGACAAGGGAGTCCCTCGATTCACTGTCGGGATTCCACTTTGCAAATTTGACGAGGTCCGAGCTCTGAAGCAGTTCTGAGAACCGAAGACGATGAGCCTCAGAAACAGAGGTATGTTCCAGATCAATAACGATCTCGGCGGTGGTTCTCTCGAGTGTCACGATCCCGTATCTGCCTGCAATGTATTTTCTCAACACCTCTGACACCATTGTGTAGTACTGTTTCACCTTTCCCCTCGTGAGAAGCTCCATTTTCTCTATCTTCCGGAGTTCTTCCAGTGCCAGGACATGCGGAGGGGTCGAAGGTATCTCGGGACCATGCCGGGGCAGAGTCGACCGTCGTCTCTTTCGGCGCCGTAACCATATAATAACAGCCGGCAGAGCGACCAGGAGAAGTGCAGGGATGATCCATACCAGCCTGCTTCGCCCGGCATGGTAGAGGTTTTCCTTGATTTCTTTGATATCCCGTGCATCGGGGCCGAGAAGTGATTTTACCCTGACCTGTCTCCCCTCGATCCGAACCGTGTCAGGTATCCCGCTCCTGACGATTAAAACATCAATCGGGCCAAGTGTAAAATCTCCGGTTTCGTAACTGGTCAGTGAGAGACTCAGAGAATCGACCCGGACTCCGCCGGCAGTATGGGTCTTTGTCTCTCCGGTCCGGATGACCTCGAACGGTTCGATGCTGGCGCTCACACCGGTGATTGAGAAACTCGCACTGTCACTCGCGTCGTGAGTGAGTTCGATGGTAACAGAAAGTGGGTCTCCGATAAAAAGAGAGTCCGATGACAGTGTGAGATCCCAGGATACTTCCCCTGGTGAGTCGGCGAGAACGGAATGACCCGAATCTACGAGAAAAAAGGAAAGAAGGAGGACACAGGCCCACCCCGACATACTATTCAGTCGTTTCCCCTCCTTCATCCTTCTTTTCCTCTCTCAGTAAATCCAGGTATCCCACTGTTAGGGTCGATACACTCCTGCCCCTCACAGAATACACCCGATCCCGGTCGGAAGTTCGCACAAAGTAGTTTTCCTCCGTCGGATCACCGATAAGGATCCTCGCCAGTTCTCCCGTTTCTCCTTTGATGGAAATTTCGAGACGCGGCGAATCGAGACCATAGGGTGAATAACTCTTGGGTGCATCATCGGTGAACTCCTCGACCCGCAGGGCGACCAAGGTGCTCAGAACCTGATTGATCTTGTTCTCCGCTGCTGGCTCTCTCGACAGATTCGGAGACAGTGACACGAACCATTCGGATGTGGTATCCTTCTCGCAGACAATGGTCTCCTCCGGTTTGACGATCTCCAGAAGAGTAACCTGTGACCGATCGAAATCCAGTACCTTCTTGTTCCGGAAATTCTTCACATCCTGGTTCATCGCCTCGTAGAAGACATTGTTGACGAAAAAGATCGGTTCCCGGGAAGCGTCCTTCGCGTAGAATTTTCGTTCAGAGACATCCCCGACAAGCAGGGTGTGTTTCGTTCTCTCCGCCCCAGTGAATACGTCGATGGAAATGTCCGGATCATTGAGTCCGTATTGACTTAGATCCCCGGCTTCTTCAGTCACGAAACCTACCGCTTTCCCATTGGAGACGGAGGAGAGCACACGACTCACCGAACCGCGGTCCGCCTGGTCTTCGACAGGTTCGAGGATTTGCCACGTATCGTCCTGCTTCTCACAGGTGACGGTTTTTTCCCGGGTAGTTATGGTAAATTTTTCGACTGTTTCCCGATCCACATGCATGACCAGTTTATCCCGGAGACGGAACAGATCTTTATCTACCTGGGAAATCGTCACCTGCGGAATCAGAAACACTTCGGAACCGCCGCTTCGTTTAGCATAAGCAAACGTACCGGTTGGATTTTTGTGCCCGATGTAGAGCGTGTCCGATACGAATGAATCTCCCGCAACATAAATAGACAATGCGGATTCATCGAGACCGAATGTCGATAGGTTGTCGGCTTCATCGACGAGTTTTCTCTCGATTTTAGTCCCTTCCAGGTTGGTGAGGAGTGTGTTGATCTCGTTTTCATCTCCCCTGGTCTCTATCGGTTCTGTTATCTTCCACTCCTCACCCTCCCGCGAACAGACAACTGCTCCTTGAGCCGTCCGGACCCTGACCGTCTTCACCGAATCGGGTTCGAACTGCATTACTTTCTTCGCCAGTTCCTTGGCTTCCTCTTCCTGTCTCACATCTAGTATTTCGAACCGGTACATGTACAGGAAGAGGCCTACGGCCAGAACAAAAAGGATAATTGTATTCCTTATCTTCATAGGATCTCCCCCGTCATAGCTATTTTTTTCTGTTCCAAATGATGAGGCCGAGCCCGATGATGACGAGCGGCATAAAAACAACTACAAAATAGAAGATTTTTTTGGTTTGACCGGCAGTGAGGGTCAGCCGCCTGTCCTCCGGTTCACGGGGACGGATCGATATTAGATCTTCCTCTTCCATCAGCCAGTTCACCGTATTGAGAAAAAGGTCGGAGTTGCCCGAAGCGCTGAAGTATGAATTCGAAGCGAAATCGGCGTCACCGAATACGACAACTCTGGCTTTTTTAGCCGGCGGCGGTACTTCACCTGCCTCCGACCCCTTTCCCGCGGTAATGTCCTTGACGGCGACAGCAGCGATGGATACAGGACCACGAGTGTCAGCGCCCTCGTCAAATTCGTATTTTGTCCCTTCCGGATTCGTTTCCGCCCAGCTGTTTTTGGTTGTCTTACAGAGGCTGTTCACCCTCACGCCCTGTGGCAGGGTCTCCTTCTTGTCGACGGACCGGGCATACGGGAAGAAGGTCATCACCCTGAATCCTTTGGTGATCGGATGTGTCTCGTAAGTGGAGACGAGAGGTATCGTGGGACCGGCGCCAAAAAGCCTGCCCACACCACTGGCATCGATTACGAGATCGTTCCCGACTTTGACTCCCCATCCATCGAGAAAGCCGGTGAGACCTTCCGATGGCGGTGGATCGAGGAGAGCGAGCAGGCTCCCGCCAGCCTGAAGGTACTGTTCGATAAGCTCGAGCTCCCGGTCGAAAAGCCTGCTGGACGGCGAAGCTATCACGAGCAGTGAACAGTCGGACGGTATTGAATCGGTTCTTGCCAGTGGAAGAAATTTCACAACGTAGTTTTCGTTTTCGATGGCCTTTTTGACCGTAGAGTAGCCTTCTCTCTCGATGTCATCGAGATTTCGTTCGCCATGTCCCTCCAGAAAGTAGAGGGACTTCTGCTGATCTCTCGTCACCTTCAGGATCGAGTTTGTAAGACCCTGTTCCGAATTCTCCTCCACCACTTCATCCCTTTCACCACAGGTCATGATGATCGTTCCGTACTTCTCGACGTTGAAGGCTTTGGAAAGTTCCGGTCTCTTGTCAGGGTCGACGAATTCATAACTGAATTTGTCCGAGTTGTAGGAATAGTTGTTGAACAGGTCATCGAGACGCCGGTCGGTCCCCTGGAAAAAGGCATACGCTTTTACTTCTTTTTCGAGCCCGACAAGCACCTTGACGGTCTGATCAGAAAGACTGAATCTCGCCATTTCGGTCGTGTCGATCCTCCCTCGGTGATTGTTTGTGATGTAATTGACGATGAAGAGGATCGCAAGCACTACCACGATAACTATGAAAGAGTTTGCCGTATATTTGATGTATCTTCCCCTGCTCACGTTACTCCCTCCATCTCAAGGATTCCATAGAACTGTACGTCATGAACAGTCCAAATCCCATGACGCTCAAATAAAAAATGATGTCCTGGCTGTCTATGACTCCCCTGGCGAAATTTTCCAGGTGATCGATCACCGAGATGTAATTGAAAAAAGCGCCGAGTGTGGGTCCCGTGTAAGCCGCCATCCAGTCGATCACCCACAGCATCAGCAATACCCCGAATGTGGCGATGGCGGAGACGATCTGATTTTCGGTGAGTGAGGAAATAAGCAACCCGATCGCCACGAAACTTCCGCCGAAGAGGAGCAGGCCGAGATAACCGGTCAGGACGGGTCCGATCTCCGGATTTCCATAGATGAAGAGGATCACCAGGAAAGGCACCGTGAACAGGATCATACTCGCATACAGACTCAAACCGGCCAGGAACTTGCCGAGTATTGTCTGGAACTGGGTCACGGGCGATGTCAGGAGAAGTTCTATCGTCCCGCTTTTTTTCTCTTCCGAGAACAACCTCATGGTTATCGCAGGGAGGAAGAAGAGAACGATAATACTGATGTTCAGGAAAATCGGCCGGATCACCATTTCGTTGAGGTTCACTTTCGGCGGCGCCATCTTGTAATACTGGGCCTGAAGCATCGATCTCATCGAAAATTCGAGAAACTGCACCAGGAGCCCGTAGAAGAAGTAACCTGTGATGGCGATGAAGAAAGCGATGATGACGTAGGCGATCGGCGAGATGAAGTAGGATCTCATCTCTTTCCGGTAAATAGCGCAGATGTTCCTCACTGTATCACCTCCTCTTCATTGGTCGTAAGCTGAAGGAAAATATCCTCCAGACTCATTCCAATGGAGGCAAGTTCGATAAGTTCCCAGCCGTTCTCGATTATAGAGCGCGCGACACTTTTTCGCACATCTACACCCTTCCGGCTTTCAACTGAGATTTCGAAGGTACCGTCCGGGACAGCCCGCTCGAGCGATACGCCCGCTACTCCTTTAATGGAGAGGAGTTTTCCCTTCACCTTCTCCCAGTCCCCCTCGATGACAACGCGCAGTTTTGCGGTTCCCTGGAGCTGTGTTGTCAGGTCTTCAGGTGAGCCCATGGCGATCTTTTTTCCTCTGTTGATGATGACAACACGGTCGCAGGTCATGCTGACCTCGGGAAGTATGTGGGTACTCAGAATCACCGTGTGATCACCGGCGAAGCCCTTGATGAGTTCCCGGACTTCTATGATCTGCTTGGGATCAAGCCCGATGGTCGGTTCGTCGAGAATGAGGATCTCGGGGTCATGAATGAGAGCCTGCGCGAGTCCCACCCTCTGCCTGAAACCTTTTGACAGATTACCGATCCGGGTTTTCCGAACTTCTCCAAGACCGCATTTTTCGACAGCAAGATCGGTTTTGTTATTCCTTTGCTTTTTTTCAACACCCTTGATCGTCGCAACAAAATCAAGGTATCCTTTTACTTCCATGTCGAGATAGAGGGGCGGATGCTCCGGAAGATATCCGATTCTCTTTCTCACCTCCATCGAATCCTCGAAGATGTCGAATCCTCCGACCTTTACCGTACCGCTCGAGGCCGGCATGAAGCAGGTGATGATGCGCATTGTGGTTGTCTTGCCTGCAGCGTTGGGTCCGAGGAATCCGAGGATCTCGCCTTTTTCGACATCGAAGCTTACCGCATCGATTGCCTTCTTTTTACCGTAGAATTTTGTCAGATCTCTTACTTCGATCAATCGGCACCTCCTTACAGCTCAGTGAAACCTTACAACTCAGTGAAACCGTGCTTCTCTCACCCTGAAGAATGTAATAATATCCTTGATGTAGGGCCTGTCGGTCCAGGCAGTGATACAGTCAATACCGTTCTTTTTGAACATTTCGTCCATGTCGAGAAACCTTTTCCTGGCCCCTTCGCTGAAACGGCGTCTCACTTCTGGAGATCCCAGGTCTACGAGGAGGCGATCCCCGTTTTCATAGTCTTCGATCTCTACCAGCCCCATATCAGGGATTTCCATTTCCCTCCGGTCTCTGACCTGAATCGTGATTACGTCATGTTTCTTGGCGAGGGTCCTAAGAGACATCTCGAATCCCGAGTCGATGAAATCGGAGATAATAAACACGATCGATTTCCTCGTCAAAACCTTGAGGAGAAAATCACAGGATTTTTTAATGTCGGTGCCCTCGAGTGAAGGAGAAAACGTGAGGATTTCCCGAATCGTCCTCAGGACATGTCGTCTCCCTTTTTTGAGGGGAATGAACTTCTCTATTTCTTCCGTGAAAATGACGAGGCCTATACGATCGTTGTTGTTGATGGCTGAGAAAGCGAGGAGGGCACAGATCTCGACTTCAAGATCCCGCTTTAGACTGCCCGGTCCCCCGAAGAGACCCGACCTGCTGCCATCGACTACGAATACGACGGCGAGTTCCCTCTCCTCGCGATAGACCTTGACGTACGGAAATCCCATCCTGGCGGTGACATTCCAGTCGATCGTTCGAATATCATCCCCGGCGGAGTATTCCCGCACATCGAGAAACTCCATCCCCTGCCCTTTGAAGACACTGTGATACTGGCCGGAAAGAAAACTCTCGACGAGGAGCTTGGTTCGTATCTCGATACCTTTTATCTTTTTGAACAGTTCGGTCTGTAACAACTAGGGGACCTCGACCTCGTTGAAAATTTTTTGTATGATCTCATCCGTTGTGACCTCCTCCGCCTCGGCTTCGTATGTGACTATGATACGGTGTCTCAGGATGTCTTTCCCGGTACTCTTGACGTCTTCCGGTGTAACATATCCTCTCCTGTTGAGAAACGCGTGCGCCCGCGAAGCCTGGGTGAGAAAAATCGTCGCCCGTGGAGAGGCACCGAACCTAATAAAAGGCACAATATCATCGATCCCGTGGGAAGCGGGATCTCTCGTCGCGAATACGATATCGATGATGTAATCCTTGATCTTTTCATCCAGGTAGACCCGGTTCAGACTCTCTCGAGCAAGCAGGATATCCGAAGGTTTGACGACACTCGCAACACGTTTCGGGGCTATCCCCGCCATTCTGTCAAGGATCTGCTTCTCCTCCTGCCTGTCGGGGTAGTCGATGATCACTTTGAACATGAACCGGTCGACCTGAGCTTCAGGAAGAGGATAGGTCCCTTCCTGCTCGATGGGGTTCTGAGTCGCCAGAACGATGAACGGTTCATCGAGGAGATAGCTCTTGCCCCCGATGGTTACCTGCTTTTCCTGCATGGCTTCGAGGAGGGCACTCTGTACTTTCGCCGGAGCCCGGTTGATCTCATCCGCGAGGAGGAGATTCGTGAAAACCGGGCCTTTTTTCGGTTTGAAATCCCCGGATTTCTGATCGTAGATCATGGTTCCGATGAGGTCCGCCGGCAGGAGGTCGGGAGTGAACTGGATCCTTCTGAAATCAGTGTCGATGGAGTCTGCAAGAGTACTCACAGAGAGCGTCTTCGCAAGACCCGGCACTCCTTCGAGGAGGATATGTCCTCCGCACAGAAGCCCCATAACGAGCCTCTCGATGAGAACCCGCTGCCCGACGATCACCTGTTCCATCTGAGAAAAAATCTGCTCGACGAACGCACTATCGGCATAAATTTTTTCCTGTATTTCTTTAATTGTCGTGTCCATGAATCAATATCCCCTGAGAAGTCGGATTTTTGAAGATTATAAACTTCCGAACTCATTTTGTTCCGGAGATTTGAATAACTGTGGAATTTTAATGTCAGGGGAGTCAGCTGTCAATATACAGATTCAGATGAGAAGCTTTCTATCATTGATAAGAGGTCGTGATACGTATTTCACCTCCCTGTTCATATTCCAGCAAAATACCACCGTGGATGTCGGTCCGATAAACCGTAATCCCCCTCTCGCCGAACCGGTCCACGATTTCCGGGGACGGATGGTCAAACTTGCCTGCCCGGTCACACGAAATGACTGCAAGCTCAGGATTCACCTCTTCGAGAAACGCCTCCGTGGTCGAAGTCCTCGAGCCGTGATGGCCTGTTTTCAACACATCGCTCTCCAGAAGACGGCCATAGCGCTCTACCATATCACCTTCGGCGCATGATTCCGCATCACCGGAAAACAGGATGGACAATCCACAAAGAGTGAGCTTCATCACAAGAGAGTGATCGTTCTCCGAGGGCAGGCACTCCTCAAGCGGCGATCGTCCCGGTCCGAGGAAAGCGAAGCAGGAGGACTCAAACCTGACGGTGTCCCCGCGTAGTGCCGGAAAGTATGGAATTCGGCGCTGCCGGATGATGCGGAGGAGTCCGGCGTAGGATGCGGACTCCCACTGCGGCTCGATCCCGATGATGTGAGAGACCGTGTATCTCTTCAGGATCTCCTCGGCATCCCCGAAATGATCATCATGAGGATGTGTGAGAATCAGGAGATCGACTTTTCGAACACCCCGGGCGGCAAGGTACTCACTGATCTGGCTCTCGACAGTCTCATATCCGGTATCACCCGTATCCACAATGACCACTCTGTTCCGACCTGATTCGATCACGCAGCAGTCACCCTCACCCACGTCGAGAAAAGCAATACGTACTCCATCCCGGTGGACCCCTATCGAAAGAAACGGGATTCTCAGCAGTAGCTGGAGCATCACCAGAAAACAGATGGAGTAAAGTGCCCTCTGCCTCCCCGTCAGAGCTGAAAGGAGGAGGAGGCCTGTCAGAGCGACTGTCACAACAATCGACATCTGATCAGCCGGTACGTTCACCGGGGGAGTTCTGCCGAACAGCTCAGCTGCCCGGAACAGTAAACTCACGGAACCCTCGACAACCGGCGCGAGAAGGATCGCGCTGTTCGCACTCACAAACGAGAGGAGGAGGAATGAGAGCCCCAGGGCAAGGGACAATCCGAAAAGCGGGAGGATGACCAGGTTAGAGACCACTGAAACCGGGTAGAGTGTGCCGAAGAAGAATACCATCACCGGCATCTGGGCCAGAAATGCGCTCAGAGAGATCCGTATCCCCTTCATGATACTTCTCTGCAGATCGGCCAATCGTCCACCCGGGACCGAGTTGGTATCCCTCCCCCTCGAGGTCGATATCAGGATTCCGGTCACCGCGGTGAATGAAAGGAGGAATCCCGGCCCGGTCATCTCGGCCGGATACAGAGAGAGTATAACGACCGCAGCGACGGCAAGGGAGTTGACGGATGAGCGATATCTCTGGTGCAGCAAAGCCGAGAGAAAGATGGTGACCATGATGAATGCTCTTATCGATGAGGTGCTGCCTCCGATGAGAACGATATAGCCGAAGAGCAGCAGAACACAGATCCGTATCGAATGTTTTCTGGGAACACCGACGGCTCCGGTGACCGCAAGCAGTATCATGGCGAGGAGGCCGATATGCACCCCGGAGATCGCGAGGATGTGATAGGTCCCGGCTCTTCTCAAAACATCCTTCTTCTCGTAGGGGAGCGACTCCCGCTCGCCGAGGAGCACCGCACGGAGAAAACACGACGGGACCGGATCGAGCCACCGTCCGAGATTGTCGGAGCACTTGCGCTTCAGTGCCTCTGGAGAGAACCGTCGTCTGCCGCCCGGCGAGGCGGGACTCAGTATGAAACAATCTCGTACGTGCGCTTTGAATCGGGGAATTGCCCCAGGCCTCACAGGGACCGGGGATCCCTCCGAGAAACTGTTCTGATATCTTTTCCATCCCAGAAATCTCGCAACCACAGCCAGCGTCTGACCACGAAAATCAAAAAACGGCCCGGAGAGAGTGAGGAAGGCTTTCCTGTTTAAAAACCCATTTGCGGATGTCCTGTTCTCGTCAGTATGGAGTGCTCCTCTTATCAGTAAGCGAATCCTCGAGGTACCTTCCGAGCTCTCACCTGGAACGACCTGAAGGCACTCGCCGATCAGGAACAGCCTGTCCTCACAGTAGACACCTGGCGGTGAATCTCCAGGTGATACAGTGCACGAGGACAGATACGAGTTGGTGAAGCAGGCAACAGAAAGGATCAGGAGCAGCAGCGTTGATCTGGAACGTGCGGACCTGAGGGAACCGAACACCATCCCTATGCCTGTAATAATCGTGGCAGCGGAGACACCGAACACCACCTCGTTTCCCAGGTGATGGGCCAGGATCGTGCCGGAAATCGTACCCGGCAGGAAGAACAACAGGATCTTGACAGCCGGATATTTCAGGAGAGATACAAACACTCCGCTGTCGGACACTTCCATGTTTTTGCACCCTCGAAGGACCAACGCCCGGGCCGGGAGGAGAAAGCATTAACGGGGGGAAAGTCAGTATAGAAAGAAACGACAGGCGTGATAAATCTGAATATAAGCGAAAAATCCCTCCGGGCAAGGAAACCCGGAGGGATTCTCCAGTTAAAAAGGGGGTTAACTGAGAAAGGTCTCCAGAAGTTTACTCTTTGAGACTTCGCCCAATTTTTCGATAGCACGTTCTTTGATCTGTCTCACACGTTCTCTTGTCACACCGAGGATCGAGCCTATTTCCTCCAGCGTCATGGGTTCCCTGTCACCAAGGCCGTAGTAAAGCCTCAGGATCGTAGCCTCCCGCTCATTGAGCATCGAGATAACGTAATCGATCAGTTCGGTCCTGATCTTCTCGAACGTGATTTCATCGGGTGCCCTCTGGTTCTCGTCTGCGATGTAATCACGGATGTTCGAGTCATCTGAATCGAATCCACGCGACTGGTCCAGCGATATGGGGACCTTCGTTAGTTTGAGAAGCTGATTCATCTCTTTGCTGTCCATGTCGATCGAGCTGGCGATCTCTTCATCGGTAGGTTCTCTGCCGAGTTCCTGGGTCAGGAGACTCGCCGTCCTTCCGATTTTCTGAAGAGTGCCGGACTTGTTAAGTGGAACCCTGAAAGCTCTCGACTGCTCTGAAATCGCCTGAAGGATCGCCTGCCGGATCCACCAGACAGCGTAGGAGATGAACCGAACCTTTCTCTTCTCATCAAACTTGAGTGCAGCCCGCATCAGGCCGACGTTTCCCTCAGCGATCAGATCGGAGAGGACAAGCCCGAGATTCTGGTACTTGAGCGCGACAGAAACCACAAATCGGAGGTTGGATCTTGTCAGGATTTCGAGAGCCTCCTGATCACCACTCCGAATTTTCCCACACAGCTCTGCTTCTTCATCCCGCTTCAGGAGCGGATACCGATCGATCTCCTGAAAATAGAGCCTGAGCATCTCATCGTCCACGTGAATTCTCTTTCTGGACTTTTTCGTGAGAGTTTTGCCTTTTTCTGTCAATGTTTACCACCTCATTCGGTTTTCTGTTCGTTATCTCTTCTCTGCCTGGGCACATCCGTCGCAACTACCAGACCATCCAGCACCTCCTGGAGTGCTATGACCGCTTCTTTGTCAGAACCCACCAGGATCAGAGGCTGGCTTCCGTCCCGCAGCTGTCTGGACCGCTTCGCAGCGACGATTATGAGTTCATACCTATTCCTCAGATTTTCGAGTTTCTTCTCGTCCACAATCAGTGGATTGGGCATGACTTCTCTACCTCCTTGTGTACCAATGGAATAGGTGAAAACGACCACAATTAGGGGGGGGCACTATATTGTACCCCTTGACGGAATCAAAAGTTCCAGTGTTTTCTTTCTTCATCCTTTTAAAAAATCCCTCTCACTGAGTAGATTGATCCCGTAGCGGATGAGATCGTTCCGTGATATTTCACCAACACCCCTGTTCTTCAGATGGCTGCGTACTCGATCGATGTGTTCCAGCTCGGGACGGTAGATGGTAACCGAGAGCTGGATCGGTTCGAGTATCTCACTACCGCCGGTCTGAAAACTGTTCGTGAACATGGAACGAAGGACCCCGTCTTGCCGGCTGTCCGTGTGATCCCGTCCCTGCTTTTTGCCTCTCTCTTCATTCACAGTCTCGACAATACCTCCTCGGTAAGTGAGAGATAATCCTCACTCGCAGTCGATCCAGGGGCATATTCGAAAATACTTTTACCGAAGTTCGGGGCTTCCCTGAATCTGGTGTTCACGCGAATGATCGTACCGAACATGTGTTTCTGAAAGTTGACGCGTAAGAGCTCCAGAATCCTCCTTGAAATCCTGGTCCTCGAGTCGAACTGAGTGGGGAGAATACCCATCAGTTCGAGTTCGGTGTTGGCAAAATTACGAACTTCTTTCACAAGTCTTAGTGTTTGTTTTGCGCCCTCGAACGCGAGGAAGTCCATGCTCACGGGAAGAATGAACATGTCGACGAAAGAAAGTGCGTTGATGTTCACCAGGTTCACTGAAGGGGAACAATCACAAATGATGTAATCAACATTCAGTAAACCCGCCATGGCGTTTTTAAGGATGAACTCTCTCCCCACCTTGTTGGCAATCACTCTCTCGGCTTCAGCCAGTTTGATCCCCCCCGAGGGAAGGATAAACAGATTCGGTCTTACCTGCGTGAGTGTTCCTCTACCGTGCAGGAAAAGATCTGAAAGACTGCCGTTTGCCCTCATTCTGAACGAAGTCCCGATGCTCCCCTGAGAATCACAGTCTACCAGAAGCACTCTCTTGCCCTTAAGAGCGAGGCCGTGACCGAGATTTACAGTAGTGGTCGTTTTTCCGGCTCCTCCTTTTGAAGTGATGACAGCGATTTTTTTAATGCTCATACCATTAACCCCTTACTGCACCTTTTCCTGAAATTCCACCTGCCAGGTACCGCACTGCGGACATCTCCAGAACAGCTCTTCCGAACTGTACCCACAGGATCCACAATCGGAGCGATCAAACGCACTAACCTTCTCCTCGAAATACTCCTTGAGTATCGAAAGAAGTGGCTCGTAGTTTTTCTTGTCGTGGTAGAGTTCGACGAGTGTCCGATACACCTCCGGATTTTTCGAATCAAGATCTTTTGCCTCGGTAGCCAGTCTCAGCGCCGCGTCCAATTCCCCTTTTTTGTGATACATGCGTGAGAGTCCGATAAGCACATCGGGGTTGCCTGGAAGATCGTGACTCAGATTTTCGTACACCTCCACCATCCTGCCGAACTGACCTTCCTCGAAATACGCCTTCTCGAGACGCGAGGCCAGCTCCTTTATGGCTTCAGGATTGTTCTTGAGGAAGTTACTCCATATTTCGATAGCCTTGTCAAAATCTTTCTCCTCGTAGTAGACATCACCGAGAAAGACCTGGGCCGACTGACACGATGGATCCAGGGAGAGAGCTTTTTTCAATTTTTTCTTCGCTGCTTCCCTGTCCTCTTTCATCTCCTGCCGTGCGATATAGCTGAGATAATATGCCTGGTATGCCTTCCCGCCTGTGAGAAAAAACCGGGCAAACTTCCTGGACACCTCGATAGCCTCATCCCACATTCTCTGTCCTTCATAGGCAGTGAGAAGTATCTCATGGGTCTCACGGTCTTTTTTATCCAGGTTGAGTATCTTCTCACATCCACTGACCGCATCCCCGAACACGCGAAGAGCAATCTGATCTTTCACTAGACTCTTCAGCACCATAATCAACTGGTCCCTGCTCAGGTTCGGGCGAAGAGAAAGCTCCTTATGGAGTTTGAGTGATCTCCCGACATCACCCTTCTTTCTCAGGAGATCACCAAGCAGGAGGTACGGTGCGAATGAGGAAGGGTTTGTCTCGATAGATTTCTTGAGAAGTTGTATTGCTTCATTGGGTATACCACCTCCTCCTGCGAGCGATTCGAGCGCCTGTATATAATACTTGTTGGTTTCGATACCGTTTTTAGTATCCGAAGAGAAAAATTTCCTCCCGACGACAATCACAATAAGAAGAACCGCGAAAAATACAATCCATAGTATCGGTTCCATTATTTCTGCTCCTCTGTGGATGAGTCGAGCCCCTCCAGGGGAGTGGTTCTCAGAGTCATGAGTTCTTCTTCGAACTTTGTCTTTTCGGTTCTCAGCCTCTTCATCTGGGCTCGAATCTTGATGTCATGGTATACAGAGAGTGAGAGCATCATTGCCATGCCGAGTAGTACAGAGAAAAGCACAACGATTGTCAGTTGAACTTCAAAATACGTTTTCCAGAACAGGTTCACGTTCACAGTCTCTGTTGGATTGAGGAATGCAAATCCCAGCAGGATAATCACCATAACAGCAGGAAACAATGTCCTGATCAACCACATACTCCTAACCTCCGGTCTATTACGTCTCTATGGAGTGACCGAGAAGAGTCGGGCCGGTGGAACCGCTGACGCGGACACTCACCAGATCTCCCGGTTTGTACTCTTTCGAGTCTTTCTCAAACACCACGTTCCTGGCACACGAGGTCTTTCCAAAATATTCGCCGTCTCCTCTTTTCGAATACTTCTCGACCAGCACTTCGACCGATCTGCCGATCAGGGAATGGTTTCTCCCGGCAGTGTGCTGCCTCTGAAGAGAGATGAGTTCCTCGAGTCTTCCCTGTGACTCGACCGGATCGATCGAATTTCTCATCCTTGCGGCCGGTGTGCCGGGTCGAGGTGAGTACTTGTAGGTGAACGCATCATCGAACACGACTTCCTTCATCAGGAGCAGAGTTTCCTCGAAGTCGCCATCACTCTCTCCGGGAAATCCGGCGATGAGGTCGGTCGAAATGGAAATGTCGGGAATCATGTTTTTGAATGTGTTGATTTTCCTCAGATAGTCCTCGACGGTGTACCTTCTCCCCATCAGCTTGAGAATCCTGTTTGAACCGGATTGCACCGGGAGGTGAATATGATGGCAGATGTTCTCCCGTTTTGCCATGATCTCAATAACGTCCTCGGTGAGGTGCCGTGGGTGTGATGTGAGAAAACGCAGCCTTTTCAACCCAGGCATGCGTGAAACGCTATCGAGGATGCAGGCGAGATCGGCCGAGCGGTGCCGATATGCGGTGATGTTCTGCCCGAGCAGCGTAACTTCAACTGCATCATCCCGGAGGGCATCCTGCACTTCACGGCAGATATCCTCCGGTGATCGATTTCTCTCACCGCCTCGGACACGGGGAACGATACAGTATGTGCAGTGTTCATTGCACCCTCTCATAATCGGAATCATCACCTGTGTCTTCCCCTGGGCGGGGGGTGCCAGCCCCTCGTATGTCTCATGTCTCCCGTTGTCGAGGACGGCAAGCTGCTTCTCATCCGCAAGAAGATCTATCGTACCCGGTAGTGCTCTGTATGACCCGGGGCCCATGACCAGATCAACATAGGGAGCATTTTCCAGTATCTTCTCGCCGCAGCGCTGCGCCATGCATCCAAGAACTCCGAGTAAGCGATCCGGATTTTTCTGTTTGAGTCTGTTGAGCTCTGAAACCCTGCCGAGTACTCTCTGCTCGGCATGGTTTCTCACTGAACAGGTATTTATCAGAATGATGTCGGCATCCTCCGGAGCATTGACCGCCTGGTAACCGGAGGAACTCATGATATGTCTGATGAGATCACTGTCGTAGCTGTTCATCTGACACCCGTATGATTCGACATAACACGTTTTCATTTCAAACAACCGCCTCCTCGACACCCACAGCCTGCCGGCACCGGAGTCCGTCCTCGGTGAATCCGTATGGCGTCAGGATTATCGGAGAACGACGAAGCATCGGATCTTCCACAAAAAGCTTCAGGTAATTTGTACTTCTGTAGAGAGCTTCTCTGCCTTCGGACTGTTTTTCGTAAACGGCGAGAAGTTCCTGTCCCAGCATCTTCCGGAGAAATGCGACACGCTTTTGCTCACCGAGCCGTTTCATCCTTCTGCACCGCGAGGTGATCTCCTTTGATGAAGCGTTTTTCGTAAACCCGGTTGACCGCATGCCGGGGCGGTCCGAATACCTGAAAACGTGCAGATATCCGATGGGGAGATTGTCGATCAGGTGATATGACTCATCGAAATCCATCTCTTCTTCCGTCGGAAATCCGACGATCACGTCACTGCCGATATTGATGACAGGTACACTGTCGACAGCCCGCTCGACTACCGACACGAACTTCTCCCGCCTGTAAGACCGC
Source organism: uncultured Gemmatimonadota bacterium (assembly GCA_964654825.1). GTDB lineage: Bacteria > Gemmatimonadota > CAZMKB01 > CAZMKB01 > CAZMKB01 > CAZZKG01. The sequence goes on along the minus strand of CAZZKG010000015.1, from coordinate 24,529 downwards.
GCCATCGAACCAAGCACCCGGTCGCTCCCGCTCTGGAGAGGAATGTGAAGATGCCTGGCGATCCTTTCTTCGGAACTCATCAGGTCGAGCAGATCCCCACTCACTTCATCGGCGTTCAGCGAACCGAGCCTCAGCATGGAGACGACGGTTTCTGAAAGAAGCCTGTGGATGAGTCCGATCAATCCGATCTGCTGGTCCAGGTCCTTCCCATAGCAGCCGATATGGATACCGGTCAGGACCAGCTCGGTGTGACCGGCAGACAGCAGCGCTCTTGCTTCTCTCACGATGGTATCCGGCAGCCTCGACCTGCTCCTGCCCCTCACACTCGGAATGACACAGTAGGTGCAGCGGTTATCACAACCATCCTGAATTTTCAGATAAGCCCTGCTCCTGCCTGGAAATCGCCTGATACCGGATTCCCACGGATCGATGAAGTCATCGGGGATTATGTCCTTAGGCTGGACACCGTCGGTCCCGATTTTATTACGCTCATCGATAAACCGGAGGAATTTTTCAACCTCTCCGACGCCTAGCGCGAGTTCAACTCCGGGAAGAGACGTAATCCGTTTGCCCTGGGTCAGGACGGAGCACCCCGAAACGATAATCGATGCTTCGGGATTCTCACGGTGGAGATGCCGTACCCGTGCCCGTGCCTTCGCATCACTCCGCGCTGTCACTGTACAGGTATTGACGATGATAATATCCGCTTCCGCGGGTGAGGCCACTTCCCGACAGCCACGAGCAGTCAGAGGCAACGTCAGGGCGACTGCATCATACTTGTTTGTCTTGCATCCGAAATGTACGATATAGTAAGTCATAAATTAAAGTGTTGCCCCAGGGAGAACTCGAATCTCCAACTCAGGCTCCGGAGGCCTGTGCTTTATCCAGTTAAACTACTGGGGCAAAAAATCGAGTAAGAGGTACAATCCCACCGCCAATCGTCAGGCTTTTAGAAAAGTAGAGCCCTCCTCTCGAGCTCTACATCTCAAAAGTCATCGACAATCTGTACCCTGGAATGCATCGACGCGGTGGTGCTTGTTTGTGAACGAACAGTGAATCGTGACGTAGTACCGGTCTCAGTTCAGATTGTGGGCTCGTTACTTGATGATACTATATCTTTCAGCTCCTTAGAAGGTTTAAATGTCGGGACCTGCCGCGATGGAACATCTACTGTTTCACCGGTTCTGGGATTGCGTGCTTTCCGTGCGCGTCGAGTCTTTACCTTGAAGCTCCCGAATCCACGTATCTCGATGTTGTTCCCCTGAGACAGTGCCTCGGTCACGACTTCGAAAAACCTGTTGATCACCATCGCGGTATCTTTTTTGGTCAATCCGGTGGTGGCAGAAATTCTTTCGACTATGTCTGCCTTCGTCATTCATCTACCTCCTTGTCAGAGCGTTTGTGAATCTCAGAAGCCTGGGATTTGAGAGGTTACAACATTACTTACAGGTCGAACAGGATGTCGAGGCGCAACCTGAACACCCGGTGGAATGTGTTTTTTGCGTCTCCCCGTTTGACCTGAAGCCGCAAATCGACATTTCCCTCTCAACCCGGGAGCAACCACAAGAGGGACAATTAACCTCATTTATTCCATGAAGATGCAACTTCTCGAACGAAATACCACATTCGCGGCATGAATATTCATAAATCGGCATCTTTTATCCTTCCCGCCTATTTAACACCATGAAAAGATTATAACTTATAGCATTTTTTTGTCAAGCTTTTTTTTCCCATGCTTCCGGGATTCGGACCTCCTGAGCATTTTCATCATTTCCGATTCCCACACAATCTTCCCGTTACATATCGTCATCTGGTTCTTTCCTGTCAACTCCATGCCGCGATACGGTGTATTGAATGATTTCGAGAGAAGAACGGAATTGTCCACAACCCATGGTAGATCGGGATCGAGAACAACTACATCTGCAGACGCTCCCTCCTTCAGTGTCCCTCCCTCGACACCCATGACACGCGCAGGGTTGAGAGACATCCGTTCGATCAATCCGGAGAGCGTGAGATGTCCCTCCTTCACCAGATACGTCACACCGATCGCAAAGGCTGTCTCTAATCCGATAAGTCCGAAAGGCGCGTAGTCGAACTCCGTCTCCTTCTCATCGTAGTGATGCGGTGCATGATCGGTTGCGATGCAGTCGATTGTGCCATCGATGAGACCTTCTCTTACGGCCTGTACATCTTCTCTCGTTCGAAGCGGTGGATTGACTTTGGCATTGGTGTCATACCCGAGGACGGCTTCCTCGGTCAGAGAGAAGTGGTGGGGCGTCACCTCCGCGGTGACCCTCACCCCTCTCGCCTTTGCCATCCTGATGATCTCGACGGAGCCCTTTGTCGAGACATGTGCTATGTGCAATTTTCCGCCGGTGTGCTCGGCTATGAGTACATCTCTCACTACCATGATATCTTCAGCGGCAGACGGGATCCCCTTGAGCCCCAGCCGGGTGGAGATCACACCCTCGTTCATCACACCTTCGTGACTCAGGTTCCTGTCTTCACAGTGATCGATAACAGGTATGTCGAATATCTTGGTGTATTCCAGGACTCTCCGCATGAGCTGAGAGTTGTGAACGGGATTCCCATCATCACTCAGAGCCACCGCTCCGGCTTCCACCATCTCCCCGATCGAGGCCATGGTCTCTCCCTTGAGATCCAGACTGACCGCACCGACAGGGTACACTTTTGCGTTGCCGGCGAGGTTGGCCTGTTTGAGGATAAAACCAACAGCGGCGGGATTATCCGTCGGAGGATCGGTGTTCGGCATGGCAAGGATAGAGGTTGTCCCACCTGATACCGCGGCGAGACTGCCGCTCTCCACGGTTTCTTCATCTTCTCGTCCCGGTTCGCGAAGGTGAGTGTGCACGTCCACGAACCCCGGCGCGACGACGAGTCCATCTACATCGAAGACCAACGACCGGGTACGTGCTTCGATGTGTCGATCGATCGAGGATATCCTGCCCGATTCGATCAACAGATCCAGTGTATCATCCAGCCCGCTGCTCGGATCGATCACGCGGCCGCCACGTAACAATATAGCACTGCTCATTCTATCCTGCCTCTCATTCTTGTTCACTTCCCGTCTTGGCAATCTCGGCTTCGGTGCTCTCCCCTCCGGCGAGGAGATAGAGCACGGACATCCTGATAGCGATGCCGTTGGTAACCTGCTCGAGGATGACGGCATGCTCTCCGTCAGCGACATCCGAATCGATCTCTACTCCACGGTTCATGGGCCCCGGATGCAGGATGAGAATATCTCTCCGCGCTTTCTCCAGCCGTTCGGTGGATATGCCGTAGAGTTTGTTGTATTCCCGTAGGGTAGGAAACAGGTTGGCCTGCTGACGTTCCAGCTGGACCCGCAGGACGTTGAGGACATCAGCGTTCTCGATCGCCTCCTCTATGTGTGAGAATACTGTGACGCCCAGATCTTCGATACCATGAGGTATGAGTGTTGGTGGCCCGCAGACAGACACTCTCGCACCGAGTTTTATGAGGCCCCAGATGTTCGACCTCGCAACCCGCGAATGCATGATGTCTCCGACGATGACAACCCTCAACCCCTCCAGCTTTTTGAGTTTGTCCCGGATTGTAAGCATATCGAGCAATCCCTGCGTCGGGTGTTCGTGGAAACCGTCACCGGCGTTGATAACCTTCGAATCTATCCGTTCCGCGAGAAATTTAGCCGCACCTGAAGCGTTGTGCCTGATGACGACCATATCGATTTTCATCGCTTCCAGATTTCGCGCCGTATCGACAAGAGTTTCTCCCTTCACCACGCTGCTCATACTCTGAGAGATATATGTCGTATCGGCCGAGAGCCGCTTCTCGGCGAATTCGAAAGATATCCTGGTTCTCGTACTCGGTTCGAAGAAGAGATTCACAATGGTGTTTCCCCTCAGCACGGGTACCTTCTTGATTTTTCGCTGCGATATTTCTTTAAACGGCTCGGCGGTATCAAGGATGAGCCCTATCTCTTCAGGACTCAACTCCTCTAATCCGAGAAGGTCTTTTCTGTCAAGCTTCATCGCCAACACCCTCGTCCACGGATGGTACGACCTCTACTTCATCCACTCCTTCCACCTCATCGACTTTGACGTTCACGTCGTCATCTCTCGATGTGGGGATGTTTTTACCGACGAAATCCGGCCGAATCGGCAGCTCCCTGTGACCCCGGTCGATCAACGCTGCCAGTAACACCCTGCTGGGCCTGCCGAAATCTATTATCTCATCCAGGGCAGCCCTGGTCGTCCTCCCGGTGAAGAGGACATCATCGACCAGTACGACGACTTTGCCGGTCACATCGAACGGCAGCTCCGTCCTGCCGATCACCGGTTGTACTGTCGTGTTATGGAGATCATCTCTGTACAGAGTGATATCGAGGATACCGACAGGTACCTCAACGCCCTCGAAGGCATTGATGTGACCTGCGATTCTCCGGGCAAGGTGAACTCCCTTCCTCCTTATCCCGAGGATGACGATATCCTTCGTCCCCCTGTTCTCCTCGACGATCTCATGAGCGATTCGGATGAGTGATCTCCGCATCATTTCACTCGTGAGTACAACTGTTTTGCCTTTCTCAATCATTACTCCGGCCTCCACTCATTCTACTCTCCATGAAAAAACCCCGGACGTGAACACCTGGTTCATTTCCGGGGTTTTCTGGTACGATCATCAATCATCCCTTCCTGGCCTCACTGAACCAGATTAAAAGGACCGCGGACCCTGGTTTTATTAGTCGCCCGACAGCTCTTTGTATTTACTCTCTGCGGCCCCTGCCTTATCCTGCTGGTTGGTCTGAACGTACGCAATCGCGAGAAAGTTCCAGTATTCAGGATTGTCCGGCTCTACAAGTGTCAATGCTTCCAGATTAGGTATCGATTTCTCATACTCATTTACCTGAAAGTATGCCATGCTGATATTCCAAAGCGCATCCTGATCGTCGGGAACAAGCTCCAGCATCTTTTCATAACTTCCGATCGCTTTTTCATACTGCTTCGTCTGAAAATAGGCGACACCTGAATTATAGAGGACATTGGCATCGTCCACGCCCTCGGTGATGAGGGAATCGTAGATGGCACAGGCCTCATCGTACTTTCTGTCGTTCAGATGGATTGTCGCGATGGCATTTTTCGTGTGAAAATCATCGGGCTTCAAGACAAGAATCTCTTGATATACTACGAGCGCGCTGTCAGCCTGCCCGGCGAGTGAATAGGATCGGGCAAGGTTCATCAGCGTGGACTCATTCTGAGGATCGATCATCTTTGCCTGTCTGAAGTTGCTGATAGCACAATCGAAGTCGTCCCGGTTGAAGCAGATGATACCGAGGTTGATGTACCCCTCCGGTTTTTCGGGGCAGAGAGCGACAACGTTATTGAAGAAAGTTGCCGCCGAATCAGGCCGCTCGTTTTTCAGAGCTTTGAGCCCGTCCCGCATGAGAGGCCTGAAAAATCTCTGTTTGGACTGCTCGATCTCCTCTGCCTTACTGATATTGAGCTCGAATGCTTTCTTGAATGCAGTGTCGGCCTCGGCGTACTTTGCAAGCTCAGCATATGCGTCGCCCTGTATCATATACAGATCAACACATTCCGGATCGAGTTCGAGTCCCTGCTCGATAACATTAAGCGCATCCTGCCACTTTTCATGTTTCATGTAGATTTTTGCACTCGTCACCGCGGTTTTTGCGCTGCGGACCTTCATCTGAGCCTGCACATCGAAAGCACTCAGACACAGTGCGAGTAAAGTGATCACAAGAAGAAAATGTCGCAAACCTGCCTCCTTTATACCTGAATGGAACAATCTTCTCTCTATTAAAATAAAACACTTTGGGCATCCGGTCAACATTATCCCCGGGATCGGACCCGCTGACACTTTAAATAGGGACAGTCACCATTTTTGTAAAAATAAGGACAGTTACCATTTTTGTCACCATTATTTATTTTGTTTCACTACTGTCCAAAAAATGGGAAAAATGGTGACTGTCCCTATTTAATGTCTGAAATGCCGCATCCCTGTCAATACCATGGCGATACCATGCTCATCAGCAGCCTTGATCACCTCCTCGTCTCTGATCGAACCACCGGGTTGAATGACTGCTTTCACCCCGGCAGCCGCTGCTTCGTCGATTCCGTCGCGAAACGGAAAGAACGCATCTGAAGCAAGCACTGATCCGTCGGTGGGAAGACCCGCTATCCCTGCTTTTTCTACAGATATTCGAACGGAATCCACCCGGCTCATCTGACCGGCCCCGATACCGATGGTCCCCAGTTCATTCGACAGAACGATAGCGTTCGACTTCACGTGTTTTGCCACGACCCAGGCGAACTCGAGTGCACGGCGCTGTGATTCGGTCGGCTGCTTTCGAGTCGCGACCTTCACCAGATCCGGATCGAGCTTTTTCATATCCCGCTCCTGAAATACCGCTCCATCCTCGACTGATTTGATATCCACCGGACACCCGGAGGATGTCACATCCGGAGCGGGACTGATTTTCAGCAGCCTCAGGTTCTTCTTCTTCTCCAGCAGAGTGAGGGCTGCATCCTCATAGTCGGGTGCCATGATTACTTCGAAGAAATGTTTCGACAAAAGTGCCGCGGTCGCCTCGTCCACCGGCAGGTTGACGGCGACTATCCCTCCGAACGCGGAGATCGGGTCGGTCTGCAGCGCGCGCCGGTACGCATCTTCGAGGTTCGATCCCGTTCCGACACCGCAGGGATTGTTGTGCTTCAGGATAGCGCAGGATGTAGCTCCGAGATCCGAAATAAGTCGCCAGGCGCTGTCGGCGTCAAGGATGTTGTTAGTCGAGAGTTCCTTGCCCCAGAGCTGCGTGAAGCGAGCGGTCCATCCTTTCCCTGAGACAGGATCCCTGTAGAATGCTGCCCGCTGGTGAGGGTTTTCTCCATAGCGGAGTTTCATACCTTTTACAAAAGGGATAACCACTTCATCGGGGAATACTTCGTCATTCGCCGGGACGAAAGCATTCAGGTGACGGGCGATGACGGAGTTGTACAGTGCTACGTGTCTGAATGCTCTGACAGCGAGTGACAGCAGTGTCTCCCGGCTCAGGGCACCGCCGTTCGTGCGAAGTTCTTCGAGAATACTTTCGTAGCGGGCCGGATCAACGATGATCGCGACGTCTTTGAAATTCTTCGCCGCCGCCCGTACCATGGTTGGTCCACCGATGTCGATCTCTTCGATCGAACCATCGAGATCGTCCGGGTCCCGTATGATCTTCTCCTGGAACGGGTAGAGATTCACCGCCACCAGATCGATAAAGGGAATGTCGTGTTTCTGAGCATCCTCGACATCTCCCGGGACATCCCGCCTGGCGAGGATCCCACCGAGTATCCGCGGGTGCAGTGTTTTCACACGCCCCCCCATCATCTCCGGAGACGACGTTATTTCCTCGACTGACCTGACGGCAATACCTTCATCCATGAGCAGCTTCCGCGTGCCGCCTGTTGCTATCAGCTCGATGTCCAGATCACGGAGACCCCGTGCAAAACCGGTGATCCCCTGTTTGTTGGACACCGACAGAAGTGCCCGTTTTATCCTGTCCTCCATGTCACTTCCCCTTCTGTTGATCCTCTTCGAGTTCGGCAAAGTAATTTTCAGTCCACGCCCGGTCTTCTTCTCCGTCTATAAACACACGGCGGCCGCGTACCTCGACCCGGTTGGTCGTTATCAGCTGGACAGCGAGAGGCAAGAGCTTGTGCTCGAATTGCAGAATCCTGTCGGCCAGTCGCTGGGGTGTGTCGGAGTAGTAGACCTGCACCGGAAACTGGAGAAGAATCGGGCCATGATCAAATTTGTCATCCACAAAGTGAACCGTCGCCCCGGAGATCTTCATCCCGTTTTCGATGACCGTCCGGTGGACTCGTGCCCCGTACATGCCCTTCCCTCCGAATGATGGGAGGAGCGCCGGATGGATATTGATCATCCTGTTCTCGAACTCCTCGATGACGTTCCTCGGGATGAGTTTGAGGTAACCTGCCAGAACGATGAGATCGATCTGCTCATCTCTGAAGAGCTCGAGGTGGGCCGCACCGAATTCCTCTCTGTTCTCGAACTGCTTCGGAGAGATTACTGTCGCTGGAATCCCCGCGTCACTTGCTCTCCGGAGACCATATGCTTCGGCATTGTCACTGACGACGAGGGCAATCCGTGCCGGTTTTCCCGACTGCTTTTCGTTCGGGAATCTGTCGATCAGGCTTTGCAGATTCGTACCCGAACCGGATATCATGACGCACAGTTTCTTCTGGTTTTCAGACGTGCCCATGCAGATCTCCGTTGTGAAAGGTGAAAAGGGACGTCGGAATGTCCGAACAGACAGTGCGCATGCAGGCTGTATTGAGCGTAAAGAATGGTGGGCGGTACTGGAGTCGAACCAGTGACCTCTTGCATGTCAAGCAAGTACTCTAACCAGCTGAGCTAACCGCCCACCTCAATTTTTAAAATAATCTGTGCTGGAAACATACAAAACCCGGAAGCTCATGTCAAGAATTGGAAGATTGTATCCAATCCTATTCATCGCTCAGCGTAGTGTCGGGTTCGGGTTCCAGCGGAGTATCAACTGGTATCGGATTCATCTCCTCCTCCCAGCTGAGTGCCTCTTGCTCTGAAGTGGCCAGCATGAGAGCCGGGACAAAACCCGTTATCGGAGGATCTCCGTACACGATCTCATACCAGTTTTTATCACTCGGCTTCACCTGATCGAGAAAAGTGCCGAGAGGGAGTTTCGCGAGGATCTTCGACTTTGCATCTCTCTTTTCGAAGACGTAGGTCGAATTGACGGAGACCCAGAGGCCTTCGCCTTCACCGAACTCTTCTTCCGTTTTCTTCATTCCTCTCTTCCTCTTCAGTGCTTCCCTCCTCCGAGCCGCTTCCTTCTGTAACGCTTCTTTGGTCTTACTCCACTTGCCGACATTATCTTTAGTGACCCTCTCCCACCTCACCACACCTTTGAAAAACAGGCTCATGGAATCGAGAGAATCGGGGATAAACTCGACACTCTTTTTTTTCTCGAAGACTACGTCGAAAGGATCTATCGAACGGGCAGTGTAAGATTTCTGTAACTTGAACACCGATTTCCTGTCTTCGGAATAGAGCGTGAGAGGTGTCTTTTTCTTCAGCTTGTAATACGAAATCCTCGAGAAACCCCGGTACGCTTCCTCGAACTCGAAATTCTCAGAAGGGAGGAACATGACAATGAGCTGCAGTTTGTCCCCATCGAGAACCTGGTTACGGTAGTGAGCTTCCACGATTAATTCGTCATTTTCCCCTTTTCCCAGGAATATGTTCTCTACACCGAATGGCTTGACACCGCCTGCTATGTCACCCTTCGGAACGTCACCGCCGCAGGAGGTGAGAATCGATCCCGAAACGAGGATGAGCAGAAGGAGACATCTTTCATGAACTGTGCACATTTTACTCACCAGCCGATCGCAGAGGAAAAAAGTAGTAGGTTCCCGTCAGGTAATATATTCATGCAACTCATCATTGGCAAATACATTATAACGACCGGCACCGTGTCATGAACACCCTCAGAGATCGAAACACTCTGGCACGGATCGTGCGAAAAACAAAGTGGTATCTACTCTATGGTTTACACCGGGAGAGAGACGTATGTTCATCGCTATTCTGGCTATTGTGGCATTCCTGGGAGCTCTCCTTGCGGCTTCCCTCTGTATGATCGCAGGTCATGCGGATGATATGCTCGAAGAGATCGAGTCAACAATGCGGGAACGCTCGCTGGAGAAGCTCTTCGATAATGAGAAGGTGGGCTGATCAAGCTGCTGCCTGTATTTCTGAGTTCCCTGGGGTGTGCGTGATGTTGGGACGATGAGCTCTTCGAAAGTGATGTCCTAGTTGCACACGGCATCGTCCGGGGAACTCACTTTACTTCCTCCCCTGCCCGGAATCAACCCCACATCTCCTGATCTGACTGCTCAACCTGCGGCCCTACGGCACCCTGCGCTGAGTCCGCGTCATAAGGGTATGAAACTTGCTTTTTACCTCTTGTGAGTCCGAGCGACAGACCTAACAGACAACATGAAGCGATGCCATAATGATGCTGATACCATATAACTTACGGAGATTTAAATAATGGCCCCAGGCTCAATCGAAAGAGAGAGGTGTCCTATGAAAAGGTCAGTGAGTGTCCTTCTTTTCGTCCTGATCACAAGCACATCCGGCAGTGCGTTCGCGATTCGTAGACATCACTGGGTGCATGGTGAACCAAGTGTCTACCTCACCCCCCGTATCGGTATCATTTCACTCTCCGATGCCGCTTCCTTCGAAGCCCTAACGGGTTTTACCGAAGTGAGCGATGGAATCATCGGGATCGACATCGGTTTCCGCGTTGTCGACGAGCTCGGGATCGCCTTCGAGATCGCGGATGTCCCTGCTTCTCGCACTGAATTCGGTCAGAAGTGGGGTGGTGACATTGTGTTTCTGAACTTCGACATGTTCTACGACATACCTACCGGAAGCAGCGTCTATCCGTTCGTCGATCTCGGTGTCGGACGAATGGAAATAGATGTTCCCCGTGAACCGGATTTCGGGTACACAACGATCATGTTCGGGGGCGGCATAAAAGTGAGGGTTCACCGGAATGCGGGACTCTCGCTGTCCGTGAGACATGTCAGGCCGTTCCTCGAGGCCGACGCTCTCGCAAATACACAGGTGACGGCAGGGATTTCGTTCATTTTCTGAGAAAAGACGGCCGCACCCCGTCTTCGACAGCAGATCCCACCCCCGAAACCGGTAGATCGACTCCTGCCCAGGCACACCCGTGCAATCAGAATCATCTACTTATGGCTGCTTCCGCCAGGACCTGACCAGGTTCGTAGCGCCTGACCCACAGGACCCGGGCGATCAACATCTCCTACCGGCTCGGGTAAATGAGAACCGGAAGCCTCATGACGGGATTTCGACCCTGCTGGAGCGGATTTCAGGTACAGGGCACCGCTAACTCCCCGTCTAGTGCGGCCATCCACAAAAACCTAGTGAAGAACTCATAATATAATATCATCCCGGAAAAAATCCAAAAAACCGCTCGATGCCTCACTTACACGACCCGTATCATGTTGGAATAAATCCACGGTTTTCCCCGCCTTCCCGCCTCGACGCGGTAGCATCCGGTGCGGGTCGGGACAAATTCCAGGGTCCTCCCTCTCTTCACCATAACGGTTTCACCATCACAGATCAGTATCATTTTAGCTTTCAGGGGAAGACGGGCAGTGAGTGTAACATCAGGTGACAGAGGAATCTCTTCACCCATGCCGACCTGTGTTTCGCCGTCACCGGCACAGAAGGAGAATCCGGAGGCGTCACCGTAGCGGTAGTTGGATATATAGACACTCCCCGCCCGCAGTGCTTCAAAGACCAGCTTCCTGTCGATCGCCGGATCACGCGTCAGACCGGTCCGGGTCAACAGATGCGTCCTGATCCTTCTGAACAGTTTCCGGTAGGGGAATATCGGTACGGTAAACCACAGAAGAGGATGCTGGTGACAGTGAGCATCGGCAGAACCTACGGCCACCACGTTTCTATCCCTCGCCGCCCTGTCCCAGAATTCGAGTACTTTTTCCGTGGGACCAAAAATAGCGCGGTCAGGGAAAAGGAGATAAAAAAACTGCTTTCCCGGTCGCAGCATTTCCATCCATTCGGACATATAATTCCATATCTCGATCCCGTCGAAACCGTCGATGTCCCAGTCCGTCCACTCATACGGCGGATGTTCGGGGAAGGCATCACGCCGCTCGTCCGGATGCGCGAGGAACCCCAACCCTCCCCTCCGGCGGACCTCCTTCACATACTCACGCGCACCGGTGTTCCCGTCGAGGCACTCGTCCACATCGAATACGAGGTAGTGATTCTTGTTCCGGGGATCGTTGAGCTCATATCCCGCCACGACGAGCACATCACCGTACCAGCCTTCCTTACCCAGTTTCCTTACGTCGTCGTTCGAGTGGTCGGTAATAAAAACGATGTCCACTCCCGTTTCAGCCGCTTCGGCGGCGATCCCTTCGACGTCCGAGTGACCGTCGGAAAAACTGGTGTGAACGTGCATCACCGACACGTACTCATTCTTCTGTCCTTTCATACGGCCGTTCATCCGGTTAGAATTCCTCTCTGAAGCCGACATGTATTCTGGCCTCGCCAAAACCTTTTCCCGGAGTCAGGGCGAGGTCCAGTTCCAGGAGCCCGGCACCCGTCTGTGCCCTGATCCCTCCTCCAAAACCCGACAGGTGGGAGGTCACCAGCGTCGAATCATCGACGGGAGATGACGTGACAGCCTGGTCTAAGAAAAGATGAAAATCACTCCCGCCACCCCTGAGCAGCAGGAGCTCATTCTGAGCCCACACTCCTCTGAGAATGTACAGCTCACCATCCCTGTGCCCCCTCACCGTGTGAGACCCGCCGAACGGTACGGTGAGATACGCCGGGTACTGATCCCCCGACCGAAACGCTGCCCTCATTCCGGCGTGCACCCGCACCTGGAGAGCCCTCCTGCCCCAGACCGGAGTCACGAGTTCGGAGCTGACGATAGTCTCATTGGCGGTCTCCCCCTCTTCGGTCCTCACGCCGTATGAAACCCCCAGATCCAGCTGCTCGAGTCGCGGAAATATATCTGACATCCGGTTGCCGGTCCAGTCCAGTGATGCGGTTACACTGTTCTTCTCACTCGTCCCATACTGAGTATCACCCTCTCCGTGCGGGTAGATGCGTTCGTGAGAGAAACCGGCACCGGCTCTCCCGAGATCGGAGAAGACGGCGGAGAATCCGGCGCCGAATTCCATCTGCATGAACACGCCATCCCGCAGACGCTGTGCGTATGAGAGGTCCGCGGCTACCGGGCTCCCGGCGAGCCAGGGTTCACGGTAGGACACAACGAGTGATCTTTCATCAACAGAAGCCTGGGACCAGCGCAATTCGAATCGCCTGGCCGTCCCGGAGATATTCCTCATGAGAAAGTTTACGTTCCCCCACACTTTTCTGGTTCCTTCTCTGCCTGACCCGAACCCGAGCATACCCGACAGCAGATTAGGTCTGGATTCCCTGATCGGGACCAGAACCGAGACCCGGTATGGATTACTCTCCTCGTACACCTTCGGTTCCAGAACCTCGTCGTATAAATCCCAGCTGCGGAGTTTTTTCCTTCCTTCTTCGAGATGAGCGATGGAGAACAGATCTCCTTTCCTGACACCGAGCTGTCGTTCGAGTACCTGTGTCCGCGTGATTCTGTTACCGGCGAACAGGACTTCATCGAAACGCGCCCTTCTCCCCTCCTCGAGTGAGAAAAGAACTTCATACCCTTCCGACTGATTATCCTCACGCACGTATACGTTGACTTTTGCCCAGGGATAACCGGAATCGCCATAGAGTTTCAAGAGGCGTGAGCAGGATACTTCGAGCGATTCCTTCTCATACCTCATGCCGGTCGTTATACCGACTGCCCTCGAGAGCAGTTCCTCAGGCATGCTCGTGGCCCCTTTTATATCGATCCTGGTGATCAGCTGATCTGTGGAACCTGTTGTCACGTCATCACACGACGCCGGTCTGACCCGGACAGCGACTGAGATCATGACAATGAGAGTCAACAGCAGGGTACGACTTTTTGTTTTCCAGATGACCACTCTTTTCTCTTCCATCAGAATAAATACCTGAGCTCGGTGTTTCCGCCGCTTCTCACATATCGCTGACCGGCGGTTTTTCTCAGAGACAATCGGCCGATAAACAGGAGTGAGCTGCCTATCCGGTATTCTCCCTCGATCCCGAGCCGTGAATTGAGACCGAATTCCTTCCCTTTCAGAAGCCACAGGGAAGTCAGGTAATTCTCCACCCTGCCGTCTGCTTTTACCAGATCAAGATCAACATTGAGACGGCCGCGCGATCTGAAGAAACGGGTAATCCCCGGTGAGAACTCATAGAGACGCGCTCCGTACCCGCCTCCGAGTTCCCGATCCTCACCTTTGAACTTCACAGACATCCTCAGCGTCTCCCCGACCTGATAAGCGACCTCTCCGCCCAGATGTATGAACCTGACCTGGTCGAAGGCGCCGGTCCTCTCTCTCGCCTCGTTTCCGCGGCCGGCCTCCGCACTGAGTTCGAGTCCCCGGCGTGATCGTGATTTCACGAACAGCGTGGCACTCTCGAGTCTGTTCCCGCTCATCAGATTTTCGTACCGATTATCCAGAACATGATTCAGGATGTACTCGATTTTCAGTGACAGTCCTTTTTCGTTCCAGCGGGCCTCGAGTTCCTCCCTCAGGTTGTTCTCACTGTACACGCTGTGATCTTCAGAAAACCTGTCTGCAGAAGTAAATGTATACAGCCCCCGGTCTGCGAGAGCGTTGTTTTCCTCGACGAGGTGAAAGGTCGAGGTGAGATTGAGACTCGACAATGAGTTCGATACCGGAAGGAACATACTAAGGTCGGTGGTCTGCACTCCACTCAGAGAAACTTTTACGATTCTCTCCCCGACATCCGACTCACTGAGTACTTCCTTGCGATGTGTGCCTTCCTCCCTGCCCACATAGGTACCGTCTTCGAGATACTCACCTTCCGACTCACTCCTCTCGGGAAGGAATGTGACTTTGTTCTTGACGCGTGAGGTGTTAGTGAGTTCATAACTCACGTGGGTCCGGTGGTTCCCGGACGCGGGGAAGTTGTAGTACTCGAGCCGGCCGATCGTTGTACCGAAGACTCCGTTCTCCGTACCGGTGAACCTCGTCAGGCGGTGGGCCAGATGAGTGTTGAAGCTCGAGGAAGTTCCCGGACGGTAGTTCAGTTCCAGATCTCCCTCACCTGCTTTCATCCAGTCCCGCCAGGCCCCGGCCGTACGCTGCTCACCGGACTCACGCATCGCGGAAACGGAAAGACCGATGCTTTTGCCGATGTCACCCCTCATCGTTGCTCGCATGGTGTCCCTTTTCTTTCCTTCATCAGCTGCACCCGACCCCGTGGGCTCGATTCTCGTTTCGTTCTCGCTCTGGAAGGACGTGAGCCACCTGCCGAACTTCTTCTCGGCAGAAGTCTTCGTTCTGCTCACACGGCCATCGGCGAGCAGCGAGTTCGGGGTCATTGCGGTAAACACGGCGGATTCCCTCACGAGTCCGACCTTTGTACCTGCGAACGGGGAGAGCCCCGCACGAATCTCCCTCCTCCGCGATCCTTCACCATTACCTCTCTCGAGAAAACCGAGCTGTGTCGACACATCGAAGAGATCCGCCAGAGAGTATCCGATGCTGGCCTCGCTGGTACTTTCTCCCGATCCTTCGTAGCCCGTCGAAACACCCCAGTGCCGTGAGAAATCGGCTTCGTAGAGCCTTCCCGAAACCTCGAATCCGTTTCCGAGATACCGTTGTTTCAGACCCAGGGAGTACGTACCGAGTCCTCTGTTTCCCACGCTCAGTTCTCTGTCCTCGAGGCTTCCACCGAGGTCGAACGCCATCGCCTCCTGACGGCTCGCCCCGCTCGAGAACGTATTGTGATCGATGGCGGAGAGAAATCCTTCACCGCCGAGTGAGAACCGGCCTTCTTCCTCGTAGCGGAACGCAGCTCCGCTGGTGACCCTGCTCGTCGGCGGACGCACCTTTCTCGCCGCAAGGTAGTCCCCCTGGCCCTCGCCGAAATACACGAACTGTGTCGTGCCGGGATCGAGACCGTAATCCCCCTCACCCTGTTGGACACGGGTGAATGTCACCTGATAATCGCCCTTTCCGGCACCAACGTATTCGAAGTGATCCTCTTCTTCGTCACTTTCGGCATCTCGCAGCCTGTAGTCGCCTTCTCCCTCCCCGACGTATCGTCCCCCTGAGAGCAGAATCTCTCCCTCCCCCTCATATGAAGCGAGCTGTGCCAGCTCGTTTTCCGAGAACTCCCCGCTGACGGGGCTGCCTTCCATGTCGTGTTCCCGCATTATGAAACCTCTCACCAGCGATCTGTCCCCGAGATTTATCGATCCGTCGGTCGCGACGAAGGATTTCCTGTAGGTGGAGTTTGCGTATTCGAACTCGACATCGAGGCGGGAGTAGGAAGTGATCATGTTCCGATCGGTGAAGGTGATGTTCCCTTCGTTGTAATTGACAATGTAATCACCGCGGGCTCCTCTCTCGAGGAGTCGTCCGTCGAGATACACCTTCTCGGATCCGGCAATGATGACGATACCGCTTCTTCCACTCGAGTCTTTCAGGAAGTACGGCCCCTGTTTTCCCTCGACTCCCTGAAACGAGTCCACGGTGAACTCGCCGCCCGATACGGCCCCTGCTCCTCCTATCGTGAATCCATTTCCCCGTATGTTACTCGAGAACCCTTCGAGGTTCTTCTTCACCTGTGTGAGCTCATATCCATCCAGTTCGAATGAATACGCGCCCACCGTTGCTGCGGCATTTCTGCCTGTCACACTGACCGACACTTTATCGAGTTCCCTCACCTCTTTCGAAGAACCGTCGGCCTCGACAGGCATGGCGCTGTCGCTCAGGTAGACTCTGAGATCGGTACCTTCGGTGATGTTTCCTCCCACACTGAGATCGAGCGACTGGGATAGCACGGCCCCCCGGTCGGCCGAGACTTCCATCGACAGTACTTTTTCGCCGGCAATTTTCAGATTGCTCGAGGGGAGGTCGAAGAGTCCCCTGCTTTTTTCCTTCTTCCCGCGATTTGTTCGAACCTCACGAAAGTTCGCAGTGTCATCGTACGCAGGGAGGGAATCAGCAGGAAGAACCGGCAGTACCTCGGCGAGAGAATAGCTCAAGAACGGGGAACCTGCCATCTCAAAAGTTACGAGGAATATGGTGCCTGGTGAGAATGATCGGAGAAACCGCACTGTTCCGGTGAAGTGATTGACTTCATAGTCTTCGCCCACCGAGAGATCAGAGTCACCGACCCGTACGCTGACGCTCCCCTCCCGAAGGGGTCTCGCTCCCAGCTCATAGCTGGTTTCCCCGGATATGAACCTCAGCCTCTCCTGTAGGGCTGAGAGGTCGTCCGCTTCTGTAAGGAAAAGACAGAGAGATAGTGTGAAGAGGAAGAAGCGGATCTTCGGCAGATGATGATAACGTGAACGCATGGTTCATTTCTTCTCCGGACAAGAGACATCTCATCTCAGAGAAATCTCATAAATAAGCCCGTTCCCGCAGTCCAGGAGATACAGGGTCTTCCCCGACCCGAACATGTCACAAGGCCCTTCGAGTTTTTTACCGTGGATCGTGTCGAGGTTCATAATCGGATTCAGAAGAGTGTCGTAGACTATCAGAGAACCCCTCTTCGCACACACATACAGGTATCCTTCCCGGTCCAGCCAGAAAGAAGCGGGATCGATTGCGCCCCCACCCTCAGGAGCCGTTATGTGTATGTCTCTTATGTATTCACCAAATTTTCCGTAGGAATAGATGGTGCCGGACTCGCGAACGAGCAGGTGGATCTCTCCCCCGGCGAGCCTGATGGATGACACCCCGCCTTTCAGTTTCCACGGATTCACTCTCCACCTGAGTGAACCGTCGGGTTCCACACACAGGAGCTTCCAGGAGAGCGAGTCATAGATGTAGAGCTCTCCGCCGTCTCCCTGTGCGAGGCACGCGGGGTCGGACAGCGTTTCATTAACAAGGTAGCCGGAGAAAGCACCTCTCCTGTCGAAACGCAGAACTTTCCTCAGGCCTCTGTCGAGCACGAATATTGAGAGCCCCCGGGTAGATGCTATCGCACCCGGAGAGAGAAAACCGGGTTCCCCTGTTTCGGTTCCGTCTGTTTTCCACTTCAGAAGCCCTTCGTAGTCGAAGCAGAAGAGAGACCTCCCGGCCGCATCGGTTACGAGGATACCCTCCCTGCCCAGCGGGGACAGAGCAGCCGGGCTCAGTACCCCGTGGTCCCGGGTGTTGACGAGTTCCCGGATTTTCACGATCTCGAGCGCGTTCGCCGGTAGAGCGGTAGAGAGGAGACAAAAAGACACAGCGGGTACGATCGGGGTGAACATGAAGTGGAGCCATTTATACCACGAGGTTCTCATCCCGTGTCAGAACCTCCTCACGACTTCGAACCTGGCCCTGGGGCCTGATTGATCGGCGCCGTCAGGTGAGAGAAAGATACCGAGACCATCTTTTCCTCCCAGCCTGGAGTTATAGGTCCTGACCGATATGTACGAATCAATGGTACTGATAACATGGTTGGCGAGCAGCAACCCGAGAGAAAAGCTTGCTCTCCGAAACGCGGTGTTCGCGTCGTGGATGATATCTTTGTACTGGTTCCAGTTCACGGTGCTGAGAGGGTTCTGCTCCGGAGTCCCCCAGTCCCACGCCATGTCGAAGGACGTGGCGGTAGCGGCGTAGAATTCTTTTGCTGCAACCGTGTCAGCACTCGTACCCACGAGCGCGTCGGGATTCTCCGGGTCGGACTCGAAATAGTTGATACGCGCAATTCCCCACTGGCGGTTGTTGAAAGAATCGGTGTATTCGGTTTCCGGGTCGAGGTCACGCAGGTTCCCGGTGAGTGTGTAATCGTTATTCAGATCCCTGTCGTACCTGCCGCTCCTCCGGTAGTTACGCATGTGCTCATAGTAGTCCCAGTCTCCCTGAAGATTCGGATTGATCCTGTCCTGAATCACATTGTACCAGGGATCATTAGCGGCAAGGGTTTCTCTGGCATTCACCCGTGCAAAGTCGATGTACTCATCTCGGTTGTTGTTCCCCTCGTTCTTGAAGAAAGCCCAGGCAGTGACACTGACGATCTCCGCCGCAACATAGGCGAACCCGCGCCGCTGGCCTCTGTACAGCTGTCCGGAGCCGGGCAAGAGAGCTGAGAGAAGGACGGGTTTGTACACCGGGATGGGAATGAGATCCTGTGCGCCGGGTTCAGTCGCAGTCTCGATATCTTCCTGAGCTTCCTGAGCCGGTCTGAGGAGAGAATCACTACTTTGATCGACCGCACCGGTCTGTTCCAGATTGTAAAGTGACTGTCCAAAGATCCGGTGATCTTCGAGATTCGTGATACCGGGAGGCCAGACCACGTGTTCCGACGCACGTGCGGTCCCCAGGCAGAAAATCGGAAGGAAAATAAACAGGAGAAGAGAAAACCGGTTTGCCATGATCAACTCCTTTATACTGCTCTTGTTTTCCGTATCAGAAACTCAGGCCTGCAGTGAAGTGGGTCTCGTCACCGAGATCACTCACTCCAAGTTCCTGTGCGATATCGAATCGTATCCCTTTGTAATTGAGCCCGATCCCGTATGCGGGCCCTACTGTTTCGAACAGCTTTTCCCTGATATAGCCGAACCTGAGGAAAAGGATTCCCGAATATGAGAACTCCGTCCCGAAGTACTGACTGCTCTCGATGGGCCTGCTCGTCACCTTGTCATTCTCGTCCACTATCTTCGACCTCCACATTTCGATGTCCCCTGCAACGAGGAGACTGAGGATATCTGAGCCGAGGAGGTGCTGCAGCACATCGTAGCCGGCTCCGACCCGCAGCCTTCTCGGCAGAGGGTCTTTCTGTTCGGCATCTTTGTACTGCATGGCAAATCCAAGGTTGCGGTAGGAGGCCCCTACCTGCAGGGGAACGCTGCGGAGCGGGCGGTAGAGAACACCGAGATCGATGGCGGAGGTGGTTGCCCTCTCGTCCATGGATCCGAAATCGACATTCACGAACTTGTAATCGATCCCCGCGTCGATCTTGTCAGTGATCGAAGTCGCATAGAATCCATAGAAGATCATCGCATTGTCGTTGACGATGTTTATCGGATCAGGAGTGTCCCGGGTTATGACGGTCTGCCCGAAATCCTGGATCTCTATGGAAAATCCGAAGGCACCGTACAGTTCGGTGGGGAACCCCACGGATATCAGGTTGTTGTTGATACTGTCATCCTTGTCGAGCACCTGGAAACTGAAGGAATTGAGTCGCGAATAGGCCACTTCGCGTTTCTCGAGGAGGGCAAATCCCGCAGGGTTCCAGGAGGACGCCTGTATGTCATTCGCAACACCGGTGTAAGCTCTGCCCATGCCGACGGCTCTCGCCCCCATCGGATAAGTGAGAAAATCCGCACCGGCGCCCGCCTGGGCGCAGAGCTCGACGGCGCTGCCGGCGGACAGGAATCCCAGTGCGAAAACGACAACAGAGAGTGAAAGAGATTTCTTCATCGTGTTTCTCCTCTTTTGTTTTCTGATCCTTCTTCTATTTCACGAGCAGTGCCTTCAGCATCGCTTCGTCCCTGCCCTCATTACCCTGAGAGGCGATGGACGACGCGATCACCTTGACAAGATAGGCCCCGTTTGCAATTCTGTCTCCTTTATGATCCGTACCATCCCAGTTGATCGAATTAAATCCGGCGCTCCCACCATGCTTGAGAGTCTTGATCAATCTCCCGCCGGTGGAAAATATTTTCACGGTGACCATCGCAGAGGAACTCAGGTCAAAGGTTATATCACACGCGGAAGCGAAAGGGTTCGGGTAAAGCAGAGCATTGTCTATCGCCAGGACACTCTCCTGGACGATGTTCAGGTTGACACCGTCTCGAACCGTGTTGAGGGCGTTGTCGGTGGCTCTGAAAGTGATCATGTGCGGGCCGGAAGGCATCTCCGGTATCGAAAACTCCATGCTCCCGGTCGTATGAGATCCGACATCATATTTGAAGGATTCGGAGATGTCCGCTCTGGACGTGTTCCCCTCATCAACCTCCGCGAGGATCTGGAAACCCGGGGCACCGGTGAGGTTTATGCCGCTCGGGTCGCTGAGAGTTACGCTGAGCGGGGCACCTTCGGGGATCTCCTCACCTCCTTCGAGCATGCTGCCCATATGCAGGATACTGATTGAGGGAGGGCTCGTGTCCCCGGTGGCAACAGCCGTTTGAGAGAGAGGTATCGAATCAACCGAGCCGTAGGCGTCGTCCGAATCGCTCCATGCGTAGAGATATATTTTACTGTTTTTCGTGTACTGTGTATCCGCCGGGATACTCGACGGAATATTTCCGGGGACGACGAATGCCGCATCGAGTGATCCGGAATTGACGGGGACGGCACCGGAGAATAGAAGACTCCCCGTGTCCCAGTAACTCGTCGCGATACATTCGCACTCGTCAGCCACTTTCCTGCTCGGAGGGGAATACACGTCGACCTGAGCATACCCATCGAAGGTATCATCGCGCACACCGTCCCGCCTGACCTCACCAGTGTAGCCGGCGGTGCCCAGAGGAGCGAGCGAGTCGGGGGCCTCGAGCGTCTGGACCGGAAGATCTGGGAAAGCGAGCCGGGTCGCCGGGTCACCGAAGAGGGTGTACCGGCTGGCATTGCCGCCGCCGACTTCGATCTTGGCAAGTACGGCCGCCTCGCCGAGATACGGTTTCGTGTTGGGATCGGTGAAGAGATTCTCGACGAACGCGTTGTTGATCATTTCGTTCGGATCAGAATAAGTCACCCGGGTGGCTGCAAATGACGCGATCGCTCCCCCGCCGGGCATCACCAGGAGATCCTCGACCATCCCGTCATAGAGGAAGTGGTCGAAGTGCCCGATGCTGCAGGAGGCGGCTATGACGATCGGCAGACGGGTTCGGTTTCTGAGGAGTGACAGGTGGGACGGACCATAGAATACTTTTTCGTGTGCCCACCTGTTATGGCTCCCGTGTCCGACGTAGTTAATCAGGATGGCACCCCTGTTCCACTCTTCGATGAGCCGGGCCGCGGCAGCGGGTTTGTACAGACCCGTTTCCGGTGGATCGTACGGGTAATCCAGCAGGTAGATCTTCACCCGTTTGAATTCCGGGGATATGCGCGCGTCCACCTCTTCGGACTGTCTGGTGTGAGGAAGCGTTTCGCAGTTCCGGTTTCTGAAACAATCATCAGCGACGATGATGACTCTCGATCTCCACGGACCGTACTCGGGATTGCGTTCATAGTTGATGATCTTGTCAACCGCCACTTTCGCCTGTTCCGTGTTCTGAACTGTCAATCTGCCGTAGAACATATCAGGGTCATTTCCCGCATCGAGCCTGACGAACCAGTCGTCGATAGCAAGGTCCCGGTCGACATGAGGCAGCACCATGTTCGGTTTGTTCTTTCCGAAGGTTGTGTACTCCTTGAAGTCAAGGTGCCCGTCGCCGAACAGAACGACCCAGGCCGGGGCGGGATTCCAGTTCTCGTACGTCCAGAGGATGAAATCCCGGATGGCGGTGACATCTTTCAAACCACCGCTGAACTCTTCATAAAGATCATTCGTGGTGACCACTTCCACCATAAAGCCGTTCTCTTCTCTGCGGAACTCGGCAAGCCTCTGGGCCTGAGAGAGGAGGTCCGGATGGGTGATTATGAGGTAATCGGCCCCTTTTCCGTTTTCTCTGAGGTCTGTGCCGGTCTTGAGCGAAATGGAGGTGGGGAGCTTCAGATTTGATCTGTCGAGTACCAGGTATCTCGCAGGCGGCGTCCTGCCGGTGTCGTCGAAGCGGAGATCGTCGTTTACCAGCGAAAAACCGGAGAGTTCCACGGGGGAAAAGGGGTCGCTGATAGCATAGAGGAGAGGATTCGACAGATTGCTGACCGTGAGATCGTATTCGAATTCGTCCCCACCAGTGTTCCCTTCGAACACGTACCCGCTTCCCGGACCCACAAGAGAGTTGAGCGTGCTCAATTCGAACCATCCGAAATAAATAGCATCCTCCTCGACGGAGCTCTCATCTTTCGGGAGGGTGACCGTGAGAGTGTTCGTCCCCTCTCTCAGATCACTCGCGAGGAGCTGGATCCAGTCGGTGCGGAAGGCGAATCTGCTCGAGAACCGTATCTCGTCGAACATCCTGCCGTTTATCGAGAGCCACACTTTGTGCGAGGTGAATTTGGGTACGCCGTAGATTTCGACCCTGATGGAATCGGTCCCCTGCCCGGAGAGATCGGTCATGTTGAATTCGAAATTCGCCTCCTCCTCGACGCCGGGGGTCCCCGAAATCTCTTCCCAGATCCAGTCATCGGGCACACTCGCATACCCTTCCTCCTCGTCGGAGGCGTACACCGAGTTCTGCTCGAAGTGAGAACGGTTTCGCACACTTGACACAGGTGTCGCCGTCCCTCCGGGTGATACATTTTCCACTTCCATCCTCAACGGGACGGCGCCGGGATTACCCCATGTGAGCCAGTAGGCGTTCTCGTCGGTATAGCGATGCGAGTGGAACTCATCTGCATCGAGCCAGCGGGATAGGCTCTGACCGTAGAACATGATCATGTCCCCGGAATCGAATGAACCATCCCCGCCGTCCGATACCCGGACCGCGATTTCCTCCAGCTCCGGCCTCTCGACCGTCACATCCTCGGGGACCTCGAGGCCACCGAGATAGAACATCTGGAAACCGGTTGGATCGATCATCGCCGGCTCCACACCGAGTTCGAAGAGATCATGGTAGGTGATCCGGTACATACCCTCTTCTCTCACGGTGATCTTCACCCAGTCAAGACCGGTGTTAAAAACGGAGAGTTTCGGGCCGCTCGGCTCGCGGCGTTTGAGCCATCGCTCTGAATCATCGGGGTTGATCACGGCCTTCCGGTAGACATTACTGAAGTAGTCTTTCCCGATTACCGGAGAATCACCGGAGGATGCTCCACCCGTCAGGCTGATCTCGATAGTCGCCTCACCGAAATATGAGCACATCATGTCCTCAGGATTCACGGTGAACGGGTACACGGTCACACTCAGAGCCCGCTGCCGTCTGAGATACCCGGGGCCGTCGGTCGTGTACGGCACCTCAGGATACGTATCACCGACCAGAAAAGAATCCGCGTAGCTGAAGTCATAGAGAGGTACACCCATCTCGTCCCTGCCCGTGATCAGTGGTGTGGGAAGTAGCCGCTCGGGACCGAGATCTGTGGTGGGTCCGTGAGAGAAGCTCACCCTGACCTGTGCCTCAGGCGGTATCGCGACCCGCGTCGTGAAGGTCGGCAGAGCCGGGAATCCGGGATCCAGAGTGCTGCCGGAGCCGGGGTTCCCCCCACCTGCGACAATGGACGAGAACCCCCCGCCCGCGTCCTTTTCGATCTCCGCGGGAGGAAGATGAAATCGCACTCGAATGCGTTCCGTTGAAGACTCGAGCAGCGTGAAAACCGCCTCTTCCCTCTTCACATCACGGACGGGCTCTTTCCCTTTCACCATGGGCCGCGAGAGCCTCCTGCCTGGCGGAAGATCATCCTGAGCCGCCACGGACGGCGGTGCCTCCGGGGACCAGCACACGACCAGCAAGAGGGAAACAATCAGATATTTAATAACTTTCTGCTTCATCGATCAGCATCACCGGTATGTCGTTCTCGATTCGGTATTTCAGCCTGCACTTTTCACACACGAGTTTCTCGTTTTCTGTGTCGTATTCGAGTTGCCCTTTGCATTTCGGGCAGGCAAGAATCTCCAGGAGTCGGTCTTCGAGCGGCATGACATCACCTCCGTCGGGTACCTCTGCGTAAATACCTGATTTTACGAGTTGTCAGTAATAATCACGAATTGGGTGAAATAGTGCGCCGTGAAGGAATCGAACCTTCAACCTACTGATTAAGAGTCAGTTGCTCTG
>CAZZKG010000014.1:0-71345 GCA_964654825.1 uncultured Gemmatimonadota bacterium | reverse complement strand
TCACCTGATCGCCGTCATCTTCCTCGTTAACCTTCCGGCCTCGGTCTCGAGGTTGTAGAAATAGACTCCCGATGCCATCCGGCCGCCGCTGTTTCTCCCGTCCCACACCACGCTGTGCCGACCGGCTTCGAGCTTCCCATCGACCAGGGTCCTCACCAACCTCCCCCGCACGTCGTAGATTGCGAGATTCACCTCGCACACGGTCCCCGGCTCTCCTCCCACATCGAAGGTAATCGTAGTCTGTGGGTTGAACGGGTTCGGGTAGTTCTGGTACAGGGCGAAGGTTCCTGGAAAGATGTTCGGCATGTCATCACCACCGGTTATTATTCCGGTGGGCGTGAATTCGAAGTGGAAACGGGGGAAGTCGATGGAAAGAAACGCCTCGGCAGCGGGTTGTTCTGTTACCCTCAGAGACAGTATTGAATGGTCAATTCCGGAAGTTCGCAAAGAGGGAGTTAACTTCGGCCAGCTCCTGTTTCAACCTGTCGCTGCTCCAGCCCAGCTCCGTCCCCATCAGCCGGGCACACGATTCGAGAGCATCTCTACCCGGGGATCCGGTGCTTCCGAGTTCTGTCCGGCGCATTACGATGTCGGAAAGTCTGACGGCCATTTCTTCGCGGACGGCGTGTACGACCTGAATACCCGTAACCGGCCTGGATTCGCTCAGGGTCTCCATCAGGGAGGGGGCTTCTCCGGTGCTTGCGAGTACATCTCTGTAATGTGATCCGTAGCAGTGAAGGAAGTAATCGAAAGCATCATCAGACATTTCAGCCGGTTTGTCCTTTTTGCTTTCGGTAACGAACGCATCGAACCGGTCGATGTCTCCCCCATAGACTGGCCGCTGAGCGGAGTGAGACTTCGTGGGGCTGAACCCCAGTTTTCTGAACACGCAGTCGACGGCTTTTTCCGCGACATCCCTGGCCGTGGTGTACTTTACACCGACTACGGAAATGAGACCCTCCAGCCCGTCCTCCTTACCGTGATCAAGAATCCGGTAATGTTTTACAAGGTCGACCATATCCCGGTTTACGCTTTCAGGAGTCATCGGGAGAAGGCCGCCGTAGGCGAACAGCACATCATCCCGCCCGAGCCCGAGGGCCGGGTAGGCATTGTTCACTTCCTCGAGAAACTGGGTAATATCATCGTCGGTCACCCTGAACTCATCAGGGCTGCCGTCGTAGGGGAGGTGAGTTGTGCCGATGATCGTGTGCCCCCGCCACGGTATGGTGAAAAGATACCGGGAGCCTGTTCTCACCGCACGCTCTCCCACGTAGTAGGTGTGACTGCTGGGTAAGCCCACTGCATGGTATTCGAAGATCTGTTTCACGACGATGTTCATCGCTTTCGAGGGATGAATCAGTCTCAGCGAAGGTTTCTTCAGGGCATTACCGACCACCTGGTTCAGCCACGGACCGCTCAGGTTGAGAGTTACTTTTGCCCTTATCTCCAGCTCCTCGCCGGTGAGGAGATCCTGTGCGATGACTCCTTTCACCGTACCCTTTTCGATAATGAATCGGGAGGCTTCCATGTAGTTGGCAAGAGCCGCACCGCCAAGAGCGGCTGATTGGAGAAATGACAGGAGGAGCCGCTCGGTACTGTACATCAGGCAATCATGCCATATCGCACCACCCGTCAGCCCTTCAGGCCGAATCCCCGGGATCAACCGACGGCATTCCTCCACAGAAATCGTTTTCCCCGGTGCGATGGATCGTGATGGGTCGAGCCCCCTGTTCCTGTCAAATCCCACGAGGTCGGTAATCTTGAGAGCCAGGAAGAGCGCCTCTCTCCCTTTTTGCAGGTGGCCATAGGTTGGTATGAGAAAGGGGATCGGTTGGACGAGATGGGGTGCGATACGCATGAGTGTGTTCCGCTCACCGATCGACTCACGCATCCTTGCAAAATCCAGCTGCTGCAGGTACCTCAGCCCTCCGTGGACGGTCTTCAGGCTGTTCATGGACGTAGCGCCGCCGAAGTCACCCTTCTCGACGAGTGCGACCGAAAGACCCCGCAGTACGGCATCCCTCGCGGCAGTCGCCCCGTAGATACCTCCGCCGATAATGAGGAGGCCGTGCACGTGATCCGAGAGATTTCTGAGGTCCCTCTTCATGGAAAACAGTCTCCCGAAATGTTTTTCGATCTATCTTCGTGGCCCGTATTCATGAACATGGTCACTGCCCTATCTGACCACTTATCAGCAGGTTTCGGGCCACATCGTCGTATTGTACCCGTACGCGGCATGAATGTCAAGGAAGGTCATCTCGTATGTCATTTCGTGTGGGGGTACCGGTGTCCGGCGTCTTCGTCATGTCCGGGGAGCAGGCCGCGGTTAGGAGTATTATCCGGATCCTCGAGGCGGGTGATGGGAACCGATCC
Organism: uncultured Gemmatimonadota bacterium; assembly: GCA_964654825.1. Lineage (GTDB taxonomy): Bacteria > Gemmatimonadota > CAZMKB01 > CAZMKB01 > CAZMKB01 > CAZZKG01. The sequence goes on along the minus strand of CAZZKG010000014.1, from coordinate 68,972 downwards.
CGTTTTGCAACTATGAACTGATAAACGACGCTTCGTGTTTTTAGCATTGACCCTCAAAATGGATATGTTTAGATATATCAAAGGATGACGGTAACCCGTGAAATCGAATTGGCCGGCTTGCCGGTATCATGTAAGTATGAAGCAAATCTGAAAATATCGATGGAGGGTACTGTATGATGAATCGAAACAGAGCAGTCCTTATCCTGCTACTCCTGTGTGTGTCTGCTGTCACGACGTGCGCCAGGGCTCCCGAAACGGGACGGCTCCAATTCATCGTTGTCGGGGATGATACGATGAACAAGCTCGGGGCTGATGCATACCAGGAGGTCCGTAAAACGGAGAAGATCTCCACTGATGCGAGGATCAACGAAATTGTGAATCGAGTGGGAAGGCGGATAGCCGAAGCGAGCGATCGGAGAGATTTCGAGTGGGAATTCACCGTAATCGACGATTCACTCACCGTAAACGCATTCGCTCTACCGGGAGGCAAGGTCGCGGTTTACACCGGCATCCTCCCTGTCGCCGATACGGAGGCGGGGCTGGCTGTGGTGCTCGGTCACGAGGTCGCTCATGCCACGGCCCGACATGGCGCGGAGCGGATATCGCAGCAGATCGGTGCGAGTCTTGTCCTCAACGCCGCCAACTTCGGATTGCGGAACAATGAGCACCACGATGTCATCATGGCCGGGCTGGGAATCGGCACGACCATAGGTGTGCTGCTGCCCTACAGCCGTACCCATGAAAGCGAGGCGGATAGAATCGGCATCAGATACATGGCGAAGGCGGGGTATGACCCACGTGAAGCTCCCCGGTTCTGGAAGCGGATGAACGATAACGCCAGAGGCTCGAGACCACCCGAGTTCCTTTCCACGCACCCTGCGCCCGAGAAACGATCGGCCGAGCTCAAGCGTCTGGTAACTGATGCCATGGGATTGTATAACGCATCTCCCCGCTACGGGCTTGGTGAAAAACTTATGCAGAAGGGCGGTTCCTGATCCTCAAACGGAGCCACGATCGGGATTGGTACATGAACACCATGGTGTTTTTCTTGAAAATTATCTGTTCGAGTAAGCTCGGATTCGAGTGAGGTCTCAGTTGCCGATGTGCTGTCTTTAACGAAACGTAGAATCCGGAGGTGGTGGCGTGAAGGGTGTCGAGCTGGAGATCCGACTTGTAAAAAGCGACGATGAGCGTGATGAGATATTCCGGATACGAAAACAGGTATTCGTTGACGAGCAGCAGGTTCCCATCGTGGAAGAGTGTGATTCCTTCGAAGAGAGCTCGGATCATTTCATCGTCTGCCTCGGATCGACGCCTATCGGTTGTGCAAGAGTCAGGATTATAGAGAATGTGGCGAGGCTGGAGCGGATCGCACTGTTGAGAGAGTTCCGTCGGGAGGGATACGGCACAAAGCTCATGGAGTACCTGATCGACTACTGTACTCGACAGGAGGTCGATGAGATCACTTTACACGCACAGTGGTATGTCAGAGGTTTTTACGAAAAGCTGGGTTTTGTCCCGAGAGGAGAGATTTTCCAGGAAGCGGGGATCGACCACATCGAAATGTACCTCGAGCCCGGAAGTATCTCAGCATAGCCGTCACGGGATCAGTGGAAGCCCGTGACGCCGGAAAACACAGAGGAGGGCACAGTGAACGTTAACACCGAACGTGGATTTTATGGAATCGCACTCGCCATACTCCGCATCGTCATCGGACTGCTCTTTTTCGAGCACGGGGCACAGAAACTCTTCGGAGTGCTGGGTGGATTCATGGGTGAGCCGGGGGCGACGGCCCCGCTGTTTTCACTCATGGGAATCGGGGGAGTGCTCGAGTTCTTTGGTGGACTGGCTGTCATGATCGGCCTGTTTACCCGACCTGTCGCGTTCGTTCTCTCCGGACAGATGGCTGTGGCCTATTTTATGTTTCATGCCGCAAAAGGCCTCCTGCCGATCCAGAACGGAGGCGAGATGGCGGTACTGTACTGCTTCGTATTTCTGTTTCTGTCGGCTGCAGGCGCGGGTAGATTCAGCCTGGATGAGAAACGCGGGAAGTGAGGAGTCTGACCGGATGGAGGAGTAATCAACACTGCTTGTCGAAGGGGAGGTGACCACGGGTACTGGAATAAATAACATATGATTCAGCGGATATTCAACGTGCTTTTCGTCGCGGTATTTGCCGTGATGCTCGGCCTGGGGATTGTCGCTCCACTCATGCCGCTGTATGCCGAGAGTCTCGGGGCCACCGGTATCTGGCTGGGGATGATATTCTCCGGTTTTTCTCTCACCCGCGCACTCTTCACGCCGGTCATGGGGAAACTGTCGGACAGGTGGGGAAGAAAAAGTTTTATCTCCATCGGATTGTTCCTCTATGCAGCCATATCCCTCCTCTACACTGTCGCAGGCAGTGTTTTTTCGTTAACAGCCGTTCGTCTGATACATGGAGTAGCATCAGCCATGGTCATCCCCATCGCCATGGCCTACGTGGGCGAAACGACAGCCAGTGAAGAAGCCGGCAAGGTCATGGGGACATTCAGCATGGCCCTTTTCCTCGGAATGGGTTCGGGCCCGTTCTTTGGAGGCCTCCTGAACGACTCTTACGGCATCTCATCGGTTTTCTATGCGATGTCCGGATTGACCGCTCTCGCCTTTCTGATCACTCTGTTCCTTCTGCCGGATTACCGTGGTGGAGGGGAAAAGAGCAGGGAAAATCAATCATCGTTCCAGATGCTTCTCGGTGACAACACCATGAGAGGACTCATAGCGTTCCGGATGACGAGTGCGATGCGAAGAGGCGGCGTGATGGCGTTTTTGCCCATACTCGCCGTTCGGATCAGGGTCACTCCCACCCAGATCGGGATATTGATCTCGTTGATCATTTTTATCACCGCCCTGCTGCAGAGACCTTTCGGCAAGTTCTCCGACAGGTACAACAAGATCGTCCTCATTATTCTTGGATCGTTGATCGGAACCGCAGGACTTGCTTTCATCCCTATTGCCCGGAATTTCAGTGATTTGATGATCATCGGTGCCGTCATGGGTATCGGTGGAGCAATTGCGCTCCCGCCGGCAACGGCGATGACCGTCCTGGTTGGCAAGGAAGTGGGGATGGGGGCAACGATGGGACTGTTCAATTCCGCCATGAGTGCGGGGATGGTGATGGCGCCGATCATATCCGGAGCTGTGATGGATGCGGCGGGGATAGAGAGCGTATTCTACGTCGCCGCGGTAATGAGTCTCCTGGGCACCATTCTATTCACCTATTTCTCCAGGGAATTACTCACCGGTTCCGGAGTCATCCACACGGATTTGACCTGATCTTTTCCCTCTTCTCTCAGATCCACATGTGAGAAAGCAGGCAGTGGATTTCTTTCGTAGAATTGAAACATCGTGGTTGAGAGACCGAAGGGAAATCTCTCTTGTTCAGCAGATCTCGTCTCGTTTCTGAAGCTTCTCGATAACCACCCCTTCCCGGGTTTTTCTGTCAAAAAGGTTTTTTCAGTCAAAAATAATTAAACTTTTCGCACCCTTTGGGTGTCTAATAGGGTGAAAGGTGAAACAAAAAGAAGTTGTCAACGTAGTAAGAAGTGACAAAAGTTTGGAAGGATAAATAGAGATTGAAAAGGAGGCTTACCGTGAACGCAAAAAACACACAATCAGCAGCGATGGCAGTTCTTGATTTCGGGAAGGTCCTTGCGGCTCTTTCAGTTGTAGTCGCACTCTACGCTTCGACTCTGGCCGTATTCATGAGTTACATCGGTCAGAGCATGTAAGGGAGAGTTGAGGAACGGGATTCACCCCGAAATATGAGATAGATAAAAGCCCGGGAGGAAGCTTCCGGGCTTTTCCACATTCCACTCCGGTTCCGTGGGAGAGGACATGGTTGGATCTATTGCGCCATTGCCTCCTGAGCGGTGTCGCGTCCCCGGTCGGTAAGTGAAAGGGAGTCGTCCTCTCTCATTATGAGATTTCGTCGTTGGGCCAGTTGTACGACACGATCCGCGAATGCCGGTTCCCACTTAAGGAATTCATGAATGTGCACGAGTTCCTGCTCGTGCGCCTCGCCGGGTTTCCCTTCGTGGTGGCAGAGATGTACCGTGAGCATGACGACGGCGAAATCCCACTTCTGTCTGCTCCGCATACGCATTAGGGAAATGAGCCCCCGCCCGGGCGCCAGGAGATACGTCAGGAAAAAGATCACCCCCGTCATGGTGGCCATGGACCCTGCGATCGACGCATCGAGGATGTGTGCCAGCCAGTATCCACTTATGGCGCTCGTGACCCCGACACCTGCACTGATGGAGATCATACGTGACAAACGATCGGTCAGGAGGTATGCAGCGGACGGTGGAGCAATCATGAGGGCCACCACCAGAATCGATCCGACAGCGTCGAATGCGCCGACCGCTGTGATCGAAACGAGTGTCATGAGAGAGTAATGAATGATACCGGGGGAAAACCCGAGGGCCGCGGCCAACCCGGCATCGAACGTCGCAATCTTCAGCTCTTTAAAAAAGACAATGATAAATATCAGGTTGAGTAGAAGGATCCCGCCCATGACGTAGAGGGATTTAGGTCCGATGTCGTACCCAAGTATTACGAGCCTGTTGAACGGAGCGAAGGCGAGCTCACCGAGGAGGACCGCATCGGTGTCGAGGTGGATGTCGCCGGCGTACCGGGAAATTAGAATGACGCCGATACTGAAGAGGACCGGGAAGACGATCCCGATGGAAGCATCCTCCCTGACGAGCTTCGTACGGTTCACCAGCTCGACCAGGCTCACGGTGAGAACTCCCGTCAGGGTCGCTGCGATTACGAGAAAGGGGGAAGAGAGATCTTTCGTGATGAAGAACGCCAGGACGATCCCGAGTAGAATCGCGTGACTGATGGCATCGCTCATCATGGCCATCCTGCGCAGGATAAGGAACACACCCGGGAGCGCGCAGGTCACAGCGACCACGGCCGCGATGAGCTGGATCTCCAGTTGCGGAATTGTCACGAGTTCCCTCCCTGATCCCGTGCGAGGCGTTCTGCTTCTTCGAGTCCTCGGTGAGTCAGTGCCCATGTCGCCGGGCCGACACGCTGTGCGAGACCCCTTTCTTCGAGTTCTTTCAGGCTGCGGTCGGTACCGCCGTGGCCGAGGCTCATTGCACGAAGGACTTTCACCGGATGACCATGGTCGATGTCCCGGTGCTGCATCGCGAGCACATACAGATCACTCAGAACGGCATCGATCTCCAGCTTCTTCCGGTTGCTGCGTTCCCGCACACAGCTCCACACGATACCCCGGTTCGGAGCCAGGAAGAAGGAGATAACGATGATAGCGCTAATGCACAGTACAATCGTTGGACCGGTAGGCAGGTGCGCCGTGCTGCTGCTGATAATAGAACCGCTCACCCCGGATAGAGCTCCGAAAAGTGCGGCGGTACCGACCATGATGCCCATTCTGTCGGTCCACTGCCGTGCGGCTGCTGCCGGCGCTACGACCATCGCGCTCATCAGTACCACCCCGACGGTCTGGAGGCCGAGAACGATGGCGATGACGAGGAGGGTGGTGAGGAGGATATCGAGAGCTTTCATCGGGAAACCGAGACTCGTGCCGAATTCCTCGTCGAAACACAGGAGCTTGAATTCCTTCCAGAAAGCAAGCATCAGGGAGAGAGTGATCACACCGATTGTCCCCATCGTAATCACGTCCCGCTCCATGAGTGTGGCGGCCTGACCGAAGAGGAACTTGTCGAGGCCCGCCTGTGTCGAGTCGGGCAGTTTCTGAATCAGCGTGAGAAGAACGAGGCCGAAGCCGAAGAAGACGGAAAGCACCAGTCCAAGTGCGCTCTCGAACTTTACACGTGAGTTCCGAACGATGTTCATGATGGCGAGAGTCGCGATCCAGCCTGCCGCGATCGCCCCCAGGACCAGCACGAGCGGAGTCTTGCTTCTTGTGAGGAGATAGGCGAGGGCGATTCCGGGAAGAGCAGCGTGTGATATTGCATCGCCCAGGAGGCTCTGCTTTCTGAGCACGGCATACGAGCCAAGAGCGCCGCTGGTAATCCCCAGTACCGCAGAACCGAGTGCCACGGTGCGAAGTGTATAGTCGCTGAACAGTTCATGCACCAGATCAAGCATCTTTTCTCGGTGCCTCTTCTTTCGTTTCTGTTATATCAGTGTCCCGTGCCTTGGGAATGGTGCTCGAGATACGCAACCCGACCCCCATAGGCGAGGCGAAGGTTTTTTTCGGTGAACACTTCACCCGCCGGCCCGCTGGCGATACCTCTGACATTCAGCAGAGTGACCCAGTCGAAGTATTCGGTGACGGTTTGCAGATCGTGATGGACGACCGCCACCGTCTTACCCGCCGCCCGGAGATCCTGCAATAGTGTCACAATGGCTCTTTCGGTCGTTGCGTCTACACCCTGGAACGGTTCGTCCATGAGGTAGACAGACGCGTCCTGGGCAAGCGCACGGGCCAGGAAAACTCGCTGCTGCTGTCCGCCCGAAAGCTGACTGATCTGACGGTTTGCGAATTCCCCCATACCGACTTTCTCGATCGCCTGCATGGCCAGCGCACTGTCTTTGCGGCCGGGCCGCCGAAGCCATCCCACTACACCGTAGCGTCCCATCTTCACCACATCCAGCACGGTTGTCGGAAAGTCCCAGTCGACACTGTTTCTCTGTGGTACGTAACCTACAAGCTCCCGCTGCTCGTCATAGGGACGGCCGTATATCGATATGTGGCCGGCGACCGGCCGGATGAGATTCATGATCGATTTGATGAGGGTTGTTTTCCCCGCACCGTTCGGGCCGATGATAGCCATAAGCACGCCGGACGGGATATCGAGATCGATGTCCCACAAAACCGGTTTGTCCCGGTAGGCTACCGTGAGATCTTCTACCTTGATGGCGAGTTCATCCTCTCGTTGTTCACCTGGTTTTACGTCTTTCATTTTGTTGCCGTACCCTCTTCTTCCTCGTTTACGCCGGAACCTTGACGGTCTGGCGCCTTGTCACCGCGTGAGAGCTCCCACGATCGTGTCGATGTTGTGGCGGACCATGCCGATGTAGGTGCCCTCAGGCGTACCCGGATCACCCATCGCATCGGAGTAAAGGCTGCCTCCGATTTTCACCTCGAATCCCCGCGATCTTACCGCCTCCTGGAGTGCCTGGATGTAGCGGTGGGGAACGGAGGTCTCAACGAAAATTGCCGGGATCCTTCTCTCGACAATAAAATCAGCGAGGGACTGTACATCACCGGTCCCGGCCTCTGATGATGTGCTGATGCCCTGAAGGCCGCGGACCTCGAAACCGTAGGCCCTCCCAAAATAGTTGAATGCGTCGTGGGCGGTGACCAGAACCCGCAGCTCCTCCGGAATCTCGTTCGCCCGTTCACGCACGTAGGTGTGCAGGCTGTCCAATCGTGCTGTGTAGATCTCCGCGTTAGCCCGGTACGTCTCTGCGTGGGCCGGATCGAACTCAGCCAGAACATCTCTGACGCGGCGGGCGGCTTTGAGCCAGAGCGACACGGCGAACCACACGTGGGGATCATGCGCTCCTTTGAACTCCGGAGGTGCCAGGAGAAGAGATCTCTCCACACCGTCGGTAACCGCCGCGGTCTTCACCCTGCCCTGAATTTTTTCCAGGAGCTCGGACATCTTGCCTTCCAGATGCAGTCCATTGTAGAAAATGAGGTCGGCTCCCGACATTCGGGTTACATCTCCTTCGCTTGCCTTGTACAGATGCGGATCGATGCCCGGTCCCATGAGCCCTGTCACTTCCACATGTTCTCCACCGATGTTCCGGACGATATCGGTGATCATGCCGATTGTAGTGACTACTCTGATCGGTCTCGAGGACGGGGCCTCTGATGATCCCGATGCTTGCTTATTTTGCTGCCTGCCTTCCCTGTCTCCACAGGCACCCAACAGGAATACTCCTGCCAGACATACTGCAATGAACTTTCTATTCCACATGGTTACTCCTTAAAAGCGGAAGAGAGAAAACAGCTTCCGATAGAAAGGAATTTCAGCTGATGAATGTCTTGGGACTGTGTGATCGGACGGTGCACTCGCTACCGATCCCTCAGGTAGTGACAGGTGTATCCCTCCGGATTCTTCTGAAGATAATCCTGATGATACTCTTCGGCCGGGTAGAAAGGCTTTGCCTCAACGATCTCCGTCACCACGGGGTTCTTCCACACGCCCGAAGCATCGACTTTGGCTCTTTTCTCATAAGCAAGGCGTTTCTGTGTTTCGTCTCGGTAGAAAATCACCGACCGGTACTGGGTTCCTGCGTCATTGTGCTGCCGGTTGAGAGTCGTCGGATCGTGAAGCCGGAAGAAATAGTCCAGGAGTGTCTCATAGCTCACCTTCGATGAATCGAATTCGATACGGAGAGCCTCCGCGTGACCCGTAGTACCTGTACACACCTCCCGGTACGTGGGATCGGCCGTCGTCCCTCCTGAATACCCTACGGTCGTCTCGAGTACACCGGGAATATTTCTCATGATTTCCTCGACACCCCAGAAACATCCGGCACCGAAAACTGCCACTTCTCCCTGCGGATCATTTTTCGCTTCTTTTTGTGCCATAAGCACTCCGTTCGCACCTGTAAACAAAATAATGAGAAAAAAGATAAAACTGTGTCGTGATGTCTTCATGAGAAACCCTTCCTCGCAAATTGCCGGTTCTCTCCTATCTAATGAGCACAAATCTGTTGTTTTGCAATGGGCGAGAGAGATAACAGCCTTCTGCCCGATCAGCGTTTGATGTGACGGGAAAGATCCTCGTCTCTTCCGATGAGTTTGTAGTTCCTGTACTCGCCGAATCGGAAGCCGAGGAATCTCTCCACAGTTGAAAGGATTCTCACTAAAAGGTGATCGTGCTCATGTTTGACGGCTGGATTTTCTCTGATCTTCCATTCGCGGGACTCTATACGGTTTTTCATTACAGCTGGTGGTGTGTCGGTGAAAAGCTCAAGATTTCGGAGTGATCCAAACTCGAAGGGTTTTTCATGGCCGTTACCCCTGTATTGATTATCCACCCACACTTTGTCGTGATGAAGTGAATCGTGTGCGATGCGTTTTCTCTTCATCCGGAGAGGGTCCCGGACCCAGCCGTAATGGTATACCTCTGCGGGAATGAGGATGACGTTCAGTTTCCTCCCGTCAATTCGGAAACCCTGGGCACTTTTCCAGGAACGGACTCCGATGTCGTTTCTGACAACCCGTATCTCTCTTCGGTACCAGTTACGTGCCTTCTGGTAATGAAAGTGATCACCCCAGAAGTGCTTGTATGAGAGGAGGAACCCTTCAACCCTTTCATCGTCCATATATTTTCGACAGGCCTCGACGATTACCGGCAGGAATTTCTCATGAATCACCTCATCCGCCTGGAGGTAGATGCACCAGTCCCCGGTGCACTCCTCGAGGGCTGCAGACGTCTCGTGAGCAAGGATGGCACCATGGTCAAAAAGTGTGTTGTCCCATTCCCGCTCGAGGATTTTCAACCTGGAGTCTGCCATGGATCGAATGATCTCTGTCGTGTTATCGTACGAATCACCCAGAGCGATGACGAATTCGTCGACAACAGGCAGGATCGATTTAATGACCTCTTCGATGGGGTAATCGAGATCGATGGCGTTCCTGGCGACAGAGAAACCGGAAAGATGCATCATTTCCCCTTGAATTTGGGTGGATTTCAGTAAATATTTAGATTTCTGTTCATCAAGTCAATATGAACGTCGAGCTTCCTGTGACACTGTTCTTCTGCAGTTGATCGCTGTCCTCGATGCTGGAAGGATCAGTATGTGAAGGATTCCGACTCTACTTTTGAGCGAGTGAGAAAATACCTCGCAGGTTTTCTCTTTGCTGCCGGGATGCCTTTTGCTCACCTGCCCGGTTACGTAGGGGGTATTCTCTCTCTCCCGGCACTCTTCGAGAAACGCATCTGGAAAACCGGTGCGGCTGTTTTTATCCCCCTTCTCGGACTGGTCTTTTTTTACGGGATCCGCTCGCTCTTCCTCCCGGCACCCGTTAGTGGTCTGCTTGAAATCCCTGATGTTTTCCTCAGCTGGATACTCCCATTCGCGGCAGGGCTTGCGATAACGCGGAAGAGAGACAGTCTATTCCTGATATACGTCAGTGCCTGGCTCATCCTCATCGCGGCTTCTATCTTTGTCGGACTGGGGCTCTTGCCGGGGAACTACGAAATCACCCGGGAGCTCTGGAAGGAAGGTATGATCTGGGCACTCCACCATCACAACGATTTCGCTTCGTGCATGGTCGTCATCCTCCCGGTCATTCTTTATAAAGCAGCCGCTTCGAGACGTAAGACCTGGTGGGCTGCTGCTGTCCTTCTGCTTGCGGGGCTTGTCCTGTCCGGCTCGAGGGGATATTACATCGCTTTTATCCCTGCCGTCACAGGACTCATGGTGACTGAACTCAAGCAGAGACATATCCGCATCGTTCTGTCTATATTGGCTCTGTTTGTCTTCGTCGTCCTCATCCTTGTTGTCCCCGGTATCCATAGCCGTATCGAACACACAATAACTTCAGATCAATCAATAGTCTCGCGAGTGAACAGCCTGCGTGTGTGTGGATGGATACTGGCGGAACACCCGCTTGCCGGGCTGGGACCCGGTCAGCTAGTTCTCCATCCAGAGTACCTGGAAAAGGCTACATCTCTTGGGCTCTTCATCGACGCGAGCAGCGGAACGATGAAACACCTGCACAATGTGTACGCGACTATTGTTGCCGAAGACGGGGTGATCGGACTCGGATTGTTTCTCTGGATGTTACTGGCACTTGCGAAGAAGCTCTGGTGCGGAGACGGTTTATCTCGGGCACTCTTCTGGGGTTACATCGGGTTCCTCGTCGGAAATCTGTTCGATACCCAGTTGATGGGACCATCTGCCGGTATGGATTTCTTTTTCCTTGCAGGCCTTTTTATTATCTCCTCCGGGGATCAAGAACCTCTGTAAAGTCACTGATCATCAGGACTCTCTTTCCTGTCTCTCCAGGCGAAGATAGCTTTCGTATATTTCGTGAACACATAGAAGGAAGAAAAAACACAGAGCGTGAATCCCTCGAACCCGTCACAGAAACCGCGCTTCAGGAAAAACATCCTGAAAAACGTTACGATGGGATTGATGAAGAGTTTGTAAAATCTCGGCTTCTTACCGTCCCTCACCATGTCATCCGCCGCGAGAGTCGTATAGAGGTTGAATTTTTTGAAGTAATGCTCGAGGTCCGGATCGGTGTAGTGGAGCAGGTCGGCTTTCAGTGTGCCAGTCTTGCCCTCGACTTCGAGAGACTCGTGGACGGAAGCATCTGTGTATTGTCCTTCGTCTTTTCTCGCGAGCCGTAACACATACCCGGGATACCAACCGCAGCCTTTTATCCACCTGCCCACGAAGTTCGATCTGCGGGGGATCCTGTACGAGTTGTACCGGTAGTCCCAGGCAGAGAGCACTGTCAGGATCGATTCTCTCAGATCATCAGTTACTCTCTCGTCGGCGTCGATGAATAATATCCAGTCCGAGGTCGCTTCTTTGCGGGCCAGGTTGCGAGTAGGTCCATACCCATACCACGGGAGCTCCAGTATCCTGTCCGTGTATGAACGAGCCAGTTCGATAGTGCGGTCGGTGCTGCCCGTGTCGGCGACTATGAGCTCGTCCACCCAGTCCAGTGTCTCGAGGCACGCCTGGATATTGTGCTCTTCGTTGAAGGTCATTATGATAGCCGTGATGCTTTCCCGGTCCATTTCGTGCTCGATCCCCTCCTGCGGTGATTCAACCTCTCTATAATATCCTTTTTCGTTTGTCGAAGTCAAAGGCTTCTCACAGATCCATGCCGGGAGATCATACCCTCCGACGGTGATTGTCGATCAGTTCGAAGTATACTTGTTCGGTCCTGGTCGTCATCCCCTCCAGCGAGAAGCGTTCGAGCACGTGCTTTCTTCCGGCGGCACCCATCCGGTCTCTCTTCCCGGGATTATTGAGGAGCTCGAGCATCGCCCGGGCAATCGCATCTTCATCCCCGGGCTGGAGGAGGAATCCGGTCTCCCCGTCACGTACGATTTCAGGCAGTACACCGACTGATGTCGATATCACCGGTTTCCCCATTGCCATGAATTCGATAGCGGCTCTCGACACCGCCTCGGACCCTAGCGAGGCGATGACACCGATGTCAATCGCTTCTATAATAGGCTTCACATCCGGATACTTACCAAGAAAGTGCACTCTTCTCCCGATTCTCCCTGCTATCGCTGTGTTGATGAGGGTTTCTCTCGAAACCTGTGCTTCTTCTCCGGCGATCAGGAAATTCACCCGGTCAACTTCCTGCGCGACCTTCGCGGCCGCTTTCAGAAACGTGTGGTGCCCCTTCACGCGGGATAACCTTCCGATGATACCGAAGAGAATTGCATCATCCCGGATCGAGAGTTCCCTTCTAATAACGCTCTTCTCCCGTCCCGGTCGAAAAATATCCGTGTCCACACCTGCATAGATGTTATGCACCATTTCGAGGGGGAGGGAGAATCCGTCGAAGTAGCCCTCACACTTCATAAACTCACCGCTCGTCACGATCGCGTCCGTGAACTTTTCATAGAGGAGCCTGCCGAAGGGGTGCGTTTTCGGCCTTCTGATATCGGCCCGCGTTCTCACGATCACCGGTCTCCCGGGAGTCATCCTTGAGGCCAGTGTGCACAGGAGGTGACCCTCACCCTGATGAGCGTTGATGACATCGGGTTTCAGTCTGGAAAACAGTTTCACGAGATTGCTGATATTTGTGAAGAACCCGATGGGACTATTGCGTCTCAGGTCGATCGCCTCTACGACTTCGATTCCATAGCCTTTGGCTTTCACGAAGGGAGGGCTCCCCGGGATACCGAGAAAGAGTACCCGGTGTCCTTTTTTCAACAGTCCTCTCGAGAGCTCGACCGCGTAATACGCACTCGCATTCCACCAGGGGAGGGCGGCGGTCTCGACAATCGTGAGCTTACGATCCATGCAGCGCCTCGTCGGAACGGGCCTTCCTGTGCCCCTGAAGGGTCCGGATGATTGTGCTGCAGACCTCCCTGCTGTTGATCTCTTCCGGATAGAAGAGCACCGTGTCGTGGGCTGCACGTGGTCCGTAACGCCATGCCCTGTCCTCCCTGAAGATCGCCACGACCGGGACATCAAGAGCACCGGCGAGATGCATGGGACCTGAATCCGGTGTCACAAACACACTGAGAGACGTGAGGAGTGCCGCGAATTTTCTGAGAGGATACTGCGGTGCGATGGTCCGGTCCTCACCCACGATCTCCCGAAACAGGGCTCGCTCACCCTGTTCGAGGGGCCCGAGGAAGAATACGATCGTACCGGGATCATTGTCCTCGAGAATCCGGGCGATATCAGCGTACACCTCGAATGCGATTTTCTTACTTCCTCTTCCACCGGCAAAGATCCCGATGACGGGCTCATCCGCTTTGCAGCCTAGCCTCGATTGCTCAATGTCCGCCCAGGCGAGCTCGTCCTTTCGCACCGTGTACTTCAGAGGACCTGATACAGGACTCGTGCCGAGATGGTAAAGAAGGCTCAGAATGATGTCGGACTCGTGCTGCCTTTCCGCCGGCATTGGTACCGGCAGGTTGATGTAGTATCGTGCATCTCCCCTGTCGAACCCCAGCCTGTTCGGTGCACCGGAGAGTCGCGTAAGAATCGCCGAAGTGAAGGAGAACGAGTGTGGGTGACTCGCGTCGATGGCGAGGTCGTAATGAGCGCCTCTCAGGAGTCTATAGAGACCGAAAGCTTTCCAGGGATATCGCTTGAGGTTCGATTTGTGATAGAGGATTACGTGATCGATGTCATCATTCTCTTCGAAAATTTCCGGGTACGCCTCGCTAACGAGAATTGAGATGGACGAATCGGGAAATGCCTTCCTTAGCTCGCTGAGAAATGGAGTGATGAGGAGGAGATTACCGATTTTATTGTCGTGCCTGATGACGAGAACATTCTTCAGGTCCCCCGGGGAGGGAATTTTCTCTGGAGGAGCACCTTCATCGAGCAGCATCTTCACGAGCCCCGAGAGAAGCTTCTTACACTTCTTTTCCAGGCTCTTCAGCATGCTATCAGGTCCTCGGGGTGAGGAGGGAGATGGGAAGGATGAGCTCTTCAGGGGATATCCCCCCGTGGAGGAAACTCCCGTAGTACCGGTTTTGATACTCGCGAAGTTTGGTGGGATAGACAAAATAGCTGTCTTCCATGGCGAAGAGGAAATTCATGTTGAGGCCTTTCGTGGTAAGGCCTATTGATTCGGGTTTTTTCTCGGAGTAGACTTCTTTCCCGTCGGCCCGGAGGTTTTCTCCAAACTTGTACCGCAGGTTGGTCGAAGCGTCACGCTTTGCGTAGACGACGAGGGGGTGGAAACAGTGGACTGAGCCGTGATCGCTGGTCACGATGACCGGTATACCCTCGTGTGCCGCTCCCCTGATAAGCTCGTAGATGCTCGAGTGGAGAAACCAGGTCTTCGCCATGGATCTCATGGCCTCCTCATCGGGAACCATTTCGAGGAGAATGTCGGATTCCGACCTGCCGTGGGTAAGGATATCGATGAAGTTGTATACGACCGTCACGAGATTACTTTTGAGGAGATCAGGCAGCCTCTTGGAGAGCGCCTGCCCGTCCCCCTTGGTGAGGACCCGCTCGAATCTGATCTGCCTGTTGTGCTCGTATCCGAGCCGTCCCATCTGTTCGCTGAAGAGCTCCTTTTCGAACCGGTTCAGGCTCACTTCATCGTCAGCCTCGAGGTCCCAGTACTGGGGATGTTTCCGGTGAATTTCCAGCGGCAGGAGACCGCTGAATATGGCGTTCCTCGAATACGGAGTTGCCGACGGCAGGATCGAGTAATAGAGCTCAGATCGTACGTCGAATAACTGATTGATCTCGGGAAGCAGAACCTCCCACTGGTCGAGCCGCAGACAATCGATGATGATGAAGATGACACGGCCGTGACTGGCAATGGTCGGGTACACGTACTTTTTTACGAGGTCGGTGGAGAAAACCGGCCGGTCCGCCCCTGTCTCCTGCCAGTTTCTGTAGTTACTGGAGACGTACAGAGAAAATTTAGTCCGGAATTCTTTCTTGAGATCGAAGATGGAACCGAGGAGGCCCGCTTCTTCCATTTCTCTCAGGTTCATCTCCCACCGGATGATTCGGAGGTATAGCTCAGCCCAGTCTCTCCAACCGAGATCGGAGCCGATGAGTTCCTGAAGTTCCCTGAACGAGGTGACAAAATCCTGGACGAGCCGTTCCTGAGACATCTTCCCCCCCTCCAGGAACCGCTTACAGACGGAGAGCAGCTGGGTAGGATTGAAAGGTTTTACAATGTAATCGTCCACCCTCCTCCCGATAGCTTCGTTCATGATCTGTTCTTCTTCACTCTTGGTGACCATCACGACCGGAATATGCGGAAACTCGAACTTGATCTCTCTGAGGACTGCGATTCCCCTCTTCCCGGTCATCTGTTCGTCGAGGAGAACGAGGTCGAACGGCTGCTCCCTCAGGAGAATGAGTGCGTCTTCGCCATTGGTTGCGGTGGTGAGACTAAAGCCCTTCTCCTCGAGAAAAATGACGTGAGCTTTCAGGAGGTCGACTTCGTCGTCCACCCAGAGAACCCTGTTTCTTGTGATGGGAACGTCCACGACAGGTCACCTTCATTCTGTGTTCGGTACTCGTAATAATATGCACCCCCGAACTTTCTGTCAACGTGAGCCGGTAGTATTAAAATTATCCCTTCAGACTCTTCCATCTCCTGCTTCAAATTACTATTGAGAATCAACAACCTCAAGGTGGCTGTTTGACAGATCAGTGTGTTTTGTGGTATACTGTGAAATCTGAAATTGCGGGGGGGGGTATCGCTTTAGAGAGCAAGGGAAGAAAGGAGGGTTACGAAATAAGGGGGCCCATCGGACCGTATCGGGCCCGAGAGTGAAACGGCCGTTGTCGTGCGCATTCCCGGGGAAAATCACTTTCAGGAGGAGTTCTATGAAACGGGTATCATTGCTCACCTTCACACTCATGTTCCTGGTCATCGGAGGAGCCCGGGCCGGGTACATCACCCCTGACCTCAGTGCACAGCTCGACAAAATGTCCGGGGATGAATTTATTTCCTCTGTCGTGATGCTAGAGAGCAAAGTAGACATTGCGGCTCTCAACAGTGAATTGAACAGGATGCACGCGACGCGTGAGTATCGTCATGAAGTCGTGGTTCGTGCGCTCATGAAGAAGGCCCGGGACACTCAGGGTGGTCTCGTCGCTTACCTGGAGAGCGGCATCGCGGAAGGCCGGGTGAGAGATTACAGGACTCTATGGATCGACAACCTGGTCGTGGTGGATGCGACGAAGGAGTTTGTGGAACAGATGTCGAATCGTGTCGATGTGGGTGACATGTATCTCGACTACGAGATCGAGAATATCCAGCCTGTTTCTGAAAATGCCGCGCCCGAGAAACTCATCGCCTCGATCGAGGAAGGGCTCGAGCGTATCAATGCACCGCTGGCATGGGCTCGGGGCTACACGGGCGCCGGACGGCTCGTCAGCCACCTCGACACCGGGGTTGATGGTAATCACCAGGCTCTCAGTGCTCGCTGGAGAGGAACTCACGCACCATCGAGTGAGTGCTGGTATGATCCGGTGACGGGGACCACATTCCCGTTTGATTCCGGTGGCCACGGGACTCACACGATGGGAACCATCTGTGGGTATCAGACCAACACTGATGATCACATCGGCGTGGCGTATGATGCCGAATGGATATCGGCGGGTGTCATCGACAGGGTCGACATACCGACGACTATCGCCGACGCCATCACCGCTTTCCAGTGGACCGCCGATCCCGATGGTGATCCGGGTACCGTGGACGACGTACCCGACGTCAACTCGAACTCCTGGGGTATATCTCCGATATATCACAGCGACTACCTGCCGGGCGGCGCCTGCGACAATATGTTCTGGAGTGCCCTCGACGGCTGCGAAGCCGCGGGTGTCGTTGTCGTCTTCGCGGCGGGCAACGAGGGTGCAAGTCCACCGAACGCGATTCGCAACCCCGCCAACAGGGCCAGCAGCCCGTATGACTCCTTCTGCTCGGGCGCGATCGACGGGGCGGACTACGGCAATGATCCGATAGCGTATTTCTCGAGTCAGGGTCCGGCACCCAGCGCCTGCGGAAGCGAAACAACCAAGCCGGAAGTTTCGGCCCCCGGAGTCGATGTACGCTCCTCCTATCCCGGCGGCGGGTATACAACCATGTCAGGTACCTCGATGGCGTGTCCACACGTCGCGGGGGCGGTAGCGGTGCTTCGTCAGGCCGATCCCAACGCCACGAGCGAGCAGGTCAAGTTCGCGCTCATGCAATCGGCCCAGGACCTCGGCAGCACCGGGGAGGACAACACGTACGGCTGGGGCCTGATCGATCTCGACGCGGCCCTGGACGTTCTCGGGGCCAGCGGATGCTGGTGGGAGCTCAACTGCTCCGTCAATGACCCGCCGGCCATCATTCCTCCGGAGGGCGGTTCGTTCTCGTTCGATGCTTCCCTCACGAACCACTGTGATTCGACGCGGTCGGTCGATGTGTGGACCATGGCCAGGCTGCCGGGTGGATTCGTCTATGGCCCGGTCCTCCAGTTCAATAATGTTCCGTTCGGTCCCGATCAGGTGAGAAGCGTGACGGGTATGACGCACTACGTGCCGGCGGGAGCACCTGAAGGATCGTACGAGTACAGGATCTATTTCGGTGATTATCCTTCGGCACCTGAAGACAGCTGCTCGTTCAACGTCTACAAGCAGGGTGAAGGCGGAGGTGGTCCATACAGCGTGCTGATCCTCCTGTCGGACTACTCCACGTCCGAGGCCGGCAATGCATCGAGTGCGCTTTTAGCCGACGGACGTTTCACCGGTGTGGACGTGATGGATGTTTCAACCTCCACCCCCATTCTCGATGATCTGCTTCCTTATGATGTGGTCCAGGTCTGGTCAAACTACCCGTTCGCCGATGCGGCAGCGATCGGTGACGTCCTGGCCGATTATGTCGATCTCGGCGGGGCGGTTGTTCTCTCGCAGTTCAGCTTCACAAGCAGCTGGGCGATCGGCGGTCGCATTATGAGCGACTACAGCCCTCTGGGCGTCGGCTACAACTACTTAGTTCCGGTAAGCCTCGGCACCTATGATCCGAGCCACCCGATCATGGCGGGTGTTTCGACTCTCACCGAGGGGGCGTATTCGGTCGACGCCCCGGTCCAGCCGGATGGTGATGTCATCGCTTCCTGGGACAACGGGAACCCCTGCGTTGCCGTCAATTCGGCGGCCCCCCGGGTCGTGGCGCTCAACATGTATTTCGGCGTGACCTACTTCCAGATCGGCGGCGACTGGGACATCCTCCTGCCCAACGCGGCAGCGTACGCAGGGGACAACAGCTTTATGCGCGTCACCGGTTCAGAGAACAACGATTTTGTTACCCTTCCCGGCTCTGACAGACAGACTGTCACGGGCGGCAAGGGTTTGAAAACTGATTCACCAGCTACCGTCGGCTCGCCCGGCAGCATGGTCCGCTGATCGGTGTGAGGCGAGTTTCCGACCTTGCGAACTGACGCTGGCGGGAGCCCGCTTCACCGGTGATTCGGTTTATATGTTTCAGGGTTGCTTCTTCCATAGGGGCAACCCTGTTTTTATGTACGCACGGCAGGGAGCGCCCGGGGTAAAACTTTCCTCGTCGGGGCAATATGTTTCATGGTAATATCGACTAATTCTGTACATGGGTAATAAATATTCGACACTTTTTCCGCCTTTCTGCCCTGCTCTAAAATAAATCTCCTTTGTTTTCAATGAGTTATGAGGTTCGGGGTACTGGCATAACACTTGCATGTGTATAATGAACACAAGATCGGCAGAATGGGAAATGAAAATGTTTATAAATTACTCATTCTGATTGATTCGAGATCAGTGAGGTGAAGGTCGTGAACAGGCCGGTTTGAACAGGAGGGCCGATTCATGAAGACCAAAAAACCGGGTATTTGTCCTAATCTATTCAACGGTTGCAGAGAACACATCTACGGCCTGGCACCGCCGACGCCGGATGAGATCCTCAACTACTGTCTTTCGAGAAAACATCATAATTGCCGGATATTCAAGGCGAAGAAACTTGTCAAGGTAGGTTGAAGCCAGAGAAGTTTCCGAAGAACCTCTAAGGGCGCTGCCCATGCTCGTTGGCAAGCCCGTTGGAATACCTTGCAGAAATGCCCTCTTGAGGTTCCTCAGCTCGGGGATTGCCTTCCTCCCCAGCAATCCCCAATTAAGTAGGGCGCCCCGCTTGTGTGGGTGCCCTGCTTTTTTTCTGAAATTACAGCCGGATCTTACAGGATACCAGTGAATACCGCGCGTTGCAACCTCTTCTGTCCTGCCGGAAACCCTTGACCCGTTCGACCTCAAGCTGTAATATGAGTCAAATCCCGGTCCTGTCACCAGCATGAACCAGATAAATTCAATCATCCAATTTCTGGGAACGCTCCTCTGGGGTATTCCCCTTCTCGCGCTCCTTTTCGGAGTCGGGCTGCTTCTCACCTTCAGGTTGAGACTGATGCAGGTCGGTGAATTCGGACGAGCCCTCTCCATCATGTTCGGGAAAGCCAGGCGGCTCGTCTCTTCCGATGTGCCGGGAGATATCACGCCGTTTCAGGCACTCATGACCTCCCTCGCCGGAACTGTCGGCAATGGAAACATAGCCGGGGTGGCTACCGCCATCGTTTCCGGAGGCCCGGGTGCCCTTTTCTGGATGTGGGTGAGCGGATTCCTCGGTATGGCCACCAAGTATGCCGAAGCCTTCCTCGGCGTTAAATACCGCCGGAGGAACGAGGACGGCTCGATCGCCGCGGGGCCGATGTACTATCTCAGTAAAGGGGCCGGATTCCGTCATCTGGCCGCGGCCTTCGCATTTTTCCTGGGCGTGCGGACGCTGGTTTCCACTTCAATCGTCCAGACGAGCTCCATCGCTATCGCGTTCGAGCAGGAATTCGGTGCTCCACATCTCCTCACGGGTATCGTCCTCTCGGTACTGACCTGGCTGGTTATCATCGGTGGTATCAAGAGAATTGGGAAGATCGCTGAAAAGCTTTCACCCATAATGGTTCTCCTCTATCTCAGCGGAGGGTTGTATGTAATCGTGCGCAACATCGAAGTGATACCGGGAGTGTTTTTTATGGTGTTCGACGCGGCCTTCACTCCCATGGCAGCCGCCGGAGGATTTGCCGGTGCCTCCGTCAGGATGGCAATGAGATACGGGATCTCGAGAGGAATTTATTCGAATGAAGCCGGGACCGGCAGCGCACCCATCGCTCACGGTGCCGCCCGTACCCGGGACCCGAAGAGCCAGGGGCTCCTGGCGATGATGGATGTGTTCGTAGATACCCTGGTGGTCTGTACGATAACCGGTGTCGTCATCCTCTCCAGCGGGCTCTGGACGGGGGGGACAACGAGTACGGCACTCACGAGAAACTGCTTCGAAAACACCCTTCCGGGACTCGGTCTCATCGTTGTATCGGCTTCTTTCCTCTTCGGTTACTCGACACTCATCAGCTGGCCGTACTACGGTGAGCAGTGTTTTTCCTACCTGTTCGGGAGCCGGGTGAGGAAGCCGTTCCGCTGGGCTTTCTGCATCATTATGATCACCGGGACCGTACTCCAGGTCGAGACGGTCTGGAGCATCGCCGATATTTTGAATGGTCTCGGGACAATCCCCAATTTGATCGGTTTACTCTTTTTGTCCGGAGTAGTGGTCAGGGAGAGCCTGTCAGGTTCCACTTGAATTACCTATGTGTCGGGATGCATTGATGACCCGAGACAATCGTGTGTATATCACTTAGGAAATTCTTGACGACCTTTTCGGTGAAAGCTATTGGGTTAAGGGCCATTTGGCATCCTCATCGACCAAATAATCGAGGATCAATGTCTAAAATCTCTGGTTTCGATATATCCGATTTTGAGAAATCCTTGTGCAATGGATTTATCAGGTAATTACACTTTACACTACTTCTCCGTAAGCACAGGTGCCGACGCGGGGGGAATTCACGACAGGCAGGAGCATCTCCTCACCGCACTCATGTTCTGAAGCACACCGGTCGCAAAGCCAGCCTGTGTCATCATAAATGCACTGGCTGCATACCCAGGTGGCCTTATTATCGCACGCCTCACAGGTGATCCCCGGGGGGTCATTCCTGGCCAGGAGCT
Source organism: uncultured Gemmatimonadota bacterium (assembly GCA_964654825.1). Lineage (GTDB taxonomy): Bacteria > Gemmatimonadota > CAZMKB01 > CAZMKB01 > CAZMKB01 > CAZZKG01. Next base: position 47,723 of record CAZZKG010000014.1, on the reverse strand, counting down.
TGATCAGTTTACCCTCTACAGGTCTCTCCAGCTCCGAGGCGACTCGTATGACAAGTCTGGTTGTCGAGCCGAAGTCATACTCATAGTGAAATGTCATCCCGGCAGACAGGACATTGCCCAGTTTGGCATACATACTCTTGTCGCCGTACTCTTTAATCGGGCCGGAGGAGTAGGTCGTCCCTTCGATGGTATACGCACTCATATGGCCACAGCATTCGAGCCAGATCCGCCTGAGGAACTTATCAAGGTCATTCAAAGTGGCACGGGCGGGAACTTCGAGATGCATCCAATATTCAGAGAGGTAAGCCCCGCTGATGACAAGATGAAAAGTCTTTGTTTTTTCGAGACTATTCCCGCCCGGCGGCTTTGTTGATACATCCTTCGACAGGCACGATCTCAAGTGCCTCGTCATCCCAGCCCCAGTATAAGTTTTGCCGCAGAGGCAACACGCGCCCTTCGGGATTTCCTTTTTCACTTTCAGGCCCCACTCCTCTTCGAGCGGAAAGTCCTCGCCGGATTCTCCATTAAAACCACTTTCCCCTCCGATTTCTCCCCCGGATAACATTTTCATAATGGTTTCAAAAGGCATTGCGATCTCCAGAGCATCCATGGGGAGATACCCTTCCATTTCCCCCTTTTCTATCCTTTCAATGGCGAGCTGGCAGACCGTATACTCGGTGTAATTTTTCGGAAATAAATCCCGTGCCTTTTTGATATGAGGAATAGCCCTTTCATCCTGCTGCTTGACCAGACAATCCAACAGGTGGAAGAAGTCGACATTCCTGTATTTCCAGTCGTGTTCCGCCGGATCAAATGGCTCCTCCGGAATTTCAGACATATAGTCGTCCAACAATGCATTGAGAAATCCGATTGATTCATCGGACCTGATTTCCCCGATCGTCGTCAGGGCATAAGATGTTATTTTCACAAATGTCGATTCTTCTTCAACGGGATTTGCGATCCTGTATCTGAGCTTCGCGATTACATCCGGGATACATACAGGTCCGAATTTCTTCAGTGCATGACAGGCGGCTTCACCAAAATCCGGGTCTTCCAGCATGTCGACCAGGGGCTTTATCGCCCTTTTATCACCAATCTCCCCCAGAGCATCGATCGCTATCAGTGGGTTCCAGGTGTCCTGTTCCTCCAGCATCGCTAACAAATGGGGGACGGCTGGTTTTCGCAGGGAGACAAGTTTGTCGACTACCTTCGCACGCTCCCTGGCCAATTTTTCATAAAGGATTTCATATAGATCTTCCTCATCCCATTCCTTCATAAACTTTTTGATTTCTTCTCCTACCGACCTCATGCTCTCATCCTTTCATGCCGGGTTTTTTCATTCTCTCCTGCAATTGGAGACGCGCCATGATTAGATATTACTTTAAAGCAATCGTTGTTGCAAGCAGAAAAGAGGTGTATGTGGAGATCGATATGCACAAAGCTTTCCGCCTCCGGATTCTCTTCAGACAATCCAATTTAATCGGTGTGCTCTTCCTGCCCGGAGTCGTGGTCAGTGAGAACCTGTTAGGTTCCTCTTGAATTAAATGTCGATAATCCTAACTTTGTAGGAACGGAGCTTCCGTTTCCAGCATTTACCGCGACAATAGTGTATTGACACATATGGAAGGAGAGCCCTTCTCTTTTAAGGAGGAACATGCATGCAGTCGAGAAATGGATCCACCGGTTTTGGGCAGATCGATCAACTGTGCATCAACACGATTCGTACACTTTCGATGGATGCCGTGCAGGATGCCAACTCGGGCCACCCGGGCACTGCCATGGCCCTCGCCCCGGTGGTGTACTGCCTGTGGCAGCGGTTTCTGCGGTACGATCCGGCTGACCCGATCTGGCCGAACCGTGATCGTTTCATTCTGTCAATCGGGCATGCTTCGATGCTGCTCTATTCGATGCTGCATCTGTGTTCGGTGAAGGCGGTAAATCCGAAGTATGAGACCATCGGCGAGCCGGCCGTTACGCTCGAGGATATCAAGCGGTTCAGGCAGCTCGACAGCAAATGCCCGGGCCACCCTGAGTATCGATGGACCTCCGGCGTCGAGACGACGACCGGTCCGCTCGGGCAGGGTGTCGCTGTCAGCACGGGGATGGCCATTGCCGGCAAATGGATGGCGAGCTATTTCAACCGACCCGGATTCGAAATGTTCTCCTACGACGTCTATGCCTTCTGCGGAGACGGCGACATGATGGAAGGTGTCACTTCTGAATCGGCTTCACTTGCCGGCCACCTCAAGCTCACCAATCTCTGCTGGATATATGATAACAACAAGATAACCATCGAAGGCCACACGGACTGGACCTTTACCGAGGATGTTGCCGCCCGCTTCGCAGCTTACGGCTGGAACGTGACGAGAGTCGGTGATGCCAATGATCTGCAGATGCTCGATCGTGCTCTTCAAACCTTCAGGAAGGAGGATGACAGGCCGACCCTCATCATCGTGGACAGCCACATCGCGTATGGCTCCCCTCACAAGCAGGACACGAGCGCCGCTCACGGAGCGCCCCTCGGTGAAGAAGAAATTCGCCTGACGAAGCGCAACTACGGCTGGCCGGAGGATGCCAGATATCTCATCCCCGATGGTGTCCGGGAGCACTTCGACGAGAAAATCGGGAAGCGGGGTCGTTCTCTCCGGGATGCCTGGATCGAGAAGTTCGATGAGTATAAAGAGCACTATCCGGAATTGGCCGATCAACTATACAGCATGCAGCACCGTCTGCTCCCGGATGGCTGGGATAAAGACCTCCCGGCGTTCACTCCGGATTCAAAAGGCATGTCCGGTCGCGAAGCGTCAGGCAGAGTTTTGAATGCAATAGCTCAAAACGTACCGTGGCTCATCGGCGGCTCCGCCGATCTGGCGCCGTCGACGAAGACGCGTATCGTTCTGGACGGAGCGGGAGATTTTACGAGTGATGATTACAGCGGACGGAATTTCCATTTCGGCATCCGTGAGAACGCCATGGCATCCATCCTGAACGGGCTCTCTCACTGCAAAATCAGACCCTATGGGTCGGGGTTTCTGATCTTCAGTGATTATTCACGGCCGGCCATCAGGTTGAGCTCCCTCATGGAGCTTCCGGTTATCTATATATTCACCCATGACTCGATCGGTGTGGGAGAGGATGGGCCGACTCATCAACCCGTGGAGCAGCTGGCTTCGTTGCGGGCAGTACCCGGTCTCATCACCCTTAGACCCGCCGATGCGAACGAGGTCGTCGAAGCCTGGAAGGTGATTGCGCGGCTCAAGCACAAGCCTGTCGCGTTAGTGCTTTCGAGACAGGCGCTCCCCGTTCTCGACCGATCTCTCCTGACTCCGGCACAGGGGCTCTCGAGGGGTGCGTATGTGCTAGCGGATCCGGATAAAGGTCGTCCTGATGTTATTCTTCTCGCGAGCGGAAGCGAAGTGTCCCTCTGCCTCGAGGCACGGGAACTCCTAACGGAAGATGGTATCAAGACGCGTGTGGTAAGCATGCCTTCGTGGGAGCTCTTCGAAGAACAGGATCAGGCATACAGGGACAGCGTGATCCTGCCCGATGTCGAAGCGAGGATTTCAGTGGAACAGGCCTCGGGCCTAGGCTGGGAACGTTACGTGGGTTGCAAGGGTATACATGTCGGGATGAAGACCTTCGGAGCGTCGGCTCCCCTGAAGGAACTTCAGAAGAAATTCGGGTTTACCCCCGGGAATGTGGCAGCTGTTGCCGGAAGACTGCTGTCTGAGAAGAGATAGATTGTTAAGGATGATGGGATGTGAACGGTGGGGACTGATTGTGATGTCTGAGAATACTTTCAGAGGTTTGAGAAGGATGTGCACGGTAATCGATAGAGGAGGACGGACATGAATCCATTTGTGGGATTGAAGGAGACGGGCCAGTCGGTGTGGCTCGACTATATTCGCCGCGGTCTAATCACCAGCGGTGAATTACAGAGTCTCGTCGATGAGGACGGCCTCGCCGGTGTAACCTCGAACCCGGCCATCTTCCAGAAGGCGATTACCGGAAGCTCCGATTATACCGACCTCCTCGATCGACTGCGGTACGATAAGCAACTCGACGCGAAAGCCCTCTATGAAAAACTGGCGGTCCGGGATGTGAGAGATGCCGCGGATGTCCTCGCCCCAATCCACGAGGCGACGGGAGGACGCGACGGGTACGTCAGTCTCGAGGTCTCTCCGTATCTCGCTCACGACACGGATGGGACGGTGACCGAAGCCCGGAAGCTCTGGGAAGCCGTGGGCCGGAAGAACCTCATGATCAAGGTCCCCGCCACCCCTGAAGGGTTGCCCGCTGTCAGGCAGCTCATCAGTGAGGGTATCAATGTAAACGTGACACTCATCTTCTCACGAGAGATCTATCGGCCTGTTGCAGAAGCCTACTTCGCCGGGCTCGAAGATCTTGCTGGAGAAGGTGGCGATGTCGGTTCCATCGGGAGTGTGGCGAGCTTTTTTCTGAGCCGCATCGATACGGCGGTCGATGCCGTCATCACGGGCCTTCTCGAATCGGTCATCGACACTGACCGGCGGGAGGAGCTCGAGAACATACGTGGGAAAGTGGCGGTGGCGAACGCCAAGCTCATCTATCAGGACTACAAAAAGATATTCCGGGGAAAACGCTGGGATGCTCTTTCAGCTTCAGGCGCAAAGACCCAGCGGGTCCTCTGGGCGAGTACGAGCACGAAGAATCCCGCTTACAGCGACCTTCTCTACGTCGAAGAATTGATCGGTCCCGACACCGTGAATACCATGCCCCCCTCCGTAATCGAAGCATTCAGGGATCATGGACAGCCGCGTTCGAGTCTCGAAGAGGGGATCGAGGATGCTCGCGAGACCATGAAGAGACTTGCTGATTCCGACATCTCCATCGAGGAGGTGACTGATGCGCTGCTCGAAGACGGGGTGAAGCTCTTCGTCGAGGCGTTCGACAAACTGCTGAATGCCGTGGACAAAAGGTGCCGGGAGAACTCCATGCCGAAGGTGAACAGGCTGAACTATACACTCCCGTGGTCTCTTGCTTCGCAGGTTAATGACACGCTCGAGGAATGGCAGAAGAGCGGAAAGGTGAGGAAGCTCTGGTCGGGGGACACTTCACTCTGGACCGGTACCGATGAGGGTGACTGGGTCGGATGGTTGCACGTCACCGAAGATCAACCGGCGCATGGCAAACACCTGCGGGACATTGCAACCGAAGTGAAAGAGGCCGACTTCACCAATGCTGTTCTTCTCGGAATGGGCGGCTCGAGCCTCTGTGCCGATGTTCTCTCCGGGACATTCGGAATGATCGATGGTTTTCCCGGGTTCTATGTCCTCGACTCGGTCGATCCTGCTCAGATAAAGACCGTGGAGGACATGGTTCACCTTCCCGAAACCCTGTTCATCGTGTCGAGCAAATCCGGGACGACACTCGAACCGGCGGTGCTTCTGGATTATTTCTTCGATTCTGTAAGCGGGATAACCGGACCCGACAAAGCGGGGTCGTCTTTCATCGCGATCACCGATCCGGGGTCGCAGCTGGAGGAGATCGCCCGGACGAGAGATTTCAGAAAGATCTTTCATGGCGTGCCTTCCATCGGCGGAAGGTACTCCGCACTTTCCAACTTCGGAATGGTTCCGGCGGCCGTAATAGGGCTCGATGCTCCCGCCTTTCTCGATCGTGCCGACGAGATGGCGGTCGCCTGCTCGTCGTGTGTGCCGGCCGCGGAAAATCCCGGTGTGCTGCTCGGTGTTATCCTGGGAGTCTGCGGGACGCAGGGTCGGGACAAGGTGACCATTGTGGCGTCGCCGGGCATAGGCGGGCTGGGAGCGTGGCTCGAGCAGCTTCTGGCCGAATCCACCGGCAAACAGTCGAAGGCGCTCATCCCGGTCGATAAGGAAGAACCAGGGCCTCCGGATGTTTACGGAGAAGATCGGTTATTTGTCTACATGAGGCTGGAAACAGCGCCAGATGGCGTTCAGGATAGAGCGATGGAAAGAATCGAGCAGAGTGGGCAGCCCGTCGTGCGTATCAGTGTCACACATCCATTCGATCTCGGGCAGGAGTTCTTCCGCTGGGAGATTGCGACTGCAGTCGCCGGGTCGGTCCTGGGTATAAACCCGTTCGATCAGCCCGACGTTGAAGCGAGTAAAGAGGTCACACGCGAACTCACCGGTGCTTTCGAATCTACAGGTGCACTCCCGGATGAGTTCCCGATTCTCGAAAACGATGGCATGAAACTTTTCACCGACGAGCACAATGCCGAGGCCATACGAAAAGCTTCCGGAGAAAACCGTTCGATCGAGGGCTACCTCCGGGCGCACCTGGACAGGATCGGGGCCGGAGATTACTTCGCCCTCCTGGCCTTCATCGAAAACGATCCGGCTCATGAGGCTCTGCTTCAGGAGATCAGGCACATGATCAGGGACAGGAAACACGTGGCCACGTGCCTGGGGTTCGGACCCCGGTTTCTGCATTCGACCGGACAGGCCTATAAAGGCGGGCCGAACAGCGGTGTGTTTGTACAGGTGACAGGTGACGATGCGGTGGACATGAAAGTGCCGGGGAGGGCTTATACATTCGGCCTGGTGAAGGCGGCGGAGGCGCGCGGCGATTTTCAGGTTCTGGTGGAACGGGACCGGAGGGCACTCAGAGTACACCTCGGTCCGGATGTCCGTGCAGGCCTCATTGCCCTCCGGGAAGCGGTCAAGAGCGCTTTCGTGAAAATGTAAATGTATTTCAAAATATCCGTTCGTAAACACAGTGACAGGAGAAGGGAAGCCTTATGCAGATAGGAATGATCGGTCTAGGAAGAATGGGGGGTAACATGGCGCTTCGTCTGATGAAGGACAATCATCAGTGCGTCGTATACTCCAGGAGTTCGGACGAGGTGGAGAAAATGGTTGGAGAAGGAGCAACCGGCGCCTCCTCCCTGGAGGATATCGTGAGAAAACTCGAAAAGCCGCGCACGGCCTGGGTAATGGTGCCTTCCGGTGATCCGACCGAACAGGTCGTACGGGAACTGGGAGAGCTCATGGAGTCCGGCGATGTGATCATCGACGGTGGAAACTCGTATTTCAAGGACGATGTCAGACGTGCCGGATTCCTCGCCGGGAAGAAGATCCATTATGTCGACGTCGGGACGAGCGGTGGCGTCTGGGGTCTCGAGAGAGGATACTGCCTCATGATCGGCGGTGAAAAAAAGGTGGTCGCGAACCTCGACCCGATCTTCCGGACGCTGGCTCCCGGACGCGGGGACATTCCTCGAACACCTGGAGCAGAGGATACTGCAGGTACATCGGAGGAAGGGTATTTCCACTGCGGGCCCTGCGGTGCTGGACACTTCGTCAAGATGATCCACAACGGGATAGAATATGGTCTGATGCAGGCCTATGCGGAGGGATTCGACATCCTCAAGAGTGCCCGGTCGAGCGAACTGCCCGAAGATTACCGGTATGATCTCGATCTCGCCGGTATCGCCGAGGTGTGGAGGAGGGGAAGTGTGATCGGGTCATGGCTGCTCGATCTTTCGGCGATGGCACTGCGGGAAGATCAGCATCTGGACAAATATTCCGGATACGTGCAGGACTCCGGAGAGGGGCGATGGACTGTTCTGGCTGCAGTCGAAGAAGCCGTCCCGGCGGATGTCCTCTCGGCGGCGTTATATGCCCGCTTCCGGTCCAGACAGGAACACACTTTTGCTGACAAGGTACTTTCCGCGATGCGGTACAAGTTCGGCGGACATGAAGAGCCGCCTCAGTAGTCATGTTAATAAATACGGTGGTGCACTGAGGCTGTTCGTGCGATCAAACAACGAGGTGTGAAGAAGGAGAATGCTCACTCAGGGCGACCGACAATCATCTGATCTCAGGCAGGGGAAGAAAAATGGAGTGTAAGAAGGAGAACGGGTCGATCGATTTGTCTGTTCATCAGGCTCAGGATCCATGTGTCATGATCATCTTCGGGGCATCGGGGGATCTGACCAGGAGAAAACTGATACCGGCGCTTTACAACCTTGCGGAGATCGATCTGCTGCCTGATAACTTCTCGGTAGTCGGGGTCTCCCGTTCAATGATGAGTTCGGAAGAGTTTCGGAATAAGATGAGTCTGGACATCGAAGAGTTCGTTTCAGACACGATCGACACCACTCTCCGGGAATCTCTGATGAATCGTCTGTATTACTTACCGGGCGACGTGGATGAGGCGGAAACCTACACCAGGCTCCGTGAACTGCTGTCCACCGTGGATCAGAAGGAAGGGACAGGAGGGAACTACTTTTACTATCTCGCGACAGCACCCAGGTTTTTTTCTACGATCATCCGCCGGATCGGCGAGGCCGGTCTGGCCCACGATACGAGAGATTTCTGGCGACGGGTCATTATAGAAAAACCTTTCGGTCGCGATCTCTCCTCCGCTGTAGCTCTCAACCGGGAGATCCGAAAGGTGTTGAAAGAAAATCAGATCTATCGTATCGATCATTATCTCGGAAAAGAGACGGTCCAGAACATCCTGGTTTTTCGCTTCGCAAATGGTATCTTCGAACCCCTGTGGAACAGGCGTTATGTGGACCATGTGCAGATAACGGTCGCCGAGGACCTCGGCGTCGGGCAGCGCGGGGGATATTACGATCATGCCGGGGCGATCCGTGACATGGTACCGAACCACATCTTCCAGCTCATAACCCTGATCGGCATGGAACCGCCCATTTCATTCGATGCCGATGCCGTCCGTGATGAACAGGTAAAAATTCTCCGGGCGATACAGCTGATCACACCCGAGGATGCCCTCGGGTGTGTGGTAAGAGGGCAGTATGGCGAGGGGACAGTGCGCGGCGAACCCGTACCTTCCTATCGTGAGGAACCACATGTGGACCCCGATTCCCTCACCGAGACATTTGTGGCCCTGAAGTTGAGTATCGACAACTGGCGTTGGGCGGATGTCCCGATCTATCTCCGCACGGGGAAGCGTCTTCCCCGTCGTGTGACCGAAGTGACCGTCCAGTTCAAGCGGGCTCCGTTCGTACTCTTTCAACAGACACCCGTCGATCAGTTGAATCCGAACAGATTATGCATCCGCATCCAGCCCGATGAAGGCATCTCACTGAGTTTCGGGGCGAAAGTGCCCGGACCGGTCGTGCGTGTGGGGACAGTGGATATGGATTTTCAGTACAGGGATTATTTTGGAAACACTCCCAGCACGGGGTACGAGCGTCTTTTGAACGATTGCATCCAGGGTGATGCCACCCTGTTCCAGCGTGCCGACATGGTGGAGGCGAGCTGGGCTGTCGTGGATCCGATTCTGGAAGCCTGCCGGGAATGTCCGGGAGGGAGTTTCCCCAATTACGATGCCGGTACGTGGGGTCCTGCCGAGGCGGACGAGATGCTTGCCGGAGATGGACGGGAGTGGTGGACATGCGAATGAGAATACTCGCCGGTGATATCGGGGGCACGAATGCGAGGCTTGCCTTCTTATGTCCCGAAGACGGTGAGTTTGAAATACAGAGAATAGAAATCTTCCCCAGCACCCGGTATCAGAGTCTCCTGGAAATCGTGAAAGCATTTGTCAGGGATGGCGACCGGCCCATAAGTTCGGCTTGTTTCGGCGTGGCAGGCCCTGTCGTGGCCGGACGTGTCGAGACCTCCAATCTCCCCTGGGTAGTCGATTCGGTTCATCTGGCGGCCGAGCTGGGACTCGAATCCGTCGGGCTGATCAATGATCTCGAGGCGAACGCCTACGGTGTAAGTCTACTCGGGGAGGAAGATCTCGCAGTCCTGAACGCCGGCAGTCCTGACCTGTGTGGAAACGCGGCGATCATTTCCGCCGGGACCGGGCTGGGGGAGGCGGGTCTCTTTCGGGACGGGGACAGATTCAGGCCCTTCGCCACCGAAGGTGGACATACTGATTTCTCACCGAGAAATACTCTTGAGATCGATATGCTCCGCTGGCTCGCGGATCGTTACGGCCGTGTGAGCTGGGAGCGTGTGGTCTCGGGACCGGGCCTTCTTAACATCTACGAGTTCCTGCGTGACACCGGAAGGGGCGAAGAGCCTGACTGGCTGCCCGAGAAACTGCGGCAGGGAGATCCCCCAGCAGTCATATCAAGGACGGCTATCGATGAGGGTACCGATCTCTGCGTGAAGGCGCTAGACATGTTTGTCTCGGCATATGGGGCGGAAGCCGGCAATGTCGCACTGAAGATGCTCGCCACCGGAGGTGTCTATCTGGGAGGTGGGATCGCTCCGAAGATTTTACCAAAACTCCATGAGCCGCTTTTCATGGAGGCGTTCACCACGAAAGGACGCCTGGGATCACTCATGGAACGTGTACCTGTCCGGGTGATCACAAATGATCGGACCGCCCTTCTCGGGGCCGCACTCTACGCACGAATGCAGGTGAAGGATTCACCGGCCGTACCAGGGAGGTGACGCTGCTCTGTCCAGACAAACCAGATATCAGGATTGCCCGCGGTCTGCCTGAGCTTAGCCGTACTGCCGCGGAACTGTTTGTCGGGCTTGCCGAAGAGGCCGTCCGGGAGAGAGGTGTGTTCCGCGTGTGCCTGTCGGGTGGATCGACACCCCGGGCACTTTACACACTTCTTGCCGATGGAGGCGAACCCTACGTGGGCCGTGTGCCATGGGACCGCGCGAGTTTTTTCTGGGGGGATGAGCGGACCGTCCCGCCCGACCATCCGGACAGCAACTACAGGATGGTGAGCGAGACCCTTCTTTCGAAAGTCCCCGTCAGGCAGAAGACGGTGTTCCGCATCGAGGCGGAGAACCCGGACGCTCAGAGTGCCGCAGAAGGATACGAAAGCCTGCTTATAAAGCAGTTTGGATTGAGCGCAGGGGATCTCCCGCGGTTCGATCTCGTTCTCCTCGGGATGGGGCCGGATGGACACACGGCATCTCTCTTTCCCGGTACCGGCACCGCACTCGAGCAGAAACGTCTCGTAGTGACTTCCTACGTCGAAAAACTCAAAACGCGGCGGATTACCCTCACCGTCCCTGTTTTCAACAGTGCGGCCTGCGTGCTCTTTCTCGTGAGCGGTGAAGGGAAAGCGGAGGCCCTGCGCATTGTGGTGACCGGTGATACCGATCTCGACCGATATCCGGCACAGGCCATCCACCCGGCGGCGGGAAGGCTCATCCGGCTGGTGGATGAAGCGGCAGCCCGATTGTTGTGATGAGAGATCAGGTACGGTTCGTGTTTTCTCTTGTAAGTGAGATGGGAGGCGGTAGCTCACTCGATGATCCATATCAGTTCTTCACGTTGTTGTATCTTTTCTCTGTGTCTGATCGTGCTGCCCGTGGTGTTTTCCCCATCTCGCCTCTCTACCGGGGAGAACGCTCCCCTGGTGATCCTGTCGATCGGTGATTCGATCACGGAGGGTTTCATTGAAGGAGTTGTCGACACCTCCAACCGGTACACTTCAGTCCTCGAAAGATCTCTCCAAACGTCGGGTCGGAATGTTTCCGTCTCCAATCATGCCGGAGCGGGGCAGACGAGTGTGGATGGAGCGCTGGCTCTGGCCGGTTATCTGGCGTCAGACAAACCCGATGTGGTGACAATCCTCTTCGGGGCGAACGATCTGCTTCGTGAGAATGAAGAACTCACGGTTTCACCATCGAACTTCGGTGAGGCTCTCCGTTTCATGGTGAAGGAAACCCGGGCCGAGGGGGCCGTCCCGATTCTTCTTTCTCTCGTCCCCATGGTTCCTGATAAATTCTACGAGCGGCACGATCGGTCGTTGTATGAGGTATACGGCGGTGTCGAAACCCTCTGGCAGAGCTACGATCAGGTGATCAGAAATGTTGCGGCCGAAGAGGGAACCGAGCTGGTCGATGTCGGGCGGCTTTTCGGCGACTCGCTCTCGGTTTTAATCGGTACCGATGGAGTGCATCCGAGTGTGCGGGGTCATGAGCTCATCGGGCTCGAGCTCTCGTGGTTGATAATCGATCTGCCGGTCACCGGGGGACCTGACGGAGGCCAAATAGCTCCTGGGACGCTTTTCGATCTGTACGTGTTTCCCAATCCCTGCCGGCTCGAGAGCGGTGCTCTCGTCAAGCTGCACGTGAGAACCGAAGAGTCCGGAACGCTCGGGGCGAAGGTGTATGACATTTCGGGGAGAGCCATTGTCACACTCCCGGAAACGATCATCGGGAATCCCGGCGAGCACTGGGTCGTCTGGGACGGTCGCGACGGCGGCGGGAACCGCGTCGCCCCCGGTATCTACCTGTTCCAGGTTGAGTGGAGTCGTCAGGGCGGCGGGAATCACAGTGTCACGACAATACGTTTTGCGATCATTCGTTGAGTCGAGATAGATGCCGATTCCCTGCTACTCACCGCTGTGAATCACAAACTTGTGCAGCTCGAAATCCGTGCTGATGTCGAGGTCTCCGTTCTGATCGATGACCCACCGGTCGTACAGTATGCCGTCCCTCTCGACTTCCGCCGTTTCACCGTGACCGACGATGACGATCTTCCCCTCGCCTTCTCCGGCGATCGAAATCTTTACGCTCCCTTCGTACTGAACGAAACTGGCATCGATGTACCCGTGAGTCGATCTGAGATTGGTGACTGCGACCATACCGAATGAAGGGGGGACTCGAAAGTACACGGTCTGCCCCGGGTCTCCCGGATCGGCGTCCACGATGGTGAAAACCATGTGCATGGCAGTGGAGAGAGCGTAGAGGTTCCCCGGATCGACCCACGCCGAGGGCTCGGGGTACACACCGTACTTTTTGCCCGCCCACTCGCCGCCGTCAGGGTCCCAGTGACTCCAGTTGATGTGCTCGGGAACGAGAAACGTTTTCTCGTCCGTCATCGAGATGAGACTCCTGATCCAATCATCGGCTTCCTCCATCCTCCCCGCTTTCAGGAGATAGGGGATGACCCACCCGTGACCGTTCTGTCCGAGCCAGAAACCTCTCCCGGTAGAGTGGTTGTGATCGAACGGTTCCAGCCCGAAGATCTCATCCCTGTACACGCCGAAGCGTGGACCTTCCATCATGTAGGTGAAGGAGTTTTCGAATGACTTCTCACGGGGATCCAGTATGTCATAGTAGGAGAGGACGAGAAAAGCCGGATACGGCGGATCGAAGAACCCGCCTTCAGAGCTTCTCTGGAAGGAAAACCTCTCTTTCTCCCGGTTGTACAGGTTCTCGTAGACACCCTTTTTTACCTTTTCGACATACGAAGTGTATCGGCCGGCGGCCCCGTCTTTTCCGAGTGCCAGGGCGATACCAGCTGCCGACCGGAATCCGTAGGCGGATATCGCCTGGTGATAGATGTTATATCCTCCCCTGATGTTCCCTTCCGAGTATCCGGCCGTGGAATAGAAGAGGTTGAGCTCTTTGTCAAAGAGATCTTCGAGAAAATTCATCGATCTTACTGTTTTACTCCACCGCTTCTCCAGGTAACTCCTGTCTCCCGAGTACAGGTAGTAGAGATAGGTTTGCCCGACGACGTAGCACCCGCCGTCTTCCTCGACGATTCCCCCTCCCTTCGCTTCCCGATCGTGGAAATTCCAGAACGAGCCGTTTTTTTTCTGATGATCCCAGAGGAAATCGAGCCGTTTCCGGGCCTGGTCCAGGTATCCGCTCTTGATGAGGATGACTGGAGTGACGCTGCGGGGGAAGCTGTTCGGATAGAGCCCCGACTCGACGGAACTCTCGATCAGCTGTCCGTTCGCAAGTTGTCGGGAGAGGATTTCGATGATCGTTTCGGTCCACATTCTGTTGAACTTCGGGTTGTCCGTGACGAAGGACAAATGGCGGGGGACGTTTTCTCTCGAAGAATAGATATACGGGGATTCGTCTCCGCCGTGAGCGGTCGAAACGAGAGCGAAGAACAGGGTGAGCAATAACAGTTTCGATGCAGGTTTTCTCAACGTTTCCACCTCCGGTCAGAGAGTGAAAAATTTCGGGTTCTCGTTTTCTCGGTACGGCAGTATGCCCATTGATTTACCATCAACTCTTCCGGGCCACAATGATTATGTCGGAGCAGCCGAGGAGCATGCCAGCGAGGTCATCAACTGCCGTGATCAGACGAGTGATGAACCGGCCGCGCACACATCGAACGAGGACATGAAGGGGTTTGAATACGAAGAGGCTGTTCCTCAGGATCCCCTCGGTGGTTGTCACCCGTTCGACGCCGAAACCCGCGTTCTCGATTTTCCTGATGAGCTGATCCTCACGGTACCTCCGGAGATGCCCCACCGTGGAGTCGAACTCGTTCGTGAGGCCGAGTCTCGTGAGCGGTGCCGTCGAGAGCGGGGCTGAGATAATCAGGAGACCGCTCTCCCGGAGAACACCCGTGACCTGCGAAAGGAAACGATCATCCTCCTCCAGGTGTTCGATGACTTCGAGGCAGAGAACCACATCGAATCGGGTTTCCATCTCTAACCGGGAAAAGTCAGCGTGGACGAAGCTGACCAGATCCTCCAATCCCATACTGCGGGCTGAATCTCGTGAAGCACCGACCGCGATCGGAGAGATGTCGACACCGGCGGTGTGGTACCCGAGGTTTCCGAGAAACAGGCTGATTGTCCCTGCGCCTGATCCGATGTCGAGGATGTGTCCCGGCTGTGCCGCCTCGATCACCGGAAGTACGAAACGAAAGAAATTGATATAGGTGAAGCTGCTCCTGTCGATAAGACGTTCCTGCGGCCGGGTCTTCGCGAAGCTGCTGTGGAACTCGTCATACCTGTGTGTCACGACTCACCACCGTGTGAATATCCGTTTGATGCGGTCTGCGAGTGGAGGTTTCAGATCATGCTCCGGGAGAGGTCCGGTAAAGACTTCGCCTCTTCTCAGCACCCTGGCCGTAAACGTGGACGAGCTGATACCCCATTTGATGAGGAAACGTTTTCTGCCTCTGTTCTTCGTCACCCTCCCGGTGGACCTGGACATGAAATGGTAGACTCTGCTTTTCCCGACACCCTTGAAGTACCGGACACCGGCTTTCCAGAGTTTTATCGAAAAATCCGGGTCCGAATACATCCCCGGACTGAACTCGACACTGAATCCCCCGACCTGCTCCCACAACGAGCGGTGCGTCACGTTCGGAGGCCATGTGCTTCCCATCCGGTTCTCGAAGGGAAAGGATTCGAAGGATGCCAGCAGCTCACTCTCCCGGAAATCCAACGGTGAGCTCCCGAAGTCCTTCGGGGCGATGACGCAGTTGTTGCTCGTCCTCACGGGTTCGATCATCGTGGAGGAGAGAAAAAACATGTTGTGTCCGATCGAGTCGATCTCCCGCTGCAGATGAAAGTCCCAGCCGGGGCACACGTACATGTCATCGTTCATATACACGATGTGACCGGCTTTCGCGAGGGAGAACGCCTCATTCACGGCACGACAGATCCCGATATTTGACTTTGATACACTGTGATCAATATGTTCCTCGCTCAGCCAGCCGAGCGTCCCGTCGGTTCCCTCGTTCGCGTGCACCACAACCTGATGTTCGAACGTCGAATTTTTCCGTATGCTGGTGATACACAACCTGAGGAAATCCAGGTTGTTCCAGGAAGGAATCAGTATTGAAAATACGGGTTCCGCAGCATCAGTGCCGGCGTGACAGGTGATCATGCCCGTACCTCCCGGTAACAGGCGAGAGTCTTTCTGGCTGTTTCATCCCAGGTGAAGAGCCTGGCCCGCTCGAGTCCTCTCCGGATGAATGAGTCGCGTTCCTCCCGGTTTGTGACTATCCTAATCATCGCCTCCGCCGCACCCCGGTGATCTTCGGGGTCGACCATGAGAGCCGCGTCACCGGCGACTTCCGGGTGACTCGAGACGCCGGAGGCCACAACAGGCACGCCTTTCGCCATTGCTTCTGAGACGGGCAGGTTGAGGTAGTCCCTGTCGCCGGGATGGCCAAAGAGGACAAACTCTTTCTCATCATCCCCGATGGACAGCATCCGGGTGATGATGTTCCTGATGTATGTCCCGATGCCGGTGTCCCGGATTTTCCTGACATCGATGCCGATTTTCACCCCGAGACCTCCTCGATAACCCTGAGCCAGCCCTTCTCCCAGAGCTTCCTGTCGAATTTCTCCCGCACTTCCTTTTGCTGCTCCGTCGCCAGCTCCTCCCGAGTCTCGAGGGCTGTCCTGAGGCCCTGTAAGATACCGTCAGGTGTGGGGAGGCACTTGAGTCCCGGTATATCCATGAGGCCTTCCACGTGAGTTGTCACGACCGGGGTACCGCACGCCATGCTCTCCAGTGCGGCTAGAGATGTCCCTTCGCTCATCCTGGAAGGTATGAGAGTTACCAGCGCTGACGAATAGACAGCGGGCATTTCAGAGCGGGAGTACCTGCCGATGAATGAGACTTTCTCATGGAGTGATAGACGTTCCACCATACTTCGGAGCTCCTGCTCGTACCGGATGGACTCCGGCATGTCCCTGATGGCCTCCCCGGCGAGAAGAAGATGCACGTCCTGCCGATAATCCAGTAACCGGGAGAAGGCCTCGAGTGCGAGATCTATCCCCCGGGGGTAGGTAAAATTTCTCGGGACGAGTATCGGTTTTTTATCCACGATCTTCCGGATTCCGGGACGCCTGGTAAAGAGCCCTGTGTCCACGCAGTTGGGGATGTACCATCTTCTCTCTGTCACCTGGGAGAAGGCCATCTCGCCCGGCTTTATCGGGACCCCCAGCTCTCTCAGCGTGAACGTGTCATTGAAAACGAACCCTTTCGCTTTCCTGTAAGCCCATCGCGCCGACAACATCCTGAGATCCTTTCTGACACCCTCCGGTTCGTGAGTCCACGTCGATCCGTGTGAGATGACGATTGTACGTGGATGCCAGAAGATAGGCGGGAAATGTTCAGGATAGCTGATGATGACTATGTCCTCCCGGACCAGCCGGGGGAGGCCCAGGGGAAGAACCAGGTCAAAGGCAATCAGTTTCGGTACGAATGCAGGCAGTTTCGGGAGGCTGTGTATGCCCGGATGACGTTCGCCGGAACGGGCCTGGTACACGGTCACCGAGTGGCCGGCTGCGGAGAGGATTCCGTGCAGGTCATGGAGGTAAGCTTCCGCGCCCCCCACGACCGGGAAGAACTTGTAGGCGACAATACCGATTTTCATCGTCCCGTCCAGCGCACGTTCACGTTTCGGATCCCCCGGAGATTGTACCGAAAATATAACCGGTCACCTGGGCAATATCATGGAGAAAAATAACCGGGGGGAGCATCCAGAGGAGATGTCTTTCCTTGCCCCGCACCAGGTAGCGGACCATCACGAAAATGACGTAGAGAGCGATGAGGAAGAGGAGTACGTTGATCTTCCCGGCCAGCGCGAGGATCAGGCCCGAAAGATATAACATTATCTTGAGTAAATAGTGCCGGGTGGACAACTCTGATTTCCCGTCGCCGACGGCATAGCGGAAGTACTGTTTGAAAAAAGACCACGGTGTCGATCTCGGTTTCCACCTGACGATCGCCCCGGGCGCGAAATGAAAACGCGAACCCCGTCTCGCCAGTTCTCGGGCGAAGTAGCTGTCTTCGGCGTGACGCAGCCACTCAGGATACCCGCCCGCCGCTTCCCAGGCACTCCGCCGGAAACATGTCGACCTGCCTGATGGCATCCCGGGGCTTATGCGGTCCGGACAGGGCATGAGATACGCTGATGTTACCCGTTCCCATCTGCTCTGAGCCGAGACCCGGTAGCTACCTGCCACGACATCGACGGCCGGATTGCTCTCCATCGGGGCGGTGATCTCCTCCAGCCAGCTTGCCTCGAGGAGGCATCCTGCATCGGTGACGGCCAGGACGTCGAAAGAAGCTTCTCGCACAGCACGGTTTCTTCCCTCTGAGATGTTACATCCCGGATTGATGATGAGTCTGACGGGGACATCGCCCGCGAGGTGTTGTTCGATGAGGGAAACCGTCCGGTCGGTGGACCCGCCGTCGACCAGAACGATCTCATCGGGAAGCCTTGATTGAGAGAGGATCGATTTGATAAATTTCTCGATCCCTCCCTCCTCGTTGAGAACCGTGGCGATGAGCGATACCTTCATCGGGACCGTCCTATCTCCTCCAGAATCCGCTTCAGGAGCCTGCCGTTGGCCTGCTCACGTTCCTTCAGGTGCCCCGTCCGGTCCTGCAGTTTTTCCCGTATCGCCTCACTCCCCGTGATAAGACGTCCGATGCTCTCTTTTGCCAGGTCGACCTCGAGGTCTCTGTCAGAAGCCATCTTCCCGTCGCCCACCTCCTGGGAGAAGGGCTCCATGTCGAGGTCCCTGATGAGTTCCCTCCCCTTGTGATGATAAATGATGCCGAAAAACGGTGTGGCGGTGAGAGCGGAGAAGAGGAGGGAGTGGTATCTCATGCCGATGAAGGCCTCCAGATTTGCGAAGACCGGGAGAAGTGACAGGGGACTGATACCGGGATCGAGAATGGTGCGGGACTCCCGGTTGAGAGATGAAGTGATGGACAGCAGGAATTCTCGGTCCATCTTCATGAATGGTATCCCCAGGACGTAATATCCGAGTGTGCCGCTTATGTACTCGACCAGTTCCGACAACCCTTGCTTCAGTGCGAGAAACCTGTCGGTTCGAAATCCCCACTCTCGAGTCGTAAACAGCGGAATCGCGCTGATCCCGAAGAGAGGTGCCCCCGTGGTCTTCAGCCCCTCCACGAAGCGGGTATCCCCTCCGGTGCCCTGTGACAGGCGGAAGGAGGGATCGCCGGTTGTGGTAATCTGTTTCTCGACTCCGATATCGAGCAGCCACCGCCGGGACCGCTCGTCTCTGACCGTCACGTGATCAGCACACCTGTTGATGATCGTCCTCGTCAGAATTCTGCCTCTCCGTGTGAGGAACGGTCCGGCACCCAGACCGTAGAGCATGGTTTTTGCGCCCATCGCTTTTGCCAGGATGAGCTGTCTCAGCCACAGCCAGGGGGCTTCTCTCTGCCAGTCGGCCAGAAACCCGCCGCCGCCCAGCAGCAGCAGGTCCGCTTTCCTGAAAGCGCCGAGCGTGACCGCCAGTGATCCGTTTACAGCTGAGAGAAACCCTCGGGAGAATCCCGACGGGAGATGAGGGCGGGTCCGAACAGGTGTGTCACTCTGCCTGGATTCGATCGGACCATATGTGAGGGCGGTTACCTCCGCGGGGAACCCAAGCGATGTGATGGTGTCGATTATTCCATCGAGGATGGCGTCATCTCCCGTGTTCTCACACCCGTACCATCCCGAAACGAGGATTTTAACGGATCTCATCCTCAAAGACCTTTCTCCAGGTTATTTCTCCTCTCGCCTTCATTTCCAGGTAAAATCTGCTCTCTCGTTTCAGTCTCTCGTACGCTTCCCTGTCCCGCTCCTTGATGATCACCGCGGGGTTTCCGCCGACAACCATACACGGAGGGACATTCTTCGTCACGACGGAACCCATGGCGATAACGGCACCTTCGCCTACGGTTACAGAGGGAACGATGAGTGTTCCCGCACCGACCCATACGTGGGAGCATATTCTGACAGGCCCGAGGATGGTGGTACCGTCGTAGGGAATCGCCTCGGCTCCCTCGTAGCGGTGATTGGACGAAACAATCGTTACCCGCGGCCCGATGATGACATGGTCATCGAGCGTAATCCCGCCCACTCCCCAGAAGTACGCCTCCGGTCCGATGTAGACATAATTCCCGAAGGAGATATTCTCGCTGTCGCCGAAGACGCTGTCCCTGGTGATCTCGACATGGTGACCCCTGAGCTTGAAGGATGGCTCCTTCCAGGCGAGTCCCGAGAGGAGCCGTGCTGTTCTCTGGAGAAAGTTCCTCATCACTACCTCCTTTGAGGCAGAAACAACCGATCGATAACTGTATGATGGAGCTTCATGATGCGTACAGGTTCCTGTAGAGATCCGCCACTTTCCTCCATGTCTGCTCCCGTGCGAAGGCGAAACCCCTCTCGATTCTCTCTTCGAAGGTATCAGGTCTCTCGAAATAATCACGCAGGTCCATCGCGAGTTTCTCCGGATCCTTTCTGATCCCGATGATTTCCCCGCTGGCCGGAAAACAGGAGAGATAATCTTTTTTCAGGGGATTGTCATAGTATGAGAACACCGGGGTCCTCATCGCCATCGACTCCAGTATCGCCAGGTAGGAATCTACCAGGGCGACTCTCGAGCTGGCAAGGAAAGGAGCGGGATCCGGTCTCAGGCCGTGGAATTCGAGTTGGACTCCCTTTTCCCCTGCCAGAGTAATCACCTGTTCTCTCAGTGGACCATCCCCGATAATGTTCAGCACGAGGTCGACACTCCACTTCGACTTCAGGATGGAAAGAGCTTCGATGTATCCCAGGATCCCCGTGTCCCGCCTGAGACTGCCGAGGAAGACAGCGTCCCTTCTGTCCCCGGGTGATCCTCTTGCGTCTATCTCGACACCGCCATAGGTAACATACCGGCACGAGGTCCCGTAGTACGCGGGAATGTAATCGCCGGCGCATATGGCATCCCGGGTGATGAGATGGGAGAACCTTCGCAGTAGGATGGAGAACCTCGGTATCGGGTATCCTTCGTAGCCGTGAAAAGTGATGAAAATCCGCCGGTTTAAAACCAGAAAGGGGAGGTACCATTCGATCAGCGGGGTGTAATCGTGAAAATGAATTGCGTCCGCATCCATCCAGATTTTCCTGGAAGCCCACATCCCGCGCCACCCCCTCAGTCTCCTCAGGGTTCCTCCGTACCAGCCCTCATCGAGGATCCTGTGTACATTGACACCCTCGATCTCTTCGATTTCGGGGAGCCGGTTGTCGTATCTCCAGGTGATGATGCGTACCTCGTCTTCCCGTTCGATCAGATCCTTCGCAACGTGGAGCACGTGCCTCTCGATCCCCCCGATGTGGGGATGGAAGAACTGGGTTACCATGATAATTTTCATAATCCGGAAAAAAATAGGGTAGAGATTCTCTACCCTATTCTCTCATGATTGAAGTGAGCCGGTTCCCTTATTTACCGAAGAGCGTTAGAGACTGAAGTGGTATCGCCACTCCATATTTCTCCACTTTTTTCTTGCCGGTCTTCTCGTCCTTTCTTTTGACATCCACGAGCTGCCAGTATTCCCCGGTCACCGCTGCGCCGGACGATTTTATGTGGACATTCCCGTATGCTTTTTTCTTTAGGACGTCATAAGGTTTGAGGACGAGGGTCGCGTTCGCGTCGATGGTCCTCTCCACTTTTGCCAGAACACCGCCGCTCTCGTCATGGAATTCGAGTGACACGCCGGCGGAAGATCCGTCATCGGGATTGGTGAGGAAGATGATCGTGTTGAGGTCGGGATCCGCAACGAAGTGCTGTACGATGAGGTTGTGGTGGCCTCCCGCCGCCTGTCCGGGTACCCCGATCGAATAGGAGAAGTCATTCTTTTTATCCTCGATGATCTGCCAGTACTCGCAGGCGATGTGAGCCCCGTGCCCGTCAACCCGCACGTTTCCGACGACCGCTCGCTGCAGTATGTCGTGAGGTTTTACCGGTACGGTGCCGTTTCTCGGGATCGACATTGTCCTCTGTCCGATAATGTCTCCCGCCTCCGAGTAAAACGTAACAGTCACCTCGGGTGCCACACCCTCGAAGTCGGTCACGTATATCCGCGTCACCTGGTTGGGATCCGACACGATGTGATTGAGCACGAGTTTTCCGTAATCCTGAGCCAGAATCGGTGTGGTAGAGATCAAAAACAAAATCAATGGTATGAGATATTTCCAGTTTCTCATCGTGATACCCTCCTCAGATCTTCGGAATACTGAACACTACCCTGCGGTTCACCTGCCCTGCCGCACCGGTAGCTCCCGGTACAACCGGTCTCGTTTCACCATACCCTATAGCTTTGAGCTGATCGTTACTCAAGCCGAGACTCGACACGAGATAACCCTCCACTGTGTTGGCTCTCTGCTGACTGAGCTTCAGGTTGTAGTCGGCTTCTCCAGTCTCGTCGGTGTGACCCTCCACCATCACAACCTCCCCATCGGAGAAGTAACGCTTGATGATCTTGGAGGCTTCTTCGAGGTTCGGTTTGTCCACATCCCGTATGTCCGCCTTGTCCACATCGAAGTGTACTTCCAGTGTCAGCCGGATCTCGGTCGGAGTCTCGACAATCTTCAGAGGAGTATCAATTATTCCGTCGAGGGAGACCGCCACGGCATAATTCATGAATCGTTTCTTACCCTTTTTCGGGTCCTCAAACTTCCCACTCACGATCTGCCAGTACTCACCGACGATCGGTCCGCCTTTAGTTGTGATGTGAGCGGAACCGACAACCTTTTTCTGAAGCACACTCCAGGGTTTAATGGTCAGACTCCCGTTCGAGGGGATGGTCCGGTTGATCTTGGAGAGCAGATTGGAACTCTCATCGAAAAACGCGATTTCGACCGGGATGTCTCCCTTCCCGCGGGTGTCGGAAATATAAATGTTCGATGTCAGATCCGGATCGGACACGAAATGCTGGACGAGAAGCCTGTCATGTCCCAGAGCAGGTTGGAGAGGGACCGCGACGGAGTATCCGGCTTTTTCTGTCTCGACGATCTGCCAGTACTCTCCAATTATCCTGGAACTGGCTTCAGCTACCGCTTTTCCGTATGCACGTCTCTTGATGACATCAAAAGGGTTGACGACGACAGTCCCATTCGAGGGAAGGCTCATCCTCTTCTGACCGATGATGTCCCCGGTCTCACCGTAGAAGGTCAGTGTGACATCCTGGCCGACGCCATCGGCATCAGTGATGTACACCCGGGTACGCTGGTCGGGATCGGCGATGAAGTGGTTCAGAACGATCCGCTTCGAACCCTGACCGAACATGGTCGAAGAAGACAAGATGAACATGAGGAGTGTGAAAAACAGTTTTCGCTTGTCCATCTATTCCTCCTTTTAGAACGTGGCATATATAAGGCCCGTCTTCAGGATAACGTTTGAAGGAGAGCCTGTCGAGGCCGTGTGAGATTACTGAAATGGAGTGAATCAGGCCCAACGAGCAATCGAAACATCCGGACACCGAAACCCGGTACGTGATATACTTCTGGCTGTCCCGGTCTGTCGGAAATGCTCCTCCGGAACCCTCTGAAACGGTTTTAAATTAAATACACCTGCCGGAAAGAAAAGTCAAGTCCACCATACAGGGGAAGATATGTGATGTGCGATCCTCCTCAGATCTTCGGCGCGGAAAAAGTTGACAGGATTCACACACCATGTTATTACTAGACAGCGAGGATATTCACTTTGACCTTCCGTACACATCACCACCGGGTTCGATGATCAGCCATGAGCAAAAGGGAACTGCCGAAAATCAAGGAACCGAATCGGTGAGGAGGCTTTTTGCCTGATTCTTCTCATGACGGCACTCTGGTCGTTTCGAGTCACATCATCCTGAAGGACGCTGCATACCGGGAACGCGTGAAAAGCCAGATATCCAAACTGGGCAAACTCGGACCCGTCTACATGATCGTCTTCGGAGTCGGAGGGGGAGCGAACCTCAAGTTGCTCAAGTCGAAACTCATACCCCTCGACCTCGACAGCCTGGATTTTTTCCTTTCGCCCGACATTCTCATCATTAGGTACTTTTTTATTATCACGGCGATTTACCGGGTGAGGAAGGTGCTGAAGAAAATGATCAGGAGGGGCGAGATCGCCCGCATACACATAGAAAATCTCTTCGCCATTCTTCCACTTCTCGGGAGGACCGCCCGGAAACACTGTACCATTGTGCTCGATTATCACAATCTGGTGCCGGAGGATGTTCGCTCCCGGACGAGTGTCTTCTTCCGCGGCATCAGCTATATGGTCCTCAAACTGATCGAGAGACGGGCGCTCGTGAATTCCCACGGTGTGGTGTGTGTGAGTCAGCCGTTCAGAGATCGTCTCACGGAAGTGCTGTCCTATCCCGGGGAGAGAATCCTCGTCGAGCCCAACACCATCGAAGCCTCGTTCAGACCGAGGCCGGAGAGCCGGAATTACTACCGAAATCTTTTCGGAATCGATGACAGGCTGATCCTGATTCACTCGGGAAGTCTCATGCCCCATCAATGCCCCGGTGCGATTGCCCGTTTGTTCAGGGGTGTTCTCGACAGTGTGCCTGATGCGTATCTCCTCCTCTTCACTTTGCACCAGAAAGGTCTGAAGGAGTTCCTCAGAGAACACGGCTCCTTTCGCGGTAACGTTGCCCCCATGAGGCTCGATTTTGACGACATGCCGCAGTACCTTGCCATGGGAGACCTGGGTGTGCTCCTCAGAGATGCGAACGAGATGAGCAGGGTGGCATCCCCTCGCAAGTTCCCCGAGTACCTTGCGTGCGGATTGCCCGTTATAATCTCAGAGGGAGTCGGGGACGCGAGTGGAGTCGTGGAGCAGAGGGGTCTCGGAGTCGTTATGAGTACCGATACGATCAGAGACGATATCGATCGGATCGTCGAGTTTATTACACAATACCGCGTGAACCAGGCGGAGATCCGGGAGAAGTGCAGGAGGGCGGCACAGGAGCTGTTCGTCTCAAGGGATACGGACAGCATCTCACGGTTCTATCATTCCCTCGGGGGTGGTGAGGGGGCATGTACAACGAAATCCTCCAGAGGTTAAAGGGAAAAACCGCCAGGGACGTTGCCACTGTCTTCTTCGGCAACACGTTCAAATCGATACTCGTTTTCCTGTCGAACCTTCTCGCCATCAGGGGACTCGGACCGGAGGGCTTCGGGATCGTAGCCTCGGCCCAGGCGGTCATGACTCTGTCGGCTCAGGCGGTCGACTTCGGCCTCTCCACGAGCTCCGTCCGGTACGGGTCCAAATACCTGGAAAAGGAACCGGGGAAAACAGCATTCATATTCAAGACCACCTTTCTCCTGAAATTACTCCTCGGCCTGCCGGTACTCGTGCTGCTGATGCTCGCCGCCCCGCGAATAGCCACCGGGGTGTTCGGCAAGGTTGAGCTCGCGCTTCCCCTTCTGGTTGCCTTCTGCGGATCCTTCTGTATTCTGCTTGCGAATTTCCCTCTCGGAGTTCTCCAGACATACCAGAGCTTCAGGCGGTACGTGCTGGTTGCCGTGACCCAGGGGGCGGTACAGGTAATCCTCGTCGCCCTCCTCGTATTTCTGGGTAGAATGGAGCCCGATTCAGTCATTATTGCGTTCGCCGCTGCGCCGTTCATTGCCTTCCTCCTCGGCATGACCCTCATCCCGCGGACATTCATGGGTGCTCGTGGAGACACGACAGCTGTGATCAAAGAGATCATGGGATTCGGGAAATGGGTCATGGTGTCGACATTCGCCACCATGTTCATCATCCGGCTGGACGTTCTCATGCTGACCGCCATGGCAGGTTCCGGAGAGGTCGGCAGGTACTCGAGCGCCAGCCAGCTCGCCTATCTTTTTCCCCTGGTCACCGGCGCACTCACCACGGCTCTTCTCCCGAAGGCAACGGGACTGACGGGCAGGCACGAGCTCCGAAGGTACGTTGTTGACACCCTGCGTTTCACTCCACTCTCGATCCTCGTTGCAGTCCCTCTCCTCCTGTTCGCACGGCCTGTTGTGGGTACCCTGTTCGGGGCACGGTTCATCGATGCCGTTCCAATATTCAGGGTCCTTCTCCTGTGCTTCCTGGTGAGTGTGATATGCAACCCGGCGAGCCTCGCGCTCTATTCTCTGGACAGGGTCGAGCTGCTCGCCTATCTCAATCTGGCACAGCTCGGGATCAATTTCGCCGGTAACCTCGTACTCATTCCGCTTTACGGGGGGCTCGGGGCCGCCTTCAGCTCACTTGCCGTCAGGGTGTTCGGCGGTGTATATATTGTTTACTTCCTCAGGAAATTTCTTTTCACTGAAGCCGAACCGGACAGGTGATAGGTGAATGTTGCCATAGTTCACGATTGGCTGACGGGGATGAGGGGAGGGGAGAAGGTTCTGAAACATGTGCTCGACATTTTTCCAGGAGCTCACCTCTACACGATATTCTGGAAGAGAGGTTCGGTTCATCCGGACATCGAGAAAAGGGTCGTTCACACTTCCTTCCTCGACCGATTCCCACTGAAGGACAGGTTTTACCGGTACTATCTGCCTCTGTACCCGTTTGCCGTCGAAGCGTTCGATCTGAGGGGCTACGATCTCGTAATCTCCATCAGTCACTGTGCCGCGAAGGGGGTCATCACTCCGCCCTACTGTCCTCACATATCCTACGTTCTGACACCCATGAGGTACGCCTGGGTGCTGGGTGATGAATATTTCGGGGCTGACAGAATGAGCCGGCCGTTCAAAGCTTTACTCGCACCTGTGCTCTCAGCACTTCGGACCTGGGACGCGGCTTCATCACACAGGGTTGATCATTTTATTACGGATTCCCTGCATGTGAAGAGGAGGGTAACCAAGTTCTACCGCAGGAATTCGACTGTCGTCTACCCTCCGGTTGAGGTGCGGGATTTTTACATCGATGAAGACGTCAAAGACTACTATCTCTACCTCGGATCATTCGCGCCTTACAAGCGTGCCGACCTGGCCATCGAGGCATGCAGGAGAAGCGGCCGGACCCTGTACCTCATCGGCACGGGTCAGGATGAGAAACGGCTGAAGAAACTGGTCGGGGCGAGCCGATCCATTAGGTTTCTGGGGTGGCTCGAACACAGAGAGCTCGTGAAGTGTCTTGCGAAGGCGAGGGCAATCATCTTCCCGGGAGAAGAGGATTTCGGGATAGTCCCCCTCGAGGCGCTTGCCTGCGGGAGGCCGGTCCTGGCCTATGGAAGGGGAGGGGTGCTCGAAACGATCACCGGCCCGGGGGAGAGTGATCACCTCGTAGAAGCGGGGCGTGGAGTACCGTTGTTCACCGATCCTGTCCGTGTAAGCGGCGGGGTGCTCTTTCCAAAAGAAGATGTTTCGGCTATTATTAATGGAATGGATCTCATCGAAGGTTCCAAATTCGACCCCCGTTCACTGAGAGATATGGCGCTGGGATTCCGGCCGGAGGTCTTCAGGGAAAAATTTAAAGCTGAAGTCGAGAGGTGTCTGAAGAGGGCAGAGGTTTTTGATGCTTAAACGGTACAGCAGGCTCTTCGTAGTGTCGCTCATGGCAAGCGATGCCGCCATCATCCTGGGATCGTGGATTGCTGCATACCATCTACGTTTTTCCCTGTTCCCCGGGAGACTCGTCAAGGGGCTTCCCCCGATCACGTCCTATCTTCTGTTCTCGACTCTCATGATCCTCATCAGCCTCTTTACTCTACAGACACGGGGGCTCTACCGGTCCAGGAGAACCCAGAAACTCTCCTGGGAGGTTACGAGAATCGTTCAGGGGATCACACTGGCAATATGCATCGCAGGTATCGTGACATTCTTCTACCGGGGGATTTCGCTGTCCCGGGGCATGATCGTCTACTTCTGGTTTATAACCGTTCTCGGGCTCTCGTCGTTCAGGATCGGTGTCAAACTCATCCTGCGGTACCTTAGGGCTAAGGGTTTCAATCTACGCTATATCCTGATTGTGGGCGCGAGTCACTCAGGGTTGGAGTTCGCCCGCAACATCGAAAAACACACGCACCTGGGTCTCATCCTCGAAGGGTTTGTGGATGATGGCCTGGTGATAGGGGAAGAGCCGCTCCCGGGGATACCGGTTCTTGGGAAGATAGAGGATCTGACGAGTGTGCTCGGTGAACGGACGATCGACCAGGTTTTCATCGCGCTCCCGAGACATGCCGATCGGGACCTCGAACATATTTTATGGCTTTTGAGTGAGCAGGTGGTCGACATCAGGATCATACCGGATTTTTCCCAGTTCGTCGCCCTCAACGCGAGTGCGGAAGAGTTCGAGGGGATGCCCATCATCAACCTCACCGAGCGTCCGCTTCACGGGTTGCGAAGGGTCTCGAAGAGGGCATTCGACATTTCCCTGTCTCTCCTCGGTCTCCTGGTCCTCTCGCCTGTTCTCGCCCTGATCGCGCTGCTCGTCAAACTCACCAGCCCGGGACCGGTGTTCTACATTCAGGAGAGGATCGGGTATGATGGACGCAAGTTCACAATGTACAAGTTCAGGTCCATGAGAGAGGATGCAGAAAGGGAAACAGGTGCGGTGTGGGCGAGGAAGAATGATCCGAGGCGTACAACCATGGGGAAGTTTCTCCGACAATTCAGCCTGGATGAGCTCCCGCAGTTCTGGAACGTGTTCAAAGGTGACATGAGTTTTGTCGGACCGAGGCCCGAGCGCGAAGTGTTCGTCGACGCTTTCAAAAAGAGAATCCCGAGGTACATGATGCGGCACAAGATAAAATCCGGCATCACGGGATGGGCACAGGTGAACGGGCTGCGAGGTGATTCACCGATAGAGACGCGAACGCAGATGGATCTTTTCTACATCAAAAACTGGTCATTCTGGTTCGACGTAAAAATTATTCTGTTGACGATCGCAAAGTTTTTACGCGATGATCACGCATACTGATAATCAGGAGAGGGAAAGTGATATATTTCTGCTTACCCGTTTACAATGAGGAACCCACCATAGGGATTACGCTGTACAAACTGAAAGAGGTCATGGAAGGCCTCAGGGGTAATTTCAAGATCGTCACCCTGGATGATAACAGTACGGACAACACCTGGGAAATGGTGAAGACATACGAGAAGCTGCTCCCGCTCACAACCGTCAGGAATAGAGAAAACATGGGTCTGGGGTACTGTCTCAGAAAACTCATCCAGATAGCCACCGACGATTCGAAATCTCCCGAAAGAGATATCCTTATCACAGTCGAGACCGATTTTACAAGTGACTCGAGTACGGTTCCGGACATGGTGAGAGCGATAGAGGAAGGCGCCGATGTGGTAATAGCCTCCGGATTCACGAAAGGCGGAGAAGTGGTGAATGCTCCTTTCAAGGTCAGGTTCACCACGATTCTCCTTCATCTGCTGCTCAGGAACCTGTACGCTATCGAAGGGGTAAAAGACTATCTCTCGATGCTCAGAGCATACCGGATGACGGTTTTGAAGAGGCTCCTGGGTAAATACGAGGATGGTCTTCTCAATTTCAGGACCAAAGCTGCGAATACCGAGCTGCTCGTCCATGTTGCAGGTTTGTCTAATCGCATCGCCGAGGTACCATGCCGGCAGCGTTATGACATCCGGGATCGTAAGACCAGGATGAAGACCGTCGAAATGGTCGCCAATCACATCAGGCTGGTTTCAAACCACTGGAGTAAACGCGAAATTTGATGATGAGACTTGTCTGGAGCACTGTTTTATATGTTCTGACTGCAGCCGGGATGTCCCTCGCTTCTTCCTTGCCTGACAGCAGTACGGTGTATCTGCCTCAGGTCCCCTATGCTCCTGGAGAAAAATTTACCTACAGTGTCGAATACGGTTTTATCACCGCGGCCAAAGCTTACATGTCAGTCGTCGGGATCGATACCGTCCGAGGAATACCGTGCTACCACATCCAGTCGAAGGCCATGACCACCCCCACCTTCTCGACCTTTTTTCGGGTCGATGATCAGGTCGACTCCTACATCAACATC
This sequence comes from uncultured Gemmatimonadota bacterium, assembly GCA_964654825.1. Taxonomy (GTDB): domain Bacteria; phylum Gemmatimonadota; class CAZMKB01; order CAZMKB01; family CAZMKB01; genus CAZZKG01. The sequence continues at coordinate 18,285 of CAZZKG010000014.1, read as the reverse complement.
TTCGATCTCGCAAGCATGCGCCTGGTGAAGCATCTCAGGGAGGGAAAATATAAAAAAGATTTCATGGTTGATTTCGATCCGGAGCTGGCACTCGCTTACTATCCGGATGGTGACACACTCGAAACCGCTGCCGACACGCAGGATGTGCTATCGTCCCTCTACTACCTCAGAAACCAGGAACTTCATGTGGGCAGGAAGATCGCGATACCGCACCACGACAACAAGAAGAACTATCCGCTGGAGGTGAAGGTAACGAGGAGAGAGCGGGTGAAAGTACCTGCCGGCAAATTTACCTGTTTTGTCGTGGAACCGGATATCAAAGACGTTGGCATCTTCAAGTCACGGGGTAAGATCTGGATCTGGCTGACCGCTGATGAGAAGAAGATACCGGTGCAGGTGAAAACATCCATAATCATCGGATCGGTGAGCGCCAAGCTGGAAAAATATGAAGAGGGAACAGCGCCGGACCTCGAGCTGCCCCCCGTAGCGAGAGAAGATAGCAGGAGCGGATGTCATCTGTATGATACTCTGAAGGACACGATCGAATCTGTCGAGATTGAAGGAGAACAGCATGAAATCGAAATCCCGCCACAGGATGCTGGATCGGAAGAAAATCAAGACGTACCCTTTCAATCAGAGGAAGAACCTGGTCAGAGCGAGTGATTTCGCTTCTCCTCTCGAAGACGAAGGTGTGGGAGCGCTCACAGCTTATCTGGACTCTCTCCCCGACATCCTCGCCGCGAGTAATCTGGTGAAACTGGTCGATGCGACGGTAAAAGCTGCTGCCGGGGGAAAAAATGTCGTTTTTATGATGGGCGGCCACGTGATTAAAACGGGCTGCGCTCCCGTGCTCATCGACCTCATCGAGCTTGGAGTCGTGAGGGCGGTAGCGATGGGTGGAGCAGCCGCGATACACGATTTCGAAATCGCCCTTTTCGGTGAAACTTCCGAGGACGTACAGGAGAATATTCTGGACGGGTCCTTCGGCATGGTGGAGGAGACCGGGAAGTTGATGAACGAGTGCGCGGCTGCGGCGGCGGATGGGGAATTCGGATTCGGCGAGTCGCTCGGGAAGTACCTCGTCGAACAGCGGGCACCCAATACCATCGTGAGCGTCCTTGCCCGCGGGTACGAACTGGGAATCCCCGTCACGGTCCATGTCGCCCTGGGAACCGATATAATCCACCAGCACCCCGACTGTAGCGGGGCGGCGACCGGGGCCGCCACCTACAGGGATTTTCTCATCTTTGCCGAGGTGGTGCGCAACATCACCGGCGGGGTCGTTCTAAACGTGGGTTCGGCAGTGCTGATGCCCGAGGTCTTTCTGAAAGCCCTCTCTCTCGCTCAGAACGTAGGCGGTCTCGGAAGTTTCACCACCGCTGACTTCGATATGTTTTCCCAGTACCGGCCGACCACCAACGTGGTCAGGAGACCGGCCCAGGTCGGGGGCACCGGATATTCCTTCCGGGGACACCACGAGATCATGATTCCGCTTCTGGGCGGTCTCATCAAGGCCAGACTTCCAAAGAAATAGGGACAGTCACCATTTTTATCACCGTTATTTATTTTGTTCAAAAAATGATGACTGTCCCTGTTTTTAAATGGTGACTGTCCCTCTTTATCTATTTATGGTTTCTTGACATTATCCGTGGCGGGTGATAAGTTAGAGTTCTCAAATCGAGATCGTGAAAAAGATTACTTCGCAGCAAAAACCGGAGTGCGAGCTCCCGTTTTTTCGCGCTTTTTGTTGAATGTACCGGAGGAGTTATGAGCGTTCCTGAAAACCTGAGGTATACGAAGGAACACGAGTGGGTGGGAATCGATGATTCCATCGCCACGATCGGCATTACCGATTACGCACAGGGCGAGCTCGGCGACATCGTTTTTGTAGAACTTCCCGATGTCGGTACCGAGGTCAGGCAGATGGAGTCTTTCGGAACCATCGAGGCCGTCAAGACGGTTGCTGACCTCTACTCTCCCGTGAGCGGTGAGGTTGTCGAGGTGAACAGCGTCATCGAGGAAACCCCCGAAGTGATGAACAAGGACCCGTACGGCGAGGGTTGGATTATCAAGGTCCGGTTCTCTGCCGAGGAGGAGCTGACTGTGCTCCTGGGTCCCGAGGATTACAAGGCACTGATTTCCTGAGAGAGCGGGATCCATGGCCTATCTCCCCCACACACCCGAAGACCGCAGCAGGATGCGGGATGTTATCGGCATCAGGAAAATCGACGATCTCCTCGGTGCCATCCCTCCCGAGTTGCGTCAGAGTGCGCCACTCGACCTGCCGCCCCCGATCTCCGAAATGGAGGTGGTCTCTCTCCTGAAGAGGCTGGCGTCGGAGAACGGCGATCTCGACTCGTACATATCTTTTCTGGGTGCGGGCAGTTACGACCATTTCATCCCGAGTGTCGTTTCTCACATCATATCCAGGCCGGAGTTCTACACAGCATACACGCCGTATCAGCCGGAGGTCAGCCAGGGTACGCTGACCGCGATATTCGAATACCAGACCATGATAGCCGGACTCACAGGTATGGAAGTCTCCAACGCCTCGGTCTATGACGGTGGTTCGGCACTCGCCGAAGCGGCCATCATGGCGCTCTCCATTGTGAAAAACAGACGAAAACTCCTCGTCTCGGCGGGTGTGTTTGCCTTCTATCGCCGGGTAATGCACACCTATCTCACCGGACGGGATGTGACGACAGAAGAAATCCCTCTGTCAGGCGGGCTCACCGACCTGGATATACTGAGGGAGAAGTGCTGTGACGACACGGCAGCAGTGATCATCCAGAATCCCAACTTCGTGGGGAGCATCGAAGACCTCAGGGCGGTCGGGCAGGCCGCAGTGACCTGCGGAGCGTTGTTCGTCACCGTCGTCGATCCCATCTCCCTTGGTATCCTGAAACCTCCCGGCGATTTCGGTGCCGACATCGTGGTAGGTGACGGACAGGCACTGGGTAATACCCCTTCATTCGGCGGCCCCCGCTTCGGGTTCTTCGCGTGTAAGGAAAAATACAAACGCCAGCTTCCGGGGAGGCTCGTGGGTGAGACCGTCGACACCGACGGCAGGAGGGGGTATGTACTCACCCTGCAGACACGGGAACAGCACATCAGGAGAGAAAAAGCCACCTCCAACATATGTACGAATCAGGCCCTGAACGCCCTCGCCGCAACTGTTTATATGTCGGTGATGGGCAAAGAAGGTCTGCGGGAAGCAGCTCTCCTCTGCCTGAAAAAAGCCAGTTACATGCGAGAGAAGATACTCGAGCTCCCGGGGTACGAGGCCCCGTGGGATGTACCGTTTTTCAAGGAGTTCCCCGTGAGGACACACATCTCTCCCGGTGAGATCATAGAGAAGATGAAATCCAGGGGATATCTGGCGGGAGTCGATGCGGGATGCTTCGATCGTGACCTGGATGGTATCATGCTGATGGCGGTTACGGAAAAGCGCACGAGGGAAGAGATCGACGGATTTATTGAAGCCCTTGGAGGATAGGGGGAGAAGATGGCGAAGATCCTGTTTCACGGACATGCCTGTGCCGAGTGTCACATCGGTTCGAACAGGGTGATCATAGATCCATTCATCACCGGGAACCCTCTGAGTGATATCAAGGAAGAGATTGTCGAGACGGACGCGATACTCCTCACCCATGGCCATGCCGATCACATTGGGGACACGGTAACCATCGCGAAGAGAACCGGCGCACTCGTCGTGACGACGTTCGAGCTGGCGAATTACCTCACGTCCAAAGGCGTAAAAACGCATCCCATGCACATCGGCGGATCGCGGGTTTTCTCATTCGGGAGGGTGAAGCTTACCTTCGCCACACATGGAGGTGAAGTAGGAGACGAAGGAGGAGTGTATTCCTATCCCTGCGGCTTCATCTACAGCGCCGAAGGCAAAACAGTGTTTCACGCAGGAGACACGGGCCTCGTGACCGAGTTCGAACTCATCGGAAGGATGGAAAAGATCGATGTCGCCCTGCTCCCGATCGGTGACAACTTCACCATGGGGCCGGAGGATGCAGTCGTCGCAGCAGGTATGCTCAAAGCCCGGCAGGTCATCCCGATGCACTACAACACCTGGGAAGTCATCGAGCAGGATCCCCTGAAGTTCAAGGAGATGCTCGAAGAGGAAACAGGGATCAGATGTTCCGTGATGACTCCGGGCGAAGTCCTCGAATTCTGAGTTATTAAGGAGAGTGAGTCAGACGTGAAAAACAGCCTTATCTTCGAGTTGTCAAGATCGGGCCGGAAGGGGTACACGCTTCCAGCCCTCGATGTTCCTGACGTCCCAGTCGAAGAACTGCTGCCCCGGGGTGTTTCGAGAGATGAAGGCCCTCCCCTTCCCGAGGTGAGTGAGCAGGATGTCATGCGGCACTTCGTCCGTCTCTCCACGATGAACCACCACATGGACAGGGGTTTTTATCCTCTGGGGTCGTGTACCATGAAGTACAACCCCAAGGTCAACGAGGAAGTTGCGAAGCTGCCGGGGTATGCAAGTCTGCATCCCATGACGCCGCTCGATCTCTGCCAGGGCGCGTTCAGGCTGATGTACGAACTGGGTGAATACCTCACCGAAATCGCCGGGTTTGATGCAATCACCCTGCAGCCGGCTGCGGGTGCTCAGGGTGAGCTCACCGGGCTTCTCATCACCAGGGCGTATCACACCCGAAACGGCGATCCGAGAAGGAAGGTCATCACGCCCGATTCAGCTCACGGGACAAATCCCGCGAGTATCCGGCTGGCCGGCTACGAGGTGGTCACTATTCCCTCCGACGGCGAAGGCCTGGTCGATATCGAACAGCTCGGGAACGCCCTCTCCGAAGATGTCGCCGCGTTCATGCTGACCAACCCCAACACGCTCGGGAAGTTCGAGAAAAACATCCTTAAGATAACGAAGATGGTCCACGATGCCGGGGGGATCATGTACATGGACGGGGCAAACCTCAATGCTCTCCTGCACATCGTGAGACCCGGCGACATGGGCTTCGACGTCCTTCACTTCAACCTGCACAAGACCTTCTCGACACCGCACGGCGGTGGGGGGCCCGGCTCGGGTCCGGTGGGTGTGAAGGATTTTCTAAAAGATTATCTTCCCGTCCCGACTTTGATAAAGAACGAAAACGGCGGATATGGATTCGACTACAACGTCCCTCATTCGATCGGGAAACTCCACTCCTACTACGGTAATTTCACCGTTCTGGTGAAGGCCTACACATACATCAGAATGCTCGGCGCCGAAGGTCTCAAACAGGTTGCCGAAGATTCTATCCTGAATGCAAACTATTGCATGATGAAACTCGAACAACACTACCACAATCCCTATCCCGGTCCCTGCATGCACGAGTGTGTTCTGAGCGGTGTCAACCAGAAGGAGCGGGGTGTCAAAACCCTGGACATAGCCAAGAGACTCCTGGATTTCGGAGTACACGCTCCGACCATCTATTTTCCACTCATCGTCCCAGAAGCCCTGATGATCGAACCGACCGAGACTGAGAGCCTCGAGAGCCTCGATGGATTCATCGAGGCGATGCTCATGATCGACGAGGAATCCCGGAGTGACCCCGATCGGGTGAAGGAAGCGCCGCACTCGACGCCGGTGAGAAGGCTTGACGAAGTACAGGCCGCACGGAAACCCGTACTCACCTGGCGCCCGCAGACCTGATATCGATATGACCTGGAGATTCCTCGACACAGGTACAGGAGATGCCGCATTCAACATGGCGGTCGATGAATCACTATTCCAGGGAGTGATAGCCGGGACTTCACCGCCCACTATCAGGACATACTGCTGGGATCCGCCGTCCTTCTCGATCGGGTACTTTCAGAAGATGGAACAGCAGATCGATCCTCTAAGATGCAATAACGAGGGGATAAGCCGTGTCAGGCGTCTGACCGGCGGGAGGGTGGTACTCCACGGCTGGGATCTCACCTACTCGGTCACCGCGGCGGTCGAAGAAATCGCTCCCGGCGGGACGATTACAGATGCCTATCGCGTCATCAGCCTGGCTCTGGTGGAAGGCCTGCATTCTCTTGGTGCCGAAGCTGAGTACGAACGCCCCCTTCTCCCGGGCCCCGCTGCCGGGAGGAAGAGAGTTGGGGTGAAACCGTGTTTCACCAGCACTTCGAGGTTCGAGGTGAGTTGCGCGGGAAGAAAGATCGTGGGAAGTGCCCAGAGAGTGATCGGGAACCACCTGCTGCAGCATGGGTCTCTGCCTCTGGTTACACCGCCTTCGGGTCCTCACGAATTCGTTCCGCTCCTCTCAGAGACCGAAAAAAAGCGACTGGGCGAAGAGCTCGCCGCGCGATCGGTGACCCTTTCCGAAGCTCTGGGACGTGAGGTGCGATACCGGGAGGTGAGTGATGCTCTTGTTTCCGGTTTCAGGAGGATTTTAGCAGTCGAAATAACAGCCGGTCCTCTATCAGATGACGAATGTGCTCGGTGCGAGGAACTCGTCCAAAATAAATATTCCACGCCCGGGTGGAATGAATCCCATTCTGTCTGCCGGTTCGAACCGGGCCCCGGATGGGTAAATGGATTTCCACCACTTCCGCGTAAAAATGCTTGACATGAATTCTCTAAATTGGTAATATTTCTTAGAAGACAAAGAGGGGGTAGTGTAATCATATCTTTGTCATAATCAGTGAGGGCTAGACATATCACGAAATCTTTCCCAAATCTTACAAAACCGCGCGTTATTGTGCCTTACCGAAAGGAGGTGATGAGGGAGTATTTTTTGTCCGCCCGATTCCTTACAGGTTATTAATCACTACGAGAGGAGTTGGAAATGGTTCGAAAAATGTCTGTATTGGTACTTGCTCTTGCCGTGGTGGCCATGTTCGTTTCGAACGCGATGGCCGACACGGATGCGCAGCTGTGGAAAGCCCCCCAGCGTACGGTGAAGAAGCCGACCTTCGGCCCGACGCTCCAGACGGGTGATCAGCCTCACGTTCAGGCGACAATGAATGCCGTCTCAGGGGAAGTCACCAACCTGAGGGTCCTCCTCGGCGGCGGCAGGAAGATCATCCGGCATGACTGTAACGGTGAAGATCCGATGTCGATCGAGGTCGTCTTCACCAAGGACCTGGATCTCCCCGAGATGAGGCTCCACTCGGCCCTGTCCAGCGACAACGGCGCCACCTGGAGCGTTGTCGGTCCCCTCAGCGACCCCGCATGGGATGCCCTTCGTGACAGAAACCACATCATCGACTTCAACGACGATCTCACGTACCTGACCTACACCGAACAGGGCCTGCATTCGGGTAACACCGCGACGTTCTGGACCAGCGACCTGTTCAAGTGTCTCCAGGCTTTCAACCCGTTCGTCGAGATCACTCCGGACACGACCAAAGATGAGTTCTACACCATGCTGTCGATGCAGCCGGGCGGCATCGCGTACATGAGCCTCATCGATTTCGCCGCGGGGAACCCGTATGAGACCTACTTCAGGTCGTCGACCGACAACGGTACGAGCTGGGGTACCGACCTGGACATCACCGCCACTATCGGGACAAACGGTTTCGACATGGCCGGGATGGACGGTCCTCTCATGTTCGACGCGAACGGCAGCTTCATCGCGGCACTCGCCTTTCCAGTCCTCGATGACACCTGGGCCGCGGCCCACGGCCTGCTTGGCGCGGTGTCTTACCCCGCCTACACGCAGTCGACCGACGGTGGCGCGACCTGGAGCGATCTCGAACTCATCTTCGGGACCGAAGGTGCGAATTATCCGACCGGGCATTCCGGTGTTCCCGCATTCGACTCCACGGTCGTATACGTCGGCGGCGTCCAGGATGCGGGTTACAGCGCATTCAACAACGCTCACGAAAACGTGGCTGTCACATCCGACGGGCTCGCTCACATCGTCACGAACATGAACGACACGACTTACGGGTACGCCGGTCTCTGGCACACTATAGTCGACAATGGTGTCATGACCACCTCGTACATCGGGTTCCCCGAGAACTCGGCGCTCGAGGGTGAGTCCGGTGTCGCCTTCATGCCCTCACTCGCGAAAGCGGCCGACGGGCACGTGGTTGCCGGATGGACCGAGTTCATCCAGGGAAGCGGCGGCGGAGCCGGCGACATCTGCATGAACGCGATTGCCGCAGGATCATCTGCCGGGACCGGGCCGATCAATATCACGCAGGACGCAGCCGATGAGACTTACAACAGGATCGTCGACCTGGTCGTGCCGACAGCTAACCCACCCGAGTACTATTGCGACTGGCTCTTCATCTACTACGGTGATGGCGGCAACGCAGCGGACTCGACTCTGTGGCATCTGCAGACGACCTACAATGCTCCCACCGGTATCGATGACGACGACACCCAGGGGGCCAACCTGCCCAAAGCGGTGGCTCTGAGTCAGAATTATCCCAACCCCTTCAACCCGATGACCACGATAACCTACGCTCTCGACCGGGATGCAAAGGTGACACTCGAGATCAGAAACCTCAGGGGTCAGCTCATCAAGACCCTCGAGAACGGAGTGAGGGAAGCCGGTAACCACACGGTTACCTGGGATGGGAGAAACGGCAGCGGCGAGATCGTCGCGAGCGGTATCTATTTCTATCGACTGAGAACCGACGATGGGTTCAACCAGACACGGAAGATGGTGCTTCTGAAGTAAAATTCTTCCGGGGTGAACCCCTTCGACAAAACACGGGAGCCCCTCATGTGCAAGGCATGAGGGGCTCATTTTTTTGTGTGCGCCCGGTAGGACGGACTTGCCGGGAAGTGGAACTGTTTCACCGCCGGTGGGTAGTGAAGGACGAAGGACCTGACCGGAACACAAGCCCTCGTTATATTCTCTGAATGGAGGTCGTTTCCGATGAAGCCGTTTCAGAAAATCCAAATCCTTCTCTTCGGTGTCCTTTTCCTGATCCCCTCGTTCGCACATCCGACAGTCGTTTCTACTGCCCGCACGACCCCCGGTTTCAAAATGCTCGTGATCGGTAACCGGGCGGAGCTTCCCGTGTCCATGAGTGCCACGGGAGTCCGGGAAGGGCCTTTCGTTGTGATCGACAGGGCCGGACGGATACGAAAAACTCTTTCCAAGCTCGATGCCGGGGTACTCGATGAGCTCGGCCGGGAGCTTCCCTCGGGAGTGTATGTCCTGTCTTCCGCTTCGGGCGCAACAGGGCAGGCCTTTACCCAAAGCGATGAGGACTGGAGAACCGACACCGGCGACATCGACGACGATGGAGACGAGGATATCGTGACGGTGGGTTATCTGACGTCCGCCAGAGTGCTCATTAACGAGGGCGGGGCGTTTATCGATGAAAGCGATCGTGTCCCGCCGATTTCCGTTAATGCCTTTGACGTCGACCTGGTCGATGTCACAGGAGACAGCTTGCCGGACCTGTTTGTCGCAGTCAACGATTCCCAGAACAGGCTCTTCATGAACGACGGGACCGGCCACTTCCTCGATTCGACGCTGACTCATCTCCCGGTCGACTCGGCAGCCAGCCAGGGCGCTTCGTGGGGTGACGTCGACGGTGACGGTGACAACGACATCTTCATCGTGAATTTCGCTGATCCTTTATTTCCTTCTTCTAAGGAAAATCAGCTCCTTATAAATGACGGCAGCGGCCACTTTTCTGATGAGACCAACCTGCGTTTTCAGTTTCAGCCCAGGCTGGATACTTCGATGGACTGCCTCGTGTTCGATGCCGAAGGTGATCATGACATGGACCTGGTCATCATCAACGACAACGTGAACGGCGACGAATCACGCATCCTCATCAACAACGGAAGCGGTTTTTTCACCGACGAGACCTCCCAGCGGTTCCCCGCTGTTACGGGATCGAGCATGCGGGTGAGCGCGGCCGATATGGATGGGGATGAGAAACCGGACCTCTACATCGCGAAGTGGTTCTGGGAGATCAACTTCCTCTGGATGAACGACGGTTCCGGCCGGTTCTACGACGAGACCCAGCTCCGAACGCCGACAGGGTCTTCCGTCGACAGCAGCTGGTCGCACGCGTGTGACGTGGCCGACATCGAGGGTGACGGGGACAACGATGTCGTCGTAGGGAATTTAACTGTTTTCTTCGACAGCCTGTATGCCGGCAAAGGCAGAAACCGGCTCCTCGTAAACGATGGGTTCGGTTTCTTCACGGACCGGACCTTCCAGATCTTTCCTAACGTCGAGGACACAACGGTCGACGTCAATTTCTTCGACGCCGGTGGGACCGGCCTCATAGACCTCTACGTTACGAATCTCGGGGAATCGGATGTGCTCTTGATCGATCCCGGTGAAAACGTCGGGGTCGATCGCGATGAGCCGCTGACGCCTCCAGTACCCGGGACCGCGCTCCTCAGGCAGAACTACCCGAACCCGTTCAACCCGCAGACCACGATCCGGTTCTCGGTACCCGGGTATCCGGCCTGGGGCAATCGCGTCTCACTGGCGGTCTACGACTTGAAAGGCAGATTGATCCGAAGGCTCGTCGATCGTACACTTCTGCCCGGGGACCACCGGGTGGTCTGGGACGGAAGGAATGAGCAGGGCACGAAAGTTGCCTCCGGAGTATATCTGTCGAGGATGATCGTAGGAGGCAGGAGTACCAGCATCAAGATGACACTGCTCAAATAGGACCTGAAGCCCGGGCGCCTGCCTCCTGCTCTACGAGTACCCGGATGAATGAGTTCATAGGTGTCCTGTTCATTAACAACGTGATGCATCGTTGGCCGAAGGCACGCGTATGTATGAACAGGGCCACGTAAGTGAGCGGGGATTTTTCGAAACTGTGAGGACCGGACATGATGCAGACCAATACCAGCGACATGCTCCTCCGGGTGAAGGATCTCTCCCTCTCACTCGACACCAGGTCCGGTCCGGTCACTGTCGTTGACGGCATTTCCTTCGGAGTGGATCACGGTGAAATAATCGGGATCGTCGGGGAGTCCGGGAGCGGGAAAAGCGTCACCGCTCAGAGCATCCTGCGGCTCCTGCCGAGGCCGCCATGGAACCTCACTTCCGGTCAGATCTTCTTCAGGGGGAGGGACCTGTTCTCACTCGGCACAGAGGAGATGAGGCGGATACGGGGGAAGGAAATCGCGATCGTTCTCCAGGAACCGATGACAGCCCTCAACCCGTTTTACTCCATCGGTCGGCAGGTGGAAGAGGTCTTCGCCACGCACCTCGATCTCTCCCGGCGGGAAGCGAGGGATCTGGCCATTGAAGCCCTCGACGAAGCAGGGATCCCCGCAGCGGCCGAGAGATCGGCCCAGTACCCTCACCAGCTAAGCGGCGGGCTCATGCAGAGGGCGATGATAGCCATGGCACTTGCATTGAGACCCATACTCCTCCTTGCAGACGAACCAACGACCGCCCTCGATCTCACAATTCAGGCTCAGATTCTGGATTTGATCAGGAGGTTACGCACAGAACTCGGCATGTCCGTGATCTTCATCACGCATGACCTGGCTCTCATCAGCGGCATGGCGGAGAAGACCGTCGTGGTCTACGCCGGCATCATCGTCGAGTCCGGACGGACCGAAAGTCTTTTCAGAGAACCATTCCATCCGTATACGAAGGCTCTCACCGATGTCATCCCCCGACTGGAATCACCCAGGTCCCGACTCGGCACCATAGCGGGAAGTGTCCCGAAACCCGGCAGTCGTCCCTCAGGGTGCCCGTTCCATCCGAGATGCGGGAGTACTATGGATCGTTGCAGGGAATCACGCCCGGTGATGCAGAATATCGAAAATGACAGGATGGTGAGATGCTGGTTGTATTAACTGAGGGAGGTGCGGTATCGGCGTACTTTTCCGCGTAAGGGATCTGGTGAAGTGGTTCCCCGTGCGGGAGGATTTCTTCTCCCGCTCCGCATCATACATCAGAGCAGTCGACGGTGTGAGCTTCGACCTTAGGGAGGGTGAAACACTCGGCCTCGTCGGGGAGAGCGGAAGCGGTAAGTCAACACTCGGGAAATTGTTGGTGCGTCTCGAGAAGCCGAACCGCGGCGAGATCGAATTCGAGGGGAAGGATGTTATCTCCCTGAAGGGGAGGGATCTGGCTCTTTTCAGAAAAACGGTCCAGGTCGTCTTCCAGGATCCGCGCGGTTCTCTCAATCCGCGGATGAGTGTGGAGAAGATTCTCGTCGAGCCTCTCGTCTATCACGGGATATCCCGTGGCAGGGAGGCGAAGAAGCAGGTCGCTCATCTGCTCGAACTGGTGGGCCTTCCTCCCGAAACCATGCCCCGGTTTCCCCATGAGTTCAGCGGTGGGGAGAGACAGAGGATAGGTATCGCGAGAGCTCTGTCACTCAACCCCAGGTTCGTCGTTGCGGATGAACCGGTCACCGCGCTCGATGTCTCGGTTCAGGGGCAGATCGTAAACCTGCTCCTGGATCTGCAGAGAAAACTCGGCCTCACCCTTCTTTTTATCGCCCACGACCTCTGTATCATCTACCACGCGGCGAGCAGGGTGATCGTCATGTATCTCGGAAAAATTCTCGAAATCGCCCCGGCCGATCGGTTGATCGCCAGGCCGGCGCACCCCTACACCAAAATACTTCTCTCCTCACTCCCCCGGATCGAGTCGGAGGGTGATCATGAGTCCGTCGTCCCGGAGGGTGAACCGGGTGATTCCACGTGCCCTCCGTCCGGGTGTGTGTTCCATCCGCGGTGCAGATATGAAACCCCACGCTGCAGGAAGGAATTCCCTGCTTTCAGTGAGATAGAAAAAGATCATCACGTGGCATGTGTACTGTGGTAGGTCGAGCTTTATCAGTGGGTGAATGAGAGAATCGTTTCGTAGTTTCGGAGTCCCCGCTGCTTTTCGAAGCTTATCCGCTGGATGCTGCGGAGGTCAAATGCGTAGAGATCGGTCGGGCCGGTCGTCTCGAAGGTAACCACATACGTGTGGAACCCGCTCCTGTCTTCGGGATGTTTTCTGAGAAAAGTTATTCCTGTCTGGGGGAGCGTGTGCTCACCATCGGTCAGGCGGATCCTCAGGAGGCCGCTCCCCGCGGCACCGAGCGGGATGGTCTCCTTTGTCCAGAAGGCGGTGATCATGGTGAGCCGGTTTCCGTTGATTTTCTCCATGATGAGTTGAGCCCTGGCTGTTGTTTCGCCGCTCTCGTTCCTGTTCCAGTACTCCTGGTTTTTCGGATACATGTGAATACGGGTTGCGGTTACCTCGCTGATCCTCTGTTCCATGTCCGATCTCCCGGAAAAGAGGCCGCCGCCGGTCCGCGTCTCCTGCCAGGATATATCCCGCAGTTTGTTCAGGAGCAGGAGGAGCGTCCCCCGGTCCTCCTTATATCGGGACATGCTGTATGCCTGTGCGTAGAGATCGGCTTCCTCTTCGGCTTCCTCACCGTATCCCACCAGGATCAGCGACCTCGCCAGCTCGTCGAGGTCTTTCGAGACCGTTACAGCATCGAGAGCCAGCCTGGGAGTGGTGAATTGAGTCTGGAACTGCCTGAATGCATGCCTGTTCTCGATGTGCGAGATCTCGTGAGCCAGAACCATCTCGAGTTCTTCCTCGGATTCGAGGATACGGAGAAGACCGGTCGTGAGGTAGATGATACCGGTCGGGCAGGAGAATGCCTTGAACATATCACTCTGGACGGCAGAGAAGGTGTAGTTGTACCCCTTGAGAGGAAACGGCCAGTTGAGCAGGATCCGTGCACCGGCTTCCCTCACTCTTTCGATCGCCTCGGGCGGGGCCGGGACCGGATAATAGTAATTGAGCATGGCCGCTGAGGAGATACCGAGCTGGCGCTCAAAATCGTATCCGGCTACCATGGGATGTTCAGGGAAACAGATGGGGCACGGCCGGTAATTAGCTTCGAGCGCTTCAGACAGTGTTTCGAAGTTTTCTCTCAGGTAGTCATCAGGGAGGTGGTGGTAGTAAGTGAGGTGGACGAGCTTGCTCTGGCGGTTGCCGACATACGCGTAGTTCGTCCGGTACCCCGCGAGCTGCGCTCCTGCCAGGGATGGGAGAATCAAAATCAATACCCAAAAAAGAGAAATCCTCACGTGTCCGGTCACCTTCCCTCAAAGGAGGTCTCTGAATACAATATACATAAAAACGGACAGTATTTCAACCTGATAAAAGATCACCTTGGTGACCCTGCTTATAAATACGGTGACGTATCGAGGTCAGCGAGACGCCCGAACTACAAGACGCGAGGAGGGCCACTAAGTATACGAAAAAATCAACCCCGATGTTCTGCCTGAATTCCGTCGGGCACACGGTGCAGGTTTCTTGTGTTTTCCCTAATCAACTTGAAATAAACAGGTTATAAAAACACTTGGCTGAAGTACGTACTTGACGAGAATACAACCCCCGTGTAATATTCAATTGAGAGAATATTCGAACGAGAAAGATCCCTGAATACGTCTCTCGGAGCGTCCGAACGAGGTTGGGACTTGTTCAGAGATTGCTGAAGAAGTTGCTCTTCACTCAGCTCGTGTTGCACGGACAACAGGGTGTCCGGCTCACTCGACTTCCGGTTTGACCGTTCTAAGCTAATTTGGGGGCCCGTTCTACTCTCTCTCGAGATTACCCTGTGGGAGTGCCAGCGTTGGGCATCCGGAACTCGCAAAGACGGATCCCAAACCATCAGACTCGTTCATCGGACACCCTGTTGACCCGCGCATCAAAGCACTGGGGTATGTCCTTGGCGCGAATCTGTTAAGGATTGGGTTCCAGTCTCAGCGAAGCGAGCGTCCACTGTCGTGGCGATTTCCGCCTGTCTGAGCGTCGAAAACGCGAGTTCGGAAATCGAGCGAGCAAGCTTTAGACTGGTCAATCCGTACAGCCTGAGCGGAGAGGACATACCCCTGGGCCTGCATGCTCGTTCAGACGTGAGTTTGAGCGAAGAGAAAACTTGTAGAGAGATGTTAAAGCAGCTGTGTGAAATCAATCGCCCGCAGGTGTTCTGGTATGGAGAGACACAAAGGATACTCAGAGAGACGGAAGCTGCCCAGGAAGAACATCGCTTCCAAGCTCCTCCTCCTTCTCATCCTCATGACCCTGGTACCTGTCGGGATCACCGCCTTCCTCATGTTCACCACAACGAAGCAGATTCGGGAAGTCTCTCTGGAAGAAGGGAAAGCGGCCCTCGTTGAGAAACTGGAATCATCTCTTTCCAGCGACACGAAAAACTACGCACTTACTCTCGAAACAGAACTTCTGAGGATAGAAGGGGAAGCAAAAGCGGTCGCGTCGGTGACCGCTGAGCTGTACGGGAACCCCTCCAGTTTCAGGCTCGACCGGGCGAGGACATACGAGACACACCGGCTTGGATTCTTCTGGAGCTCTGCCAGAGAGGGATCGAACCTGTTCGTCGCTGATGGTGTTCCCCTGACTGAGAGTCTCGAGAATGAAATCCTTCTCACCGAATATCTCGATCCGATTCTGAGAAGTGTGTATGAAGGGGATGAAAATATGGCGTATGTGTATTTCACCTCTTCGAGCAGACTGTCGAGGGGATTCCCGTGGTTCGATGCCGAGGAGGCCGTGCTGGGAGGTACGCTCGCGCCCGACCTCGACGTTGAGGGGCACCCGATCTACTACCTTGCCGACCCGGTGCACAATCCCTCCCATCTGCCGGTGTGGTCGGAAGTCTATCTCGATGTCGCAGGACGGGGATTCATGGTCACTTGCTCCTGCCCGGTCTATACGGTAGAAGGGAAGTTCTGCGGGGTCGTCGGGATCGACGTGACAGTCGAGAGGCTCTCCGACAGGATATTCGGGCTGAATTCCCAAGAGGGCGGTTATGCGTTCCTGATGCGACGTGATGGATCGGTCATCGCTTTCACCGACAACGCGTATCCTGATCTGGGTTACGACACTGGCGTACGACCGGATCATTTCAACCTGTTCGACAGGGCTAGGCCCGAAATGCAGCCGGAGCTCACACTCATGGCCTCGGGTGCTTCAGGCATCGGCAGGGTTGTTGTTGACGGAGCGGAGAAGATCATTGCCTATCACCCCGTGGTAACCTCGGGCTGGGTACTCGGGCTCGTCGTCCCTGTCGAATTGGTGACCAGGGCTTTACTCAATACAGAAGAGAAGATGAAAGACCGGACGAGCATGATGATCACCCAGATGTTCTTCTTTTTCTTTTTCCTGGTCCTGGTAGTGCTGCTGGTGACCTTCTGGGCTTCACGGAAGATCGCTCATCCCGTGAGAGAGCTCGCGGAAGGAGCGAGAAGGATCGGTGGCGGCGATCTGAGTTATCAGGTTTCCGGGGGGCCTGACTCGGACGATGAGATAGGATATCTCGCTTCTTCCTTCAATGAAATGGCGAGATCGCTCAAAGAAAGGCAGGAGGAGCTTGCCGTGATCCAGCAGGAGCTCATCCAGTCTGAAAGCCTCTCTTCGATGGGCAAGGTTGCCGCGGGGGTGGCCCACGAGATTCGAAATGCCTTAGGGGTTATCAAGAACTCAATGTACTATCTGAAGGGGAAGGTTGAGGCGGATTCCGGAGATGAGAGGAGGACACAGGTCACGAAACACATGATGATTATCGAGAAGGAGATCAACATTGCGGAGACCATCGTTTCGGACCTTCTCACCTTCGCGAGCCCGCTCGTTCCTCACCTGAAGGCTGTCGATCTCCACGAGATCCTCGAGCAGGCCGCAGAACGGATACCATTTCCGGAGAATATCCAGGTATTTCTCGACCTGCACGATCACCCTTCGATTCCGAGAATCGAGGGGGATCCTGTACTCCTCGGTCAGGTTTTTTTCAATATAATGCAGAACGCGATGCAGGCCATGCCTGATGGGGGTAATCTGAAGGTGACACTCTCGTTCGACGAAGGGGAAACCCTGGTGAAGATTGCTGACAGCGGCGTAGGGATCAGCGAGAAGAATCTGGGGCTCCTCTTCGAACCTTTCTTCACCACCAGGGCGAAAGGCATCGGCCTGGGGCTTTCACTTTCGAGGAGGATCATCGAGGAACACGGCGGAACGATCACAGTCGAGAGCACCCCGGGGGGAGGTACCTGTTTTATTGTTCATTTTCCCCGAAAGGGGGACGCAGAGACCGGACAAACGAGTTGAAACATCGGTGTGATTGTCGCATTATAATACCGTTGGGGGGTACGGCAAGGAGGTCGAAGGCAGTGGGAGAGCAGATCGAAAAGACAACGGTACTCATCATCGATGATGACGAAGGATCGTGCGAGACTCTCAAAGACATCTTCGAGGAGGAAGGGTATACCGTCGTCACAGCACTCAGCGGCAGACAGGGCCTGGAAGTCATCAGGAAACGGAGGTTTCAGGTGGCTCTTGTGGACATCAAGCTCCCCGACATCGACGGTGTACACCTCATCAAACTGATCAAGCGAAAAGACCCGTTTCTCTACATCGTCATGATAACGGCATTCGCCACCATCGAGAACACCATCGAGGCTCTCAACAGAGGTGCCTACTCCTACTTTACCAAACCGCTCAACATCGAAGAGATAAAAACACGGATAAAAAAAGCAGTTGAACACTACCGTAATGATGAAGAACGTATCAGGCTCGGGAAGGAACTGAAAAGACGGGCTGTCGAGCTAGAGACTATCGCCAGTATCATGGTGACGATAAACTCGAGTCTGAATATGAGAGAAGTCTTCCGGGTCATCGTCACCGAGCTTCGCGAAGTAGTGCCCTGTGACTGGATGAGAGTATGTCTGGTCGATGATGAAAGCCGCCGGGTCCTCATTTTTGCTGAAGCCGATGGATCGGGCAGGATCAGGGAGAACATACCGGCGAACAAAATTGAAGGCCCCGTCGAGCGATGGGTTCTCCTCAACCGTGAGCCGCTTCTCATAGATGATCTTACCGGGCAGAACCCGTTACACGCCGATTGGAGCATGTACGCGAGAAATCTGAAGTCACTTCTCGTCATTCCGCTGATCTCGCGTGGTCAGCCCATCGGCCTCTTCTACCTCGGAAACCGGAAGAAGCGGGTTCTCGAGGAGAATCACATCAGCCTTCTCAAGCAGATCGGGGGGCAATTTTCCATTGCTCTTGATAATGCGAGATCTTACGAAGCGCTTCTCGAAGCAAAAGAATCTCTCGAGAAAGATGTGGTCGAACTGAAGGGTAAAGTGGAAGAGTGGTTCGGTTTCAAGAATATCGTGGTGAAGAGCGAGGGGATGAAAGCCGTGATGGCTCTCATCAGCAGGGTCCTCGAGTCAGATTCTACCATCCTTCTCCAGGGTGAGAGCGGGACGGGGAAGGAACTCCTTGCTCACCTTCTCCATTACAACGGCCCGCGGAGGGACAACCTGTTCGTCACGGTCAATTGCGGGGCCATTCC